>SHZR01000011.1 GCA_009692205.1 Gemmatimonadota bacterium | reverse complement strand
ATCGAGAGCCCGTTCGCGAGCGTTCGCCTGAGGACGGGCGCAGCGAAGCGGTACAAGAAGGTCGACAGCGCCACGGCCCTCATCTGGAAGCTCCTCACCGTGGCGGAGAAACAGTTCCGCAGGTTGGACGCACCCCACCTGCTCAGCGACGTGTACGAGGGTAGGAAGTTCGTGGACGGAAAGCCCGTCCCGTCACAGCAGCGGAAGGCAGCCGCCTGACTCGTTTACACACCCATTGACCCGACCTCGTCGTCGAGCGCCTCGTGGCTCCAGTTGCGGATACTACGCACACCGATGTTGTAGTTGCGGAACACGCTCCCTGGCCGAATCTCGCGATACGACACGGCGGCCCCGCCATCGAGCACCTCGGTCCGCGTCGAGTATCCGAGGTCGTTGACCTCGAACCCCTTCGTCACCTCCGCGGCCCAGACGGAACCCGTCCAGTGCTCGCCGTTCCGCTTCTCGAGCGTCAGTCGCCAGTCGCGGCCGCTGATCGACGTCGCCGTCGGATCGAGCGCGAAGCGGGTCGCGTCGGGGCGCTGGAAGTAGTGGACGCTCGAGCGCTGGATCCGAGTGATCGCCGCCTGGTCACCGCGGACGTAGCTCCCCGCGAGGTACCCGAAGACCGCCCAGGCCCGGTCGGCCCACTGGTGGTTGAAGCGCACACCGCCGTTGAAGGCCGAAGAGGGCAGCCAGTCGAAAAGCCCGTCCGAGGGCAGGTCCCGGCGCATGGCAGTTCCGAGTATGCCGAGCTGCGATGCCCCTCCCCGGAAGTCTTTGACCACGCTCGCCGCCCCGAACTCGGAGCGCGGCTCGACCAGAAAGTCGTCCCTTGTGCCGCCTGTATACAGTGCGGCGCCGTGCTCGCTGCCCGTGACTGCGGCGAGCGCTCCAATGGAGAGGCCGTTCGTGGTTCGACCGGTCAGCTTGGCCGCGCCGAGGATCGTGGCGTTCGTGGGCCTGTCGGTGAAGAGGGTGCCGCTCGGCACCCCGCCCTGCGGTGCGCGACCTACCCGCCGACTGTAGAGGAGCCGCCCCCCTGCCGAAAGCCCGAAGTCGAACACCCGCGCGTCCTCGACGAAGAACGGTCGGCGCTCCTCGAAGAACGTCTCGAACGCGCTCAGGTTGATGACCGCCGGATCGGCCTCGACCTGCCCGAAGTCCGGGTTGATCGTCGCGTCCAGAGTGAATGCCGCACCGAGCCCGTAGCTCAGATCCAGTCCGACACGGGCGTCGCCGTCCGTACCATCGAAGAACGGGTCGCCTGGGACGGAGGCGCCGCGGTGTACGCTGCTCACCACGTAAGGGAGCAGTTCGAGCCGCCGGGCCGAGTTCGGGACGAGCACGTTGTTCATGCGAGTCCACTGGCTCACGTTGCCCCGCCGGAGGCCGGACACGAGGGCGTAGTGCGTCTCTTCGTTACTCGACACACGCCGGCGATAGAAGTTGACGCCCCACGGCTGGGGATCGGCCGACGCTTCGTAGCGGATCTGCGAGAGGGGGATGCGCAGCTCGGCGGTCCACCCCTGCGCGTCGATGCGGACGCCGGACGCCCAGACGGCGTCCCACGCACCATCCTCTTTGTCGTCCTCGAAGAAGTAGACGTCGCGCTGCACGTTGGCGGCGTTCACGGCGAAGGCGTAACCCGTCAGACCGTCCAGGTCCGGATCGAACATCACCGCGAACTCGTCGTGTTCACCCTCGGTGTCGCGGCGCGTGAGCCGGGCTTCGATCCGGTCGGGCTCCGAGTCCCACATGCGCGCCGCGATCCAAATCGCTCCGTCGCCCAAGAGCACGCGTACCTCGGTGTCGTGCTCGGCCGGCTCGCCCTCCACCGGCTCCCGCTGCGTGAAGCCCGTGAAGACGTGGCCGCGCTCCCACTCGGGCTCGTCGAGAACCCCGTCGATCTCGATCGCGCCGAGTTGGGCCGAGGCGTCGAGCAGCGGACCAGGGGCCAACTGCGCCTCGGCGCTATTGGCGCCTACGACCGAGACCAGGGCGTAAGCGCCGAAGATGGCGAAGAGAGATCGCTTTGACGGCATGCGGAACCCGGGCAGGGTGAGCCATCCGATGAGACCGGCGCTCAGCGGAAACATTCTACGCGCCTGCGTCGGCTCGGATCATCGGTCTGTCGGCAGGAACCGCGCGATGATCAGCGCGACCGCGAGCGTGAAGCCGAACAGGATGGCGAATGCGCTGCCGACACCGCGCCGGCGGTCGATCTGGTGGACCCCCAGAGCAACGACCGCCGAGGACCAGAACTGCGTCAGGTCCAGGAGCCTGAACACGTTCAGGACATACCCCGGTTCGAGGAAGACCAGGAAACTCCCGACGCTGAGTGTGAACTGTGGGTCGCCCGTCTCGATGCGCAACGGAACCAGACCGAGCGACAGGAGCGACGGGATCACCATGGCGTGTGTCATGACGGCGAGGTACTGACGGTACGTCCCCTCGTCCCCGAGAATGAACGCGAAGATCAGCGTGTACAACCCGGTGATCACGAACGAGATGATCCCGATGGCCAGCGCACCGCCCGCGACGGAAAAGATGCGGATGAGGCGGAGTGTATCGGCCGACATCGGCGGAGGTGAGATCCCGCGCTGGAGCGCCGCCCTCCGCTGCACTTCGGCGAACAGTTCCGGCGGAATGAGCGCCGTCGAAATTGCGACCAGCACCATCGAGACGAGGAGCGCGCCGAGCCACCGCGGCTCCCGCGCGACCGCTTCCACCATCTTGCCCGGGCTGAAGAACGTGTCGAGGAGACGGCGCGGGAGGGCCGGAACCGCCGGAGCGGGGGTGTCGGCCATTCGAGCCTCGCTCATCGACTCTGCATGTCCACGTCGGTCGACCAAGAAGTGATGCGTGCGCGCATCCGATGTCTCCACTTTGGGACTCAGGACCGACGCGACGTAGGCCTAGGCGCGGTCGGTCGAATCGGGTGACAGTGTAGCCTACGCAGAGCGGGGGCGGAATCTTCGGGGTGGCGGACTTGGCCGCCCCGTCGGGACCTGATATCCTGAGGATCTCCCTGTCCCTGGGACCGGGCGCATTCGGCGAAAAGACGCATCCTATGAGCTTCCGGACCAATCCCGACCGCATCCTCGAGAACATCGATCGCGCCAGGAATCGCGACGCAGAGAGCGCGGGACTCTACGTCGACCGTCAGGCGATGGGTCGCGATCTCGACACGACCATCCCCGACCTCGACGCGACCACGACCGAGCGCCTCAAGCGGATCTTCCAGATCCTCGATCGCGCCTATACCAGGGCGGCCGGGCGGGCGGAGCTCGGCCGGCTGGCCTCTCGGTTCCAAGCCGTCGGCGACATCCACCATCACCACGCGCGTGGGGACATCAGCATCTCGGTCCAGTATCTCGACCACGACCGCTTCGACGACGTCGGCGTGTCGCCGTTCGAGATCAAGGCGTACCAGGTCGCGGATGCGAAGAAAGAGACCAAGACGAGCCGTGCGGACGTGAACGCGCTCAAGATCCTCCGCAGACACCTCCGCGAGGGCATCCTCGCCGCGCACCAGAAGCTCGAGCCCCGCCTCCGGGACGCGCTCCGTGACCGCGCCGACATGGGGCACGTGCAGGTCCAGGTCACCGTCGACCTGCGCCCGGCGGAGTAGCCGCCGAGTCTCGACGGGGTCGGAGCGTGATCCGACCTGCCCGCATCCTGCTGGTCTTCCTCGACGGTGTCGGGATCGGGCCGTCCAACCAGGACGTGAATCCGCTCCTTCTCGCGAGCGAGCGGCTGCCCACCCTCTTGGCCGTCCTGGGCGGGGCCGTGCCCACGCTCGACCGGCTCCGCACGGCGGGACCCTGTGGCTGCGCCTTTCCGCTGGCCGCCACCCTCGACGTCGAAGGCACGCCGCAGAGCGGGACCGGGCAGGTTGCCCTCCTCACCGGCGAGAGCGCCGCCCAGATCTACGGGCGTCACTTCGGCCCGTGGACGCCGGTTCGGCTGCGTCCCCTCCTTGAAGAACGGAACGTGCTGCGACGCGCGGCTGACGCCGGACGAACGGTGGCGTTCGCGAATGCGTACCCGACGGGGTGGCCGGGACCGAAGGGAGGGAGGCACCTGGCCGGCCCTCCGCTGGCCGCACGCGCCGCGGGAGTGCTCGACCGTCACGAGGATACCCTCCACCAGGGGCGCGCCGTCGCGAGCGAGATCATCAACGACGGCTGGCGCAGGCATCTGGGTCACGAGGGGCTGCCTGACATCACCGCGCGACAAGCGGGATTGAACCTCGCGCGCATCAGCCGCGATGCCCACCTGACGCTCTTCGCGCACTATGCCACGGACACGGCGGGCCACGCGCAGGACATGGATCGGGCGCTCGAGGCCCTCGAGCGCGTCGACGAGTTCCTCGGCGGCGTCGTGTCCGAGCTGCCGTCGGACACGCTCCTGCTCGTGGCGAGCGACCACGGCAACCTAGAGGACGTGCGCGGCGGACACACCCGGAACCCGGCGCTCGGACTGGCGACCGGTCCGGGGGCCGAGGACGCAGCGGCGCTCGGGGACCTGCGCGAGGTCACCCCATTCATTCTGGGTCTGCTCGGGGTGTAGGGCCTAGTCCGTCCCTTCCCGCCATCCCCGCGCCCGATGCGTCGCGCCATTCTCCGGCGTGACGACGCGTCCCCGGATCCTAGGCCAGCTCCTCGTCGAGGCGGGATGCCTCACCTCCGCGGCGCTCGAGGAGTTCCTGGGGGCCGCACGCACCCGAGGGGAGCGCATCGGCGAAGCGCTCGTCCGGGCTGGCCAGGCATCGGGCGAGGACGTCGCCAAGGCGCTCTCGATCCAGCTAGGGCTCCCGTACGCCCCGCCGCCGTTGGCGGCCGAGCGCGGGGCGCTCGAAGCCGTCCGGCCCGAGGTCGTGAAGGCGCACGCGCTCCTCCCGTTGAGCGTGACCGCGCGAACCCTCAGGGCCGCCATGGCCGACCCGCTCGACCTGGCCGCCGTGGACGACCTGCAGTTCCAGAGCGGCCGCCGCGTGAACGTCGTGGTCGCCTCGCCCGATGCCGTCGCCGAGGGAATCCTCGTCCACTACGGAGACGATTTCGTCGAGTTGGTCGGGGCGCTGCCCCAGGAGCTTCGCGCCACCGGGATCAGCGAAGAGCGCGAGGCACTCGAGCGCGCCACCCGGCGGGCTCCGGTCGTGCGGCTCGTGGATCGCATTCTGCGCCAGGCGATCGACAGTGGCGCGAGCGACATCCACGTCGAGGAGACCGGCGAGGACGTGCGCATCCGCCTGCGCGTGGACGGTCTCCTACGTCAGACACTCGACCTTCCCGCCGCGTCACGACGCGCGGTGCTCTCGCGCATCAAGGTGATCGCCGGGATGGACATTTCGGTGAGGCGGCACCCGCAGGACGGCCGCATCCCGTTCGAGCACGGGGGCCGACGCCTGACGCTGCGCGTGAGCACGCTCCCAGTGAACGGCGGCGAGAAAGCCGTCGTGCGCATCCTGGACTCCGACGCCGCTGCGGGATCGCTCGAAGGACTCGGCATGTCGAGCGACGACCTCGCGGCGCTGCGTCGCCTTCTCGCGCGCGGGGAAGGTGTCGTGCTCGCGGCGGGCCCGACGGGCAGCGGCAAGAGCACTACGCTCTTCGCGGCGATGTCGGAGCTCGACCGTGTGACGCGCAACGTCGTGACGCTCGAGGACCCGGTGGAGTACCGGCTGCCCGGCGCGAGTCAGATCCAGGTGGATCGCAAGGTCGGCCTGGGGTTCGCGGAGGCGCTGCGCGCCGTGCTTCGCCAGGATCCCGACGTGGTGATGATCGGAGAGATCCGCGACCGGGAGACCGCCGAGATCGCCATGACCGCGGCGGTCACCGGCCACCTCGTCCTCTCCACCATTCACCCGACGGACGCGCCGGGTGCGGTCACGCGTCTGCTCAACATGGGCGTGCCGCCGTTTTTGGTCGCCGGCGGCCTCTCGGGGGTCGTGGCGCAGCGCCTCGTGCGCCGCGTCTGCACGACGTGTCGCGGTCGAGGCTGCGACGCGTGCCTCGACGGACACCGGGGCCGCACGGGGGTCTACCAAGTGCTGACGCTCACCGACGCGCTGCGCGACGAGATCTCGGGAGGCGGCTCGTCCGCGCGTCTTCGGCGTCTGGCTCGCGACGCCGGGATGAAGGGTCTCGATTCCGACGCCCGGCGCGCCGTAGCGGGCGGCCTCACCACGCCCCAAGAGATCGCGCGGCTGCTACACGCCGCGGAGGGGACGAGCGTCCCGTGTCGACACTGCGGCTCGGGCGTACCCGTCGGCGCGCTGGCCTGCCCGGACTGCGGACAGAAGCGCATGCGTCGCTGCGCCTGCGGGGAGGTCCTGGAGCGCGGCTGGCGCTACTGCCCCTGGTGCTTGCGCCCGGTCCGCGCGTGAGCGCTGGGCGCCGCGAGCACGGCCTCCCGCACGGTCAGCGCGCGCACGCGCTCGAGATCGACCGTGACGCCGATGCCGGGGGCGCTCGGCACGGCCATGCGGCCGGCAGAGAGCTCTAGCGCCGGCGTCACGATGTCCCGCACCCAGTACCGCCTGCTCGCGGAGATGTCGCCGGGGAGCGTGAACCCCGGGAGGGACGCGAGCGCGAGGTTGTGTGCTCGGCCAATCCCCGATTCGAGCATCCCGCCGCACCAGATCGGTATCCCTGCCGAGTGCAGCAGGTCGTGAATGCGCAGGCTCTCTGTGAGTCCTCCGACCCGACCGGGCTTCAGGTTCACGACGCGGCAGGCTCCCAACTCCAGGGCGCGACGAGCATCCGCTTCCGACCCGATCGACTCGTCGAGGCATAGCGGGGTCGTGAGCATCTCCTGGAGCCGTGCGTGCCCGACGAGGTCGTTCGCCGCCAGCGGCTGTTCGAGCAGCTCCAGGCCGAGGGCATCGAGCTCGCGTAGGCGCGGAGCGTCGGCCAGCGTATAGGCCGCGTTCGCGTCCGCCCAGAGTCGCACTCGGGGAAACCGCTCACGAACTCTAGCCAGCATCTCCACGTCGCGGCCGGCCTCGATCTTGATCTTCACCCTCTCGTAGCCATCGGCGAGATAGCCGGCCACGACCTCTTCGAGCCGAGCATCGGACGGCTGTAGGCCGATGCTCACTCCCACCTCCACGCTCGCGCGTTCGCCGCCGAGCTTCCGAGCGAGCGAGACTCCTTCCGCGCGAGCTCCCAGGTCCCAGGCGGCCATCTCCACGGCGGCCAGCGCCATCCTGTGGTCGCCGAGCCCGGAGCCCCACGAGAGCACCTCCTCAGGGCGCGTGAGTTGGCGGCCCACGACGCGCGGCAGTAGCCCTTCTTCGAGCGCGCGCCAGGCGGTGTCGACGGTCTCCGGAAACGACGCGTCGACCCCGGCCACGCACTCCGCCCACCCCTCCAGCCCCTCTCCTTCCAGCGTCAGGAGGAGGACGCGGCGATGGTGCACCGTGCCGCGTCGGGTCCGGAAGGGCTCGCGGAGTTCGAGCCCGATCTCCCGGAGGACGGCTCGCTCGACCTTCATCGCTTCAGGCCGACTCCACCGGGGCCATCAGGAGTTCCGCCAGCAGGGCCGCTCGCTCGACCATGCCGTCGATCGACACCGCCTCGTGTCGGGCGTGGGCACCGTCGCCGATCGGGCCCAGCCCGTCGAGCGTCGCGGTGAACTGGCTCGTCGTGTTGCCGTCCGAGCCGCCTCCGGCCATGTACTCCTGGAGGTCGAGCCCTAGTCTCTCACCCGCGGCGTGCGCCTGCCGCCAGAGGGCGCGGTTCCGGCTCGTCCGCTCGAGCGGCGAGACCTCGAGGCCACCGTCCACGTGGATCGTCGTGCCGCGCGTGCGCGGCTCGAGCGCGTGGATCTCGCGCGCGATCCTCTCGCCGTCCGCGAGGGTGACGACGCGCACGTCGACCTCCGCCGATGCCTCGGCAGCCACAACGTTAGGGCGCGTGCCCCCGCGGACGATGCCGACGTTCACGGTCGTGCCGCGCTCGAGATCTGTGAGCGCGTGCAGACGCAGGATCACGTCCGCCATCTCGACGATCGCCGAGGCGCCCGCGGTCGGGTCGAGCCCAGCGTGCGCCGGAATCCCCCGGACCGTGACACGAAAGTGGGCGATTCCCTTCCGCGCCGTCTTCAATCGGCCCTCGGGTCCGTAGGCGGGCTCGAGCACGAACGCACGCGCCACATGGCGCGCGACGAGGCGGACGCAGCGTTTCGACTCGGGGCTCCCGATCTCTTCGTCCGAGTTGATGATCCAGATGGGCGTCGCCGGGGCCTCCAGGCCGCCAGCCGACAGGGCTTCCAAGGCGAAGATTCCCTGTACGAGCCCCGCCTTCATGTCGAAAGTGCCGGGTCCGCGCACGAGGCCGCTCTCCACCACGACGGGCATCGAGCCGGTGGTGCCGAGCGGCCACACGGTGTCGGAGTGCCCGATGAGGAGCTGGCAGGCGCGCCCCCGCATCCTGGTCGCGGGCCGAGCATACAGGTGCCCGCCGGTGGCGCGGCCGGCGATGTGCCGGACCATGAAGCCGCGCTCCTCGAGCGCGCGCGTGAGGCGGGCCTGCACGGGGGCCTGCGCCGCGGGCACGTCGCTCGGCGATTCGAGCGAGGCGATCTCGACGAGCAGGTCGACCATCGCGTCGCGGCGTCCCCGCAGGTAGTCGAGAAGCGCCGCGGCTCGCTCTCGCCCCCTCATCCCGGGGATCGCTGGGTACTCGGCTCCCCGTAGTAGCCGGCTCGCCGGTAGCTCTCGTCCAGGAGCTCGACGGGATGCACGACGCCTTCGGGCGCGCCGTCCATGACGAGCCCCGCCCCGATCTGCATCATGCAGCCGGGATTGGGCGTCGCGACGGCATCCGCGCCCACGGCGCGTACCGCGGCCACCTTGTCGGCGCCGATGCGGCCGCCCAGATCGGGGTGCGTGATCCCGTAGATCCCTGCGCCTCCGCAGCACTCCTCCGCGTTCGCGATGACCCGCACCTCGACGCCGGGGATTGCGTCCAGAACCTGGAGCGGGGGCCGCGAGATGCGCTGCGCGTGCAATAGATGGCACGGGTGGTCGTACGCGACGCTGCATTCGACCGCAGCGCCGCGGCGGGGCCCGACTTCCGCCAGTACCTCGGTGACGTCGCGCACGCGCGACGCGAGATCCCGGGCGCGCGCGTGATCATCGCCGTCGGACTCGAGCAGCGTCCCGTACTCCTTCATCGCGGCACCGCACCCCGCCGCGTTCACCACGACGAGATCGACTCCTGAGGCCAGGAAAACCTCGACGTTCGTCTTCGCCAACGCGCGTGCCCGGTCGAGATCGCCGCCGTGCGCGTGGAGCGCGCCGCAGCAGTCTTGGCCCTTCACCTCCACGACCTCGAACCCGTTCGCCTCGAGCGTGCGCATCGTCGACTGGTTCACGCGCCCGTACAGGCCCTCCTGCACGCAGCCGGTGAGCACGGCGACGCGACGGCCTGTCCCGCGTTTGGCGTCGTCGCTCACGGGCGCCGCCACTCCCCGGGAACTGCGGACGCCAGGCATGCGCCACGCCGCGGTTGCAGCGAGCATCGCCAGGCCGAAGCGGGCGCTTCGGAGCACGCCCGCACTCGGGAGCGCGCGTGCACCGAGTGCGGCTAGCCCGCTGGCGCGCAGCACCCGTCCGCCCGCGAACAACAACGAGCGGAGCGCGCGCGACGCCATCACGAACAGGAGCATGCGAGTCAGACGCCCCTGCGGCCGGTGTTCGGCGGCCGTGTGCCGAGCGAGCTCGAGCAAGGTTCCGTACTCCACGCCCGACGGGCACACGGGCTCGCACGCCCTGCAGCCGAGGCACCGGTCGATGTGCGTGTGGAACGCATCGGACGCGGGGTCGAGCCGACCCTCGACGACCGCCTTCATGAGGTGCAGTCGACCCCGCGGGGAGTCGTTCTCGTCGCCCAGGCGGTTGTAGGTCGGGCAGGCCGGCAGACAGAAGCCGCAATGGACGCAGGGAAGCAGGCGCTCGCGCTGGACCTCGAGCTCCTGTGCGAGACGCGACGTCACGCCGCCGGGTGGCACGCTCACGGCCGACACGGCCAGAGGACGCCCTTCGGGTCGAATACGCTCTCCAGGCGCTGCGTCAGTGCCGCCGCTGACGGAGCCATGCGTGAACCGAGGCCCGCGACGTCCCGCGCTCTGTCGGTCGCGCGAGCGGTGAGCGCGCCGCCGAGCGACTCGATGCGAGTGCGAAGCCTGCTCGTGGCCTCGGAGTCCGACTCACCAGCGGCCACGCGCGCGAAGCCCTTGTACGTGTCGGCCGCGAACGGGACGTCGCCGAGCACGTCGCGCACTGCCACGAGCGAGTCGCCGAGGCGCGAAGGCAGAACCGAGAGCGTGAGCTCCACCTCCGCGTCCGCCACGTGGTCACGCGCCGAGGCGAGAAGTCCGACGGCGTCCGCGGCGCGCTCGAACGACACGCCACAGTGCCGCTCGAGCGTCTTCTGATCGGCGTCCACCGTCGGCTCGGCTCCATGGAGGCGCACCAGGAGCGCCGCACCGGCCGATGGCGCCCGCGCCGGGGCGACCAGCACGCTCGACACAGGCATCACCGGCGCGGTCCCGACCGCGCGGGCGACCGCCACTAACGCGGCGACCGAGTCACCCCTGAGAACCAGCACCCGATCCACCGCCGGCCGTGGGAACGCGCGCACGCACACCGACGTGATCACGCCGAGTCGCCCCCGAGCGCCGACGACAGCCTTCAGGAGGTCGAAGCCCGCCACGTTCTTCACCACGCGGCCCCCGAGCTTCAGCACCCGTCCGTCTCCGCATACGACTGTGAGCCCCAGCACGTGGTTGCGGAGCTCCCCGTAACCCATCCAGAGCGGCCCGGACTCGCCGGTCGAGACGAGACCCCCGAGCGTTCGCTCCTCTACGTGCGGCGGATCGTACGGGAGCCACTGCTTCTGCGCCCCTAGCTCCACGGCCAACGTCGTCAGTCGCGTGCCCGCCTTCGCGGTGAGCGTCAGGTCCGCCGGCTCGTAGATCTCCGTGCCGGTCAGGCGGTCCGTGCACATCACCAGGAACGGACGCTCCGCCGAGCGCGCGCCGTGGAAGCGGCGACCCGACGCGACCACGGCTACTCCCACTCCATCAGCGGTGGCCGCGCGCATGGTAACCGCCACTTCTTCCGTGGATGTTGGGTGCACGACCGACGCAGCCACGCTCATCGGTGCGCCGCCTCGACGTCCGGCAGAACCTTGCCCGGGTTGAACAAGCCCGTGGGATCGAACACCCGCTTCACCTCAGCCATCGCAGCCAACTCATCCGGCCCGTGCACGAGCTTCATGTAGCCGCGTTTGTCCACCCCGACGCCGTGCTCTCCTGTGATCGTCCCGCCCACGGCCACGCACAGCTTCATGATTTCCAGAGACGCCTGCTCGACCCGGTGCAGCTCGTCGGGGTCGTTACGGTCGAAGAGGATGTTCGGGTGCAGGTTGCCATCCCCGGCGTGGAAGACGTTGGCCACGCGCAGGCGGTAGCGCTCGCCGATCTCGGTGATGCTGGCGAGCACCTCCGGCAGCCGCGTGCGGGGCACGGTGGCGTCCTGCACCAGCAGATCGGGCGCGATCCGCCCCATGGTACCGAACGCCTTCTTGCGCCCGTTCCAGAGCTTGGCGCGCTGCGACGCCTCCGTCGCACGCCGGACCTCGCGGGCTCCGGCCGCGTGGCAGCAGGCCTCGGCCGCGTCGGCCTCGGAATCCAGCCCGGCCTCCGTGCCGTCGAACTCGATCACGAGCGCCGCCCCGGCATCCACAGGGTATCCGCCGGCGTACACGCTCGCCTCGACCGCGCGGATCGTGGCGTTGTCGACGATCTCGACCGCCGCGGGCACCAGCCCCGAGGAGATGATCGCGGTCACGGCGTGTCCAGCGGCCTCCATCGTCTCGAAGATGCCCAGCAAGGTGCGCACCCCTTCCGTGAGCGGAAGGAGCCTCACCTCGATCTCCGCGGCGATACCGAAGCAGCCCTCGGAACCCACGAAGAGCCCCACCAAGTCCAGCGATCCGTCGGCGGTGCGACCTGCGCCGCCGAGCTCCATGATCTCGCCGCCGGCGAGCACGACCTTGAGTCCGGTCACATAGCGGGTGGTCACGCCGTACTTGAGGCAGTGCGGTCCGCCCGAATTCTCGGCGACGTTGCCGCCGAGCGTGCAGGTGCTCTGCGATGAGGGATCCGGCGCGTAGTAGAGCCCGTGCGGGCGCGTCGCTTCCGTGAGGCGCGCGTTGATCACGCCCGGCTGCACGCGTGCGAGGCGATTCACAGGATCGATCTCGAGGATACGGTTCATCCGGGCGGTCCCGACGACGACTCCGTCGAGTGTGGGCAGCGCCCCTCCCGAGAGTCCCGTGCCAGCACCCCGCGGTATCACGGCAATCCCCTCGCCGTGCAGCAGCCTCACGACCGCGGCGAGCTCCTCGGTCGAGCCCGGCAGCACCACGGCGCGTGGCGCGACGCGGTAGGCCGTAAGGCCGTCCGACTCGTACACGACGAGCCGGTCCGGATCCGTGATGACGTGGTCGCGGCCGACGATGTCGCCGAGCGCTCGCGCCACCGCCGCCGTAAGAGATCGAGTCATGAGCGAGGATACCCCCGCCGCCCCGTGGGATCCAGCGGAAGTGCGCTCACGTCGGGCCGGCCTCCACGTGCGCTTTCATCACCTCGACGGACCGAAGTGCCGCCTTGCGCGCCCCCTCGGGAAGCTGCTTTCCGTAGATGGCCTCCAGCAACTCCTCCCCGCTCGCTCCGGGCATCTCGGCGAGCAAGGCCTCCATCTGTCGAATGCGATGCCTGCGGTGCTCCACGAACCGGTCGAGCGCCTCTTCCGGGCTCTCCAGAGGCGGTCCGTGCGCGGGATAGATGATGGCGAGGTCGAGCGAGCGCACGCGCTCCAGCGATGCGAGGTAGTCCGCGACGCAACCAGCGTACTCGCCCACCCAAACCGTGTCGCCCTTCCCGAGCACCAGGTCTCCCGCGAAGAACGCGCGCCGCGCGGGCCAGTGGAGCCCGATGTGATGCCGCGCGTGCCCGGGCGTTTCTAGGGCGATCAGGTCCCCTTCATCGGTCGAGACGACATCGTTGTCGACGAGCGGCCGGCTCACCCCGTCCACGCCGGCCGGACCCCAGAGGTCTGTGCCGAGGCTAGCGGCCAGCGACCTCGCTCCCGGAGCGTGGTCGGGGTGTCCGTGCGTGACGACGACCGTGACGCTCGTCGCCTTCTCGACCGCCTGCGTGAGGGCGCGAAGGTGGGACTCCGACGCGGGGCCCGGATCGATCACGGCCACGGCGCTCCTCCCCACGAGGTACGTCCGCGTCCCGTCCAGCGTGAACGGCCCCGCGTTTCCTGCGTTCAGGAAGCGGGGACGATCGGTCACACGCTAGCGGCGCTCGGCTGCGAGCTGCTCGGCGAGCTTGTCGGCGATCCCGATGAGGGCGATCTCGTCGTTCTCGACGAACGCCGCCGCCTGGTCGGAGTCGAGGTTGATCTCACCGTAGATCTGGTCCCCGGCCCGAATCAGGATCACCAGCTCCGACTTCGTGTCAGGAGAGCAAGCGAGGTAGTTCCCGTCCTTGCTCACGTCCTTCACGTTGATGTTCCGGCGCTGTGCGAGCGCGCGGCCGCACACGCCGGCCCCCGCGGGGATCTTCGCGTGCTGGGTCGGCTCACCCACGTAGTTGTGGAGCCAGAGTTCCTCTCCCTCGCCAACCAGGTAGATGCCCACCCAGTCGTAGCGGTCGTCAGCTGTCGCGACCGAGCGGACCGCTTTCCTGAGGAGTGCGTCGGACAGATGTCCATCGTCCCGCATCCCTTGGATCTCCTTCACGACCGCGCCGCCGTCCAGCATGTACGTGACTTCCCAGTCTGAGGTTGATTCGGGGGACGAAGGGTAGACGCCCCCGGAAGGGCCGTCAACGTGCCCACCACCGCTACCTCGGGGTGAAATCCGAGCCAGGTCCGAGGGCGCGGACGAAAGCCGCGATCAACCTCGCGGTATTCTCCACGTCGGCGAGGCTCACGACCTCGTTCGGCGAGTGCATGTAGCGGTTCGGAACCGACACGACCCCCGTCGGGACTCCTCGGCGCGTGAGGTAGATGCCGTCCGCGTCCGTGCGTGTCGCCTTCGGGGCGGCCTGCACCGAGTACGGGATCCCCTCCGCCTCGGCCACGCTCGCCAGCATCTCATAGACGCCGTCGTGCGACGCTGAGCCGCGGGAGAGCACCGGTCCACCCCCCAGTTTGTGCTCTCCGAGCTCCTTCTTCTCGACGTCGGGCACGTCCGTGCTGAACGTCACGTCCACCACGATCGCGACGTCCGGCTCGAGCGCGTACGCGCTCGTGCGCGCTCCACCGCCCGAGTAGCCGATCTCCTCCTGCACGGTCGCCACCGCGGTAACCGCCGCGACCGGCGGGTCGACCACGAGCAGCCGGAGAGCCTCCAGCACGATGAACGCTCCGATACGGTCGTCGATGGCGCGGCTCGCGATACGATCACCTCCGAGGCGCACCATGTTCTGGTCGATCACCATGGGATCGCCCACGCGCACGCCCAGTTTGGCCACGTCCTCGCGCGTCGCGGCGCCGACATCGACCCAGAGGCTCTTCGTTTTGGACGCCTTCGCGCGGTCCTCCACCTCGATCAGGTGGATCGCCTTCTTTCCGATGACGCCCCTGACGCCCCCCCGCGACGTCAGGATCTTCACCCGTTGGCCGACCAGGACCTGGGGGTCCCAGCCGCCGATTTCGGCCACATAGACGTAGCCGCTCTCGTCGATGTGCGTGATCTGCAGGCCGATCTCGTCGATGTGCCCGGCGAGCATGACCCGCGGGGATCCGGCGGGATTCACGGACGCGTACGAGTTGCCGTTCACGTCGACGCGCACGTCGGCGGCGAATCTCTCGGCCTCCTCCCTCCAGACGCGCGCCGCGCGCACCTCGAACCCAGAGGGTCCCGCGGCGTCGAGGAGACGCTCCAGGAATGCGATGTCTTGGCTCATGCGGACAAGCTATTTCAAGCCCGGACCTGGGGCCATTCGGTTTTGGGACGTCCGCTTGCTCCAGGGCGACCCGTGAGGTATGGCTTCCCCGTTGGACGCGCACACGGGAGGTCACGTCCTTATGGATGCGAACGGAGAACTTGGATCGGACGGCGGGCTGCCGCGCCGAGACTTCCTGAAGCTCGGGGGAGCCGGCCTGGCGACCGCCGCCGTCGCTGGGACGTCCTGCACGCCCGCCGTGCGCGACGCAGCAGCCCCTGGCGACGCCTGGTGGGTGGGCGCCTCCTTCGAGCTCGAAGAGATGTCGATCGCCCAGCTCGTCGGAACCGTGGCTGGCGGACAACGGACCTCCGCGGAGATCATCCGACTCTACCTGGAGCGCATCCAGGCGCTCGACCGGGCCGGGCCAGGGCTCCACTCCTTGATCGACATCAATCCGGACGCGCTGGAGATCGCCGAGGGGCTCGACCGGGAACGCGCGCGAGGCTCCGTCCGCGGCCCCCTCCACGGCGTGCCGATCGTGGTGAAGGACAACATCGACACCGCAGACGGCATGACGACCACCGCGGGCTCCTACGCGCTCGAGGGACACATCGCGGCCCGCGACAGCTCCGTGGCGGAGAAACTGCGCGCAGCCGGCGCGATCATCCTCGCGAAAGCCAACTTGTCGGAGTGGGCGAACTTCCGGTCCACGCGTTCGAGCTCCGGGTGGAGCGGACGCGGCGGACAGTGCGGCAATGCGTTCGCGATCGACCGGAACCCGTGCGGCTCCTCCTCGGGATCGGCCGCGGCGACGTCGGCCAACTTCTGCGCGGCGGCGATCGGGACCGAGACCAACGGCTCGATCATCTGTCCGGCCTCGCTCAACGGGGTCGTGGGCCTCAAGCCGACCGTGGGACTCGTCAGCCGAGCGGGCATCATCCCCATCGCGCATACGCAGGACACCGCGGGACCCGTGACGCGCAGCGTCGCGGACGCCGCGCTGCTGCTGACGGTACTCGCCGGGGCCGACCCGCGAGATGCGATGACCGCGCCGGCGGCCGGCGTCGCGGGCATCGACTATACGTCGTTCCTCGACGCCGACGGGCTGCGCGGGGCACGCATCGGAGTCGAGCGCAGCTTCTTCGGAGCGGACCCGACGGTGGACGGGCTGATGGAGGAAGCGATCGGCATCATGGCCTCGGCCGGCGCTACCATCGTCGACGAGGCCCTACTCACCACGCGGACGCGCATCGGACTGCCAGCGGGCCGCGTGCTCCGCTACGAGTTCAAGGCCGACATCGCGGCCTACCTGGAAGCCGCAGGTCGGCCGAACGGAATGGCGACGCTCGCCGACCTCATCGCCTTCAACGCCGCCAACGCGGACCGCGAGATGCCCTACTTCGGTCAGGAGATCTTCGAGGAGTGCGTCGAGCTCGGCGGGCTCGACTCGCCCGAGTATCTCGAAGCCAAAGAGACCGCGCGCCGCCTCTCGCGGGACGAGGGCATCGACGCGCTCATGGAGCGGCACCAACTCGACGCGATCGTCTCGCCCGCGGCGCGCCACGCTTGGAAGACCGACCTCCTCAACGGCAGCGTCGGCAGCGCCGGATCGTCCGGACCCGCCGCGATCGCCGGCTACCCGAGCATCACGGTGCCGAACGGCTATGTGTCCGGCCTTCCGGTCGGGATCCTGTTCTTCGGAAGCGCGTGGAGCGAGGGCACGCTGCTCCGGCTCGCGTACGGCTACGAGCAAGCGAGTCAGCACCGGCGCCCGGCGCGGCTGGCGCCGACGATGGACCCGAGGGGCGCGTAACCTCGGGCCCCGGGGCCCTCAGCGGTCTTCCGGCTCGATCACGATCCCTTTGGAGGGATCGAGCCCCGGCGGTCCGCCCGGGCCGCGCTGCTCGCCGACTCCCCACGTCCCGAACCCAGCCGTCCCTCCCATGCCCACGATGTGGATGGACCCCTCCGCGACACCCTTCTCGAGCCGCTTCCGCACGAATCTCTGGATCCAACGTCGCGTGGGAGGGAAGAGCAGCGAGAGGCCGGCGATGTCGGTAAGGAAGCCCGGCGTGAGCAGGAGCACGCCGCCGAGCATCACCGAGATGCCGTCGAGCATCGCCTGACCCGGTATGCGACCCGCCGCGACTTCCCGCTGGAACTGTAGGAAGACGCGCATCCCCTCCAGGCGAGCGAGCGCCGCCCCAATGGCGCCGGTCAGCAGCACGATCGCGACCGTCGGCCAGAGCCCCACGAACTGCCCGAGCCGGATCAGGATCACCAGCTCGAGGATGGGCACCAACACGAAGAGCAGCGCCAGGCTTCCGATCACGTTCATGCCGCGCTCTACCCGCGTTCGGGCCATCAGGGTTCCTGCCTCCTCACGGGCGCCATACCTTACGGATCGTATCCCCTCCTGCCCAAGCGGCGCATCGTGGAGCAGACGTACTTCCGCAAAGGCTTCGGGCTCAAGAAGGACCTGAAGCCCCTCATCGACGCCGAGTACCAGTCGGCGCTCGTCGAGCGTATCCGCGCGCGGGGGTACACAGACACATTCGGCGACGTGCGCGTCCGGCTCGCCCAGGAGTTCGGCTTCTGCTACGGCGTGGACCGCGCGGTCGACTACGCCTACGAGACGGTCCACAATTTCCCGAACAAGCGCATCTACCTTGTCGGCGAGATCATCCACAATCCGCACGTGAACAGGCGGATGAAGGAGATGGGGATCTCGTTCATCTATGCCGATGCCGAGGGCTGCTTCGATTTTTCCAGCCTGACCGCCGAGGACGTGGTGATCATGCCGGCGTTCGGCGTGACCACCCAAGACTTCGATACGTTGCAGGGCGTCGGGTGCATTCTTGTCGACACCACCTGCGGGTCGGTGCTCCACGTGTGGAAGCGCGTCGAGAGTTACGCGCGTGACGGCTTCACCGCCCTGATCCACGGCAAGTACACGCACGAAGAGTCGCGGGCCACGGCCTCCCAGGTCCGCAAGCACGAGGGCGGTAAGTACGTCATCGTGCGCGACATGGAGGAGTCGAAGCTACTCTGCGACTACATCGCGAGGCGCCCCGGCCACCTCACTCGCGACGAGATCGGCGCGCGCTTCGAGGCCAAGGCGTCACCGGGCTTCGATCCCGACAAGCACCTCGACTTCGTGGGCGTCGCGAACCAGACGACCATGCTCGCCACCGAGTCGGTGGCCATCGGCCTGAAGGTGCACGAAGCCATGGCCGAAAGATTCGGCGCAGAGCAGGCTACGAGCCACTACCGTTCCTTCGGCACCATCTGCTCCGCGACGCAGGAGCGACAAGATGCAGTCGCCGCGATGATGCAGAGTCCGCCCGACGTGATGCTCGTGATCGGTGGCTACAACTCGTCGAACACGAACCACCTCGCCCACCTCTGCAGACAGTACACGCGCACGTATCACGTCGAGGACGCGAACTGCATCGACGTCGACACGGGCAGCGTCCGCCACAAGCCCGTGCTCGACCCCGCCGGCGCCGAAGTCCTCGAGTCCGACTGGTTGCCCAAAGGCCCCTTCGAGCTCGGCATCACCGCGGGAGCGTCGACACCGAACAACAAGATCGGCGAGGCGCTCATCCGCATCCTCAGTATTCGCGGCATCGCGTCCGAGCTCGCGGGCCGGGAAGGCATCCCGGCCTGAGTTCGTCGGCCGTCGACGCCGACGGCCGTGCTGTCCCTCGACCTACTTCCGCAGGTCGGTCGCCGCGATGCCCTTGCCGAGCTGCTTGAGCAGACCCCTCAGCTCCTGCTGCTCCGCGGGATCGAGATGGCGACAAAGATGCTCGATGAACGCGGCGTGCTCGGGGAAGACACGCGCCACGAGGTCACGCCCCCTTTCGGTCAGCTTGCCGTGCACGACGCGCCGATCGCTCTCGGAGCGGTACCGCGACACGAGGCCCTGTGCCTCCAACCTGTCCATGACGTAGGTGACGTTCCCGCCCGTCACGAGGAGTTTCTCGGCGAGCTCGCCCAGCGACAGCGGCCCGAGGTGGTACAGCGCCTCCAGCGCGCCGAACTGCGGCACGGTCAGATCGTACTCTTGCACCTTGTACGCAACGGCCTTGGTGTACCTCGCGTAGCATCGCGCGAGAGCGACCCAGAGTCCGAGCGCGACGCCCTGCGGTTCGGTCCACTGCTTGGGCGCTCGCTCAGCGTCGCTAGGCTCGGCGTCGCTCATCGCGTGGCGCCTGACTCTCTAGATGTGGATGGGTCGACCGAGCGCCGCGAGTGCGGCTTCGGAGACACCTTCGGAGAGCGTCGGATGCGGGTGGATGGCTCTCTCCATCTCCTCGACCGTGGACTCCAGGTGTCTGCCCAGGACGAACTCCGCGATCAGCTCGGTCGCGTGCGCGCCCACGATGTGCGCGCCGAGAATCTCCGAATACTGCTTGTCGCGGATGATCTTCACGAAGCCGTCGGTGTGACCGGCGGCCACCGCGCGGCCGACCCCCGCCCACGGGAACTTGCCCACCTCGACGTCGTAGCCCTTCGCCTTCGCCTGCTCCTCGGTCAGACCCACCGAGGCGACCTCGGGGCTGCAGTAGGTGCAGTTGGGCACATTGGCGTAGTCCACGGTGCCGTGCCCCTTGCCGGCCATGTGCTCCACACAGACGATGCCCTCGTGGCTGGCCTTGTGCGCGAGCAGCTGATTGCCGGCTACGTCTCCGATGGCGTAGACGCCCGGAACGTTGGTCCGCATCAGCTCGTCGACGACGATGAAGCCATGGTCGCTCACCTTCACTCCGACCGACTCGAGCCCGATGCCGCTCGAGTTCGGCACGCGACCTACCGCCGAGAGGACATAGTCCACGTCCTTGCTGTGGGACGCACCCTGCCGGTCCGTGAAGGTTACGGTTACGCCGCTCTCGCCGACCTTCGCGCTCTGGAAGCGCGCACCCGTGTGGATTTCCATGCCGCGCTTGGCGTACGTGCGTTCCATGAACTTCGAGATCTCGGCGTCCTCGAGGGGCAAGATCCGGTCGAGCGCCTCGACGATCGTCACCTGGGTGCCGAACGAGCCGTAGATGTCGGCGAACTCCATGCCGATGGCCCCCGCACCCACGATGAACAGCGACTTCGGCGCCTTCTCCTGCATCAGGGCGCCCGTCGAGGACCAGATGCGGTCTTCGTCGATCTTCAGGGTCGGCAGGTCGCGAGGGCGGGAGCCGGTCGCGATGATGACGTGCGCGGCGTCGTAGACGGACTTGTTGCCGCCCACCGCCTCGACTTCGACCTTTCCCTTGCCCTTGAGACGCCCGAAGCCTTCGAGGTGAGTGATCTTGTTCTTCTTGAAGAGGTGACCGACGCCTTTCCGCATCTGGTCGGCGACCCGACGGCTCCGCGCCTGGGCCGGACCGAGGTCGAACGCCACCTCCTTCGCGATGATCCCGTGCTTCTCCCCGTCCCGCATTTCGTTCACCAAGGACGCGCTCGTGAGCAGCGCCTTCGTCGGGATGCACCCGATGTTGAGACAGACGCCACCCAAGTGCTCGGCTTCGACAACCGCCACGCGGAGACCGAGCTGAGCGGCGCGGATCGCCCCTACGTAGCCCCCGGGTCCGCTGCCGATGACGACCAAGTCGAAGCCTGCCACGGGGTTCCTCGCTTTAGGACCGAAGGCCGAGCGGCCCAGGGTGCGCGCCAAGAAATGGGAGGTACGAAGGTAGGCCGGGGGCCCAGGGGGGTAAAGGTTGACCGGACGGGCAACAGGTGGCTTTTCGCGGACGTCCGTTCGGGCTCGCGCGGGTCCGTGAGATGACCCGACTTTCGGTGGCCTTCGTCGTGCAGGGTGAGGGGCGCGGCCACATGACGCAGGCCCTCGCGCTCGCCCGATTTCTCAGGGACGCGGGTCACGAGATCACGCGGGTGCTCGTGGGCGTGAGCCCCTTCCGCTCGGTGCCGGACTACTTCGCCCACGAGATCCAAGCACAGGTTGAGACCTTCGCGGCGCCCACGCAGGTGCCCGACCGCGACGCGCGTGGGTTGTCGGTCGCTCGCACCGCGGCGGACGCGCTCCGCCGTCTGCCGCGCTTCGTCCGGTCCGGCTGGCAGATCCACCGCGCGACCAAGCGCGCCGACGTGGTCGTCAACTTCCTCGACCTCGTGGGCGGGCTCTCGCGCATGGTCTTCCGCGCTCGCGCGCCCGGGGTAGCGATCGCGCACAACTACGTGTTCCTGCACCCCGCGCTCGGCGCGGCTCC
This sequence comes from Gemmatimonadota bacterium, assembly GCA_009692205.1. Taxonomy (GTDB): domain Bacteria; phylum Gemmatimonadota; class Gemmatimonadetes; order Longimicrobiales; family Gaopeijiaceae; genus UBA2982. The sequence goes on along the minus strand of SHZR01000011.1, from coordinate 57,591 downwards.
CGGCAGCCCGCTCGCCCGGGGCCTGGTCATGGCGTATGCGCGACTCACCGCGGGTGGGACGAGCACCAAGGTCGCGCTCTCGTTCGGCCCCCTGCCGCCCCATCACCCCGCGCGTCTCGTCGTGGCGCCACCCCTCCTTCGACCGGGCCTCGAGCGCATGAGCCCACGCGACGACGGCCACCTGCTCACGTACTCGCTCAATCCCGGCTACGCGGCCGTGGTCGCGGAATGGCATCGCCGTCAGCAGGGCGTCACGGTACACTGCTACGTGGAGGGTGGCCGGGAGTCGCTGAGGGCCGCGCCCGCCGAGGGGTTCCACGCGCACGCATTGAGCGCCGAGGGCTTCCTACGTCACCTCGAGGGCTGCCGTGCGTACGTGGGCACGGCGGGCTTCGAGTCCGTTTGCGAGGCGCTGTATCTCGGCAAGCCCGCGTTGCTGGTGCCGACCGCCGGCCAGCATGAGCAGACGCTCAACGCGTGGGATGCCGAGCGCGCAGGGGCGGCAGTCGTGGGGACCTATGACGACCTGGATGCTTTCTGGGCCGCACCGCCAGTCCCGCCGAGGATGGCCGTGGACGAGTTCCGTGACTGGGTGAGGAGGGCACCGGAGATGCTGGTGGGAATCGTCGAGCGCGCGGCTCGGGCGCGCGGAGCGCTGGCATGACCCTTCGCGTCGAACAGGTGGACGGGCGACGTGGGGTCGCCTCCTTCGTCGATGCGGCGTGGAGGGTCCATGCCGGTCGTTCTACGCTCTGGGTCCCGCCCCTGCGCGCGATGGTTCGCGATGCCTTGGATCGGCGAGGCAATCCGTTCTATCGAGAAGCCGACCGCGCGCTCTTCGTCGCTCGGCGCGGCGGCGCGGTCGTCGGCCGGGTCGCGGCCGTCGAGAACCGCTGGCACAACCGGCATCACGGCGACAGGGTGGGCTTCTTCGGCTTCTTCGACTGCCTCGACGACCGAGAGGCCGCCCGTGGACTCCTGGCCGCCGCCGAGGCCTGGCTCACCGGTCGTGGCCTCACGACGGTGCGCGGCCCGATGAGCCCGTCGATGAACCACGAGTGCGGCCTTCTCGTGGACGGCTTCGAGACGCCCCCGGTGCTGATGACGCCGTGGAACCCCCCGTACTACGGCGCGCTGATCGAGGGCGCTGGGTATGAGAAGGTCCAAGACTTACTCGGCTATTACATCCCGGCGGGGGACAAGCTCGCCGTGCCCGACCGCGTTCGGCGACTGGCCGAGCGTGCGCTGCGGCAGACCCGCGTCACGTTCCGCACGCTCGACGTCGCAACGCTCCAGCAGGAAGCCCGCAAAGTGCTCGAACTCTACAACGCGGCTTGGGCGGGTAACTGGGGCTTCGTGCCTCCGTCCTGGGATGAGTTCTGGCATACGGCCAAGGACCTGAAGTCGGTGTTGGCCCCCGACTTCTCCTTCGTGGCCGAGGTCGACGACGAGATCGTCGGGTTCATGCTGATCGCGCGCGACATCAACCGCTTGCTCAAGGACATGCCCTCCGGGCGTCTCTGGCCCTCGAACATCGTGCGCCTCCTCCGGGGAACGCCGAGGATCATGAGCGGGCGCGTGGTGCTGCTGGGGCTCAAGACGGAGTATCGGAACCGCGGCCTCTTTCCGCTGTTCGCGTACGAGGCCGCCCGGCGCGCGCTCGAGATCCACGCCGAGGGCGCGGAGGCGTCGTGGATCCTGGACGACAACGCGGCGCTCGTCGCACCTCTCGAGGCGATGGGCCTCGCAGCGTACAAGCGCTGGCGCATCTACGAGAAGTAACTCGGCCAGGGAAGCCCAATGGGAGGGCGACGGCCGGCAACATTTTGCAGGTCGGGTGGCCGATCACCCTGCGCCGACGTAAGCCGTTTCATCATCGCCGAGGACCACCGCCAGGGGCTTTCCAACCAAACCAATTATCTGGACGCCGCTACCCTCGAGGTTCTGGGGGAGGAAGGTGCCAGCTGTGTCGACCGGCGTGTGTGGCCCAACAGCCGGTGATACAATCTAGGGACCGATACACGACCTCTGCCCCACCAACATTCACCAGCGCCTCAGCGCTCTTGGCTGGAGACCGCCGTTATGAGAAGCGACACCGCCTTCGTGATCATGCTCGCAGCAAGCCTCGCTGCCTGCTCGCAGGCCAGTGAGGAAGCTCCCCCCGCTGAAGCTGGCGGAGCCGCGACGCCCATGGTCCCCTTCAACGCGGGCGAGAACGTGTCGCCCTTCGCCATCGGTTCGCTCCACGCGGCCGCACTGAAGGACGCCGTCTTTTCACCAGCCAACGACAACCGGACGCTCGCCACCAACCAGTCGAAGGCCGACGTGGATGCCCTGCTGACGGCGGAGGGCCTCGCCACTGATGTTCTCGAGCTCAGTGTCCAGCCGTTGATCGTCCGCACAGCCGACCGCGTGTTGCTGTTCGACACCGGCAACGGCCCGTCCGGAATGCTGTCCGCTTCGATGGCGACCGCGGGCGTCGAGGCCGGAGCGGTGACGGATATCTTCATCAGCCACAGCCACGGCGACCACGTCGGGGGCCTGGTGGGTGCGAACGGGGGGCTGGCATTCCCCAACGCAGCGATCCACATCTCTGCAAATGAATGGGCAGCGATGCAGGCGAACGCCCAACTCGCTTCGCTTGTGACGACCGTTACCACGAGAGTGGCGACCTTCGAGCCGGGAGCGGAACTCACGCCCGGCGTCAGGGCGGTCGACATCCAGGGGCATACGCCCGGTCACTCTGGCTACCTCATCACGTCGGGCCAGGCATCGCTTCTCTACATAGGTGACACGATGCACCATTCGGTAATTTCGGTGCAGCGACCAGACTGGACCATCGCCTTCGATGGCAACGCTCCGCTGGCGCAGGAGAGCCGCAAGGCCCTGCTTTCATCGTCCGCCGCCTCTGGCCAGCGCGTCTACGCGGTGCACTTCCCATTCCCCGGCCTTGGCAGGTTCGAGAATCGTGCAGGGACGTTCGTGTGGGTGGCTGAATGACGCTCCCTCGACTCCATCGACTTGGCCTTTTCGTGACCGTCTTCTAGTGCTCGCCCTACGTCGGCCTGCGCCGGCGCTACTAGCGCCGGAAGACGACGCGACCTTCCAGCACGGTGAGGTCCACACGCACCTCGGAGATTTCCTCGGCCGGGATCGCGTAAAGGTCTCGTTCGAGCACCACGAGGTCGGCGCTCTTTCCCACGGCGATCGAGCCGGTCTCGTGCTCTAGGTCGGCGGCGAGCGCCCCGCCCATCGTGTACGCGCGGAGGATGTCTTCGAGGCTCACCCGCTCCTCGGGTATCCACCCATCGCCAGCGGCGGCATCCGGACTTCGCCGCGTGACCGCGACTTCGATCGCGTCGAGCGGATCCATCGATGTCACTGGCCAGTCGCTTCCTGCGGCCAGGATGGCGCCCGTCGCGCGCACGCTCTCCATCGGGTACAGCCGAGTCGAGCGCTCCTGACCGAGTCGCGGCTCGGTCAGGTCGATGATGTAGGCGTCCCGCTGCGCCCAGAGCGGCTGGAAACTCGCGACCACTCCGAGCTCCGCGAGGCGCCGCACGTCGGCCGGATCGATGAGCTGGAGGTGGGCCAGCACGTGCCTCGGGCCCGAGCCGCCGTCGCGTTCATGCTGTCGTTCCAACGCATCGAGTGCGGTGCGAACCGCGCGGTCACCGATCGCGTGCATGTGCACCTTGAAGCCCGTGGAGTCCAGAGCCGCGACGAGCTCGGCGAGTGGCCCCACCTCCAGCCTGAGCTCGCCGCGCCAACCCGCCCGGTCGAGGTAAGGCTCGAGCAGCGCGGCCGTCCCGCCCTCGATCACGCCGTCGAGAAGAATCTTGGCCGCCACGGGTCGGAGCAGGGCGCCCTCGTACTGCGACCGCAGCCGGGTGAGTTCCCCGACCTGGCCGGGTCCACCGGCCGCATCGACGGCTAGGGCCACCAGCACGCGAGCCGTGAGCCGTCCCTCGCGCTCCGCGTCCGCGTACTCGCCCAGTGTCCTTTCGTCGGCGCTCGCCTCGTGCAGCGTTGTGATACCGAGCGACGCGGCCAGCTCGAGCGCTCGCGCGAGCCCCGCGCGCATCTCGGCGTCCGTGTGCGGAGGCACGTGACGGCTGACCAGCTCCATGGCGGCTTCACGAAGTGTTCCCTGAGGAGACCCGTCGGCCGCTCGCACGATGACCCCGTCCGGCGCAGGGTCGGACGTCTGCGCGCCGATACCGGCGAGCGCGACTGCCCGGCTGTTCACCCAGGCCGAGTGCCCGGTCGCGTCGGTGAGGTAGGCGGGCCGATCGGGCACGAGGCTGTCGAGCAGTTCCTTCGTCGGCTCGCCGCCCCGGAAGAACGTCATTTGGTATCCGCCGCCCCGCACCCAAGCCCCCTCGGGCGCGCGCGTCGCGCAATCGCTCAGCAGGCGCGCGACGTCGCTCGCCGACTCGGCCGCGTTCAGATCGCAGTCGCCCTGCTCGAGGCCTCCGCTGAGCGGATGCACGTGGGTGTCGTGAAAGCCAGGTAACAGCAGGCGTCCGCGCAGCTCGACGACCTCGGTGCGCGGGCCGACGAGGGCGGCCGCCCCCGCGTCGTCGCCTACGTAGACGATACGACCCTCTCGCACCGCAGCCGCCGACGCGACCGGCGCCGAGGGGTCCATCGTCCGCACGGTGCCGCCGCGGAAGACGAGGTCGGCGGCCACCGACGCGGAGTCACCCGTGCATCCGGTAACTGCCCCGGCCAGCCATAGTAGGGCCGTGCGCCGCATTCTACGCGCTCTGCGGCTCGAGTGTGCGCGTCGCCTTCGAGCCCGCCACGGCCGCCACCAGGTAGGCGGTTATCGCCGCGGCGAGGGAAGTCACGTACGGATACGGGAAGCCCGCCACGTACGCGCCCACGATCCACGTGCTCACACCCACCACGAGCGCGGCGATCGCGCTGCCCGTGCCCCCGATCCTCGTGAATAGGCCGAAGACCACGACGGTGACGATTCCGGCGCTGCCGAACGACGACGCCTCCTCGACGAGCTCGTACACGCGTTCGGCGCGAATGGCCATCAAATAGGCGACCACGCCGAACACGCCCACGCCCACCCTCGCGATCCGCACCTTCATGCGCTCGCTTAGGCCCGGGCGAAGCTGCACGATGATGTTGTGCGAGACGAGCCCAGACGCCATCAACAGCGCGCTGTCCACCGTCGAGAGAATCGCCGATACCAACCCTCCTGCGAAAATCACGTACAGCGCTGTGGGCAGATACCGCTCGGCGAGTGCGGGTAGGATCTGCTCGGGCTCGGCCAAGCCCGGCAGCAGGGACGCCCCCACCAACCCCAGCGCAACGGGCATCAGCCCGATGAAGAGGTAGGCGATACCGCCGACAACCGTGGCGTTGCGCGCCACGGCGGCGGACCTGCTCGCCAGCATACGCGCGACGAGCTCGGCCGCGACCATCGATCCGACCACGGGCACCGCCCACTCCTCGACGATGGCCAGCAGGGGGCGCGGTTCGGCGCCGAACGGGTTGAGGCTGCCAGGAGCGAGCGATGTCAGAGGCGCGAGGCCCTCGGCGCGAATCACCATCCACGACAACACGACGAGACCGATGATCAGGGAGATGCCCTGCACCACGTCGGTCCATGCATCCGCCAGTATGCCTCCGAACATCGTATAGGCGATGACCACGGCGGCGGCGAACGTGAGCATGGCGTCGATCTCGAAGCCTGACGCCGATGAGAGGACCTGGCCGAACGCGCGAATCTGTGCCGCCGCCCAGAAAAGGGAAGTCGGCACGATCAGGAGCACGGCGAGTCGCTCGACCGACGCGTCGAAGCGCAGTCGGAAGAGGTCGGCCAGCGTGGTGAGCTTCAGCCGCCAGAGGGGCACCGCGAACACGAGCCCCGTGATGATGACGCAGAGCGCGTACCCGAACGGGTCGGATGACCCGCCGGCGAGGCCTCTCTCGTAGACCGCTCCTGCGGCGCCGATGCACGTCTCGGCGCCGAACCATGTGGCGAAGACGCTGAACCCCGCGAGCACGGGTCCGAACGAGCGGCCCGCCACCAGGTAGTCCGCCTCGGTCTCGATGTGGCGGGAGACCGCCACCCCGATGGCGAGCTGCCCCAGGATGTAGACCAGGATCCCCCAGACGACCGGGGTCAACGGTCGACCACCGGCGCGAACCTCTCCGCCCTACGTCGCATTGCAGTTAACTCGCTTGCCCCGTTGAAGAAGCCGCGTACGTTAGGCTGGCAGTCCGCGGTGGACAACTTCTCTTCGATCCATCCAGTCATGGAGGCGTTCTCCAGGCATGAAGACCCGCCTGCTTGGAATCGGCATGCTGGCCGCGGCGCTCTCAGTTGGCGGACTCCCTCGGCGCCTCGCGGACGTTCGCGTACGACGAGGTCGACCGCCTCGAGCGCAGCCTCGGCAGGATGAACAATTCAAGGAAAGGGTTCCTTTGGGGAGCAGGCGTCGGATTCGGGTTGGGGTTGGTCGCCGGAGGCGTCCTGATGAACGGCATCTGCTCTAGTCAGGATTGCCCCAATATGGTTTCGAGCGTCATCGTCGGCGGCGCGGTTGGAGCCCTGCCGGTCGGCCTTTTGGGGGCGCTGCTCGGTGCAGCCTCGTCGTCGGAGCGCTGGGAGATCGTCCCCGTTGCCTCCGCTCAGGACTTCGGGTTCCGCGTTCGCTTGCCCGCACGCTAGCCATTCTCCGGCGCGACGTTCTCGCAGCCCCGCGGACCCCCTTCTACCTTGCCGGCGTAACCATCACGCAGATGGCTTCGACCGGACGAACGAGGGGGGGGACGGATGAGAGCACAACTGGGTTTCGCGCTGACGATCGCGTTGGTCGGCGCGTCGACGCTCACCGCGCAGCAGCGGATCAGCAGCGTCGAGGAGTCCCTCGGCGTGTCGGGCCAGCTGTCTGGTCGCGCGGGTCCCGCGAGTCTGAACTGGATCGACCAAGGCCGCCGCTTCTCGTATACGGCCGTCGATCCGCAGTCGCGCCGGCCCCAGGTGCGAGGATACGACCCGGCGACCCGGCGGGATGAGATCCTGTTCGATCCGTCCACGCTTCAGGTCCCGGGCACCGCCCGGCCGCTCGCGTACGAGTCCTTCGACTGGTCGAGCGACTCCCGCCACATCGTCTTCCAGGCGGACTTCCGGCCGATCTACCGCTACTCGGGCATCGCCGACTTCTACATCTACGGGGTCGAGGATCGCACGCTCGTGCTGGCCGCCGACGACGCCCGCACGGCCGAGCTCTCCCCGAACGGATCGCTCTTCGCGTACGAGCGCGGAGGGGACCTGTTCGTCTACGACACGGATGCCGAGCGCGAGCGCCGGCTCACCACGACCGGGAGCGAGACCGTCTGGAATGGCGTATTCGACTGGGTCTACGAGGAGGAGTTCGGCCTCACGCAGGGGTGGGACTGGAGCCCGGACGGCAGTCGCATCGCCTACTGGCAGACCCATGTCGCGAACACGCCGACCATCCAGATCACGGACTGGGAAGGCCAGTATCCACGCTGGACGGTCATGCCCTACCCCAAGGTCGGGCAGCCCAACTCCGACGTGCGGATCGGGGTCGTGGATGTGGCCTCCGGCGAGACGCGCTGGATGGACGTCGGCATCGCGGACGAGCACTACGTGCCGCGCATCTACTGGACCAGCGACCCGAACACGCTGGCGGTGGTGACGCTGAACCGCCTGCAGAACCACATGCAGCTGTTCTTCTTCGACGTGCGCTCGGGTGAGCGCCGCCTCGTGATGGAAGAGCGGAGCGAGGCCTGGATCGACGTGTTCGACTTCTTCGCCAACATCCTGCACTACTTCTACTTCCCCGAGGGCGTGCGCGAGTTCTTCTGGATCGACGACCAGGACGGCTACAACCACCTCTACCGCTACTCGTACGACGGCGAGCTCCTGAACCAGGTGACCGCCGGCGAGTGGGTCGTGACGCGCGTCGAGGGCATCGATCCTGAGTCCCGCACGATCTACTACACGGGCACCGAAGAGAGCCCGCTCGAGCGGCACCTGTACGCGGTCGGCTTCGACGGCCGCGGCAAGCGGCGGCTCACTCCGGAAGCGGGAAACCACTCGATCGACTTGTCTCCGAGCGCGGAGTACTACGTCGATACCTGGTCGAGCGCGAGCCGGCCGCGGCAGGCCGAGCTCTGGAGCACGGAGGGGAACGGATCGCGGATCGCCACGCTGGAGGCGAACGCGCAGGTGCAGGAGTTCGTGCGGGCTCGTGCGTACTCGCCCACCGAGTTGTTCAGCTTCACGACCACGGACGGCGTGGAGCTCGACGGCTCGATGGTCAGGCCGCCGAACTTCGACCCCTCGCAGCGGCATCCGGTCGTGATATCGATTTACGGCGGCCCGGGATCGCAGCAGGTTTACAACGAATGGGCCAACGACGGTTGGAGCCAATACTTGGCCCAACAGGGATACATCGTCGTGGGCCTCAACAATCGTGGCTCTGGGAACTACGGCCGCGACTTCATGGAGATCGTCTACGGCGAGCTCGGCCGATGGGAGGCCAACGACTTCGCGGAGCTCGCCCGCTGGCTGGCCACGCAGCCCGGGGTCGACGGCGAGCGCATGGCGATCCTCGGCACGAGTTACGGCGGCTACATGGCCATCACCACGCTTCTGCGACACCCCGGAGTCTTCCGCCTCGGGATCGCCAACTCACCCCTCGCCGACTGGCGACTCTACGACACGATCTACTCCGAGCGGTACCTCGGCTTGCTCCCCGAGGGAGACCCCGGCTACGAGGCTAGCTCCGTGCTCGCCAAGGTGGACGCGCTCGAAGACCAGCTCCTCCTCATCCATTCCGGTATGGACGAGAACGTGCACCCGCAGAACACCATGCAGCTCCTCACGGCGCTGGCGAGCGCCGGCAAAGACGCGGAACTCCGCTTCTTCCCGCCGGGCGCGCACGGGGCCGCGTTCGACTTCGCGAGCTACGTCACCATGCACGAGGTCTACACGAACGCCTTGTGCGAGCACGTGGCCGCGAGCTGCACCCCCGCGAACCTGAATCGGTGACCTGCCATAGCTGTTATTTTGCACGCATCCATGATCCCCGATCCATCGACGAAAGGAAGCACGATCCGCATGGCACCCTCCGAAGCGCTGCGCCGGTTGGATGAGATCATCCGCGAGCGATCGATTCTCGAGCATCCCTTCTAACAGGCCTGGGAGAAGGGCTTGCTGACCAAGAGCCAGCTGGCCACATACGCGCGCGTCTACTACGCGCACGTGGAGGCCTTCCCGCGCTATCTCGAGGCTGCGATCACGCACGCCGAGGATCCGCATGTGCGCACGGAGCTCCAGGACAACCTCGCCGACGAGCTCGGCAACCCCGCGCCGCACGACGAGCTCTGGCTCGACTTCGCTGCGGGCGTGGGTGCCAATCGCGACGAAGTGAAGACCGCGACTCCGCACGCAGCCGCCACCGCCATGGTGTCCACGTTCCAGGAGTTGGCGCAGGCGAGCCTCGCCACCGGCGTCGCGGCGCTCTACGCCTACGAGTCTCAGCAACCCGATGTCTCGCGCACGAAGACACACGGACTCCGTACGCACTCGAGCAGGTTCACGCGCGACTCCGCAAGCACGGGACGCTCGTGATTCTCTCGGGCGTGCACGCTCAGCCGATGTCGGTCCTGGTGCGGTCGGGCGCCCATGAGCGGTTCGGTGTCGACAACGTCGTCTCGACGTTCCGCGAGGCCGCGGCACGCGCGTGGGTGCTGTTGGACGAGACGCCTCCCGCTCCCGCGGGCGCCAACGCGGCGCACCACGGCGCGAAGTAGACCTTCGCCCCCGCTGAGCTCAGTTGCCCCGCGCGGGCTCCACGCTCTCCGAGCTCTCCTGGAAGCGAGCGCCGCGGAGCACGCCTTCTAGAGCGTAGTTGCCCTCGTGGCACGAATACTCGTAGACCAGGTCGTGGAGAGCCCGGAACGGAATCTCGCCACCCCAGGCGCTGGTGTAGACCTCAGGGTCGTCGATCGTGAACTCGTAGAGGATCGTCTCCGAGTCCGCGCGCGTGAAGCGCTCGATCACCTTGCCGCTCTGCGAAAAGGGAACGCCGCGGAACGCGTGCTCTGGGTTGATGTTCGTGGTCTCGACCACGAGGGTGTTCCCCTCCCAGCGGCCCCACGAGTCACCGAACCAGGGGCGCACGTCGGCCGGGAGCGGCCGGGGCTCGCCGAGACGGATGATGCGCACGTCGTGCACCATCTCCGCCATGATCATCACATGATCGGCGTTCTGTACGATCGTGTAGTTGTTGTTGTACCAGTAGTTCGGCAGCATCGGCGGGCCGGCGCTCGAGCCGAACGAGACGATGCACCGCTCGGCCAGCGGACGTAGTTCCGGGTGGTCGTACTCACTGAACTGACGCGAGCGCACGCGCATCTCGGCGATGAGCCCCTGCGCCTGCGGCGTGAACGTCGGTACGCGCCCGTCCGCTGGGAACGTGACCAGGGAGCTCCGCGCCTCCCCGTTCACGACCGCCACGCGCTCGCCCGGGTCGCGATAGACCTCGTTGTAGCACGTCGTGCCCGAGTCGATGCAGACGGGGTTGTCGCCGCCCGGTGGCAGCGCCCTGTTCGGGTCGGTCGGAGCCGCCCGGTCCTCGACCAGCTGCGCCTGACCGGACTCGATCCGGTCCACTTCTTCGACCGTGAGCGTCGGCCCCACGCCCGGGGATCGCGTGAGCGGCGTCAGCGTGGCATTGGTCCAATTGCCCTGTAGGTCCGGGTGCCCCCACGAGTTAGTAGGAGCATGCCATCCACCGCCGGCCCCGCCGGGACGCGACTGCGCCTCGAGGGCGCCCGCGAGCACGCTGGATGTAAGGAGCGCCAGCGCGAGTGCATGGCGTCTCGGTGAAAGCGAGGTCGAGTGTCTCGCGTCCATGGAGCCCTCCCGGTCGAGTGGATTAGGCAATATGGGCACCGCCCAGGGAACGAGCCAGTTGATCGCGCAACCGACGGCGCCGAGCCATCCATTGCAGGCTGCGGGCTTCGCGCCGCCAGTGGCGCTCGGCGTCTCCTGGCACGCCCGCTCGACGGCGCCGCTCGATCGTCCCCTGCACCAACCCTTCCAACGCTGACTCCGGCAGTGGCCAGAGCATGTGCAAGAGCGGCTTGGTCGGGTTCCTGAGATCCAGCTGCTCGATCTCCCGCGGCCAGTACATCGGGGCCGGCTCTGGCAGCGTGCCCAGGCGCCTGCGGCCACCGACGATGCCGAAGGCGATCTCGTCACCCAGCCAACGGCCGATCAGGATCGATCCTCGTAGCGCCGGGCGGGCCTCGGTGAGATAGCACGCGAGGCACTCGTCCATGATCTCGATCGCGGCGGACTTCCGGAAACAGAAGAACCCGCTGTTGGTCTTCAAGTAGCGGTCCAGCCCGAAACGGCCCATCAATGCGCGCGTGGAGAAGCCGTGATGCATTTGGTCTTCGTCCACCGTGAGCAGCTCTCCCACCATCGCCATATCGACGTGCGCGAGCGCTTCGGCCATTCCATCCAGGCTCCCCAGCACGACGCAGTCCGCATCGACGAAGATCGTCTCTTCGAACGGGCTCGCCTCCGCGCATCCGTACTTGAGCGCACGACCCTTGAGGAAGCGTGGCGGCACCGAAACCACGAAGTCGAACACGCCAGCGTACCGATCCCGGACCAGAGCGCCCAGCCGGTCATCCACCGCGATCGCTACCGGGAGTCGCGTGTGCTCCCTCAGGGAGAGCGCCATGTCGACCGCCATCTCCAAGTAGTGGTCGGAGCCGACGGCCATCGTCAGGTAGCCACGCTTGGCCGCGCTCGGGGCGACCGTGCCGGCCGGGTCACGACTCCCGCGCGGGGCAGCGGAGGCCGCTCGTTTTCGAGCGACGCCGCGGATGTGCGGGCGCGCGGCGACCGCGGGGAGCGTCAACGGCCACCGGCGGCGAAGGCGCCGACGCCCGCCCGCCGCGCCGGGCAGCAGGTCGGCCAACGCAGTGGTCATCGTGCGAAATTGTCGCTGGGGCGAGAAATACTCCCGGAAAGCCTCGAACGCCGCGGCGCCGAGCGTGCGCCACTCGTCTTCGCGCTCTTTCAGGATCCCAGGAAGGTCCGCCGCAAGCCGCTCGGGCACGAACACCGCGAACCGGTCCCAGTCGGGCCCACGAGGTGCCACCCACTCGTCAGCCAGAATCACGGGCGCGACCCCCAACGCCATCATTTCGTAGAGCCGAAGCGTCGACGTCGCCCACCCCCGCGGACACAGCGCGAAGCGCGAGCGAAGCGCGATCTCCACGTAGCGCCGCTGCGCATCCTCGTGCGAACCGGCTCCGCCGACGAAGTGACGGTAGATGTCGGTCGAGTCGACCACGAGTGTGACGCCCGATGGGTGTGATGCCCGGAAGAGCCGATCACGCACCGGATGGCTTCTGCGCCCGATGAACGAGTACAGCAGTTCCGGCTCGCGCTCTGGAGGCACCCCCGCGTTCTGGTCGATGCACAGGTTCATCGCGTTGGGCGTCCAGCACGGATAGCCGATGGCCCTCGCGAACTCCTCGTCCCCCGCTCGGCGGGCCAGCGACGTGTAGAGCCCGGGAACGAGCCGGAAGGGTCTCGCTTCCTCGGAGTGTATGAACACCTTGTCCCAGTGCGCCTTGATGGACGGGTCCCTCCGCAGTGCACCCGCCAACCGAGGACCGCCGACGGCGTCGGTCAACAGGATCGCGTCCGCAGACTCCTCGTCCGTTCCCAGGGAATGCGGGCACCGCGCATCGAGAGACGCCAGCCACGAAATGTGCTTCGCCTGGCTGGACTCGATCTGCGATGGAGGCGCCAACGATTTGAGCGCGACGATCATGAATCCCGCATCTCTTCAGTTTCTGGGCGCCCGATCCTACTCGTGCCCAGGCGCTCGCGCCACGCTCTGTTCGAGCGCGAGTGCGCCGGCCGCGTAGCCGCTCCTGGTGGCGACGGGGCCGGCGGCAGCGGATATTGCCGTGTCGTCACCAAGTCTTCGAACGTGAGAACGCACATGCCGAGGCATTCCATCGGATCGCGGCGCTGGCGTGGTTGGCACTCTGCCTGCCCACGCTCTCAGCCGCTCAGATGCAGTCTTGGAAGGACGTGCAAGTCGCCGACATCGAGACGATGAAGGACAAGTTCATCGGTCTCGCCGAGGCGTTCACCGAGTCCCAGTACGACTATCGCTCGATGGAAGGCGTCCGGTCCGTGCGCGACGTGCTCGCGCTCGCGGTCGTCGAGGCGCATATCTTCCCGACCGCGTGGGGCTCTGCACCGCCGGCGGGAGCAGCTACCGGCTTCGGCCCTGAGAACCAGCGTGTCGGCAGCTTCGCGAAGACCGCGATGATCCGGGAGCTCAACACGGCGTTCGACCACCTGATCGGCGTCGTCCGGGGCATGGACGAGGCCAAGCGCAACGAATCGTCGAGCTACTTCGGCCGGCAGATGCCGGTGCACGCCAACATCGCCACGGCGATGGCAGATCTGCACGAGCACCTCGGGCAGCTCATCTCCTACGCGCGCGCCAACAGTGTGGTGCCACCCTGGAGTAGGTAACCGCTCCCGACCCTACAGCAGGATCGCGGTCGGCTCCTCGAGCATCGCGCGGAGCGTCTGTAGGTAACGCGCGCCCAGCGCGCCGTCGATCACGCGGTGGTCGCAACTCATCGTGATGCGCATGCGCGGTCGCACGGTGACGGCGCCGTCGATGACCACAGGCGTTTCTTCCATCGCCCCGATCGCCAGGATGCCGGCCTCCGGCGGGTTGATGATCGCGGTGAACTCGTGGATGCCGAGCATCCCGAGATTCGAGACCGAGAAGGTAGAGCCCGTGTACTCCTCGGGCACGAGCTTCCGCTCGCGAGCGCGACCCGCGAGTTCGCGCACTTCTGCGCTCATCTGCGCGATGCCCTTGGCGTGCGCGTTCTTCACCACCGGGGTGATCAGCCCGTCGTCGATCGCGACCGCTACGCCCAGGTGTACCGAGTTGAAGCGGCGCACGAAGCCGTCGTGCCACTGCGCGTTGCACTCGGGGTGACGACGGAGCGCCGCGGCGACTGCCTTCAGCACGATGTCGTTGATCGAGACCTTCAGCCCTTCGGCCTCGAGCATCGCGTTGATGCTCGCGCGAGCCTCGATCACCCGCGACATGTCCACGTCCACTGTGAGGTAGAACGTCGGGACCGGCCCGATCGACGTAGCGAGACGCTTGGCTATCGTCTTGCGCATCTGCGACGTGGGCACGTCCTGGTACTCGGCCTCGTCCGGAATCCACACCGTCACGGACGGAGCGGGTACTCCCGCAGTCTTCGCGGCCTCGATGTCGCGCTTCACCACGCGCCCACCCGGCCCAGACCCCTGCACGCGGGAGATGTCCACCCCCATGTCCTCGGCCAGCCGGCGTGCGAGCGGTGATGCCTTCACGCGGCCTCCGTTCCCGATGGCTTCCACGGCGGCAGGCGCGGGAGCGGTGCGCGCTGCGGGTGCACGGACCGGCGCGCCTTCCACGCGGACCGCCTCCTGCGCCGGCTTGGCGACGACAGCGCCCCCCGCGCCGCCCGCGGGGCCCTGGATCGAGGAGATGTCTTCGTCCTTGCCCGCGATCACCGCGATGACGGAGCCGACCGGCGCCACGCCGCCCGCGCCCACGAAGATCTTCCGCAGGATGCCGTCGCCACGGGCGACGAGCTCCATGGTGGCCTTGTCGGTCTCGATTTCGGCGAGCACGTCCCCGCTCGCCACCTGGTCGCCCTCCGACCGGAGCCACTGCACGAGTTGGCCCTCATCCATGGTCGGAGAGAGCGCCTCCATGTGGACCTTGGTCGCCACGTCAGGCCACCCCGAGCTGCGTCATCTGTAGAGCACCTTGTTGCACGCCTCGACGACGAGCTCAGCCGACGGCTTGGCCAGCATCTCGAGGTTCTTGGCGTACGGCATGGGAATGTCGGCTTGCGTCACCCGCAATATAGGCGCATCCAGGTGGTCGAAAGCCTCCTCCTGGATCATCGAGACGATCTGGGCTCCGGTGCCCGCGTACGGCCATCCCTCTTCGAGGTACACTACCCGGTTGGTCTTCGCGACCGTAGCGAGGATGGCGTCCATGTCGAGAGGCCGGATGGTCCGCAGGTCGAGCACGTCTGCCTCCACGCCGTCCTTTTGGAGCTTGGAAGCCGCAGCCAGCGCCACGTGGATCATCTTGCCGTGCGTGATGATCGAGACGTCCGAGCCCTCGCGCTTGAGGTCCGCCACGCCGAGCGGAATGACGAAGTCCTCGTCGTCCGGCACCTCACCCTTCATGTTGTAGAGGAGTTCGCCCTCCATGAAGATCACCGGGTCGTCGTCCCGGATCGCCGCCTTGAGCAGGCCCTTCGCATCCGCGGGCGTGCCCGGCGTGACCACTTTGCAGCCGGGCGCGTGGGAGTAGTACGTCTCGCACGCCTGCGAGTGCTGGGCGGCCAACTGGAGCGCGGCTCCGGTGGGCCCACGGAAGACGATCGGAATGTCGAACTGCCCATCCGACATGTAGTGCAGCTTCGTTGCGTTGTTGAGGATCTGGTCGAGCGCGAGGTGAGCGAAGTTGAACGTCATGAACTCGATGACCGGCCTGAGGCCGACCATCGCAGCTCCGACGCCGAGGCCGGCGAACCCGAGCTCGCTGATCGGGGAGTCGACCACGCGTTGCGGTCCGAACTCGCCGAGCAGTCCCTTGCTCACCTTGTAAGCGCCGTCGTATTCGGCGACCTCCTCGCCCATGAGGAAGACGTCCGGGTCCCGCCGCATCTCTTCGCGCAGCGCCTGATTGAGCGCCTCCCGGTAGGTCATAACGGCCATCAGTCGCGCCTACGTCCGTCGAAGAACAGGCGTCCGTGCGGGTTCACTTCGGCCCACACGTTGCGGTACAGGTTCTCCGGTCCGGGAACCGGCGAGTTCTCGGCGAAATCGGCTGCCTCGCTCGCGATCTTGCGTGCCGTTGCGTCCATCTCCTGGAGTCCGGCCTGATCGAGCAGGCCCCCCGCGAACAGCTTGTCACGGAGCACCACGATCGGATCGTCCTCCTTCTTGCGACGCTCGACCTCTTCGGTGGGGCGATACGTGCCCGACACGGGGTCGGACATCGAGTGACCGCGGAACCGATACGTCTCGAGGTTGACGAATTTCGGCCCGGCCCCGTCGCGTACTTCCTGCACGAGCTCGCGGAAGAGCGCATACGTTGCGAGGACGTCCTGGCCATCCACCGACGTCGCCGGGACGCCGTGCGCAGCCGACTTCTGCTGCATGTCTGTCGTCGAGACTCGGTCGAACGCCGTGCCCATGCCGTACTGGTTGTTCTCGACCACGAAGATGACGGGCAACTCCCACACCGAGGCCATGTTCAGCGACTCGTGGAACGCGCCTTGGTTCACGGCCGCGTCACCCATGAAGCAGACGGCGACGCTATCCTCCGCGCGATATTTGATCTTCCACGCGAAACCGGTGGCGAGCGGCACCTGTGCGCCTACGATGCCGTGGCCACCCATGAACCGCACGTGTGTGCCGAAGATGTGCATCGAGCCGCCCTTGCCGCCCGACGCGCCGCCAATGCGTCCGTAGAGCTCTGCCATGACCGCGTTGGGCGTCACGCCCTTCGCGATCGCAAGCGTGTGCTCCCGATAGGCGCTGATGACGTAGTCGTCCTCCCGCAGCGCCTTGAGGGTCCCCGCGCACGCGCCCTCCTGCCCGATGTGAAGGTGGCAGAAGCCGCCGATCTTCCCGATCGCGTAGGCCTCCTCGGCCTTCTCTTCGAAGCGGCGGTAGAGGAGCATCTCCTGCATCAGCTCCAGAGCCAGCTCCGCGCTCACGCCGTAGGGCTTCAGCACCTCCGGCTTTCCGGTGCCCTTCCTGGTCTTCGTATCGGTCACGTCAGGCTCTCCCTCGTACGTGCACGGCGCGCTGGAGCTCGATCTGCACGAGCTCCGTTGGTGGCAACTCTCCGGGGGCCCGCAGGTCGGCCTCCAGGATCTCCTGGACGCGCCCCGGCCCACCGGCCTCCACCTCGCGCGCCTGCTCCTTGGCATGATAGCTAGATCTCACCAACGGTCCTGACTCCACGTGCTTGAATCCCAACTCTTCCTCACCGACGCGCTTCCACGTCGCGAACTCGTCGGGCGTGACCCAGCGGGCCACGGGAATGTGCTGCGCTGACGGCCTCAGGTACTGTCCGAGCGTCAAAATGTCCACAGCGGCCTCGCGCAGGTCGCTCATCGCCTGGCGGATCTCCTCGGGCTGCTCGCCCATCCCCAGGATGATACCCGTCTTGGTGAGCATGCCGGGGTCGAGGCGCTTCACAGCGCCGAGATACGAGATCGAGCGCCAGTAGCGGCCGCCGGGCCGCACCTCCGGGTGCAGCCGCTCGACCGTCTCCAGATTGTGGCCGAGGATCGCCGGCTTGGCCCGGACGACCGTGGCCAGGGCTTCCTCGCTCCCCTTGAAATCCGGCACCAGGACCTCGACCGAGCAGCCCGGCAACGCGCTCCGGATGCGGGTGATCGTCTCGGCGTAGATCGCCGCGCCCCCATCGGCCAGCTCGTCCCGATTCACGCTCGTGATCACGACGTGCTCGAGCTCCAGCCGGGCGACGGCCTCGGCCACGCGGCGGGGCTCGTCGAGATCGAGCTCCGTCGGGAGCCCGTGCGCCACGCCGCAGTACTTGCAGGCGCGCGTGCACACGTCGCCCAAGATCATGAACGTGGCCGTGCCGGCCTCCCAACACTCGCCGATGTTGGGGCAGCCGGCCTCCTCGCACACCGTGTGGAGCCCGCCGTCCCTCATCATCCGCTGGAGCCGTAGATAGTTGGCCCCGCCGGGCGAGCGCACCTTCAGCCACTCGGGCTTACGCGCGCGCAACTCCAGGGTCGCGAGCCCCTCGTGCGCCCGGATTCTCGAGCTCCCTTTGGGTGTCACCAGGCCGGTGTCCTTTCCGGCTGGAGCGTACCCTCCGGGTGGCAGTAGCTCTATGTCCAAGTACGTCTCACCTCGTTCGTCGCGTCGGTCCCCGGCCCGTTTCGGGGCCGAGGGCTAGGAAAAAAACCCTCCAGAGGGAGCCTCACAACCCCACGGGCCCTCCTCGTCACGGGCGGTGCACTCGCTCCTGCCGCTCGCGGTGGCGCCGGACAATGTGGTCTGTGGCCTCGGCCGGGTCATCCGTAACATGCAGGAGGGCAAGATCCCTCCGGTCGATCTTCCCCTCGGCCACCATCGTCCCCTCGATCCACTCCAGCAGGCCCGACCAGTAGCTCGAGCCGAAAAGAATGACCGGGAAGTCGTGGACTTTGTTGGTTTGGATGAGGGTCAGCGCCTCGAAGAGCTCATCCAGGGTGCCGAATCCCCCTGGGAAGATCACGAACGCCTCGGCGTATTTCACGAACATCGTCTTGCGGACGAAGAAGTACCGGAAGTCGATCGACACGTCGAGGAAGTCGTTGGTCCGCTGCTCGAACGGAAGCTCGATGTTGCATCCGACCGACTTCACTCCGGCCAACCTCGCGCCCTGGTTGGCCGCCTCCATGATGCCGGGCCCACCACCCGTGATGATGGAGAAGCCCGCCTTGCCCAAGCGGCGCGTCGTCTCCACGCACGCACCATAGATCGGGTCGTCCGGACCCGTCCGCGCGGAGCCGAACACCGCCACCGCGTGCCCGATCTGGGACATCTCCTCGAAGCCCTCGACGAACTCGCCCATGATCCGGAAGACGCGCCACGCGTCCTTCCCGATCGTGCGGATGTCCTCCACGCTCTCGAGAAGCCGCTCGTCCTCCGTCGGACGCGCGTGCGGCGTATGGGGCGCATGCGAAGACTCCGGCTTCGGGGCCTGGGGATCTCTCATGGACTCTTCGGCCTTCGCCCGCGATGGGCGAGCCATCGCCCCGTCCGCTCCAACGCCTGGCGGTGCGTGTGAGGCGGGTCCCAACCAAGCTCCGACCGGATGCGGTTCGACAGGTAGGGGTTCTCGCTGAGCGCGAGCTGGGTGAGCCGGTTGATCGGCAGGTGCTTGGCGCCTGGCGTGCGGAGTCCGAGCCCCGCGAGCAGCTCACCCGACCTGCGCACCAGCGGCCCCGGCAGCGTCACGAACCGGGGCGTCCTCCCAAGACCGGCGGCAAGCCACTCCATGAGCTCGCGCTGATTCAACGGGTGATCGAGTCCGATATCGTACGTCGCGCCACCGCTGCCCTTCTCCAGCGCCAGGCGAATCGCCACCGCCACGTTGCCGGCGTATACCACGGGCAGCGCGTTCGTCGCGGGTCCGAAGAGCGGCACCACGGGGAGGCGCAAGAGATCGCGAATGGCGGGCGCCATCAGTCGATCGCGCTCGCCGTATACCGCGGCCGGACGGACGATGGTGACCGGGAGTCCTCGCTTTTCCTCGATGCCGCGAGCGACCTCCTCCGCTTCTCGCTTCGAGCGCGCGTAGAGGTCGCCCGGCGCGAGGTCGGAGTCGGTCGGAGTCGACTCGTCCACCGGCCCAGGGGCGCTGCCGTACACGGCCACCGACGAGACGTGCACCGCGTGGCCGATGCCCGCCCTGCGCGCCGCCGTGAGGACGTTTCTGGTTCCGTCGACGTTCACGGCACGCACCCGTGGCCACGAGCCGCCGCCGTACACGAGCGCGCCCCCGTGCAGGACGTGCGAGCACCCCTCCATCAGCGGCGTGAGCGCTTCGGCCTCGTCTCTGATGTCGCCCTCCACGAGCTCGCACTCGCACTCCTCGAGGATGACTGTGTCCGCCGTCCTGCGGTGCAAGGCGACCACTTCGTGGCCGTGCGCGCGCAGCTCATGCGCGAGATGGGACCCTAAGAGGCCCGTGCCACCGGTCAGGAATACACGCATGCGTGTGCGTGCGTCGCTCGCCCTCAGCGAGCCGCCAGGAACGCTTCCGCGGCGACGCGTGCGGACTCCATCAGGTTCGCGTGCCCCTCGTACTCGGGCAGGGCGCGAGTGGACTCCTGCGGATACACTTCGACGAGCCTTCCGAAATACCCTGCGGCGTCATCGAGACGGCCGAGATCGATAGCTGCTTCCGCGGCCGCGCTGAGTGCCAGCAGGTGGTTCGGCTCGGCGGCGAGGACCTCCTCCGCTCCGGCGAGCGCGGCGTCCAAGTTGTTTGCCTCCCGGTTGAGCAAGGACAAGTGGAAGAGCCCGTCGTGGTCGAGGGGCTGGGCGCGGTCGTAGGCTGAGAGCGCCATCGGAAGGAACTGCTGCGCCGCCGTGGAGTCGCCTGCGGATACCGACCGCATCACGCGGTCGAAGAGCCTATCCGCCGCTTCTCGCGGTGTCATCGACGAGAGGTCGGGCGGCTGGCCGGTTCCAGCCGGCACTCCCCCCGGGGCGGTGGCAGCGGCAGGCGCCGACGGTCCGCCCGGCTGCACCATGCGAACGCCCAATACCACGATCAGCACGAACATCGCGACGCCCGCGATCCACCAGGGCAGGTTCTGGCCGCCCACGACCGCTGCCGCAGCCGCCTTACGCCCCCCCGCGGCCCCGTCGACCGTTGCGCCGCACTGGTTGCAGAACGCCGCCGCGGGACCTGCCTTGGCGCCGCACTGATTGCAGAAGCGACCGCCGAGCTTCGCCCCGCAATGTTGACAGAAGTTCCCGGTCGCAGCGCGACCGCAGTCGGGACAATAGGGTTTTGCGCCAGCGCTCATTTGCGAATCGCGTTGAAGAGGAGCGGCCACGTCGCCATCGACTGGCCCCGGTAGTTCGGTTGGAACCCGAAGAGAACAACGGAGCCGGGGCCCAGGTCGGCCTCCAAGATCGCCGGCTCACCCTCGAGGTGCTGGCCCCCGATCGCCCAGCCGGAGAGCAGCGGGTCGCCCGAGCCGTAGCGGGCAGCCACCCGCACGCGAGGGTCGCTCACCTCGAAGGCGCGACTCCCTTCCCAGAACCAGGCCGCCACCTCCGACCGCATGCCTTCGGTGAGCTCGGAGCCCGCCTCCAGCTCCAACCGCAGGAGGGAGCCCGGGATGTAGAACTCACTGCCAGAGAGCCGAGAGGTCGCGTCCCGTACCGCGAGACCGAAGAGCTCGGCGACGTACTCGGTGGCGCCCTCGACCGCGACGACCCGCCCGCCGTTGCGCACGAAGGCCCTTACTTCGTCGGAACCCTGACCGGCGAGTCCCCCGACGTACGGAGCCGGCACCTCGCCCGGTCCGAACCCGTCCCGAATCGAGCTGGGCTCCTGAGACTGGAAGATGAGCACGTCGTAACTGG
This sequence comes from Gemmatimonadota bacterium, assembly GCA_009692205.1. Classification (GTDB taxonomy): domain Bacteria; phylum Gemmatimonadota; class Gemmatimonadetes; order Longimicrobiales; family Gaopeijiaceae; genus UBA2982. The sequence continues at coordinate 36,323 of SHZR01000011.1, read as the reverse complement.
CCAGGGCGCCCGCGCGGATGTCGGCGTCGTGCAGCGTGTCGTAGGGCATCGCGTGCTGATCGAAGACCCATCTCTGCCAGCCCGCGGTCATCGGCTCCTGCCAGGACTTGTAGAGTGCCACCCTGGGAGCGGCCGGTCCAACGAGATGCGCTGGGAGCCGGAAGTCGAAGTCGGGAACAGAGATAGGGGGAGAGAGGCTCGCGTCGATCGGCCCGTCCACGGCGATCGCCTCGAAGTCGAGTAGGTACCCGAGCGTGTGCGCGGTCACGTCGTAGGGGCGGAGCGGCGGGCCCCCGGGGTACTCGCGCAGGTCGGGGTAGTGCTGCACCTCGAGCATGGTGTTCGCGAAGCTCGCGTAGGGCTGGTTCATCGGGATGACGTAGCTACCCGCAGGGAAGTCGAGCCCGTCGGCGGTGAACGGGACCTCGGCGCGGTGCACCTCCACATCCGCCATCACGAGGCTCCGCAGCGCGTACCGCACCCCCGCTTCGTTCTCCTCGTCCGCTGGGATGATCCAGGCGTCCGGCCACGAGTCCCACTTCTCCACGGCGCGGCGGTTGATGCCGTAGAAATTCTCGAGCCAGTAGCGTCGGTTCCTCGCGGCATTCGTGAGGAGCGCGAGCGCACCCGCCTTCTGGTACGCCACGATGTCGGGCAACCCCCACGCCCCCCCCTCCCACGGCTCCGGAAAGTTCCAGGACCTCTGGCGGGCGTCGTAGTTCAGGCCGGGGCCGAGCCGCCGCGCCGGGATGTTCACTGGGGTCGCGAGATCAGCCGACGCGGTCTCGGACAGGATGCGCGCGCCGCCGTGGTAGTGCATGTAGGCCCGGCTCGGACTGTAGGCGTCGTACACCCCGTTGATGACGACTCCCTTCTTGCCCTGCGCGGTCAGCTCGGCCGCCATATACGAGCCGAGCTGGTTCACCGCAGTGGTCAGCGCCGGGTCGACGTTCGGCTCCCACGGCTCGATGTACGGCGGGAAGAAGATCCGCGCTCCCGTGGCGCCCATCTGGTGCACGTCGTGGACGATTTGGGGGTGCCACGCGTTGTGCGCACCCTGGACGGTGAGGACCGTCTCGGCCTGCGTGAACGCGTACCAGTCCCGGTTGTTGTCGTGACCGGTATAGAAGTGGTAGAGCCACGGGAGGGGTGAGGCCTCGAACTCCGTGCCCACGTGCTCGTTGTACCAGTCAGCCACCCACTGCAGGCCGTCGGGGTTCAGGGACGGGATCTGCAGGACGACCACGTTGTCCAAGATCTCGAGGATGCGCTCCTCGTTCGAGGTCGCGAGCTCGTAGGCGAGGCTCGCCGACATCTGGCTCGCGCCGACCTCGGTCGCGTGGATGCCGTGCGTGATCAGCACAATCGTCCGGCCCTCGTCGAGCAACCGCTCCAGTTCGGACTCGTCGCTCACCAGGCGAGGGTCGGCTAGCCTCCGCTGGATCTCCCTGAGTTCCTCGATCCGCGCGTGATTTGCCGGGCTCGTGATCGTGAGCATGACGAAGGGGCTGCCCGCGGTCGCAAGCCCGAGCGTGTCCACGGTCAACCGGGGGCTCGTCTGCGCGAGCCGCTCGAAGTACGCGGTGAGCGCGTCCCAGTTCGCGAGCTCGCGGTCCGCGCCGACGTCGAAGCCGAAGTGCTCCTGCGGCGTCGGGACCGCCTGCGCGGCCAAAGACGGCGTGACGAATGCGAAGGCCGCGAGAGCGGCCAGCAGCCGTCGAGGCATCGAGATCCTTAGTCGTGGGCCCCGGGCGGGACGGACGCGCCCCTGCCGCCGTCCATCCGGGTGCTGGAGGATGGTATTCAAGCGCCCCGGAGGCGGCAACGGACGCGCGTCAGGGGGGGTCGGGCGCGCTTGGCCCAAGGGGCAGGAAGACCTACCCTATCGTGCATGACCCCCCTGGGAGATGGCAGTTGAATCGACGCCTGGCATGGTTGATGGCCGTCATCGCGGGAGGGGCCTGCGCCCGGGACGGGGAGATTCCCGCCGTCTCCGCCGACGAGATCGCGGAGCACACGCGCGTCTTGGCTTCCGACGAGTACCTCGGCCGGGGACCCGGCCAGCCCGGCGGCGACCTCGCGGTGGACTACATCGCCGCGCGCTTCGAGGAGTACGGACTGGAGGCGCCGGGTGGCTCCTATGTCCAGCCGGTCCCGATGGTCGGCAACACACCCGACCCTGGGGGCGTGACGTTGGCGATCAGAGGTCCGGCCGGCAGGATCCAGCCCGTCTATCTCGATGACTTCGTGTTGAACCCGGGGGACAGGGAGGCCACGGAGGTCGGGGGTGAGGCCGAGCTCGTCTTCGTCGGGTACGGAATCGACGCGCCCGAGAGCGGCTGGGATGACTTCGCCGGCGTGGACGTAGCCGGGAAGTACGTCCTCGTCCTCGTGAACGACCCGCCGGCCCCGGCGAGCGAGCCCGATCTCTTCGGCGGCGTCGCCATGACGTACTACGGCCGGTGGACGTACAAGTACGAGGAGGCGGCGCGCCAAGGAGCCCTCGGCGCGCTCATCGTGCACGAGACGGAGCCCGCAGGTTACCCCTGGAGCGTCGTTCGGGGAGGCTTCTCCGGTGATCAGTTCGCACTGCCGTTGGCTCCGGCTGCGCCACGGCCCGCTGGCCTCATCGGGTGGGTGACCCGGGACCTCGCGCGCGCAGCGCTGGCGACGGGCGGCCTCGACTACGACGAGCTGAAGGCGCGCGCCGGCGCGCGCGGCTTCGTCGCCATCGAGACAGGGATCACGGTGCGCGGGGGCGTGCGCTCAGCGGTACGACGGGTCGACACGGCCAACGTCGTCGGTCTTCTCCGAGGCTCGGAGCGCCCGGACGAGTACCTCCTGGTCACGTCGCACTACGATCACTTCGGCGTCGGCGAGCTCGTCGACGGCGACTCGATCTACAACGGCGCCTACGACAACGCGTCGGGCACCGCACTGATCCTCGCCATGGCCCACTCGCTCTCGGGTCTGGATCCCGCGCCCGCGCGCTCCATCCTCTTCATCGCGACCGGCGCCGAAGAGCGGGGACTCCTGGGAGCCGAGGGATACGTGCAGGCTCCGCTCTATCCGCTCGATCGTACCGTGGCGGTCGTCAACTTCGACGAGGCGAACGTGTGGGGCGAGACGACCGACATCTCGGTCATGGGTGAGGAGCGGAGCGAGCTCGGGGTGTACGTTCGGGCGCGCGCGGCTGAGCTCGGCCTCACGCTCACACCCGACGCCGAGCCGCAGGTGGGCAGCTACTTTCGCTCGGACCACTTTCCGTTCGCGCGGGCGGGCGTCCCCTCGTTGTACGTGCGGCACGGTTGGAACTACGTCGGGCGTCCCGCGGGCTGGGGTGACTCGATTCGCGCAGCGTACAACGCGGACCACTACCATGCTCCGTCGGACGAGGTCGGGGCCGACTTCGACTACGCCGGCGCCGTCCAGCAGGGTGCGCTCGCGTTGAGGACCCTCCTCGACCTCGCCGCGACCGACAGCTGGCCGAACTGGCCGGAGGGTCAGGAGTTCAAGGCCGCGCGCGACGCGATGATGGGAAGCAGGTAAGCCGGCTCTAGAGCCCGGTCGCTCGGTCGACGAACTCCCACGTCAGTCCGAAGCGCTCCGCCACGTGCGCGGCGAGGGCCCTCACGCCGAACGTCTCCGTCGCGTAGTGCCCGGCGAGAAGCAGGTGTACGCCGAGTTCCATCGCGTCGAAGTAGTGATGGTGGCTGCACTCGCCGGTGACCAGCGCGTCGAGGCCCAATTGCGCAGCCTCCGCCAACGCACCCGCACCCGCGCCGGTCACCACGCCGACGCGCTCGATACGCGGCCCTCCGCCCGCGATGAGTCGGACCGATCCGCCCACCGCTACCTCCGTGCGCGCCGTCAGAGTGGTGGAGTCGACGGGTTGGTCGAGGCGCCCCTGCCATCCGACGTCGATGCCGTCGAAGCGCCCGAACCTTCCTTCCAGGGAGAGTCCGAGCGCCCGCCCGAGGAGCGCGGAGTTTCCAATCTCGGCATGACTGTCGAGCGGCAGGTGGCAGCTGTAGAGCGACACGCCGCCCCCGACCAAGGGCTTCACACGGCGCAGGAGTCGCCCCGTCAGCGGAGCGGACCCACCCCAGAAGAGTCCGTGATGGACAATGAGGAGGTCGGCCCCGCGCGCGACCGCATCCTGGATCGAGGCCTCGGAGGCGTCCACCGCGGCAACCACGTGGCCGACCTCCCCCCGACCCTCCACCTGCAGGCCGTTCATGGCGCGAGGGTTGTCCGGATGTCCCTCCACAGCCATGTACTTATCGATGTATTGGAGCAAGGATTCTAGTTTCATGGCCACCCCCTAACGCCGCGTCCGAGCACCCCGTGGACATTGTGTGGAAAACGGGGCCCGCTGTGTATCGGCGGTTGTGACAAACGGAAAGCGCAGCTTACAAAGCCAACGGGAACAAGGAGTTACGGGCCCAGGCGTCGCCGCGCGCGGTACGCTTCGTCCAGCGCTCCGGCGTGGGAAACATGTGAATCAACTCCCGGGACCCGCTGCCTCGGCGGGGTGCCGCGCCCGCACGGCGTCCGGCGTGGTCTCCGCCCCGCCCCCGCCCGCCATGCCACCCTGGCCAGGCCGCTTCCCATCGCTCATATGGACGCTGCCATTGAGGATGGCCCCCTCCTCCAGCTGCATCCTTCGGGTCCGGACGTCGCCGTCGATCTGGCACGTGGCCTGGAGCTCGAGTCGCGACTCGGCTACCAGGGTTCCGGTGACGCGACCCGAAACGACAGCGTCCTGGGTCTGGATGTCCCCGATGACGACGCCCTGCCTCCCGATCACCACGGCCTTCCCCGCCTTGATCGACCCTTCGACAGTGCCTTCGACCCGCACGGTCCCGTCGGTATGGCAATCGCCGATCACTTTCATGCCCGGGCCGATGATCGAGATCACGGCCTCGGGTGCTGTTCCTGCGCTGTCGCGGGCCATACGCCGTCTCCTCAAGTCGTGCTTGGAAGGCGCCACGGACGGTTGCAGCGCCGAAGGGACCCCGATCCTAGGTCGGCTGTTTCACGACCGTCAACGGATCCACGTGCTCTCCGTCTACGAGCACCTCGAAATGCAGATGTGGGCCCGTGGACCGCCCTGTGGAACCGCTCAGGGCGACCACCTGCCTCGCGCGGACCTCCTGTCCGAGCGTGACCAAGTGCAGGGACGCGTGACCGTAGAGCGTCGTGTAGCCGCTCCCGTGATCGATGACGACGAAGCGTCCGTACACCGCGTCGTCGCCCAGGTCGACCACGGTCCCGCCACCCGCCGCTCGGATGTACGAGTCGGTGGCCACTGCGATGTCGAGGCCAGGATGCCCTCCCTCGAGGCCCTCGTGCACGCCGCGCGTTACGAAACCTCGTTCGGTCAGTGGCCAAACATTGGGCAAGCTCGGGCCGTCTTGAGCTTGCGCCGAGCCCGCACCTCTCCGCGGAGTGGTCGCGGGCGGAAGCCACACGTCGGAGAGTGCACCGTCCTCGGCGCGCCCGAAGAGATCGCGGATCTTCGTGTACTGCGTCTCGATCGTCTCGAGCCGCTGGACGAGCGCCGTGACGCGGGCTCGATCGCGGGTCATGACCTCGACCTCGGCCTGGAGGTCCGACGCGCGAGAAGCACGCGCCGCCAAATACCACCAACTACCCGCCATGACCGTCAGACCGAGCGCGATCAATGCGCCGAGCGCGGCTACGCCGCGTAGGGCGAAGTAAGAAAGGTGGAAGGTCGTGCTCTCTCTCGCGCCGTCTGGCACGAGCATGATCGTCAGCTTGCGATCGCGGCGAGGGCGCTTCATCCGACGATTTCGCCGAGCGGACGTCCCGTGATCAACTCGAACACGCGCTCGAGATCTTCCGGCCCGTGGAAGCGGATCTCGATCGAACCCTTACCACCGCGACCGTCTCGGACCTCGACGCGCGTCATCAGATGGTCCTCGAGCGCCTCCTCCAGCGCGCGGATCACCGGGGTCTTCGCCTTGGCCTTCCTCAGCCGTGGCTTCCGCTCGTCCTGGCCGACGCGGCGCTCGATCTCGCGGACGGACCAGCCCTCGCTCGCGGCGCGCCGGGCGAACTCGCCGGCCATGACGTCGTCCTCTAGGGAAAGCAGCGCGCGCGCGTGTCCCTGAGACAGCGAGCCCTCCTCCACGAGCTTCCGCACCGAGGGCGGCAGCTTGAGCAGGCGGACGACGTTGGCCACGGTCGAGCGGTCCTTGCCGACCGCCTTGGCGATGTCCGCGTGGCTGAGCTCGAACTTCTCGCTCAACGCGACGTAGCCCTCGGCCTCCTCGAGCGGGTTGAGGGCCTCGCGTTGCAGGTTCTCCACGAGCGCGAGCACCAGCACCGTCTCGTCGGTTGCCTCGCGTACCACGACGGGTACGTCCTCCCACCCGAGGCTCGACACCGCCCGAAAGCGGCGCTCTCCGACGATGAGCTCGAAGCGGCCGGGCGACCCCTGAGCTGGGCGCACCACCAGCGGCTGAAGGAGTCCGTTCTCCCGAATCGACGCCGCGAGCTCCGCCAGTTCGGCGTCGCTGAACACACGCCGCGGCTGAACGGGATTCGGGACGATGGCGCTCAGCGGGACGCGACGCGTCTCCGCGGCCGCGGCAGGCGGGTCCAGGTACTCCCCGAGGAGAGCCCCGAGCCCCCGGCCGAGACGCTCTCGCGTCATCCCGCGGCTCCTAGGACGATCGAGCCGTCCCGTTTCGAGCTCCTGTCTATAACTTCATGTGCCATAGCGAGATACGCCTTCGAGCCCCTCGAGAGCACGTCATAGAGGACAATGGGTTGGCCGAAGCTCGGGGCCTCCGCGAGCCGCACGTTCCGGGGGATCGCGGCGCGGTAGACCTTAGGGCCGAAGTACTCGCGTGCCTCCGCGGCGACCTGCCTCGACAGGTGGAGCCGGCGATCGAACATGGTGAGGAGGACGCCCTCGATCTCCAGCCCTCGGTTCAAGGACCGCTGGACGAGGCGCACCGTGTTGAGGAGCTGGCTCAGGCCCTCCAAGGCGTAGAACTCGCACTGGATGGGAATCAACACCGAATCTGCGGCGGTGAGCGTGTTGAGCGTCAGCAGGCCGAGCGAGGGAGGGCAGTCGATCAGAATGAAGTCGTACGTCTCGCGGATGCTCGTCAGGGCTGCCCGCAGGATCGATTCGCGCCCCATCGCGGTCACTAGCTCGATCTCGGCCCCGACCAGGTCACGTGTCGACGGAACCACGTCCAGATGGGGGAAGTGCACGCCCTTGATCACGGCCGACGCGATCGAGCTATTCCCGATGAGGACATCATAGATCGTCGGTCTCGCGACCCGTGAGCTCACACCCAGGCCGCTCGTCGCGTTTCCCTGGGGGTCGATGTCGACCACAAGGGTACGCTTCTCGGCGACCGCTAGGGCCGCGCCGAGGTTGATCGCGGTGGTCGTCTTCCCCACCCCGCCCTTTTGGTTCGCGATCGCAATGACGTGAGACATACGGTGTGCCGGCCGGATCCGGCCATACGAGGGACCGGCCGACAATATAGGGGCGGCGTCAGGGAGCGGGAAAGCATTCGCACGGCACGCTTGACCAGGCCCCGGGCGGCGTGGAGCTTTGGCCAAGGCAGGGCTACGGGGGCCAAATCGGCGGGGGGATTGAGATGCGACACTGGGTAAACAAGTGTGCGGGGCTCTCTTGGCTCGTCGTAGGGATCGCCGCGTGCGGCTCGGACGGCGTCGCCGTCGATGCGGCCGTGGCGCCGTTCGTCGGGACCTGGGACGCCGTCGTCCTGACGGTCAGTGCCGAGCCCCGTCGTCCGTCGTCGTGGATGTCCTGGCGACCGGAGGATCTTTCTGGATCAGCGTGGAGCCGAGCGGGCAGTACACGGCGACGCTCGAGTTCGCAGGACCTCACGTGGAGCTAGGAGATTTGACGGTCCAGAGCTCGTCTCAGTTCACGCTCAACCCCCTGGGCGGCACTCCCGCGCCCTCGGCCTACGTCTTCGCGAGGCCGGACTCGCTCATCCTCGATGGGGCCACCGAGTTCGACTTCAATCCCGATTTCGTCTCGGAGCCCGGCCAGGCGCACTTCGAGCTGGTTCGCCGGCCGTGAAGCGAAGGGCCTGTTTCACGTGAAACAGGATGCCGCGGTGGACGAGGGGCTCAGGCGGCGTTTCACGTGAAACACCCCCGAACGGCCCAACCGCTTCGGCCTTAGCCCTTGGACCCCCGCGCCACGGGCGCGCGGCGCCGAACCTCCAGCACCAGATTCTGGAGATCCGCCGGCGATACGCCAGGAATGCGCGCGGCCTGGGCGAGGGTGTCCGGACGAACTCGCGCCAGCTTCTCCCGCGCCTCGTGGGAGAGCGTGACGAACTCCCCGTAGGGTAGGTCTTCCCGAAGGCGGAAAGCCGCCTGGGCCCGGAGGCGATCGGCCCGCTGGCGCTCCCGGCGTACATACCCTTCGTACTTGAGGTCGACTTCCACCGCCAGCAAGGTCTCGTCGGAGGCCCCCACCTCCCGCTCGCTCCCCGCAGCGCTGAGCACGTCACGCGCGCTCACGCCCTGACGCTTCACCGCGTCCGCAGCGCGCACTCGGCCTGAGACCCCAGGCGAAAACCGTTGTCCCGGAACCAAGTCGCCGACCTGAAGCATCGTGTCCCGGAACCATGCCCGAACACGCTCCTCCTCCCCCAGGCGCGAGTCCAGGGCACCCTCCTGCGCCGGAGTCAGCAGGCCACGCGCCCTGGCGAGCGGGCCCAGACGACGCACCGCATTGTCCTGCCGCAGCAGAAGCCGGAATTCGGCCCGCGATGTGAACAGCCTATAGGGCTCGTCCACCCCCCGTGTCACCAGGTCGTCGATCAGCACCCCGATGTACGCCTCATCTCGCTCCAAGATGAACGGTTCCTCGCCCTTCACGCGCAATGCGGCGTTGATGCCGGCCATCACACCCTGGCCCGCCGCCTCCTCGTAGCCGGTCGTTCCGTTGATCTGGCCGGCGAAGTACAGCCCGCCCACCGCCTTCACCTCCAGGGTGTGCCGAAGCTGGCAGGGCGGGAAGTAGTCGTACTCGATCGCGTAGCCCACCTTCGTCATGACGACGTCCTCGAGTCCCGGGACCGTCCGGAGGAACTCGAGCTGCACCTCGGCCGGAAGCGACGTCGACAGCCCGTTCACGTAGAGCTCGCTCGTGTCGAGGCCCTCGGGCTCCAGGAACACCTGGTGGCGACTCGCCTGTGGGAAGCGCAGTACTTTGTCTTCGATCGACGGGCAGTACCGTGGTCCTCGCCCCGAGATCGCGCCCCCGAACAGCGCGCTTCTGGCTAAATTGTTTTCCACCAAGGACTTGAGCGCAGGTCCTGTCCACGTGATCCAGCACGGCCTCTGCTCCGGAACCGTCTCCTCCGTGTAGCTCGAGAAGCGGTATCCGGCCAGGTCCCCGTCCTGACGCTCCACCCGCGAGAAGTCCACGGTGCGACCGTCGATCCGTGGGGGCGTGCCGGTCTTGAACCGCGCCACTTCGAGTCCGAGTTCCTCGAGGCCCACGGCCAGCTCGATCGAGGGCGCCTCGCCGGACCGCCCCGCGCCCACCCCAGGGTGCCCTCCCACATGGATGCGCCCGCGCAGGAAGGTGCCCGCGGTCACGACGACCGCCCCGGCCGAGAACGAGACGCCCCCGCGCGTGCGGACCCCGCGTACATGTCCGTCCACCACGTCGAGTCCGGCCACCATCTCCTGGAACAGATCCAGCCCGGGCAGCTCCTCGAGCACCCGTCGCACGGCCTGGGGATAGAGCGCCCGGTCACACTGCGCGCGCGGTCCCCACACCGCCGGGCCCTTCGAACGATTGAGCATCCGGAACTGAATCCGCGAAGCATCCGTCGCGCGGCCCATCACGCCGCCCAGCGCGTCCACCTCGCGCACCACCACACCCTTCGCCACACCGCCGATCGCCGGGTTGCAACTCATCTGCCCGAGTCTCGACAGGTCGGGTGACAACAGAAGCGTGCGCACGCCCGCACGGGCCGCCGCCGCCGCGGCCTCCACGCCGGCGTGTCCTCCGCCAACGACGATCACATCGTACGCACTACGCATGGATTCCTCGCGCCTTAGCCGCCTTCAATGCTTGAGGCTAAACCCTGAGCGCGGCGTATCTGCTCTCGGCGTCAGAGCCTCGACGCGTTCCACACGCGCCGCGGGTGGCCCGTCCCGTAGAGCCTCCTCGAACCGACGCAGGCTCTCCTCGATGCCCGCAGCGTGGACCTCCACCGATCCGTCCGGGAGATTGCGCACGGTTCCCGAGAGCCCGAGGCGCTCCGCGGTCCTGCGCGTCCAATGTCGGAATCCCACGCCCTGCACCAAGCCCACCACGCGGTAGCCCCGTAGCCCGACATCACTTTCCGACGCAGAACTCGGCGAACACGGCATCCAATACGGCCTCCGTGGAGATCGTGCCCAGGACCTCCTCCAGAGCGGTCTCCGCAGGACGAAGATGGCTCGCCGCCACCTCCGCGGGGAGCCCATCCCCCAACGCGACGCGGAACGCTTCAATCTCGGCACGCGCGATCTCGAGGCCACGACGGTGGCGGCTCCGGGTCAGCACTGGTGCGTCGGGGCTCGCGGTGACCACCCCAGCATAGACCAGCCCCGGCAGCACGCGCCGGATCCCATCTAGCCCCTCGCCGGTCTCTACCGACACGCGCACTGTACTCGCCACGCCAGCCAGATCATCTGCGACCACGTCGTCACCACCCGCAGCCGGCACGAGGTCCGCCTTCGTTCTCACCCATACGATCGGCACACCCCCCGCCTCGCGCAGGAACGCCCGCTCCGCCTCCGATACCTCCACGTCACACGGACAACAAAGCAGCACCACGTCCGCCCGCTCCAGATACCGTCTCGTGACCTCGATCCCGATCCGCTCCACCCGCTCGCCGGCCTCCCGCAGCCCCGCCGTGTCCACGAGTCGAAAGGGAAAGCCTCCGAGCTCGATGCTCGCCACCAACGCGTCCCGTGTCGTGCCCGGCTCCTCGGTGACGATCGCGCGCTCCTCCCCCAGCAGTGCGTTGTACAGCGACGACTTCCCGGCGTTCGGCCTTCCCGCAAGCACCGCGAGCGCCCCCTCCCGGAGCAGCTCGCCCTCGGGCGCCGTCGCCAACAGCACGTCGATGTCGCGCAACACGGCCTCCGCCTCCTTCACGATGCGCTCGATCGGGACGGGTGGCTCGTCCTCCTCCGGGAAGTCGATGTGATGCACGAGCAAGGCCTCCACGTGCACCAGCGCTTCCCTCAGGGCAGCCACCCGCGCGGACAGGCCGTGCTCGAGCTGCGTGAGGGCAGCCCTATGCAGCGCCCGGCTTCGCGCGTGCACGAGGTCCGCCACCGCTTCTGCTTGGAGGAGGTCGACCTTGCCCCGGAGGTAGGCCCTACGGGTGAACTCGCCGGGATCCGCGCGCCGCGCTCCGGCGCGCACGCACGTCTCGAGGATCAGCTCGGGCACCAGCGCGCCGCCGTGACAGGAGATCTCGACGACATCCTCGCCGGTATAGCTTGCCGGGCCGGCATAGAACGTGGCGAGCGCCCGGTCCAGCAACTCCCCGTCCTCCGGATCCCGCAGGTCCACCAGCGTCACGCGGCGCGGCTCGGGCAGCGCCGACAGGCCAGGGGCGAGCAACCGCAGGATTCGCCCGCACTCCGGGCCGGACATCCGGACCAACGCCACAGCTCCCGGGCCAGGCGCGGTCGACACCGCAGCGATCGTGTCGACTTCCATGTCACCCCCGACCGGCTCAGTCGTCCTTGAGCTTGAGGGGCGGCCTGCCCTTCATCTTCTTGCGCTCGTTGGAGATCCACATCTGCTGCGGAATCGTCGCGATGTTCGACACGACGTAATAGAGGTTCAGGCCGCTCGCGAGGTTCAGGAAGATGAGCAGCATCATGGGCGGCATCATCCACATCATCATCTTCATCTGCGGGTTCGGCGCCTCGATCGACTTCATGCTCAGCCACTGCATGAGGAACATCGATCCGGCCAGAATCATCGGCAGGATGTAGAGCGGGTCCTTCGTCGACAGATCCGGCAACCAAAGGAATGCGACTCCCCTCAGTTCGATCGTGTTCTGGAAGACGAAGAAGAGCGCGATCAGAATCGGCCAGGGAAGCAGGAGGGGCAGGCACCCGGCGAGCGGGTTGAAGCCGTGCTCCTTGTACAGCCGCAGCATCTCCTTCTGCAGCTTCTCCGGCTGGTCCTTGTATTTCTTCTGGATCTCCTGGAGGAGCGGCTGGACCTCCATGTTGCGCATCTGCGCCTTCATCGCCTTGTGGTTCAGCGGGAAGAGCACGATCCGCATGGCCACGCCGAAGACGACGAGCACCCAGCCGTACCCAATGGTCAGATTGGTGTGCAGGAACGTCAGGATCGTGAGGATGACGGACACGATCGGGCGGAGGACCGGGCGCAGGAACCGCCAACCGTACGGGTTGACCTCCTCCAAGTCCTGGCCGAGAGACGAGAGGCTCGCGTACTCCTGGGGTCCCAGGAACAGTCGGTACGCGAAGCGTCCATCCGTCCCCACACCTTGGGCCGTCGCGATGCCTACGTGATCCGGGATCGTGCCCGGTCGCAGGATGAGGCCGCCCAGGTAGTCGGCGCCCTCCGTCGTCGCGTCGCTCTCGCCCGCGAGCAGCACCGTGACGAAGAACTTGCTCCTGAACGCGGCCCACAGGAGTGGGCCCTGAACGATCTGGGGCTCCGCGCGCGCGAGCGCGGTGGACTCGATGCCTCGGTCGAGGTGGTTGTAGGCGTACGCCATCATGCGCGCCTCGCCCGCCGAGTCCGCTTCGGCGAACGCGATCCCTTCGCCGAGATCCGTCAGCAACAGCGGCCGAGCCACACCCTCCACTCGCCCCTCGACGCTCATCACGTAGAGGCCCGGGTCGAACGTGTAGGAGATCTCGAAGCGGAGCGCTCTCTCCGGGTCCTCGTAGGTGAACCGCAGCGTCCCTCCGCTCCCCCCCTCCGCGAGCGAGAGGCCTCCGGCGGGCTCGACCGTGAAGGGCGCCCGAGCGAGGTCCAATGTGTCGTTACCGACGACCAGAGCTTGACCGAAGTACCCGGGCGTCGCCGCCGGTACGAGGTCAACGACACCTTCCTGGTTGAGCGCACGGAACCGCGGGAGCTCCGCAGACACGAGGCGCGCGCCGTAGCTCGAGAACTCGAGACGGTAGAGCGGGCTCTCCACAGTCACGCGGGTCTCCGCGAGCACCTCGGGTGCTGGCACGACCTGAGCGCCCGCGACCACCGCGGCGGGCGGGGCCCCGGTCACCGTCGAAGACGGCGGAGATCCGACACTACCGGTCGGGGCGGTCGAACCCAAGCTGTCGGGCACGATGCCCGGCTCAGGCACGATCGGCGGGAAGAGCATGTTCGTGCCCACAAGGACGATGAACATCATCCCGATGGCGAGCAGGAACCGCAGCTCGGTCCTCATCGCGCGGTCATCTCGCCCGGCGCTGCGTCCCCGCCAGCGGACGTGCGCGGCGGCACCGGGTCGAAGCCGAAGCCACCCCACGGGTGGCAGCGCGCGATCCGACGCATCGAAAGCCACGCGCCACGCACCGCCCCGTGCTCACGCAGCGCCTCGATGGCGTACGTCGAGCACGTGGGCGTGAAACGGCAGGACGCGGGCGTCCACGACGAGATCGCCGCCTGGTAGAACCGCACCAGCCCGATCAGGATACGTCCGAGCACAGGCCCTCCACCGCCTCGCTGATCTCACGAGCCAAAGTCTCGAACTCCGCGCCATACGCCGCCACGCGCGCTCGTATCAAGATGTCCCTCCGCGCGCCCCGCGCATCGAGCGCGGGAAGAATTTGACGCCTGCCGATCTCGCGGAGCCGCCGCTTCAGCACATTACGGTCGACGATCCGGCGGCCATGCTTCGGCACGATTACTCCGAGTCGGGACCGCGTGGCCCCCGAGGCCGCCACGTACACATCGAGGCTCGTCGTGCGCTGTCGCTTCCCCTTCGCGAGCAATCGACGAATCTCGGAGCTGCTGTGGATCCTGGCCCCGCGGGGCAGGCGCTCCGGTCGGTGGGACTCGGCGCCTACGGTTTCCCGGCGATCTTCACCGCGATCCGCGCGCGCCCGTGCCGTCTGCGACGGTTGAGCGTTGCGCGACCGCCCTTCGTGGCCATGCGGGCGCGAAACCCGTGCTTGTTCACCCGCTTGCGGTTGCGGGGCCTGTATGTTGGCTTCATTTCCGGCAGCCCGGTTCATGGAAGTGCTCGGCCCTGCGAGGCCAAAGAAGAGCTGGGGAAGATAGGTTGAGGCCTCCGAGGGGGTCAACGGCACACCCCCCGACGGGACGTCCCCGTGCTCGTCGAGTGCACGGCAAAAACCCGTTTGACTTTTCAAAATACGCTCTTTAGCTTCGGCGCCCGCATGCGCGGGAAGCTCGCATCGTATACGCATCCGACCTCCGAAAGCGACTAGATGGAAGTAACAGCCACGGAGCTCTGGACCCGCATTCAGGAGGTAGCTCGCGCCTCGGTCCCCGACCACGCCTTCCACACGTGGATCGCGAGCGCGAAGGCGATCGCGTCGAGCTCCGACGAACTGATCATCGAAGCACAGAACCCGTTCCACGTCGAGTGGCTCGAGGACAAGTTCGGTCCGCTCCTGCGTTCCGCAGGCGAGCGGGTACTGGGTCGCCCGATGCACATCACCGTCCGCTGCGCGGCGGAGCTTTCCCCGTCGGCGCTCCCCTCGATCAACATCCCGTCGTCCGCGCCCCGACCCCACAAGTCGGCCCCCGCAGCCACCGCGTGGGTGCCGGCCGCGGCGCCGCGGCCACCGCTCAACGAGCGCTACACCTTCGATCGGTTCGTGACCGGGACCAACAACCAGCTCGCGGTCGCCGCCTCCCGTGCGGTCGCCGACAAGCCGGCGAAGATGTACAACCCGCTCTTCCTGTACGGCGGCGTCGGCCTCGGCAAGACACATCTCATGCACGCGATCGGGCAGCAGCTCTTGGCCCACGATCCCAGCCGCAAGGTCTCCTACATCTCCTCGGAGCAGTTCACCAACGAGTTGGTGATGTCGATCCGCGAGGGCGCGATGTCAGCGTTCCGCAGCCGCTACCGCGAGATGGATCTGTTGCTCGTCGACGACACCCATTTCCTCGAGGGCAAAGAGAGCACGCAGGAAGAGTTCTTCCACACCTTCAATGCCCTCTACGACGCCCAGCGCCAGATCGTTCTCACCAGCGATCGGCCCCCGAAGGACATGCCGCGACTCGAGGAGCGACTCGTGTCGCGCTTCGAATGGGGGCTCGTGGTCGACATTCGGCCACCGGACTTCGAAACGCGGATGGCAATCCTGCGGAAGAAGGCCGACGACGACGGGCTTCGGATCGACGACGAGGTGATCGATTTCATCGCGCGCTCGTGCACCGCATCCGTACGCGAGCTCGAAGGCGCCGTGATCAAGCTACTCGCCTACTCCTCGCTCACGAATCAGGAGATCACGCTGGCGCTCGCGCGCAGCGCGTTGCGTGGCGTGCTCGGGCGACGCGGAGCTGATGGAGGTCCGGTGCTCGCTCCCGAGCGGATTCGGGAGCTCATCGCCCGGCGCTGGCGCGTACGCGCCGAAGCCCTCGCGTCCAAACGACGCACGAAGGACATCACCGTCCCGCGCCAGGTGGCGATGTACATCATGAAGGAAACGCTGGGAATGTCCCTGGCGCGCATCGGCGAGCATTTCGGGGGCCGCGACCATTCGACCGTGATCCATTCGATCCGTAAGGTCGAGGAGCAGATGCAGCACGACGCGGACTTCCGTAGCCAGGTCGAGGCCGCACTCGCGGAGGTCCGTGGACCCGACGGCGCTTCTCCCGAACAGGAGTGGGGAAGGGGTGGATAAGCCTCCGTACTCCACGGTCCCCTCCGACCGTTTCCTCGATCCCCACAATCAAGCCTCTTTTTCCACACCGCTATACAGTCGGGCACCCACTCCCGATTATCCTGATGGGGCCTCGCTCGCGGGCATCGCGACGCCTCTCGTTTCCCCGAATCCACACGCCCTACTACTGCTATGTTTTTCTATGGGTAAGAGAGCTAGTATCTCGGCTTGTGGACGATCGCCAGGAGCCATGGTTCGATGAACTTCACCATCACCCGTCAGAACCTCCACACCGCGCTTGCTGCTGTGTCGGCGAGCATTCCGTCGAAGACTACGCTCCCGGTGCTGTCGAATATCCTCTTCGAAGCGAGAGACGGAGAGGTACGGATGAGCGGCACGGACCTCGACGTCGCGGTACGCGTCAGGGTTCCGGCGGATGTGAAGCAAGCGGGAAGCCTGACAGCGCCGGGAAAGAAGCTTCAGGAAATCGTAAGGGAGCTGCCGGATTCTCCCGTCGAAGTCACGACACGCGGTGAGCAGATCGAGCTCAAGTGCGGCAGGAGTCATTTCAAGCTGAATGGTCTGCCCGCCGACGAGTTCCCGATGCTCACCGAGGTGGACTTCTCCGGTGGTCTGACCGTCACAGGCGGAACTCTGAACGGACTGATCCATCGCACGGTTTTTGCGGTATCGACCGAGGAGAGCCGACCGATCCTGAACGGCGTCCTCTGGGAACTCCGTGACGGCGAAATGAAGATGGTGGCCACCAACGGACATCGCCTGGCGAGGATGTCGGTGCGGGTCGCATCCACGGGCACGCGCTCCGCGGACTTCATCGTGCCACCGGCAGCGCTCAGCCAAGTGCAGCGGCTATTCAAGGACGGGGACTCCATCGAGGTAGCTCGCAGCGAGAATCACCTCGGATTCCGCGCGGCTTCGACCGAGGTCTACACCCGCCTCATCGAGGGCACGTACCCCAACTACGAGCAGGTCATCCCTCGCGACAACGACAAGAGCGCAAGCATCGATAAGAAGGCTCTGGAGTCGGCAGTACGTCGCATGGCCGTGGTGGCCTCGGACCAGACGCACCGGATCCGGATGAAGTTCGAGCCCGGGCGCGTGCACCTGAACGTGCTCACGCCCGATCTGGGTGAAGGCCACGACGAGCTCGAAGTGGGCTACGAGGGCGCCGAGGTCGAGATCGGCTTCAATGCGAACTATCTCCTCGAGGTGCTGCGGTACATGCCTTCCGACGAGGTGAAGTTCTCGTTCAAGGCTCCGGAGCGGGCGGCCACGATGGAGCCGATCGGTGAGAACGCGCCGGACTACCTCTGCCTCGTGATGCCGCTCAGGCTTCTCGACTGACGCGGAGCTGGGCTCAGCCGCGCGCCGCGCGGAGGAGCTCTGCTCCCGTGAACACCCAGAGGAGCGGAAGCCCCTCCCGCTCGAAGATCGCAGGCTCGACCGACCGGTTCACGAGCGTGAGCACACCGACGACGAGCGCGCCATGCGCTCGTACGGCCTCCACGGCCTCCAGGCTGCTCTTGCCGGTCGTCATGGTGTCCTCGACCACCAGGCACCGTGCGCCGACCGGCACACCGCCTTCCACGCGTTGCCCGGTGCCATGCTCTTTGGGGCGCTTTCGCACCGAGAAGCCATCGATCGGACGGCCGTCGATACCGCTCTGGTGCGCGATCGCGTAGGCAACCGGATCGGCCCCCATCGTGAGCCCGCCGATGTGCGTCGGCTCGAGTCCGCTCTCGCGGACGAGTTGGTACCCGACCCGACCCACCAGCACCTGGCCGTCCGCGCTCATGCTGGTGGCGCGGACGTCGATGTAGTAGTCGGACTTCGCCCCGCTTGCGAGCGTGAAGTCGCCGAGCCGGACGGACCGGGCGATGAGGAGCGCCCTTAGGCGTTCATGGTCGTTCACTCGCTCGCGTCCTTCACGCTCCCACCCGGATCGCCCACGCGATCCACCGGCCGTCGTGCGATAGGGATATGTCGGTACGCGTCGCTTGCCCGTCGAGCAGAACGCAGGGCGGACGGCGACCCCAGGGGCCCGGCGCACACACGATCTCGAGGCGGCTCTCGGTCACTCCGAGAAGCCCGGCGATCTCTTCGCGGGCACCAATGCGCACCGCCGCCGACTCGCGCGAGTGCACCGCGTCGGCCTCGCGCTCGGACAGGCTCTGCCTGAGATCCGCGAGCGATCCCGCCCAGCGGCTACCAGGGCTCTCGATCATGACCACACGGGGTTGGATCCGGACGGTCTCCGTTGCGCTGTCGTCGCTCAAGTAGGCGACTGCGTGCACGGCCCCGTCGCGCCATGCGACGGTGACGCGGGCCCGCCGGCCGAGATACTCCACCGCTCCCTCGCGTACCACCAACTCACCCGATTCCTGCGCCGTCGCTTCGGGCGAGTCCCCGCCGGACCAGGCGACCTTGAACGCGCGATGCACGAAGGGGGGCGTGGACTCGAGGGCCTTGGAGATCGCCTTGAACCCGGCCTCCTTGGCGGCCCACCGGCTCCAGATCTCCATGTCCGAGCCGCCGGCTGCCCGAATGGACTCTTGCTCCTCGGGGTCGAACACGCGTCCGACGAACCGATCGTCGGTCGCACGACCCTCGGTGCGGGGGTTGGTCAGATCGACGACGTCGTTGCCGACGAAGACCATGCTTACGGCGCTCCGCCCGTCAGCCCCGCACGCACGAACTCAGGCACGCGCATCGGCTTGCGATCGGGTCCGATCCAGACCGCGTGCACGCGGGCTCGGGCGACCACCGTGGGACCTTCCAGGCCGTTGTCGCGAACGATCTCCTGGGCCAGCACCATCGCGGTCCTGCGGAACGAGTCGGCCCAGGTGCGGATGCGGAGCGTATCGCCGCGCCTGGCCTGGGCCACATAGTCGACCTCGATGCGCACGACATAGATCTGCCAGTCGTTCTTCTGGAGGAGCGGCCAGGCGAACCCCGCGGCCTCGAGAGCCTCGAAGCGGGCGTGCTCGAAATAGTGCAGGAACACCGCGTGGTTCACGTGCCCGAACGAGTCGATCTCGGGGCTGCGCACCGTGATGGTGGTCTCGGCCACTGGGACGTCGAGCGCGGCGGGGGTGCGCATGGCCCGAAAGATGGCCGACGTAGGGTCCGCGGCAAGCCGCACCGGGATGATCTGCTATCAGCGCACCTTGGCGTCGTGCTCTCGGATCAGATCCGCCAGCTCGCCGCGAGTGCTGATGCCGAGCTTCTGGTACATGTTCGACAGGTGGGTGCTCGCCGTGCGCGGCGCCATGTCGAGTTCCTTTCCGATCGCCTTGTTGGACCGGTGTCTCACCACGAGCCGGGCGACCTCGAGTTCCCTACCGGTGAGGCCGGCCACGCCCTCGCCGACGGCCTTCGGCGGCGGGCGCCGCCCGATCTCGCGGAACTGCATGCGGGCCTTCTCGAACTCGAGCGCGGCGCCCAGGCCAGCGAAGACAGCATGCACTTGCCGAAGCTCCACGAGAGCCTCCTCGACCTCGCCGACCTCCGCGAGACGGCCGGCCAGCTGGCGTCTCAGGCGAGCCGCGTCCCACATCATTGGGATCTCCTCGAGCGCGGCGGCGGCCTTCCTCATGAGCGCGACCGATCCTTCCGGGTCCCCGCGCTTCCACATGATGAGCGCATCGGACGCATCGGCCCACGCGTGCCCCCGCCTTGTGATCCACCCTGCGCGAGTGCTCGCGCATCTGCTTGCCGATCTGCTCGGCGCGCTCGATCTCACCCGCCCACAGACAGGCCTCGCCGAGGATGGGGAGCAGGCGGTGCATCGCCCAGAGGACGTACCCGGTTCCTTCCGCGATCTCGAGCCCCTTCTCCGCCGCGGCGATCGCGTCGCGGAAGTCACCCAACGCCACGTGGTAGTATGCGAGCCCGATGTAAACCGGCACGACCTGATGGACGTCCACCGTGGAGCCAGGCTGGTCGAGCCCCGCGACGGAGACCGCCTCGTCGAGCTGTCCTCGTCCGAGGTGGATCTGCGAGGTCCACACGAGTAGCCGCGGCAGCAGAGTGCGCTGGTTGAGGCTGCGTGCGAGGGCGATGGCCTTCGTCCCGATCGCGATCCCCTTGTCCCACTCGCCACGGAAGTACGCGAGCTCTCTCGGCGAGGTCGTTCACCTCCTCGACGGAGGTAGCCATGCGCGCGGTGTCGCCGCGCATGCCGTCGAGCACCGCGAGCCCCCATCGGGCCCAGAACTCGATCGACACGTCGCCGACCTGGCGCGATCGCTCGGCGTGGGCTCGCGACTCGGCAGGCGGCCCGATCCACACGCACAGCAACGCGAGCGCGCGGTGTACGCGCGCGAGCAGGCCCGGTTCGCCGAGCGCCTCCGCGACCGGTAGCGCTAGCGAAAGCGTCTCCAGCGCCTCCTTTCCGCGACCGAGCTCCTGCAGGCAGTGAGCCTTGGAGATCCGCAAGCGCACCGCCGCGGCGCGGTCCCCGCTGCGCTCCGCCGTGGCGAGGCCCTCGTCCAGCTCCTTCTGCGCCTCGGCGTGGCGTCCGCACCAGAAGTGGCACATCCCGCGGGCCCTGCGGAGATCGGCCTGTCCAGGACCGTCAGGTGAGGCGTTCTCGAGCCCCGACGACCAAAGCGCGCTCGCGGCCTCGAAGTCCCCGAGGTGCTGATGCGCGCGGGCGAGCTGTGGCACCAACTCTCCCCGCAGCCGCGCCGCGTCACCGTCGCGCTCCTCCGTGCGCTCCAGCGCGGCCCGCAAATAGCTGACGGCCTCGTGGTCGGCCCGCCGAGCCAGGGCGGAGCGCCCCGCGGCCGCCATGTAGACCGCCGCCTTGGCACGCAACTCGGGCGCGTCCGTGCGCGCGAAGTGGAAGGCGAGCTCGTCCGCGTGCTCGAGGGCGCGGTCCGCGTAGAAGCGCTCCATGGCCTCGGCGACCCGCCCGTGGAGGATGCGCGTGCGTGCTGCAGGCCGAACTCGTCGTAAAGCGTCTGGCGCACCAGCGGGTGCGTGAAGTCGTACACGACCGTTTCGGCCTCGGCGCGCTCGTCGAGAATCCGGTGCGCGCACAGCTCCTCGAGCGCCTCGAGCAGCTCGGACTCGGCAAGTCCGCTAATGGACGCCAGCAGCGCGTACCTCGCGCGCCCCCCGATGATTGCGGCAACATCGGCGATACTGCGTGAGTTCTCCGACAGGCCACCGACGCGAGCGAGGACCGCGTCGCGGATCGAGCCCGGGAGGCGAAACTCGTGGGCGTCCCATCCGACCCAAACGCCCGAGGCCGAGGTCAGACGTCCACTCTCGACGAGCGCCTTGAGGATCTCCTCGAGGAAGAAGGGGTTGCCGCGCGTCCACCCGAAGAGAAGCGCGCTGAACTCGCGAACCACGTCGGCATCCACGCCGAACGCGACGCACACCAACTCGTTTACCTGATCCAGCGTCAGCGACTCGAGTCGGCGCAGCTCGCCGACCCCGAGCGACACGAGGGAACGCTCGGTCTGGACGAGCTGGAGGCTTCGGTCCCTTTGCGTGTCGTTGTACGTGCCGAGGATCAGGATCGGCTGACGCTGGCCCTGCCGCGCGAGGAAGTGGAGCAGGTGGAGCGAGGACTCGTCCGCCCACTGGAGATCCTCGAGGATGCACAGCAGGGGGGAGCGCGCGGCGTAGCTCTTGAGGAACTCGGCGAAGTCCCACATGAGGCGCGTGCGCACCTCGTCAGGCTCGCCCGAAGGAGCTTCGGCTTCGAGCCCTCGCTGTCCAAGTGCGGGGAACAGGTAGCGTAACTCGTCCGCACCTCCGCGCGTCAGGAGCGTGAGGGTGGCCGGGTCCAGCTCGCGAAGGATCGGGAGGAACGCATCCGCGAAGAGCGCGTACGGCACACCGGTCTCGACAGGGAACGCGCGGCCGTAGGCGACTTTCCAGCCCCGCCGCGCGGCCCGCGCGCCGAGTTCCTGCGCCAGCCGCGACTTTCCTACGCCACCCTCGCCCGACACGATGACGACAGAAGTCCCGTCGTCCCGCCCAACTTCGAGGAGGGACTCGAGCGCCGCGAGCTCGCGCGTCCTCCCCACCAGTGGTAGGGGGCCCCGCAAGCGCCCGTTGGCGGGCGAGTGGCCCTGTGGGGGCCCGGAGTGACTCATGGAGAATGCACCTCGCGGGGCTCGTACGTCGTCGGGCCAAGGTAAGGAGCCTGATGGTCCGCCAACAAGCGCGGAGAAGCTGCTGGACACGGGTGCCTTTTGTAGACGTACACGCAATCAATGTGCGGGAAGTGCCCGGGGCGCGGTCTCCGTCATCCGACGTAGCTCGAGGGTGGCGGTGACCTAGGTGCGGTTCCAGCCAGCCGCGCGGGGCATTGCGAGCTCCCGGAGTAGCCGGAGATTCGATGTCCGAAATTCGGTGGAGCGATCCGACCCGGGAACGCAGATTGGCCGCATGACCACACACACTCTGCCCCCGCCTGGCGTGATGCTCGACGCCTTCCTCCGGCGCGACGCCGGCTTCGACGGCCTGTTCGTCACCGCGGTGAGCACCACCGGGATCTTCTGCCGCCCGACGTGCTCGGCCCACCGACCCCTTCCCGAGCACCTTTTCTTCTATTTCTTCTATGCGACCCCCGGCGAGGCGCTGATCGCGGGCTACCGCCCGTGCCTCCGGTGTCGGCCGGTCGAGCCTGCGGGCGCTGCCCCGGCGTGGCGCCGGCCGCTCTTGGCCGCGGTGGAGGCGGAGCCGGCGCGCCGCTGGAGTGACGAGGATCTACGCGGGGAGGGGATGAGCCCCGAGCGGGTGCGCCGGTGGTTCAAGCGCAACCAAGGCATGACCTTCCAGGCGTACCACCGGGCGCGCCGCCTCGGCTCGGCCCTCGGCCGAGTCAAAGAGGGAAACTCCGTGGGGCGGGCCGCGCTCGACGCCGGCTACGACTCCCTGTCCGGATTCCAGGAGGCATTCCGCCAGTACTTCGGCTCGAGCCCGACGAACTTGGACGGAGCCGTGGTGGTGAAGGTCACCCGCGTCGTGACGCCCCTCGGGCCGATGCTCGCCGGTGCCACCAACGGCGCGCTCGCCCTGCTAGAGTTCGCCGACCGCCGACAGCTCGCGAGCCAGGTCCGCCGGATCTCGAGGCGCCTCGGTGCCGTCTGGGTACCGGGACCGAGTCGTGTCGTGGAGCAAGCGGCCACGCAGCTCGGGGAGTACTTCGGGGGCACCCGCCGGGAGTTCACGCTTCCTCTCCTGCCCCTCGGCTCGGACTTCGAGCGGGCGATGTGGGACGTGCTCTGCAAAATCCCCTTCGGAGAGACTCGGAGCTACGCGGATGTCGCGCGGCGAGTGGGCCGGCCTTCGGCGTTCAGGGCCGTGGGGTGGGCCAATGGCATGAACGCGCTGGCGATCGTGGTTCCGTGCCACCGCGTGGTCGGTGCGGACGGGCGTCTGGTCGGCTATGGCGGTGGGCTGTGGCGCAAAGAGCGGCTGCTAGCCGGTGAGCGAAGCATGTAAGTGGCGGTCCGACCATGGGTTATGCCGTTATGGGGGCGCAACCGATGGACGTGCTCTATTGGACAGCGCACGAGCATAACCTGCAGTCCGACTGCGACTTAGCCCGCCAGCGCAACAGTCCCGAACCGACGCTCGCGTCCCGCGAACTCCTGGAGGGCGGACGCGAGGTCCTCTGCCGTGAAGTCCGGCCACATGGTCGGGGTGAAATGCAACTCGGCGTAAGCGCACTCCCAGAGGAGGAAGTCGCTCAAGCGCTGTTCGCCCCCGGTGCGGATCATGAGGTCCACGTCGGGGGAGGGACCATCGGAGTGCACTGCCTGACCGAGCAGCTCGGCCACGTCCGCGCGCTGGACGTCGGACGTGCCCGCCCGGGCCGCGGTGCGGACCGCCTCGAGGAGCGCGTACCGGCTCGAGTAGTCGATCGCGAGACGGAGCGTCATGCGGGCTCTAGAGGCGGTGGCTGATTCCGCGTGGTCGATGGCCGCCACGACCTCCGGCGGGAGCCGATCCCGCCGCCCCACGACGCGGAGCCGAACGCCGTTCTCCGAGAGCTCCTCGCACTCGCGGCGCAGGTAGCGTTGGAGGAGCCTCATGACGAGCGTCACCTCACGGGCGGGACGTAGCCAGTTGTCGGAGGAGAAGGCGTAGAGGGTGAGGGTCCGGATACCGAGGCCCGGAGCCGCCTCGACGACCCTCCGGACCGCCTCCGCACCGCGGCGATGGCCCCACTCGCGCGGACGCCCGCGGGCGAGCGCCCACCGCCCGTTCCCGTCCATGATGATCGCGACGTGGAAAGTACTCTGCGTCATGAAGACCGATCCTAAAAAAAGAGAGCTAGTCCCGCGTCGCGTCGATGATGGCTTCCATGTGGTTCAGGTAGGCGTTCAGCTCCCGCCTTCCCACCTTGGTGAGCCCGTACTCGGTCCTCGGGGTGCGCCCCTCGAACGACTTCCTACAAACCACGTACCCAGCGTCCTCGAGTCGCCGCGCGTGGGCACTCAGGTTCCCATCGGTCGTCCCGAGCAGGTCGCGCAGGTCCGTGAACGTGAGCGATCCGTTCACGGCGAGCGAGCTCACGATGCCTAGCCGCACCCGCTCGTGGATGAGTCGGTCGAGCTCGAGGGGACCGGCCTCTTGGGACCGACCGGCGACCGCACCCGCACGCTCCGGGGTGGTCGAGGACTGCACGGAACGGCGCCGCGCCGCGCTGCTGTCAGCCGCCATGCTTCCTCCAGATGACGAGTCCGAAGACGATGTGGAGTCCGCCGAACGCGGCGGCCATGTATGCGTCCCCCCAGTTCGTGGGGGACGCGAGCGCCGCGCCGCCGGCCAGCATGAACGCGACGCCCATCACCGGAACTGGGCGAACGGAGTAGGAGCCGCCGGTGACAATGCTGGCTCCGTACAGGAGCAGCCAGGTGCCCGGTAACAGCCCGTAGAGCCCCGCCCGGGCGAGCGCCGCCGTGAGCACCGCCCCGGCCGCGAGGGGCGGCGTCATGCTCCACGCGAACCGCCTACCGGGTCCGGAGAGGAGCGGCACGCCTTCGGCGCGCGACTTCCGCGCCATCATGAGCGCCGACACGGCGAAGGATACCGCCGCCGCGCCGAGCCACGTGGCCAGCCAGGCCAGCGGCGCCGTCATTCCGGCTGCCAGGACTGCGGCCACCAGCGCGACGACTCCCATCGCCATCCCGCCGAGCCCCGATACGTGCGTGAACGACGCCGAGCGCTCCATCGTCTCACGGATGAACCGGAGGTTGTCCATGGCGCGGTCGCGGAGAGCGACCGGGGGCCGCTCCACCTTCTCGAGCCGGCGCGCGGGAGACGTCATACGAGCACGGTGCGTCCCGCAGCGATCGCCGTCAAGTACTTTGTGGTGCAGAGTGCGCGGCTGTCGACCCGGCTTCCAACGCGGGCGCCACCACGCCGAGTGCGCCCGGGAGGACTCGTACCTCGACCTCGGCCTCGCGGGCGTGGCGCACGTCGCCGTCGAGCTCGAAGCGCGGCGGCGCGTCGAAGCGCAGGCGCAGGTGGGGTGCGTCGACGATCTCCACGCGCTCCGAGCCGACGTGGCGGCCCCTCTCAGCGAGGTTGAACAGGCGCAACCGCGTGAACGGCCCGGCGTCCGAGATCCTGCAGGCGTGCAGCCGGCCGTCACTGACATCCGCGGCGGGAGCGATGGGAAAGCCACCGCCGAAGTAGCGGCCGTTCGAGACGGTCAGCATCAGGTGGCGTCCCTCCCGGCGAACGCCCCCGACCGCTTCGACCTCGCAGCGGAAGCCCTCGAAGCGGAAAAGCTGCTGGAGCGCGGTCACCTTGTAGAGCACTTCCCCCTTCAGGAAGCGCGCCCCCGCTGCCGCATCGATGACCGCGACGTCGAACCCGAACCCCACGAGGTTGAGGAAATGCCTCGACTCCCAGAGGTCGGGCGAGCGGTCCGCCGCGCTCGCGGACTCCACGCGGCCCACGTCAACCCGGCGAACCTCACCCTTGGCGAGCACTGCGACCGCGTCCGCGGCGTTGCGAGGGTCGAACCCGAGATTCCTGCCGAAATCGTTGCCGGTTCCGTTCGGGAGCACCCCGAGGACAACGTCCACCCTGCCGCTGGCGACGAGTCCGTCTGCGACATTGCTCCAAGTACCGTCGCCACCGACCCCGACCACCACGTCGTAGCCGTCGTCGGCCGCTCGGCGGGCGAGGTCCCGCTCGTGGCCGGGCCCGGCCGTCGTCGCAAAGTCCACCCGGTCCAAGGCATCCTCGAGCAGGCGCCGATAGGTGTCGATTCGCCGCCGGCCGCGTCCTCGCCCCGACGCGGGGTTGAAGATCACGAAGTGCCGACGGCCCGCCGTCAGAAGCTCTCCAGGCGCTCGAACGTCTGCAGGCCCGCCCTGTACCACTCCTCCCGGAATGGGTAGGCGTTGACCTCGGCGATCGAGAGGCCTGCGGTGATGGGGTGCTCGTACAGTTGGACCGAGCCCCTTTCCTCCTCGTGCTCCGTGTGCGGCGCCTCCATGTAGATGTTGACCTTGAAGCGGTGGCCATCATCCACGGTGAAGCAGCTGTAGACGTTTCGAGTCTCCTCGAACTCGAAATCAGTCACCGTGAGGTCCAAGACCGGCGACCCCGCGTCCTGCACGTGCACGCTCACCTCGCCGGGCGTCTCGTCGAACGAGATGTCGAGATTCCTCATGTAGTGGGGCAGGTGCCACCGCTCCCTTGCGTGCTCCCTCGAGGCCTCCGTCGACGTACCCACCATGAACGGGGAAAACGCAGCCTTCGGAAGCGGCTTGCCCGGCTGGACCATCGGTGGCACGACGACTGCGAGCACCACCTCCTGGTACGGGCCGACCAGACTCTCGGTGAAGTCGAACGCGGTCACCGCCAGGATGCTGCGCTCGTGCAGCACCTCGAGCGGCTCGAGATGATTGGGGATGAGGTTCCTCGCATCGGCAGTGGGCATCTCGAAATAGGCGCCCACGCACACCCGATAGCGGTAGTAGGTGTACTCGTTGGGGCTCATGTCAGCATTTGTCTTGATGGTGGCTAGTGGCGACGATTAGCCTTCGCGCCCCTTCGAGCCGCGCAAGCGGAAGGCTGCATTCGATGGTCCGAGGATGGCTCACGGTGGCCTTCATATCCCTGACGGTCGCGCTGGGTGACGTCGTGCAGCGCTTCGTCATCGCACCGTGGGTGAAGCTCCGGCCGTCGGCCCGCTTCCGTGTCCTCGGAGGGTGGATCAAGATAATGGCTTGGCTCATGACTCGGCCCTTGGCCTTCCTCTCAGGAAGCGTCATCCCGCGGCCTCTGAGGATCGTTCCGTGCCGGCCGGGTGTCCTCGTGGTCATGAACCACCAATCCCTCATCGATATTCCCCTGGTGGTCCAGACGGTCGCCGATGGGGGATATCCCCGCATCGTCACCCGGGCGCGCTACAGCCGCCGGATCCCTCTCATCTCGCACATGATCAGGCTGTATCAATACCCGGTGGTCAACCCGGGGGCAAAGGCGGAGGTCATCCGTGTCTCCCTGGAGGAGTTGGCTACCGCCGCGCGGGAGAGCCAGGTGCCCCTCGCCGTTTTCCCGGAAGGGACCCGCACCAAAGACGGGGAGATCGGTCGCTTCAAGCGCGGGGCGCTCTCGCACCTCCTCGCCGCGCGTTCCTGGACCGTGTACGTGTACGTTGCTGACGGGTTCTGGCGGGCCGCGAAGATCAAGGACTTCATTCACCACGTGAGCGAAGTGCGAGGGAAGATCGAGCACGCAGGAGTCCTGCAGTGGACCGACCCGACGGCCAACCCAGACGCGTTCATCGAGCACATTCATGAGATGATGGTGCAGAGCCTCGCGTCGATGCGTCGGGGGCCCGCGGCCGCGTGACCGAGAGCTCACCCGCTGAGGTGCTCGCCGGACGGCTCGTCGTCGCCGCCGGAGGCAGCGTCCGCGCCGTGCTGCTCTATGGCTCGCAGCTCCACGGGGCGCGGCCCGGCCGGCACAGCGCCTTCGATTTCGCCGTCCTCGTGGATGACTACCGAGCGTTCTACAGCGCCCAGGCGGCCGCGGGCGAGATGCACCGGCCGGTTTGGCTCATGACGTGGCTCGCGCGGGTGCTGCCGCCGACCACGATCGCGTTCGCACCGGAGGGCGGGCAGGCCGGCATCGCCAAGTGCCTGATTGTGAGCGCGAGGCACTTCGAGCGTGCGCTCGGGCCCCGCCCGCCCGACCACTTCCTGCTGGGGCGGCTCGTGCAGCGGGTGCATACGTTATGGGCCTGGAGCGAGGCCGACGCGGCCTGGGTCGCAAGCCAACTCGCCGCCGCGCGGGCCGACGTCCTCACGTGGATGATCCCCTATCTGGATGAAGCTGTAGACGCGGCGGGACTCGGTCGGCGGCTGCTCGAGGTGTGCTATCGCGGTGAGTTCCGTCCCGAGGCCCAGGATCGGGCGCACCGCATCTTCGACACCCAAGTCGACCACTTTCGCGACACCTTCCAGGGGGTGCTCGAGCGCGGTGTGGCGTCCGGAGCGCTGGCGCGCCAAGGAGATAGCTACCGCCCCGCCACTCCGGCGTCGAATGCCGAGCGTCGCCGTTGGCGGCACTATTTCCTGCGCTCGAAGACGAGGGCCACGCTGCGCTGGTTCAAGCACATGGTCACTTTCGCGAATTGGCTGCCGTACTTGGTGCAGAAGGTCGAGCGCCATACCGGCCGGACCATCGTCCTCACGCGCCTCGAGAGGACGCTGCCGCTCATCTTCCTCTGGCCGAGGGTGATCCACGTTCTACTCACGCGGCCCCGAAAGGAGATCCGCTCGTGAGGACCGACCTGGCGATCCTGCTGGGGTTCTTTGGGGGCGCGCTGGCATCGATGCCTATCTACGCCGCGCGCGCCGCGGGCCGCCGCGATCCCCTCGAGATCGCGCAACGGGGGTCCTTCGTGCTCGGGGGCTTCGTGCGGAACTGGTTCTACTGGTTCGCCGGCCCCGTCGAGCGCCTCGCGTTGAGTCTCCGGCTTTCGCCGACAGCGTTCAACCTCTTGGGGGTGGCGTTCGGCGTCGCTGCCGGCGTGGCGTTCGCGACGGGGAGGCTCGGCCTGGGGGGGTGGGCCGTGCTGCTCGGCGGCGGCGCGGACGTCCTCGATGGCCGCATCGCACGTGCGCAGGGCGTCGAGGGCCCGCGCGGCGCGTTCCTGGACTCGACGCTCGATCGCTTCGCCGAGGTGGGGGCCTTCGTCGGGCTCGCGGTGTACTTCCAAGCGTCGACGCCCGCGCTCGCGGTGGTGACGGCCGGACTCGGCGGCTCGCTGCTCGTGAGCTACGCACGCGCGCGCGGCGAGAGCGTGGGTGTGGTCTGTAAGGTCGGTGTCATGCAGAGGGCCGAGCGCTTGCTTCTCATTGGGTTCGGAGGGATTCTCGATCCGATCGTGGCGGCCGGGTCGGGCTGGTCGCAGGGCGCGCTTCTCTTGGTGCTGATGACGCTCGTGGCAGTGGGAACCATCGGCACGGCGGCGTATCGCACCGTCTGGATCGCGAAGCGGCTGCAGTGACGCAACCGAAGTAACGCAACTGAAGTAATTCAACACGAGGGATGGACATGTTCGTCAGACCGACGCGCGTGCGTGGGCTTCATCCGACGGTGGGCGCCCTGGTGTTCCTGGCAGCCAGCTGTGCACCGGCGGCAGCCTCCGTGGCGCAGCAAACACCCGATGTCGATCGCGCACTGGTGGAGCGCGTGATCAACACGCTGGCGAGCGACGACATGGGCGGCCGCGATGCATACTCACCCTATGCGGTCCGCGCCGCCGAATTTCTCGCCCGCGAGTTCGCCGCGGCCGGGCTCCAGAGCCCCGCGGGCGCCGAGAACTATCTCCAGCGCTTCAGCACCCGCACGCTGACGGCTGGTGAGGGACGCGTGATCGTGAACGGACGTCCGCTCTTCCCGAACCAGATCGCGATGCGTCTCGGGGGCGGCTCCATCAATTGGCGCACCGGGGACGTGCCCGTGATCATCGTCGGTCCCGACGACGACGTTCTCACGACCGTCACGAGCGTGGCGAACGCGGGGTTCGACGCCTTGGTGCTCATCGACGAGGCGCATCGTGAGGGGTTCGGCTCGCTCGTGCAGATCTTCCGACGACCGGTGCGCGTGTTGTCCGATGCCGTAGGCGCCGCCGTGGTGCTGGGGCTGGTCACCGCGGGACCCGACGCCACCTATCAGGTCTCGCACACGGCCAGCGACGTCATGGAGCCGATCGCCAACGTCGTCGGCGTGCTACCCGGCCGCAGGACCGACGAGTTCGTGCTCTTCTCCTCGCACTACGACCACATCGGCTTCGAGCGACCGCTCTTCGGAGATTCGATCGGCAATGGTGCGAACGACGACGCTTCGGGAACGGCCGCGGTGGTGGCGCTCGCGAAGCACTTCGCCGCGCGCGGCACGCCCGAGCGCACGCTCTTGTTCGCGGCTTTCACTGCCGAGGAGGCCGGCGGCTTCGGCTCGCGCCACTACTCCAGGCAGCTCGATGCCGACCAGATCGTCGCGATGTTCAACATCGAGATGATCGGCAAGCCCGCCGCGTCAGGGCCCAACACGGCGTGGATCACCGGCTTCGATCAGTCCACCTTCGGGCAGATCGTGCAGCAGGCCGCCAACGGGACCGGCTACCGATTCGTGGCGGACCCGTATCCCAGCTACCGGCTGTTCTCGCGCTCCGACAACGTGACGCTCGCGCGTCTCGGCGTGCCGGCGCACTCCATCTCGACGACCCCCATCGACACGGACCCGGACTACCACCGCGTGAGCGACGAGGTCGCGACGCTCGACATGGCGCACCTCGTGAGCACGATCCGTGCGATCGCGCGCGCGGCCGAGACGATCGTGTCGGGGGCGGCGACGCCGACGCGGGTGGATCCGGCGACGGTGGAGAACTGAGGATCGACCCCGCCGAGCCGTTCGCGCGGGGAGGCGCATTCGGACATGGCTGAGGCCCGGGGCGAGGGAGAGATTCCCCGCATGACCTCGGATCCCAAGCGCGGATATGCTCCTGTTCATGCAGCAGGACGAGCGAACGTTGTGCCCAGGGCATGGAGAGCATCCACGATGGCACGAGGAGCCGCGGCCGGATGACTCCCGAGACGGCCGGGCCGAGATTCTCGGTCAGCCACACGGAGACTCCGTCGAGCATCGTCGTGTGCCATCCTCTCCGTGCCCGCATGAGTCGGAACGAGCCGACGGCCCACCGAAGCACGAGAAACGCCGAGACCGCGAGCCAGCCGAGGAGCAGGATCTCGTCGAGGCCGAGCCCGAGACCCGACGGCTCGATGGGGATCGCCACGACTTCGGGCAGCCCGATCACGCCGGTCGAGGGCAGAGCTCCTGAGGCGGCGGCGCTTCCGGCTCCGAGTCGAACCAGGGAGACGAGCGGAAGCGCGAACGCGAGCACGAGCGCCGCCAGCCAAACGCCTCTCTCCGACCTTCCGTATCGCCGGAGGACGGACGACACCGCCAGCGCCGCGAGCAGGATGGGCAGCCCTGCGGCAACCGTGTACAGCATCACGTACGCGATCATGCGTCCTCCTCCATGTCACGGATTCGTCGGTCCAATAGATCCCGCATGCCGCGGAGCTCGTCGGCGTCCAGCTCGGAATCGACCAGGTGAAGGAGCATCTCCCTGGGAGAGTCCTCGAAGAGGCGCTTCCTCACGCGGGCCAGGGCGCTCTCGCCCGCGGCGTCCCGCTCCACCTTGGCGGCGTATCGATGCGCGCGCCCCTCGGGCGTGCGGGACACCCATCCCTTGCCCTCGAGGATCTTGAGCATCGTGAGGACGGTGTTGTAGGCGAGGTCGTCCTCGATGGCCTCGCGAACCTCGGCCACGGTGGACGGCCCGCGACTCCACAGCACGCCCATGATGTCCAGTTCGCGCGGCGTGAACCGTATCTCCATCCGACCTCCTAAACTAAGAACTTAGGGGTAGAGTATCGCGCCGTGCGAAACCTGTCAACTAAGGGCTTAGGAGTGCGCCTACGCCTCGAAGAACGCCGCCACGAACTCCGTCGCGGGCGACTTCGCGAGCGCCTCGGCGGAGCCGCTCTGGACGATGCGCCCGGCCTCGATCGCGTGCACGTCGGCGCCTAGTGCCCACACGTCGCGCGCCTCGTGGGACACGACGATCGCCGGGCCGGGCCGCGCGGCGAGGTGCTCGGCCAGATGGCCCCGAACCGCGCGTCGAGCCTGGGCGTCGAGCGCGGCCAGAGGCTCGTCGAGTAGCAGGATCCTCGGATCGACGGTGAGCGCCCGGGCGAGCGCCACCCGCTGCTGCTCCCCGCCCGAGAGACCCCACGGCGTCCGGTCGGCCAGATGTGCACACCCCATGCGCTCCATGAGCCCAAGGCCGGCGCGGCGCCGCTCCGCGCGCGAAACCCCGCGCGCGAGCCACGAGAACGCGACGTTGTCGAGCGCGCTGAGGTGCGGGAACAGTCCGTAGCCCTGCGGCACGTAGCCCACGTGTCGCCGCTCGGGCGCCAGATCGACGCCGGCTTCCGCGTCGAACACGCGCTCGGCGCCGACCCGAATGAACCCGGAGTCGGGCCGGTGCGCGCCGGCGATCGTGCGCAGCAGCGTCGTCTTGCCCGAGCCGTTCGGTCCGATGAGCGCGACGGGCGCGTCGCCGCCCTGGATGTCGACGTCGAGGTCGAGTGACCCGAGGCGCATGCGGACGGCCACGTGCCAGCTCACCGCTCACCTCGCGTGATGCTCGCCCACACACTGGGCGCCGCGCGCAGGGCGAACAGGAGCAGCATCGCGACGGCTGCCAGAACGAGCGAGATCGCGACCGCGACGCGCACGTCGGATTCGAGCGCCATGTAGATCGCGAGCGGCATCGTCTGCGTCGTGCCGGGAAGGTTGCCCGCGAACAGCAGCGTCGCGCCGAACTCCCCGAGCGCGCGGGCCCAGGCGAGCGCAGCACCGCCGACGAGCCCCGGGAGCGCGATCGGCACCGCCACCCGCAGGAACGCGCCGCGCTGCGACTGCCCGAGCGTGCGCGCCACGATCAGCAGGTCGGGCTCGACGCGACGGAACGCCGCCGCGGCTGCCTGCACGTAGAACGGGGCGGAGACCACGACCTGGGCGAGCACGACGGCCAGCGTCGTGAACGGCACCTGGATGCCGAGCGCGCCGAGCTGCACCCCGAAAAGGCCGCTCCGCCCGAACGTCTCGAGGAGCGCGATGCCGACGACGGCGGGAGGGACGACGATCGGCAGGTCCACCAGCGCTTCGACCACGCGGGTCCCCCGCCCCGAGCCGGTGGCCATCCACCACGCGAGCGGAGTCCCGGTCGCGACCACCAGCGCGAGGCTCACGACCGTCGTGCGTGCGCTCAGCCAAAGCGCCGGCGCGAAGAGCGGGCTACGCACCCCGACCGCCAGGTCTGCGGGCGAGGAGGCGAGCGCGAGCCCGATCAGCGGAACGACGAGCAGCAGCAGGATGGGCGCGGCGGCGAGCGCGAGCAGCCACCGGCCCGAGGGATCCCGTCGCGCCGCGCCCGCGGCGCTCACTCGACGATGAACCCGTGCCGCGCCAGAACCGCCCGACCCTCTGGGGACATGAGAAGGTCCACCCACGCCCCGGCCGTGGCGGGAACGGTGGTGCGCCGAAGCACGCCGATCGGGTAGTCGGCGATCACATTGAACTCGGAGGGGATCGCAATGACGCGCACCCGATCCGACGAGCCTGCATCGGAGCGATAGACGATGGCCGCGTCGGCCTCTCCGAGCTCCACCTTCGCCCGCGCGAGCCGGACGTTGCTCTCCTCCGACGCGACCCGGGACAAGACGATGGCCTCGAAGCCCTCACCCAACGATGGGGCTGCCAGCCGCAACACGTCGCGCGTGTACCGACCGACCGGAACGTTGGCCGTGCCGATGACGAGGCGGCTCGCCTCGGGGAGGTCCTCCAGGGACTCGATCCCCGCCGGGTTATCCAACGGCACGATGATCACCAGCTCGTTCTGCACGAAGACGCGGCTCTCGGCCACGAGGCCGGAGTCCACGAGCGCCTCCATGTGCTCGGGGTTCGCCGAGGCGAACACGTCTGCTGGCGCGCCCTGCTCGATCTGGAGCCGGAGGATCTGGCTTCCGGCGTAGGTCACCGAGACATCGATGTCCGGATGCGCCGCTTCGAATGTCGTTTCGAGCTCGCTGAACGCGTCCGTGAGCGACGACGCGGCGTAGACGCTGAGCGTCCCGGACTCGGGGGGCGCCTCGCACGCGGCGAACACGACGGCGAGCACCGTGGCAACGGACGTACGTCTCATGCGGCGTCGAGCGTCGTGACGTGGCCGGCGAGCGCGACGTCGTAGCCCGGAAGATGGGCCGCTTCCGTACGGAACCCCGGGTCGTCGAGCGCCTCGAGCAGCCGGGCGACCGGGGCGGTCTCGGCGAGCGCGGCCGGCACGACGAGGTCGAAGCGCTCCTCGGCGAGCGGCACGAACCCGAGGCCGGCTGCCAGCGCGACGCTCTCGATCGCGACGCCCACGTCCGCGGCACCGCAGCGGACCAGTTGCGCGACCTCGGCGTGCCCCGAAGCGGACGGCCCGAACAGCGGCGCCTCGTCCGCTCCCTCGTGCTCGAGGAGCCTACGGAGCAGCTTGTACGCACCGGCGCCCGCCTCGCGGCGAGCGAGCCGGAGTCCCGGCCGCAATAGGTCGGCCGCGGAGCGCAGGGCGAGTGGATTGCCCGGGGGCACGACGAGACCCTGACGCCACCGCGTGAGGTTCACGATCAGCATACGCTCCCCCGGGAACCGCTCGCGGACCACGGCGGCGTGGTCCACGCCCGAGCCGGCCTCCGAGAGGTGAACCCCGGCGACGTGCACGAGCCGCGCGTGGAGGAGATCGAGCGAGCGGCGGCTGTTCGAAGCCAGCCAGGTGGCTCGGGCGTCGCCGAATCGCGTGCCGACGCGCTGCGCGAGGGTGCCGAGGAGGGGCGCGCAGCCGGCGACGAGGACGTTCCTCCGCAGATAGCTCGCATCGGCGAGCGGCCGTATCAGGGCGGTTCGGCTGCCCGCCCCGCCAGCGACGATGCCATCGGCGGCGACGGGCGCGTCCGGCGGGAGGCGATGCGCCGACCACCTGCCATCGATCTCTCCGAGCGCGACCCGGTCGCCACGCACCTGCAAGCCCGCAGGCTCGGGGGCGGGAGCGAGGCGCGCCATCACGCCTTCCGAGCCGGCCAGGCTGAAGAGCCTCTCCACGCTCGAGCGCAGGGCCTGCGCCAGCCGCAGGCCGAGCGCCGTCGAGGGCACCTGCCGCCCCTGCTCGATGGCGATGACGGCCTGCCTGCTCACTCCCACGAGCTCGGCGAGTGCCTGCTGCGACAGGCTCAGCTCCTCGCGGCGTCGCCGGACCGAGTTGTCGAGGCGGGGCTCCGTCATGGCCTAACGGCGCGGCCTTTCGGCCATCTGTAATGTCAACATGACATTAAGTAGTATCGTCTTGACGCATCGTTGCCAAGCCTGCCGGCGCGGGGCAGCACAGCGCGCGCCTCGGCAGGCGCCTCGCGCCACCCTAGATTGTCGGCCGCGCGGGAGCATGGAGCCCCCTCGTGCAGCCACCCGTCATCCCGGACTTCACGCCATGTCGATCCCCGCCACCAGCCTTCGTCGCGGCATGTCCATCATGTTCAACGGCGAGCCGTGCCGCGTCATCGAGTTCCAACACCACACGCCGGGCAACCTGCGCGCGATGGTGCACGCCAAGATGCGAAAGCTCAAGACGGGGGCGACCGTGGAGCACCGCTTCCGCGCGAGCGACTCGATCGATCAGGCGCACATGGAAACGCACGAGCTCCAGTACATGTATCGCGACGCGACCTCGTTCCACTTCATGAACACCGAGACCTACGACCAGTACGAGTTGGACGAGGAGGCGCTCGGCGACCACGCCCAGTGGATGGCGGACGGGATGAAGGTCACCGCGGAGTACTTCGATGGCCGGCCGATCAGCGTGGAGTTGCCGAACTCGCTCGTGCTCGAGATCGTGGAGACCGCGCCGGTGATGAAGTCCGCGACCAAGACCGCGTCGTTCAAGCCGGCGAAGCTCTCCAACGGAGCCACGGTGAACGTGCCCGAGTTCATCCAGTCGGGCGAGAAGGTGCGCGTGAACCCCAACACCGGGGAGTATCTCGACCGGGCGAAGTGAGGCGCGACGGACGAGGCGCTGAGGACTCCGGCGGCAGGACTCGAACCTGCGACCCGGCGATTAACAGTCGCCTGCTCTACCAACTGAGCTACGCCGGACTGGGCCCGCGCGGGGCGCGAGCGGGGCTCAATCAAAGGGGCCCCTGCCGGGGTGTCAACCGCCGGAGCCCGCTGCGGTGCGCGCCCGCGAGCGCGTCTTCGAGAGGATGTTCCAGACCGCAGGCCCCACGTCGTGCGCGCGCTCCCAGATCTCC
>SHZR01000035.1 GCA_009692205.1 Gemmatimonadota bacterium | reverse complement strand
GATGCGGCGCGTGCAGATATCTTCGATTACATCGAACGCTTCTACAACCCGATCAGGCGGCACTCCACCCTGGGCAACCTGAGTCCCGTCGACTTCGAGCGAGACGTGAAGTAGCCTAGGCCCGTGTCCACGAAACCGGGTACAGCTCATACCTGACTGCGGCGCCTCGTAACGCTCTTCTCGAACAGGTGATGGGACTCAGAACCGACCACGCCCCCACAGACTGGAATAACCTCCAGCCGCGCGCCCACCTCGTATGGGAGCAGCCGCGGAGCAGCGGAATCCTACGGGCCGGGGCCGGGGCGTTCACGGCTCAGCCACACTACTACCTGCAGGCCAACAACATCTTCTTCAGCGGGACTCAGCTCTACGACGTCGTCCTCACCGGCGCCGCCGTTCCGCAGCCCGACTTCGGCGCCTACCGAACGGACCTCTCGACGGTACCGGGCGTGCCGACAGGCACGACGCCGCCCGCGTACGTCAATTTCATGGGCGATCACTTCGGTAGTCCGACCACCTGGAAAGCGGATGTGTCCTACGAGCGGCGAATGATGGACGGGCTGCGCGTCTCCGCCTCCGCGCTCTACGCCCGGACAACCGACAACTACCAGTACTTCGACCGCAATCTGCGTGACACCGCCGCCTTCTCGCTCGACAACGAGAGCGGCCGTGCCGTGTTCGTTTCGGCGACCACCATCACGGCCGCCGGGGCGACTTCGGTCCTCAACGCCGCGAAGTACGCCCAGTTCACCAACGTCCTCGAGCTCGTGTCGACGGGGCGGGCGTCTCAACGCGCGCTCGTGCTGGAGGCGGACTACGCGCCCGCCTTCGGCGGCCAACTCACCACCGCATTCACGTGGAATCGCACGACCGACAACTCAACCTTCAACTGTTGTATCGCCCGCACGGCTTCGCTCTTTACCCCCGTGAAGAGCGACCCACGAGACCTCTCCGGTTCGAACGGACCTTCGGACTTCGACTTCCGCCATAAGCTATCCGTCTACGGCGAGCTTCCTCCCTGGAAGGGCGTGCGCTTGGGCGCGCGCTACGTCGGCGCCACCGGCAGGCCGTTTTCGTTGGTCGTGAACGGCGACATCAACGGGGACGGATACAGCGGGAACGACCTTGCGTTCGTATTCGATCCCGACGACCCCGGCACGCCCCCGGCGCTAGCCGCGGCCATGCGGCGCGTGCTGGACAACGAAGACAGCGTGGCTTGCGATTACGTGCGTCGCAGCTTGGGCAGGATCGCCGACCGGAATGGCGGCTACGCACCCTGGGTCGGGCGCATGGACGTGCGGGCGTCCGTGACCGTTCCCTTGGCGTCGACCCGGGCCGTCGAGATCACGGCCGACATCTTCAACTTCGCCAATCTCCTCAACTCGAGTTGGGGAGGTCAGGCGCTCTTGCCGCAAGGAATCTCGGCGAGCAACCCGATCTCTCAGCAACTTCCGCTCCTGAACGTGGTGGGCTTCGACCAGACCACGCGCCGCTACACCTACACGGTCAACGAAAGCGTCGGCGTGCTGCGCAAGCGGGGGGACCCGTTCCAGATTCAGTTGGGCATCAGATACCAATTCTGATAGGAAAGCGCACGACGGGGCGCTTCGGATCGCCCAGGCCATGGGAACGCCGACTTAGCGCGGAACGGCCCCTTCGCGCCGCAGCATCTCCATCTCGATCGCCGCGAGCAACACGATCGCGCCTCCGCGGTCGTCCGCTCCATTCACGACGGGGCGCGTCATGTAGTACTCGAGCGTGGCCTGCGCTCCCGTGCTCGTGCACACGTCGCGGAGCGTTCCGTCGTCGGCCGTGCGGGCCACCACCGCCTGCCAGCCACGCTCGATGGCCGGCATGAACCGCGCGGCGTCGAGCCACCCCAGGCGGACGCCTCGCGCCATGGCGGTCACGGCCAGGGCGGTCACCGTCAGCTCCTGGTACGCCGTCGGCTGATCGATCACCTGACGCCAGCTCCCGTCCTCGGTCTGGTGCGGTAGCAACGCGACCATGAGCCGTCGATACGCGTCGAGCACGCGCGGCCTGTCGGCCCAGGACTCGGGCAGGAGCGTCAACGCCTCGGCCAGCCCGAGCGCTGCGAAGCCGTTGCCGCGACCCCACGCGTGCGCACCCGTCTCCGCGTGGATGAAGAGGCCGTCCGCGCGCTGTAGTCTATCCGCGTACGTCGTCAGGAGCCGACCGACGGCACGCGCGTAGCGCTCGTCGCCCGTGCTCGCGGCAACCCTCGCCCAGACCGACGTCGCCATGAACATGTCGTCGGTCCATCCGGTAGCGAAGCGCACGACCTCGTCCGGGCTCTCCGGGAGGATGAAGTCGGCTGCGCGCCGCGCGAGCAGGGCGGCTGCCTCGTCCGAGTCCGCGGCGGCGGCGTCCGCGAACGCCATGTGGCCTGCGAGGCTGGTCAGCGAGTACCGCTCGGCGATCGCGGGGCGCTCGCCCGTGAGGAAGGGCCGCATCTCGCGGCGCGGCTTGTCGAGCCAGCGTGCCTCGCCGGTGAGCGTGGCGAGGCGGTACGAACCCGACCAAGCGAGGCCGGGGATGTAGCTCATGCTCGGGCTCTCGGGGTACCGCGCGGCCAAGACACGGGCCACGTCGAGGGGCTCGCGATCCGGCGACTGGGCACCCAGGCCGGGCACGACGAAACCGAGGGAGAGCGACAGCGTTCCGAACCAGAACCATGCGCGCATCGCCACGCCTACGTCCCGCTACCCTCTCGGGCAGCCCGGTGGCCGAGCAGCTTCCGGTCGAAGTCCTGAGCCGCCTTGAGCTCGCGCACCTCGGCGGTGAGCGACTCGACCTCTTCCTGGAGTTGAGCGACCCGCTCCGCCAGACCCTCTGCGGGCACAGGATCGATCGACTCCCGACGCACCTTGGCCAATG
This sequence comes from Gemmatimonadota bacterium, assembly GCA_009692205.1. Lineage (GTDB taxonomy): Bacteria > Gemmatimonadota > Gemmatimonadetes > Longimicrobiales > Gaopeijiaceae > UBA2982. Next base: position 21,355 of record SHZR01000035.1, on the reverse strand, counting down.
TCTTGGCCACGAGCGCGAACGTGAGGCCACCCACCGGAATCATCACGAGCGTGATGCCGAAGATCGGTTTCAACCACTCCATGTCGGACATCCTCCGGGTCCTCGGCTCGTCACGCGTCTGCGCTCCCCTACGTGGCTTCCCCAGCGGGGGATTCCGCGCGCGGTGCTCCCCCGAGCGAACGTAACCACCAGAAGCCCAGGGTGCCCGCCACGAGTGACGAGAGCAAGATGGCCATCTTCGAGGCGTTGATCGTGTCCGCCTGGCCCGTGAACGCCAGGTTCGTGATGAAGATCGACATGGTGAAGCCGATGCCCCCGAGCATTCCGGCTCCGACGACGTGCTTCCAGCCGAGGTCGCCAGGAAGTCGACAGACGCCCGCCGAGACGGCGACAAAGCTCGCCAGAGTGATCCCGAGCGGCTTGCCCACCAGCAGGCCGGCCATGATGCCGAGGCTGTTGCGCGTCGCCAGGCCCGCGAGCGCATCCGTGCCGACAACGATCGCGGTATTCGCCAGGGCGAACATGGGCAGCACCACGAATGCGACAGGCCGATGCAGGAAGTGCTCGAGTCGGTGGGATGGCGACTTTTCGTCGTTGTGCTTGCCGGCGAACGGGACCGCGAACGCGAGCATGACGCCGGCGATCGTCGCGTGCACTCCCGACCGATACATCAGGAACCACATGAGCAGGCCGCCCACCATTATGGGAGGAGCACCATGACCCGCATCCGGTTGAGGACTACGAGAGCGCCGAAGACCGCAAGAGCGCCCACGAGGTACCCGAGCGAGAGATCCGCCGAGTAGAAAACAGCGATGACAACGATCGCGGCCAGATCATCCATCACCGCGAGAGCGACCAAGAACACCTTCAGCGACGCGGGCACGCTGCTCCCGAGGAGAGCGAGGATGCCGACAGCGAACGCGATATCGGTCGCCATCGGGATGCCAATACCCGCCTGTGTGGGCGTACCCGCGTTCAGACTGAAGTGAATCACCGCGGGCAACGCAACGCCGCCCGCAGCCGCAACGATCGGCAGCAGCGCGTTGCGAAAATCCGCGAGCTCGCCGACGTACAGCTCGCGCTCGAGCTCCAGTCCGATCAGCAGGAAGAAGACCGCCATCAGCAAGTCGTTGATCCAATGCTCGACGCTCAGGCCTCCCAGCTCGGCGCGCCACAGGTCGATGTAGGCGCTCCCGGCTGCCGAGTTGGCGAGCACCAACGAGACTGCGGTGCACAGGACGAGCAGGACGACGCCCGACTTCTCGGAGTCGAAGAAGTCCTTGAACGTCCCGGAAAGCGGTTTGTCGTTGGGCACGCGTCCTCCCGTGTGCTCGACCGTCCCGAACCCGGCGGCGCACTCTAGCGCCCGGCCGACGGACCTGAGAATGGCGTGACGCCCCGTGGCTCCCTAGGCTTACGCCCTTCCAAAGCGCCCTGGCGCCCGCCTCGAGCGGGGCACCGAGCCCGCCCGCCGTCCCCGGAGGACCACGCTGAGCTCCGAGACTTCGCGGCAGCCCACCCTGAAGCGCGACGTCACCCGCTGGGAGATCGTCGGTCTCTCCCTGAACGACGTGATCGGAAGCGGCGTCTATCTCCTCCCCGCCGCGGCTGCCGCGCTGCTCGGTCCGGCCAGCCTGTGGGCGGTGCTACTCGCCGGTTTCGCGGTCCTGCTCCTCGTTCTCTGCTTCGCAGAAGCGGGCAGCCACTTCGACGAACCGGGAAGCGCCTACGTGTACACGCGCGAGGCGTTCGGCGACTTCGTGGGCTTCGAGGTCGGCTGGATGACGTGGCTCGCGCGCGTGGCCTCCGTCGCTTCGCTCTCGAACGGCTTCGCGCTCGCGCTCACCTTCCTGTGGCCCACGGCCTCGAGTGGGCTCCCCCGCGTCCTCGTCATCACGCTCCCGCTGATCCTCTTCGCGTGGATCAACGTCGTGGGCGTGAAGTACGGCGCGCGCATGGCGGTCGGGCTCACGATCGCCAAGATCCTGCCGCTCCTCTTCCTCATCGTGATTGGCGTCTTCGCGATCGATTGGTCGCTGGTCTTCCCCGTGCCCCTGCCGGACACCAGCGGGCTCGGTGAGGCCGCCGTGCTGCTGCTCTTCGCGTACGCGGGATTCGAGAACACAGCCGCTGCGGCCGGCGAGTTCAAGAACCCACGCCGCGACGTCCCCTTCGCGCTCATGACGATGATCGTTGTCGTCACCCTGCTCTACACGCTGGTGCAGCTCGTGGCGCTCGGCACCCTACCCGACCTCGCCGCGAGGGTGGACGGCGCGCCGCTGGCCGACGCGGCGGTCTTGCTGGCGGGCGCCTGGGCCGGGTTGCTCATGACCGTGGGAGCGGCGGTGTCGATCGAAGGCAACGTGGGAAATACCATGCTCGCGGGCCCGCGCTACCTCTACGCGCTCGCCCGGGACGGCTTCGGGCCCCGCGCGCTCGCATACGTGCACCCACGCTACCAAACCCCAGCGATTGCGATCGTCCTACAGGGCGTGCTCTCGGTCGCCCTCGCGCTGTCGGGCTCCTTCGTGCAGCTCGCGATGCTCTCGATCGTGGCGCGCCTCGCGACGTACATCGGCACCGCGGCGGCCGTGCCGGTGCTCCGGCGGAAGTTCGAGCGCAGGGACGAGACGGTCGTGCTGCCCGGCGGCCCGACCATCCCGATCCTGGCGCTGCTGCTGTGCCTCGCGTTCCTCGCCAGCGCCACCGCCGGCAATCTGATCGCCGGTCTCATCGGCCTCACGGCCGGGTTGCTGATCTACTACCTGCGGCGCCCGATTGCACAGCCCGGGCCGCCGCACGGTCTTTGATCCGCGACGGCACCTATCGTCAACTACTCAGCGGCCGCCGGCGCTCCGCTAGTACGGATGCTACTACGCCGGCTGCCAGGACCGACAGTATCACAGCCAGCAGGTACAGGTTGAAGTTCCTCCCCACCGCGAGCTTCAGCCATTCGGCAAGCAACATCTTCACTCCCACGATCATCAGGATCAGCGCGAGCGAGACCTTCAAGTAGCGGAACTTCGCCACCATCCCTGCCAGCGCGAAATAGAGCGATCGCAGACCAAGAATCGCGAACACGTTGCTGGTAAATACCAGGAACGGGTCGCCCGTGATGGCGAAGATGGCCGGGATTGAGTCGACGGCGAAGATCAGATCGGTCGTCTCGACCATGATGAGCGCCAGGGCCAGGGGCGTGAGGAGCAGGGTTCCCGGCCGCGCCCTGTCCACGATCTCATCCGGGACCTCGGGCGCACCCGGGACCTCGCTTTCGTACGAGGCGGGCGCACCGGCCCTAACGACGAAGTGCTCGCCGTGGAACCTGGCTGTCACTGGAAAGAAGCGGCGCGCCAACCGAACGACGACGTTCTTGTTCGGATCAGTCTGATCCGTCTTGAGAAAGAGCATCTTGATCGCCGTCACGATCAAGAACACGGCGAAGACATACAGAACCCAGTGGAACTCGGCGATCAGCTTCGCTCCGATAGCGATCATCGCACCGCGCAGGACCAGCGCGCCGAGGATGCCCCAGAAGAGCACGCGGTGCTGGTAGAGCGGCGGCACCGCGAAGAAGCCGAAGATCATCGCGATCACGAAGATGTTGTCCACGCTGAGCGATTTCTCGACGACGTAGCCGGTCAGGTACTTCTCCGTCGCGGATAGGCCGCTGCTCGTCAGCCCATCGACCACGTCCACCACGGTGCCAAGGCCGAACCACTGGCCGTCGTAGGCGAAGTACACGAACACGGAGAACGACAACCCTAGGGACAGCCACACGGCCGACCAAACAAGGGCCTCCTTGACGCTGACGACGTGGGCCTTTCGGTGAAAGACGCCCAGGTCCAATGCCAGCATCATTAGGACGAACGCTATGAAGGCTATCCAGATCCAGATCATGTAATGCAGCCCTCCCGCACACGATCGAGGGAATCAACCACTATGGTCTTCAGCGAACACTCTCGGCGTACGAGGCGGTGTCCACGATTCTTAACCTGATCGAGGACTTCGTACCAGCGTCGCAGATGGTTCGCGGATCAGCTAGCCTTCCGCCGGCCGATTCCTAGCACACACCGCCCGACCCTATGTTTCCACCGATGCACCCTGCCCTCTTGCTGGCACTCGCCGGCGACTCCCTCGGCGCCACCGACATCGCCTTCCGACTCGGGGCGGTCATGGTGCTCGTGCTCATGAACGGCTTCATGGTCGCCGCCGAGTTCGCGCTGGTCGCGGCGCGCCGGTCGAAGGTCGAGCAGATGATCGAGGAGGGCGACCGGGCATCGAAGAACGTCCTCGCGGCTCTTACTCATCTCGACCGCTACATCTCCGGCACGCAGCTCGGCATCACCATCGCTTCGCTGGCGCTCGGCTGGATCGGCGAGCCGGCCCTGGCCGAGCTCTTGGATCGCGTGTTCGGGGCCGCAGGCATTCCGTTGCCCGCGGGAACCGAGCACCTCGGCGCTTCGATCGTCACGGCGTTCTTGATCATCACGTTCCTGCACATCGTGCTGGGCGAGCTCGCGCCGAAGTCCCTGGCGCTCGCGGCGCCGGAGCGTGTGAGCCGCTTCGTCGTGCGGCCGCTGATGTGGTTCTCCCACGTGATGTCGCCGTTCATCTGGGTGCTGAACGGCACCGCCAACCGGCTGCTCCGGCTCTTCGGCGTGCAACCGCTCTCCGAGTTGCACCACGTACACTCCCCGGAGGAGATCCGCCTCCTGGTGATCCAGGCCCACGCGCACGGCCAGATGGACGAGAGCGACAGCGCGATGCTCGCGGGCGTCTTCGATTTCCACCTGAAGACGGCGCGGGACGTCATGCTGCCCCGCACCAAGGTGGTCGCGGTACAGGAAGACGCGACGGAGGAAGACGTCTGGCGGCTACTTCGAGCCGAACGCTACTCGCGCTATCCCGTCTACCGCGACACGCTCGACGACATTGTGGGAGTCTTCCTCGCCAAGGACCTCTGGCTCCACGACGGCGAGGAGCCCTTCTCGCTGAAGCGTCTCGTGCGCGAGGCTCTGTACGTGCCCCACACTCGCCCCGCGGAGCTCGTCCTCGACGACCTCCGTCGCACGCGCGCGCACCTAGCGGTCGTGCTCGACGAGTACGGCGGGACGGCTGGCATCGTCACGCTCGAGGATCTCGTCGAGGAGATCGTGGGCGACATCGCGGACGAGTACGACGTCATCGCGCGGGAAGCCGTCACGGTGAGCGGCGTGCTCGAGCTCGCGGGCACGCTCTCGCTAGTGGACGTGCGGTCCGACCACGACATACCCATCCCCGAGGGCAGCTGGTCTACGCTCGGCGGCTACGTCTTCTCATGCCTCGGACGCGTGCCGAAGATGGGCGACCGCGTGGACTACCCGGGCGGTGAGCTCGAGGTGATCGCGGTGGACGGCCGCCGCGTGGCAGCCGTGCGGGTCCATTGGGCGCCCGCCCCCGAGGGAGAGGACGAGGGAGACGCGGCCGCGGAGTAGGCGAGTCCGGCGCGAGCCGGAGTGATCGTCCGATCGCTCGAGCGCGACCCCTACGCTCCCCGCTCGCCGTAGAGCTGGACGAGGTTCAGGATCGCGCACGCCGACTGCGCGAGCACGCGAGTCGAGATCCACTCCGCGGGGCCGTGGAAGTTGACCCCGCCGGCGAAGAGATTCGGCGTGGGCATCCCCATCGCCGTCAGGCGGGACCCGTCCGTGCCGCCGCGGATCGGCTTCACATTCGGCTCGATGCCCGCGGCGCGCACCGCGCGCTCCAGCAGCGCGGCCGTGTCCGGGTGACGGGAGAGCACGTCGTGCATGTTCCGGTACTGCTCGGTGATCTCGACGCGGACGTCCAGCCGAGGCTCTTCGGCGCGGAGCGCCGCGCACATCGCCTCGAGACGGCGACCCCGCTCCTCGAGCACCGCAGTGTCGAAGTCGCGCAGGATGAGCTGCACGCGACACGCCGCGGCATCCCCGGACACACTCACCGGATGATAGAAGCCGTCCCGCCCGTCGGTGCGCTCCGGCGACTCGGCCGGCGGCAGAGCGGCGAGGAGCCTACCCGCGTACGTGAGCGCGTTGACCATCTTGCCCTTCGCGGTGCCCGGGTGCATCGAGACCCCCGTGAGCGTGATCACCGCCTTGTCGGCGGAGAACGTCTCCAGGTTGATCTCGCCGGAGAACCCGCCGTCGATGGTGAACGCCACGGGGCAGTCGAACCGCTCGAGCGGGAATCGGTCCGCGCCGCGACCGATCTCCTCGTCGGGATTGAAGCAGACCCTCACCGTCGGCCGCTTCAGCGCGGGCTCCTGCACGAGGATCTCCAACGCACCCATGATCGCGGCGATGCCGGACTTGTCGTCGGCGCCGAGCAGCGTCCGCCCGTCCGTCGTGATGATCGTGTCGCCCACGCATTCGAGTAGCTCCGGCGTGTCGACGGGATCGATGACCACGCCCTGGCCGACGTCGATCGGGCCGCCGCCATAGCCTTCCAGGACCCGCGGGCTCACGCCCGTGCCGCTGAACTGGGGCGCCGTGTCGATGTGCGCGCAGAGGCCGATGCGCCCCGCGGTGGTGCCGGGCAGCTCGGCGAGCACGTAGCCGTTCTCATCCATCGAGACGGCGTCCTCCCCCATGCCACAGAGGCCGAGGTCGGTCAACTCGTTCACGAGGCGTCGCCCGAGATCGAGCTGCGTCGCCGTGCTGGGGCACGTGGCGCTGGCTTCGTCCGACTGCGTGTCGAAACCCACGTAGTCCAGCAGCCGGCCCACGATGCGCGTGCGGCGGAGGATTTCAGTCGGGTCGTCGAAGCTGCGCACAGGACCTCCTCCCTCGGGACCGCGGGCCAAACCCAGGACCTCGCGGGCGGGACTATGGAGGAGTGAGGAGCCCCCGTAAAGACTGCAGAGGCCGGTGCGGTTCTCCGCACCGGCCTCCACCACCCTCACGGGTCTCCGGGATCAGCCGGGGAGCATCGGTGTCAGGTTTCCGTTGCAGTCCCTCAGCATCGGGACGCCGTTCACGTAGACCAGCTGAGTCAGGCAGGGCACCGGCTCCGGCAGGGCACCGGCTCCGGCAGGGGCACCGGCTCGGGCACGGGCTCCGGCTCCGACGAGAACCACCGGCGGATGCCTGGGGGCAGCATATTCGCTAGCCCCTCGCCGAACCTCCTCACGATGCCCTTGGGGGGCTCGGCGGGGCGGCGACTCTCGCTGTTGTTGTTCGCGTCCACGACCGAGTCCGCCCGCGCGGTCGCCACGGCCGCCCGGTCGAGACCCCGCTGCTGTGCCGAGACCGGAGCCGAGGTCCACGCCAACGGCACTGCGACCGCCGCCGCGAGCACGATGTTGCGAAGCCGCATGAGTCGTTTCATCTGGCTGTCCCCCCCTTTTGGGCCCAAAGTGCGTCCTGTATGTCCGTCTACATGGCACCCTGCGTGCCACAGGGCATACCGCCGAAATCGGCCTGGCAGCGCAGTATCGCTCGACGCCTGTGACGCGTCGGCAGGCTTGCCCCGGCTGCCTGGTGCCGCAGGCGGAACTCTTTGCCGCGGGCCGCCGGGCCGGGCCGGGCCTCCCTGAAACGGGCTGCGCCTGAGCGCGAGTAGCCATCTCTCGGACTCGCGCGAGCGGCGGGAGCCTGTACTTTTCGTGCGCTCGCCTTCAACAGTCTCCGTGCGTGAGCAGTCCCTTTCAGCAACTCGATCGTTCCAACAAAGGAGCGGGATCATGCGGGTTCGTTCGACCCTCGGCGGCGGGTTTCTCGCGTTGGCCGCTTGGAGCGCCCTCGTCAGCGCATCACCCCTCGGGGCGCAGCAGCCGTGGGCCAACAGCCCACTGGGGCCCCGGGACCAGCCCGTCTTCCCGTTCTTCGAGGGCTGGTACGACAACGGTGACGGCACCTACACGCTCTCCTTCGGATTCCTGAACCGGAATCCCGACCAGGTGATCGATATCCCTCGCGGGGAGCGCAACTACATCGAGCCGGCCGGCTTCGACGGGCCGCAGCCCACGAACTTCATCCCGAGCCGTCAGCGGGGGGTGTTCGGGGTGACCATCACCGAGGCGCAGCGCGATCAGGACGTCTGGTGGCATCTCGTCTCGCCCGAGGGTGAGGACATGAAGGTGCCGGGCCGCATCCGCGCCAGCGCCTACCAGCTCGACAACAATCCGCGCCCACACGGCAGCCTCGCGCCGCTCGTGTGGTTCACGTCGGAGAACGATGCGGCGCGCGGTCCGGAAGGCATCTGGGCGGACAACGCGCTCACCGCCCGCGTGGGGGCGCCGGTCACACTGGCCGTGAGCAGCCGCGACCTATCGCAGCGCGATCGCTCGGAACCGCGGTTCCGCGAGCCCGTGGCGGTCCGCATCGTATGGTCCAAGTACCAGGGACCCGCGGGCGAAGTAACGTTCGCGCGCGACCCCTCCACGCCGGAGGCGCCGCCGGCGCCCGCCGGCAGGGGAGGGCGCGGTGGGGCGGCTCCAGGACCCGACGAGGTCCAGCTCCCACAGGGCTTCGGGACAGCCCGAGTCGTCGCCACGTTCCCGGTCGCGGGCGACTATGTGGTGCGGGCCCAGGCCGACAATTGGGACTCGCCGGACAGCTCCTCGGGCGATCAATGCTGTTGGAGCAACGCGTACGTACGGGTGCGGGTTACCCCGTGAGGATCGGGCGGCAAGCGGGCTCGGCTTGCGCGACGGCCCTATCGAACCCATAAATGAAGCGTCCACCATACAGAAGGAGGGAGGCATGGTCATGATTCGCACCGCGACTGCTACGCTGGTGCTCGCTGCGACCTTCGCCGTAAGCGAGGCGCAGGCCCAGGTCCAGTTCGCATCGGCGACGCCCGTCACGCGTGAGGTGACGTACTCGGGCGACGTTGCAGAGATCATCCAGCAGAACTGCATCGTCTGCCACCGACCGGACGGCATTGGGCCCATGAACCTCCTCACGTACGAGGACGCGCGTCGGTACGCCCAGCGCATCCGCACCCAGGTCGGCTCCGGCGAGATGCCGCCCTACGCGTACGACCGTGACATCGGCATCCAGGACCTCAAAGAGGACTGGCGCCTCTCCCAAGACGACATCGCCACGGTGGTCGCGTGGGTCGACCAGGGCGCACCGCTCGGCAACGCCGCCGACGTGCCGCCGCTCCCCGTGCTGCCCGACCCCTCCGAGTTCACGCTCGCCGAGCAGCTCGGCCCGCCGGACATCATCATCCGGTCGACGCCCGTCGACGTACCCGTCAACGGCCTCGACCTGTGGCATCGCCCCATCACGCCGACCGGCCTGACCACGGACCGGTGCATTCGCGCCGCTCAGGTGAAGCCCGCGGGGAACGCCAAGACGGTCGTCCACCACGTGATCCCGACCTTCCAACGGACGCGCGAGGACGGAACGATCGAGCCGCTCCAGCGGGCGACCGAGTACGCCATGGGCAAGTACGGCGAGATCATGCCCGATAACGTTTGCCGCATCGCCCCGGCGAACTCGGACCTCAGCTGGGACATCCACCTCTTCCCGGGCGGCCTCGGCGCGGGCGCCCCGGGCACGGTGATCGAGGACAACGTCGTCGAGCTAGGCCTGTGGCTCCAGCCCGAGGGCTACCAGTACGAGTACAGTCAGGACCTGAGGCTGTACGGGTTCGAGGAAGGGCCGACGGAGATGATCATTCCGCCGAACGGCACGGCCATGACGCAGGGCTACTTGTCGTGGGATCACCCGGTGCGCATCGACAGCTGGCAGCCGCACGGACACCTGCGCCTGCGCGCGGCCTCACTCGAGGTCTTCTATCCGACGACGGGCCGGACCGAGACCATCAGCATGGTCTCAAAGTGGAGCGCCGTGTGGCACCAGAGCCACATCTACGGCGACAACGTCTCGCCGCTGATTCCTGCGGGGGCCGTGATCATTCAGAAGAATTGGTATGACAACACCGCCGAGAACCCGAACAACCCGGATCCGGATCAGTGGATCAACTACGGGGCCCGGACCGCGGACGAGATGGGCCACGGTTGGATGGCGGTGACGCACCTGGACGAGGAAGGCTACCAGGAGCTCCTGTCGGAGCGCGCTGCGGCGGCACGACCGGCGGCCGATCAGCAGTAGAGCGATGCACCGTTCGGCAACTGCCGAACGGTGCAGTCCAGTGGGGGCCGAAGGGGAGATCCCTTCGGCCCCCATCGTTTTCCCGGGGTGCGTCCGGCCTCAGTCCCCGATCCCTGCCTTCTTCAGGATATCCTCCATCAGGCACCACTTCGTGAGGCTCGACTGGAGCAGATTGAGCCCCACGAACGCGGTGAACAGCAGCCAGTACGGGCTCAGAAAGTACCCGAGTGCCAGCGACACCAGGACGAACGTCCCGGCGATCGCTCGGATGATCATCTCGCGCTTCATCGATTCATCTCGTAGTAGAGGAGAGGGACGGCCACGAGGGTCAGCGCCGTGGCCACTACGGCCCCGCTGATCAGCGCGATCCCGAGGCCCTGGAAGATCGGGTCGGTCACCATCACCGCCCCGCCGATCACCACCGCGGCGGCCGTCAGAACGATCGGCCGTGAGCGGATCAGGCTTGACGCCACCACCGCGTCCTGCACCGAGCGGCCCCGCGCGCGGCCGAGCTCCACGAAGTCCACGAGCAAGATCGAATTGCGGACGATGATTCCCGCGAGGGCGATCATCCCGATCATGGACGTGGCGGTGAAGAACGCGCCCGACGCCGCGTGCGCCGGCAGGATGCCGATGAGCGTCAACGGGATCGGCGCCATGATGACGAGCGGGACCTTGAACGACTGGAACCACGCGACAACAAGCACATAGATCAGAACGAGGACCGCGGCAAACGCGATCCCCAGATCGCGGAAGACGTCGACCGTGATCTGCCACTCGCCGTCCCACACGAGGAAGGGTTCCTCCGTGAGCGTGGGCGACCCCGCGTAGTAGACCTCGAATCCCTCGCCGACCTCCTCGAGGGCATCGCGCATGGCGAGCATCGCATAGGCGGGGCTCTCCATTTCACCGGCCACGTCGCCCGTCACGTACACGACCGGGCGGAGGTTCTTGCGGAAGATGGGCACGTGGGCGGCCACGCTGTCGAGCGTCGCGAGCGAGCCCAACGAACGGGCACCATTCGGCGTGGCGATCGGCAGCGCGGCGAGGTCCCCCTGCGATGTCATCGCCGCGTCCCGCAAGGCCACTCGTATGGGCACTGGCTCGCCCGCATGTGGATCGTGGAGCAAGCCCGCCATCGCGCCGCCCATCGCGGCCGCCACGGTTTGGGCGACTTCCTGAACGCTCGTTCCCGCGCGCAGCGCCTCAGCCTGACTGACCGCCGCGTGGACCTCCGCATGGGGAGCGGTCACCGTCCAGTCGACGTCCACTACGCCCTCGGTCGCCTCGAACACCTCACGCACGCGCTCCGCGGCGGCGATCTGGGCCTCGTAGGTCGGCCCGTAGATCTCGGCGATGAGCGTCGAGAGCACGGGCGGGCCCGGGGGGATCTCTGCCACCTTCACGGCCGCGCCGTATGCCCGCGCGATCGAGTCCACCACCGGGCGGATCCGGAGCGCGATGGCGTGGCTCTGCTCGCTCCGCTCGTGCTTGGGAGCGAGGTTGACCTGCACGTCGGCCACCGTGGGGCCGCGCCGCAAGAAGTAGTGCCGCACGAGCCCGTTGAAGTTGAACGGCGCCGCGACGCCCGCGTAGGTCTGGACGTCCCGGACCGCCTGGTCCTTCGCCACGGCCACCGCGAGCGCCTGCGCGACATGGGCCGTGCGCTCGAGCGTCGTGCCCTCGGGCATGTCGACGATGAGCTGGAACTCACTCTTGTTGTCGAACGGCAGCATCTTCACCGTCACGAGCTTGAGGGGGACCAGCGCCGCCGACGCGACCAACAGCGCCACCATCGCGGAGTAGGCGCCGAACCGGCGGCGCGGATGCGCGATCAGACCCTCGAGCAGTCGCCGGTACCCACGCGCGATCCGGCTATCGGGCAACCGCTCCTCGGCACCCTCAGTCTCGGCATGCGCCGCGTGGCCCTTGAGTAACCTGACGGCCAGATAGGGCGTGACGATGAACGCGACCGCGAGTGAGAAGACCATGGCCACCGACGCGCCGACGGGAATCGGGCGCATGTAGGGACCCATGAGGCCCGAGACGAACGCCATGGGTAGGATGGCTGCGATCACCGTGAGCGTCGCGAGAATGGTCGGGTTGCCTACCTCGTCCACCGCCATCACTGCGGCCTCGCCGGCGGGGCGCAGACCCATGGCCAGGTGGCGAGCGATGTTCTCCACCACCACGATCGCGTCGTCCACGAGAATACCGATCGCGAACACCAGCGCGAACAGCGTGATGCGGTTGAGCGTGTAGCCGTACAGCCGGTAGACGAGCAACGTGAGCGCCAGCGTAACCGGCACCGCCACCAGCACCACCACGGCCTCCCGCCAACCGAGCGTGACCCACACCAGCACGGCGACGCCCAGCGTCGCGATCAGGATGTGGAGCAGCAGCTCGCGCGACTTCTCCGTGGCCGTCTCGCCGTAGTCGCGCGTCACCGTCACTCGCACGTCGGCGGCGAGGAGGCTGCCTGTCAGCTCCTCGACGCGCTCCATGGCGCTCTGTGCGACCGTAGCCGCGTTCTTACCCTCGCGCTTGGCGATGGCAATCGTGACGGCGGGCTCGAACGAAGTGCCGCCCGCCGGGAGGAATCCCACGTACTGGTCGGGCTCGGCCGGGCCGTCCTCGACCGCGGCGACATCGCTCAGCCGAATTGCTCGGTCGCCGCGCACGCCGACCACCACGCTCCTGACCTCATCGAGATCGCGCAGCAGGTGACCCACGCGAACGGGCACGCTGCGGTTGCCCGCAACGAGATCCCCGGCCGGCAGGTCCACGCTCGCCGCCCCGAGGGCTTGCATCACGGCGCCCGCCGAGAGGCCACGCGCCGCGAGCGCCGCTGGATCCAGCGTCACCCGAACCTCGCGCGACGCGCCACCCACCACCCAAGTCTCGGCGACATCAGGTAGACGCTTGAGCTCCGCGGCCAGCTCCACCGCCTGCTGGCGGAGCAAGTAGCCGTCACCTGCGTCCGCTCCACCCGAGAGCGTGATCGTCAGGATCGGAACCTCGTTGATGCCGTGCAACGTGACGAGCGGCGGGGTGGCCCCAAGGGGCGTCTTGTCGGCGTTTGCGAGCAACTTGCCGTAGAGCCGCGTCAGGGCAGCCTCGGGCTCCGTGCCGACTTCGAAGCGCGCGGTGATGAGCGCGCCGTCCGTCTGGGCCGTGCTGTACACATACTCGACGCCGGGCACTTCCCAGATCGCACGCTCAAGCGGCTCGACGACGCGACGCTCGACCTCGCGCGGGCTGGCTCCGGGCATGCCAACGGCGACGTCGATCATGGGAACGCGGATCTGCGGCTCTTCCTCGCGCGGGGTCGTGGCCAGCGCACCTAGACCCGCGGCGAGCGACGCGGCGACCAGCAGCGGCGTCAGTTTCGAGTTGAGGAATCGCTGGGCGATCCCGCCCGACAGGCCGGTCTTCATAGAGCGATCCGCTCCCCGGCCTCGAGCCCGCTGAGTACCTCGACGCGATCACCGCTGACACGACCCAGCCGCACCCACCGGAGCAACACCACGTCACCCTCGACCACGTGCACGCCTGTCAGATGACCCCGGCGTACCACCGCTTCCGCCGGAATCAGCACGGCTACGCGCGAGCCCCGGGGCACGAAGGCGGTCACGCTCTGCCCGGTGGACCAGTCCGCGGAAACCTGCACGCGCACCTCGACCGTGCGCGTCGCGGGATCCGCGCCCCCCGCGATCGCCCGGACGGTGCCCCGGGCGGTCCGGCCGTCCCGGCCCACGATCTCCAGGGACGCACCCTCGGCCAGGCCCGCCGCGAACTCCGGCGCAACCGCCAGCACCGCGTCACGCGCCCCCGCGCTCTCGATCGTGAGAAGCGGCATCCCGGGCAACGCGACGTCGCCGGGATCCACGGTACGCGAGGCGACGACGCCGTCGAACGGCGCCTCGATGCGGGCGTAGCCGGCGGCCGTCTCCACCTCGCGCCGCGCGGCGTCGGCCATCGCCAGCTGCGACTCGGCCTGCGCGAGCGCCAGGCGGGCCTGGTCGCGCTGCACCCTGGCCACCGCATCCGCTGCCAGCAGCGTGTCCATCCGCGCTGCCTGCCTGCCGGCCTCGTCCCGGGCGAGGTGCGCCACCGTGAACGCGGCCTCCGCCTTGGCGCGGTTCACCTCGACGTCCTCGACGCCCAGCCGGATCAGCACCTGCCCCGCGCGCACGGAGCTCCCCAAGTCGACCGGGACCTCCGTAACCCGCGCCATCAGGCGCGTGGAGATCTCCGCTTGAAGGCGGGCATGGATGGTGCCCTCGACAGGGACGGTGGATGCGACCGAGTCCTCGGTCACTGTGTATGCGGTCGCCGACGCGATCTGCGCCACCTGCGGCGCCTCTTCTTCGGCTCCACTCCCGCACGCGAAGAGAGAGAGCGCGGCGAGCGCCAACATCGAAGTCGCTTTCATCGGTCGTGTACTCCGTAGGCAAAGGCGAGCGCGGCCTGCGAGAGCAGGAGGTCGCGGCGCGCCGTCAGCAGGTTCAGGGTCGCGTGCGTCGTGGCGGACTGCACGTCCAGTAGCTCGGTGATGGGCGCAGCGCCTGTGCGGTAGCGCACCTGGGCCTGGGCCAGTGCCTCACGTGCCTCCGCCTCCGCCCGAGCCGCTACGATCGAGCCTTCGCGCGCGGCCTCAAGCATCCGCTCGGCCGTCAACACTTCCACTTCGGCCGCTCGGTGAGCGTCGTCGTACCGCGCACCCGCTGCCTCGTGCACCGCAGATGCCTTGCGGACCGCAGCCACCCCGCCGAGCGCGGGGAACACGTTCCAGCGGAGAACTACGCCGAGCGTCCAGTCGCCGCTGCCCGAAGACCAGGGGGTGTCGTGTCCATGGTAGGTCAGGCCACCGAACGCGCCGATCTGCGGAAGCTGCGCGGCCCACGCGCTCCGACGCGCGGCGTTCGTGGCCTCGCGCGCAGCCTCCAAGGCCCTCAGGTCGCCGCGCACGCCGATCGAGCAAGCGGAGTCCTCCTCCGCGCACGTCGGTAGGGCCGGTGCGTCCGCGAGCGCATCCGTGAGCACCAGGACCGTGCTTTCGGGAACGGCCAGCAGGGCTCGCAGGCGAGAAAGAGCGTTCTCGGCCTCGGCGGCGCCCGCTATGCGCTGCACCTCCAAGTCCGCCGCCTCGAGCGAGGCGAGCCGAGCGTCGAGCCCGGTCACGAGCCCCTGCTCGCGAAGGAGTTCGGCCTGGCGCACGTGCCCCAGCACGGCCGCCAGGGTCGTGTCGAGCGCGTCGACGCGGTGGGCAGCGAGTTGGGCGTCCAGGTACGCCTGCGAAACCAAGAACGCCGTCGCCCCCGCCAAGCGCGAAGCGGCCGCCTCGCGAGCCTCTGCTCCGCTCCTGGCGGCGGCGTAACCGTACCAACCTTCCGGAGCGACCAGCGGTATCTCGACGAGTGCGGCGCTGCTGAATCCCCCGAACGCCCCCGGATCGTTCAGTGCGCCGAGCGCCAGGTCGCCCTCGGCGAACACGCCCTGCCGAAGCTTGAGCCCGAATACCGCCACCGGGTCGTTGGTGCGCATGCCCGTGACCTCCGCCCGCACCGACGGCAGGAACGCCCGGCTCGCCGCACTGGTCTCTGTGCGCTGTGCGCGCGCCTCGGCACGCTCGGCGAGCAGAGTCGGATTGGCCTCGAGCGCGCGTGCCCGAGCCGCATCGAGCGACAGCGCGAGCGTGTCGGACTGGGCCAGTCCGAGTGATAGAAGAATAGCTATTAACATATATATTGGGGAAAAAGAAACCGCCCTACATGTCGCAGGTGCGGATGCAGCGGAGGATGTGGTGCACCTTCTCCTCCGTCAGTTGATAGAAGACGTGCACACCCTCGCGGCGCGCGGCGACGACCCCGGCCCCGCGGAGCTTGGCCAGGTGCTGGGACACGATCGCCTGCGCCATACCCAGCTGCTCTTGGATATCGGAGACCGTCGCCTCACCGCTTTCGAGGACCTCGACGATCTTCAGCCGCTCGGGATGACCGAGCAGCTTGATGATCTCGGCGGCCCGACGGAGGAGCTCCGGGTTTACGGTGCGGACGAGACGTTTGGTTGCCATGTGGACATATAATATAGCCTATGTGCACTATGTCAACCGGAAAACCTGGAGAGCTCCATGCTCCTACCACCTTAGGATTGCCACGAGAGCCGGCGTGGATTACCTGTTGGCGTCGGATCGTGGGACAACAACACCAAGGAGCCAACATGCACGTCCGCGCACTCTCCCGAATCGGTCTTGCCCTCGCGGCGCTCTCGCTCAGTGCCGCCGCCGCGTCGGCCCAAGGGCGGGGTGCGCAGGCACCGCCAGCGCTCGTCACGCAGCCCGACGCGAATGGCTTCGTCGTCGTCACGCCGGAGGCCCTCGCCGCCTCGTTCAGCAGCGGCACGGGGCGGCAGCGAGTCCTCTACGGCAATCCGAGCCAACCCGGGCTCTACGTGATCCAGCTCGTCTGGGAGCCGGGGTCGGGCAGCACGCCTCACACCCACAACGAGGCCCGGCTCATCAATGTGCTCGAGGGGACCTGGTACGTCTCGACCGGCGACGCGGCCCGCCACTACGATCCCGCTCACACGATTCCGGTGACGGCCGGCACGTTCATCTATGAGCCCGCCGAGGGCATCCACTACGACATGTCGAAGACCGAGCGCGTCGTGGTGCAGATCATGGGTATCGGGCCCGTCAGGACGACGGCCGTTCCCCACGACACGATCTCCTCGCGCTAGCCGGAAGAGCTCCGAAGCCAATCCCCCGGGGGCCGCACGGTCCCCGGGGGATCGTCCTTTTCAGCGACCGGGCGGGCTCGCGATCGGGTTGGTGAGGGTCCCGATGCCCTCGTAGGTGCACACCGAGACGTCGCCCGGCTGGAGGAAGACCGGCGGATTCCGCGCCGAGCCGACACCTGCCGGACTGCCGGTCGCGATCACGTCCCCCGCCCCGAGCGTCAGGATGTTCGACGCGTACACCACCTGCTCGAAGACGTCGTGGATCATCAAGGAGGTGTTGGCCTCCTGGAAGAGCGCACCGTTGATCACGTACTGGACGGCGAGGCTTCGAGGGTCTGCCACGAACTCCTTCGGAACGATGAATGGCCCCAAGGGCCCGAACGTGTCGTGCGATTTCGTGATCAACCAGTCCGAGCCATAGCGCTCGTCGCCTCGCCCGCCCCGATCCGAGACATCGAGCTCGATCGTGTACCCAAAGATGTAGTCGCTTGCCTGCGCCAGCGGGACACGTGAGGCGGTGCGCCCAATCACGGCCCCGAGCTCGCACTCCGAGTCCACCCTATCGCGGCCCACGGGCAGTTGGACCGCCTCCCCGTCGGCGATGACGCTGGAAGACGACTTGAGGAACATGTAGGGGTTCCACCGCGCATCATCGGCCGCCCGCTCCCAGATCCCCGGCGCGCTGACGGTGGTCGGCGTCGCCGTTCCCGGAGGCGGAGCGCCCGCCACCAGTGCCGGCGGCCCGCTGTTGAGCCCCGCCATCTCGAGCGCGTGCTCCCGGTAGTTGAGCGCCGTGTTGACCATGTTCGTGGGATACATGATCGGCGGCAGGGTCCGGACGGCGCTCAAGCTGTGCACCCAATCGGGCCGCGGGGTCGCCGACTCGACGAATCCCACGATCTCTTGGATCCTCGTGCGGAGGCCCTGGTCGTACCTCGCGATGAGGTCCTTCATGTCCGCGGGTGCTTCCACGCGTTCGCCGGACGCGCCGACGGCCTGGTCGGCGGCCGCAAGGTCGATGACGACCGAGTCGAGGAGCACCACGCCCACGAACGGCGCCCCCTCCAACTCGAACGTGCCAAGCTTGAACGGCTGGTCGGACGGGGTGGGAGTGGGACCTCCGGCCGTGCAGCCGGCAGCAGCGGCGATCACCAGAACCAATCTCTTCATGTGCATGTCCTTGGCTGTGTCTCTCAATGTGAAGCGCACCGGGCGGCCCGCGTGGGTGACGTCCTGTCCGCGGGAGCCCGTGTCGTGATGTGGTCGGCAGCCAGTTGATCGTAGGCGACCTGCTGCAGCGACATCACTTGGGGCCGCGACAAGCCCAATTCGAAGCCTGAGCACTCACCCTCGCCGAGCGACCGTGGGTCCAGGCCGGTGACGTTGCCGAAGACGACCAACGCCTCGAGGTAGTAGCCGGCGGTGCTCGCATGGTAATTGTCGAACGTCCAGAGATTGAGCTTGCCGGCGTCGATGCCGTCGTAGGGATTCGCGTCGGCGACGCCCGTCTTCATCGCCCGTGTCCATGCCTCGCCCACCGGACTCACGGACTTCACGCCGGGCGCGTCCGATGCGGCCTGGTCGTAAGCCGCGCGTACATCGCGGGCCATGGCTTCGATGGGCTTGCCGAACCATGCACCATCACTCGGATAGGTCTCGTCCGCGCGTGACCACGTCGCGGTCAGGTAGATCTCCATGGCGGGGTTCAGGCCGTGCAGGAACTCCACCATCTCCTGGCTCGTGGCGAGAAACTTGGTCGGATCGCCAGGCACCTCGAGGTCCAGCGTGCTCTGGCCGTGCATGACGACCGTGTCCCAGGGGCGAGCGCCGATCACGTCGCGCTTCTCCGCCAGATGGAACTCGTAGCCGCTGCCGCCGCGCGTCTCGAGTGCCACGTCGTACGCGAGGCCGGACTGATCCGCGAACGACTTGAACAGCGCGGGAACGCCGCCGATGCCCTCGTCATTGAGGTCCGTCACCGTATTCGCCCGATAGAAACGCACGGACGACCCGGAGCCGAAGGTGAAGCTGTTGCCGATGAACAGCACGCTCGGCCGCTCCTGCGCCTCGGCGATTCCTGTGCCTAGAACGACCATTCCGACAAGCGTCAACGCGACCCGCATGGGAGCCCCTGAGCACGTGTGGTGAGACGGACCGCCATGAAAGGATCCCGTCACTCGCCCGCGGTCAAGCGAACCCGCCAGATCCGCCAAGGTCGCTCGGCGCGGTGTCGGGGGTCACTAGAAGATCCCAGCCGGATACACGCTCCCGGGGTTCCACAGGAGCCACTCGTCGAGGCCGGAGTCCGTGACGGCGCGGATCTGATCTCGGATCTCCTGGGGACCGTAGACGGTGCTGCCCAGAGTGAAGGCCTGTAGCCAAGGGCGGATGGTGGCTACGGCACCTGCTGTCCGGGCCATGCGGACGACCGCGCTATCCATCGCGGTGCGCACCAGGCGGTAGGGCTCCGCGTTCGGGTCGGGCAAGCCGAAGTTCCCGGGCCCCCACAGTGCGGGATAGACCATGGGGAGGAGCACATCAGTCAAGCGGACCAGCTGATCCCAGTCCTGGCCGATGTCGGAGTCACCGGTCTCCACGATCACGCGGCCGAAGACGTCCGCGGTGATCGGGGCCTGGAACTCAGCGAGCGCCACTCGCGAAGTGACGATGAACTCCTGAATGGCGTCCCCCGCCGAGCGGCCCCCACGAGCGGGGAAGACCATGGTGGCGCGGACGGAATCGGTCACGTCGGGGAAGCGCACGTAGTCCCACTGCACCTCGGCGAACCCGGCGGCCAGCGCCTCGCGAGCCAGGGCGATGTTGTACGCCCAGACCTCCGGGTTGTACGGATCGACCCAGGGCCGACGGCTGTCGGGGTCGAGCCAGACTCCGCCGGCCGTGGTGCGGATCGCCCACTCCGGATGCGCCTCGGCCAGGATGGGGTCCAAGAAGCACACGATGCGGGCGATCGGGTAAATGCCGTGGTCGCGCAGCGTGCGCAGCAGGTCAGGGAGGTCGCCGATGTAGGTGCGTCCGGAGCCGATGGCCGCGACCAGCGGGACCCTGCTCGCGTAGCTCACCTCGCCTCGTTCCTTCACGTCGACCACGAACGTGTTCACGGGCGAAGTGTCGGCGAGGCCGAGGAGGCTCCCGAGCTGGGTCGGGGAGCCCGCGGCAAGCGCGTTCACGTAGAGTCCTCGGACCGTGTCCGGTCGAGCGACGTGGCCGACCGCCTCCTCGAGGTCCGTGGGACCGGAGCCGGTGCACGCTGTCGACGCCAGGACAGCGACCGTTAGCGTCGCTAGGCCCGCGCGCCACGGGAGCATACGCCGTGAGGTCGGCCGGGTGCACGCACGCCGACTCATCGGGCTTGGCCGAAACGTGTCATCGTACTGCCTGAAGCGGCAAAGCCCCCGCAGACCCGAACAGAGCCACTTTTTCATGCTGAATCGCTTCATTCAATCGCCAGATCCCGAACGAGGTCCCGAATCTCTTTGGCGCAGGAAGAAAGCGAGACCCTCTCTCCCCAAAACTGCGGCCCGATCGCACCCCACGCAGTCTCGAGAGCCGCCCAGCGGGTTGGAGCGGAGGCAGGGTTCAAGGCCGGATCGTCCGACGCGGGCCAATCTCGGATGTCGCCCTTCGTCATCATCTCCTCGAGGAGTTCACGAAGTTCGTCGTTTGATGCGATCGCGCCGCTGGTGAGGATCCGAGCCGCATCCTCATAATGGCGAATGAAGCCCGCTGGCTCGAAAGGATCCCTTGAAAAACGCCGGCAGATCGCCTCAGCCTTCTCCAGAAGGGTCACCTCAGGCCGGACGCAGTGAACGGCTGGCGGGCGGTTCTCGATGAGCCCGGCGGCCACATCAGACAACGCTTCGGCAAGGTAGTCGTGGATCCACGAACTGATGGGTCTATTCTCGCCCGGCGTCACCCGCGCGGACCCGACCTCGAGCTGGATGAAGGGCCGTATCCCCTCCGGAAGTGGGCCGGAGGCCCGTCCCGGATAGTGTACGGCGAACACGGCACCCCGCCAGGCGTGTAACCTGAGTCCAGGGAGCTCCACTACCTCCGCCCCCGGCACCCGGATCCGCTTCTCCAAGGCTCGGAAGAAGGCCTCACGCTCGCGGATGGCACGCACTCCCTCGGATGTCCAACTGGTCACATCGGGGAGATCTGGTGCCTCGATCTTGACGTCCAGGTCTTCGGAGAACCGTTGGATCAGGCCAAAGCCTTTCGAGAGGCTCGTCCCTCCCTTGAAGCGAAGCCGAAGACCCGCCTCGCCGAGCGCCCAGAGCGTGTGGGTGACCCAGTAGTCCTTCTCCGCAAGCGCCGCGGCAACACGCTGACGCTCCGACACGATGGAGAGAAGCGCCCCGAACTCTGAGCTGTACCCGGTTTCGTGGACACGGGCCTAGGCTACTTCACGTCTCGCTCGAAGTCGACGGGACTCAGGTTGCCCAGGGTGGAGTGCCGCCTGATCGGGTTGTAGAAGCGTTCGATGTAATCGAAGATATCTGCACGCGCCGCAT
>SHZR01000034.1 GCA_009692205.1 Gemmatimonadota bacterium | reverse complement strand
GACCCGGACCAGTGGGTCATCTTCGGTAGGCGCACGGGCGACGAGATGTCGCACATGTGGATCGGAACCACCTACCTATCCGATGAGGACTTCGAGTTCTTGAAGAGCCAGCGCGAGTCGCCCATCGCGCAGCAGCAGTAGCGCATCGAGAAAAGCGGTCGCAACACAAGAAGCAGTAGACGTCTCAGGCCTCCCGGGCGCGGAAGAGCGCACCGGGGAGGCTTGAGGCTGAGTGAACTCGTTGGATTATTTCGCGGAGGTATGATGAGCTTGCGGTATCGCATTTCAGGGGGGGCGGTGGCCGCCCTGGCTACGCTGTGCGTCGCTTCGCCGCTCCAGGCGCAGCGCATACCGTTCGAGAAGCGCTTCTTCACCGAACAGGTCCTGCGCGGTCACTCCCAGCCCGTCGTCCCGATCTACGAAGGCTGGTACAGGAACGCAGACGGTACCTACGAGATCTGCTTTGGGTACTTCAATCTGAACATGGACGAGGCCCTCGACATCCCGCTCGGAGAGGGGAATTTCTTGGAGCCGCGACAGTACGACGGGCATCAGCCGACTCATTTCACGCCCGTGCCCGGGATGTCGCCGACCTCGCCGTTCAGGTCGAGATTCCGCCGCTTTTGGTGCGCGTTCACCATCACCGTGCCGGCGGACTTCGGGCAGACCGATCAGGTGTGGTGGACGCTGCAGCGCGAGGACGGAGACATCGTCCGTACGCCGGGTACGATCAACCCCGCGTACATCCTGGATGCGGTTCGGTCGGGCGGCATGGGGGAGGTGGCGCCGGTGCTTCGTTTCACCGAGAACGGCGAGGGCTTCCAGGGCCGCCACGGCAGCATCGCTCCCGCAAGGACCGCTCGCGTAGGTCAGCCGGTCAGCCTGAGCATGTTCATCGAGCACCCGTTCGAGGAAGAAATGTGGGCCGGGTGGGTGAAGTACAAGGGCCCCGGACAGGTGACGTTCAGTCCGACCGAGCAGGAAGTCTCGATCAGCGAGCAGCGGGGTGTCGCCACCACGAGCGCCACGTTCAGCGAGCCGGGCGAATACGAGGTACTTTTCCAGTCGCTCGACCAGACCGCCAACTTCGAGTTTCACTGCTGCTGGACGAATGCATATCTTAGGATCACGGTAACGAATTAGGGTAGGTGCGTGTGCTTGGTAGTGAGGGGGTCACCATAATCCTTCTACGGAAGGAAGGAGTGAGCAGATGAAGAGGGCCCGTGGAGGCGTTCGTGCTTGCTGGGGACTGGCTGGCCTAACGGCAGCGATGGTCCTACTTCCTGCGCAGTCCGCCGCCGCGCAGGAAGTGACGTTCGCGAGGGATGTGGCGCCGATCTTGTACGAGAATTGCGTCACGTGTCATCGTGAGGGCTCGTTCGCGCCGATGTCCCTCCTCACCTACGAGGACGCGCGCCGCTATGCGCGCGCGATTGGCTACCGCGTCGCGAATCGACAGATGCCGCCGTACCACGTGGATCGGACGGTCGGGATCCAGAGCTTCGCCAACGACGTCTCACTCAGCGATGACGAGATCCAGACCATCGTTCGTTGGGTGGAAGCGGGGGCGCCCCGGGGAGACGATCGGGACCTTCCGCCGCCCCCCGTGCTCCCGGTGGGGGGCGCATGGCAGGCCGAGGTGCTCGTCGGGCGGCCGCCGGACCTGGTGATCCACTCCACCCCGTACACGGTTCCCGCTCGCGGCCAAGACCAGTGGTGGAACCCACTCGTGAAGTGGGAGCCGCTCGGCGAAGAGCGCTGGATGATGGCGTACGAGTTCAAGCCCGCCTATCCCAATGGACTCAAGGTCGCCCATCACGGGCATGCCAGTCTCTCCTTCCCGAGTGACCAAGGAATGCGGGGTGGCGTGGGAATCGCGCACTACGGGGTCGGTAAGGGCTACGAGATCTTCCCTGACGGCGTCGGCATGAAGGTTCCCGCCGGGGAAGGCGTGGTGGATTGGAACATCCACTACTCGTCGCTCCACGTGGAGGACGACGTGCCCAACGACGTCGTGGACGTGGGCATCTGGTTCTATCCGAGGGGGGAGACTCCCGAGATGGCCACCGAGGGCGAGGTGCTATTCCGGGTCGACGGCCACAACAGCTACGATCGGCCGATGAACCGCGCCAACGACATCCTGATTCCGCCGAACGGCTATCAGGTGCTCCAGGGCGTGCACGTCCTCGAGCAGCCCACGCTCATCAGCAGCTTCCGGCCCCATATCCACACGCGGGGCAAGGAGATGTCGATGGAGGCGATCTACCCGGACGGGCGTCGTGAGATGCTCGGCAAGGTGGACGACTACAAGCACATCTGGCAGCTGGGCTACGAGTTCACAGAGGACGCCAAGCCCCTGCTGCCCAAGGGGACGGTGCTCCTCTTCAGCACGGTCTTCGACAACACGGCGGACAACCCCCTGAATCCCGACCCGAATCAGTGGGTCGTGTTCGGACGCAGGGGTCCCGACGAGATGAACCACATGTGGGTCAACATCACCTACCTGAGCGATGAGCAGTACGAAGAGATCCGGGCGGGGCGGGAGTCGACCCCGATCGCCCAGGCGAGGTAGGGCCTCCGCAGAGTCCCATCTGCGATACCCTGAGTGACAGGCGGGCCCGGCCTCCGGCCGGGCCCGTTCTTTTTTCCGTCACTATTCCCGGTCGCGGTCCACCCAGATCACGCCGCCGGAGTGCCCCGTGCCAAATCGGGTCGTGGCGTCCCGGGCGTTGATGAACTCGACGCGGCGGACCTGATCCACGTTCATGGTCTGCAGCGTTCTCGGAGCCCCAGACGGTATCCCCGCGACATAGACCACGGGAGCCGTCGGTCGAGAGGAAACCATGGACCCTGTGCCCCCCCGGGCCCGAAGCCATAGGGGACGCAGCTTCAGCAACGCCTCCCACACGTTTCCCGCCCCGGTACCCCGGATCTCGTCCCCCGTCAGGACTTCGGGAGAGCTAGCCACGGGAACGGCTACTCTCAGCAGGTCGGGAGACAGGTCACCCGGAGCCGTGCCTCCCGTGCCGGGGCTCGAGCTCGCGCACCCGGCCATGGCCAGGACGCATGAGGAAACCAGGGTCACGGACGGCCCGCTAAGCCTGCGGAGGACTACGTGGACAGCCATGTTGCCTCCCCCGTGCGGGCCCGCTAGCGAGCGGGTGGATACCAGTCGTGGACGCGAACCTCGATGCCCGCCTCCCCCCGCAACGCCGCCACGAAGGCGTCGATCGGCATCTCCCGATAGTGGTAGGGATACACCACACGCGGGCGGAGCATTTTCACGCACTCCGCAGCCGCCAGCTGCGGCATCCGATCGTTGGGCAGGTTCATGGGCACGAACATGATGTCGATGTCACGGATGCCCCGCATCTCGGGCACGCACTCCGTCACGCCGGCGACATAGACCCGCGTGTCCCCTAGGGTGAGGACGTACCCGTTCCCCTCTCCCTTCGCATGGAAGGGATCCCCCGGGATGATGTCGTACATGGGTACGGCCTCGATGTCGATCCCGGCGAGCGTCCTCCGGTCGCCGTTGTCCATCACGGTGCCATTGGGAACCTGTAGCAGGAGACCTCGCGACCGCTCGTCCCGCGCCTCTTCGGGCCGGTCGGAGAGCACGACCGGAGTGCCGGCCTTACGGAGCGTCGCGATCAAAGCCGGATCGAGGTGGTCGCTGGAGGTGTCCGTGATCAGGATCAGGTCCGCCGGCTTGGCGCTCGAGTAGTCTCCCCGGCTCCACGGATCCACGTGGATTACCGTCCCCGCGTACTCGATCTGAATGCCGGCCCCGACGAACGGCGTGATCCGGACCTCGGCGCTCGGCGATCGAGCCTGGGCGAGCGTCGGCTCGGGAGCCCCGAGCGCCAAGGCCAGAGTGAGCGGTAGGAGCGCGACCGGCCCGAGTCGTCTCCTCCCCACGCCGTCTGCGAACTCTCTCATCGGGTCTGCTCCTTTGTCGATAGACACTCAGGGGACGCGCAGGGCGACGAACGCGCCGGGGAGGTCATCACCGGACACGGAGACGAGGATGTACTGCACCCCTTCGTGCAGGTAGGTCATCGGCGCCGTGTCCGTCGTCGCCGGAAGCTCGATGGTGCCCACACGCTCCCCCGTCCGCTTGTCCACGGCATGCATGACAGGACGCCCGCTGCGACCCTCACCGTAGATCAGGAGTGACTTGGTCACGAACGCCGTGGCGTGGCTCGGGGCCCCCGTGTTGGGCAGATCTACCCCTTGGAGGAGGGGATGATTGGTGATCCGCTCCGGAGTGTCCCCGTTCGGGATCCACCAGAGAATCTCCCCCGTGTTCATGTCGATCGCGGTGATGCGGCCATAGGGCGGCTTGAAGATCGGGATGCCCTGGATGCTGCCCAGGCCCGGCTCTGCCGGTGCGTGCGTCCATTCGACCGGATTCATGCCCGACTGACCCGTCAGTTCTCGGTCGCGCTCGACTCCGGGGACCAGCGTGAAGTCGCTGCACGACTTCACGGAGGCCGTGTAGATGATGCCCGTCTCCGGATCCGCCACCGTCCCACCCGGGATATTGGTGCCGCCGCCGGCGGCCGGGCAGAAGAGCGCCCCGAGCTTCCCTTCGGCATTCGCGTTGTGCAGCGGAGGCACGAAGAGCGACGGTCCGTACTCCCACCGGCTCAACATTTCCATCGCCCTGCGGCGCAACTCGGGCGTGAAGTCGACGACGTCGTCGTCGGTGAGCCCGTGCATCTCGTAGGGCGCAGGCCGGGTCGGGTGCGGCTGCGTGGGGGACGTCTGCTCCGTCGGGACGCGCGACTGCGGGACCGGCAGCTCGACGATCGGCCAGATGGGCTCTCCGGTCACACGGTTGAACGCGTACACGAACGCCTGCTTTGACGTCTGAACCAGCGCCGGAATCTCTCGGCCATCGACCGTGACGTCGATCAGTTGGGGCGGGTGCGGAAAGTCCCGGTCCCAGATGTCATGGTGGATCGCCTGGAAGTGCCAGAGACGCTCCCCCGTTCGAACATCGATCGCGATCACGCTGTTTCCGAAGAGGTTATCCCCGGGGCGGTGTCCGCCGAAGTAGTCGTTGGTCGGTGCGTCCGTCGTGACGTAGACGATCCCGCGCTCCAAGTCGGCGGAGAGCGGGGGCCACGTGTTGATGTTGCCGCTCCACTCCCACGCGTCGTTCTCCCAGGTCTCGTGCCCGAACTCCCCCGGGCCGGGAATCACGTCGAACTTCCACAGGAACGCGCCGGTGCGCGCGTCGTAGGCGAGGATGTCCCCGGGGACGTTCTCCCTCCGAGGGTCGAGACGGCCCGTCAGGTTCGAGTTGCCCACGATCACCACTCCGTTCACGATGATCGGCGGAGATGTGTTGGTGATGTAGCCCACCTCAGTAGGGATCCCCGATTCCGCGTCCCACGGATGACCCAAGTCGGCGAGCAGGTCCACGGTGCCGTGGTCCCCGAAGCCCGCCACGGGGACTGGCTTTCCGAACCCTTCCAAGGGAAGGCCCGTCTCCGCGTCCAGGGCGTGCATGAAGAAGCCGGGGGTGACGACGTAGATCACGCCGCGCCCGCCGACCTCCGCGTAGGCGACGCCCTTGCCGGCGTCCTGGCGCGAGGAGCGAGCCCACCTCGTCGTATACGGTTCACGGAAGGTCCAGAGCGTCTCGCCGGTCGCTGGGTCGATCGACACGACGGTCCGTCGCAGACCCACCACGGTGAACAGCTTGCCGTTCGCGTAGATCGGGGTCGCCCGATTGATGTAGAGGGGCTCGGGCCCGAAGTTGTCGCCCCGAAACGTCCAGGCGACTTCGACGGACTCGAAGTTGTCCGCGTTGATCTGGTCGAGCGGGGAGTATCGCGTGTTCCCGGCGTCCGAACCCCAGTAGCGCCACTCGCCGTAGGGGTTCCCGCGATCCTGGGCGCCGACGGGGCTGCTGAGCAGCGCGAGCCCCAAGACGAGGGTCGCTGCAGCGACATACTTGGGGTGACAGCTGAGGAATCCGTTCATGCGTGCCCTCTCTGGATCTGCGGCCGGTGGGTATCCGATCGTGCATGGAATGAGCCGGCAAAGTACGCGTCGAGGGCCCAGGCGGCACCCCCTCCAGCCCCCCCGGCTGACGGGACGTCCTACCATGCCCGGAATGGCTCCCTCGCGACACACCGGGGTAGGGTGCATGTTGGCTCATGACGGGCATGCAGGACCCGGAGGACATCATGAAGCGTAGTCGCACCATCACCCTCGCCTGGGCCCTCGCGCTCGCGACCGCCGCGTGCGCGGTTCGCACCGAGGCGCCGACGCCCTTCGTCGAGAGGCGCGAGACGACGATCCTGATCACGGTCGACAACCAGGACTACCGCGACGCGACCCTCTACGCGAACTGGAACGGCACTCCGCAGCGCGTGGGCACGGTCACCGGCAAGACCACGAAGACCTTCACTACGCCCTGGCGCGACTATCAGGTGCGGCTAGGGGTGGATTTCCTCGGAGGAGGCGTGATGCCCGCCGGCGACCCCATTCTGATACAAGCCGGGGAGCACATCGACTTCATCATCATGCCGGAGTGGTAGTCGCTCGCGACTTCGGCGTGGCCTCGGATCCGGGCCCCGCCCTCGCCCGTGCGGGATCGACTTCGCAGCCGTAGTTTCGGCGGGTCCCGTCTTCATCCTCGGGACAGGGATGGCCCTAGGAACGCGGGAGGCCGCATGCGAGCGACGACCGGTGGATCAGCGGAACTTGGTGGGGGAGCCCCGATCTCGCGCCGAGAACTCCTGCTCTCGCTCGCGGCCGCGGGGGTGGCGCTACCTCGCGCCGTGACCGGGCAGACGCCCGTGGGACCTTCGCTCCAGTCGGTCCTGCCGGTCCGGGTGCTCACGCTGAATCACGTGAGCTTCGGGTGCGACGACATTCAGCAGACCATCGCGTGGTACGCGAAAGTGCTGGGCATCCCGCGTCATGCGTTCCAGGACTACGGCGGAGGCGGAGCGGGCCAGCAAGTTCTCCGCTCCTCGATCGATCCCCCTGCCTACATGGCGTTGACGCAAAAGGCCGCCGCCCAGATCGGT
Source organism: Gemmatimonadota bacterium (assembly GCA_009692205.1). Taxonomy (GTDB): domain Bacteria; phylum Gemmatimonadota; class Gemmatimonadetes; order Longimicrobiales; family Gaopeijiaceae; genus UBA2982. The sequence goes on along the minus strand of SHZR01000034.1, from coordinate 17,364 downwards.
GTGCCGTCGACGGGTCGCCCGCACTTCTGCTTCGGCATTGCCGACTTCAACGTCCATCGGATTCTCTCGGCGCTCGCTGAGATGCGCATCCCCGCGGAGTCGGTCCTTCGGGAAGGCACCACCATCAACGGCGTCAATTGGGATGGCCCGGACGGCGCACCGCTCCAGTTCAATCCCGTGATCGCGTGCGGTGGCGTCGGCTTCTTGGGCGAGGTGTGCGATACGTCTGCAACAGCGGTTCAGCGGCCGGGCGATCCGCCGCCGATCCAGGTGCTGTCGATGAACCACATCAAGTATTGGGTCACCGACCTCGACAGTGCGCTTGAGTTCTTCCTGAAGCTCACGGACATGCAAGTCGTGACCTACCAGGAGACCGAAAGAGGTCCGAGGACCGCCGGATACGTGGGGCGCCCCATCCCGGTCCTCCGGGTCGGATCGGGGCCCCAGCACCTCGCCCTGGTCGAGGGATCGGGACCCGAGCGGAACCGGATGCACGTCGGCTTCGGAGTACGGGACTTCAATCCGGACCGCGTCATGGCCAGGCTCAGGGAGCACGGGGTGACCGCACAGGTCAGAATGCGCGCGGGGGTCACGCCCGAGATTCTCGTAGACGGTCCGAACAACGTGAGGATCCAGCTCCAAGACGTGAGCTACGCAGGCGGCGGCGGCCCGCTGGGAACCACTCTGTAAACTTCCTGGAGTCGGCCATGAATCGAACGAGACGCCCCTTCATCATTCTTCTCCCCGTCGCCGTTGTCGCTGCGCTGAGTTGCGCCGACGCCGAGCCAGAAAGCGCCGGTGCAGCACCAGCCAACGAGATACCGACATTCCAGGTCGAGCCGAACTGGGCGAAGATTCCGACCGGCTGGGTCCTGGGGCAGGTATCCAGCGTGGCAGTGGACCGCAGGGACCACGTATGGGTCTTGCAGCGGCCGACCACGCTCGAGCCCGCGGAAGCGTCCATGGCGGCGCCGCCCGTGCTCGAGTTCGACCCGGAGGGCAACTTCGTCCAGGCGTGGGGAGGACCGAGCCCCGAGTACCCATGGCCGGAGTCGGAGCACGGCATCTTCGTGGACTACAAGGACTTCGTGTGGATCGGCGGCAACGGCCCAACGGACCAGGTGCTGAAGTTCACGATGGCGGGCGAACTCGTGATGCAGATCGGGACGCCGGGCGAGAGCACGGGGAACCTGGACACGCAAAACCTCTCCCGTCCGGCCGACCAGTGGGTACATCCGCCGACGAACGAGGTCTTCATCGCCGACGGATACGGGAACCGCCGCGTCATCGTGTACGATGCGGACACCGGCGCGTTCAAGAGGATGTGGGGAGCGTTCGGGAACCCTCCGACCGATGGTGAGGTGGATCCGGGGTGGACCGCCGAGCAGGAGGGGGATGGTCCCCCGCACTTCTCCCCGCCGGTGCACGCGGCCCGGGTCTCCAACGACGGGTTGGTTTATGTCTCCGACCGCGGGGGCAAGCGCGTGCAGGTCTTCACGATCGACGGCACGTATGTATCGCAGGTCTTCATCGGCCGGGAGTGCATGGCGCCCGAGTGCGGCAACGGGCAGACGGCCGCGAGCACCGCCTTCTCACCTGACCCCGAGCAGCGCTACCTGTACGTCGGGAACCGCAGCCAGGCGCACGTCATGGTGCTCGACCGAAGGACACTGGAGATCCTGGACTCCTTCGGCGAGTGGGGCTCGGAGCCGGGCAACTTCGGCACCATGCACCACATGGCCGTGGACTCGAAAGGCAACCTGTTCGTCGGCGAGGTGACGCCCCTCGAGCCGGTGAACCGGCGGGTGCAGAAGTTCGCGTTGACGGGGATGCGCCCGAGGGCCGTGCCCTGAGCACCCTCACCTCCGGAGTCGCGCGTCTAACGGTCGCGGCTCTGCTCGTAGCGGCTCCCGCGCCCCGGCTGCAGGCTCAGGCAGTCGAGCCCCCCCCGGGTGATCGAGACCGCCTTCGAGCTCGGCGGGAGCGAGGCGATGCGGTACGCGATCTCCATCCCCGCGGACTACGAAAGCTCCCCACAGGACCCGCGTCCGCTGATCCTGTCGCTGCACCCCGGGGGGCGATCCGAGTACTATGGCAGCTGGTTCATGCAGGCGATCGTCGAGCCGGCGCTGCGCGACTGGGGGGCCGTCATCGTGGCACCCGACGTCCGTCCCGGACGAGCGATGGGCGACCGAGCGGTCGGAGCGCGCGCTCCTCGCCCTTCTGGACGACGTTCTTGCGCAGCACGCGATCGACCCGACGCGGGTCCTCGTCACCGGGTTCAGCATGGGCGGCCGCGGCACGTGGTACATGGCCACCCGCCACGCCGACCTCTTCACGGGGGTCATCGTCATGGCGACGGGACCTGGGGAAGGCTCTCTCGAGAGCCTGTCCGCGACGCCCCTCTACATCATCCACAGCCCTGAAGACGAGGTTGTCCCCTACGCGCCCGTCGAGGAGTTCGCCGTTCGCCTCGCAGCGAGAGGCTGCCCCATCCAGATGATGCGCCTCCCGGGGGCGAACCACAGCATGATGGGTGACTACATCGCCCCGCTCAGGGTCGCGGGCCAGTGGCTGTGGAGCGAGTGGGACGCGCGAGGGTCGCGAGATCGGTAGGTAGCGGGCCCGCTGACCGCGCGCCCGACACGAGGTTCACGAGGAGGCGACATGGGGCTTTCCAGAACAGGACTCCTGACGGCTTGCGCTCTGCTTGCCGCGGCACCCGGAGCGGCGCAGACGCCCGCGCCGGCCGAAGCGGACCCGGGCGTGCGACCGACCCGCCTCATTGACAGGGCTGAGATCCGCGTTTCACGCGTGGAGCTGGGGCCGAGTGCCGTACGCGCCGTCCATGCGCACGACGACGTGGAGTACCACGTGTGGGTTCCGCTGGAGGGACGACTCGAGATCACCATCGAATCCGGGAGCCCGACCGTCGCGGAGGCGGGGCAAGCCTTCTTCCTGATGCGCGGCACGTCTCACGGATTCCGGAATCTCGGAACTGCGCCAGCGGCGGTCATGGAGATCTTCGTGAAGCAGTCGAATGTCGGAGCCAGCCTGGATGCGGTTCAGGAGCTGAATGAGGTGATGGCCCTCATCACGATGGCGGAAAGGAGAACACCATGAACCGACGAGACTTCCTGGGTGCCGCACTGATCGCCGGCGGAGTCACCCCAGCCCTTCCGGAAACCCTACGCGCTGCCGTCAAGGCGGAGATGGGCGGCCCGTCCACACCCCCCACGTCGACGCGCTCGGTGACGGACCAGCAGCGTCAAGTTGCGGAGTCGGTGCAGTACCTGGGCTTCGACACCTTTGGCACCGTCGTCGATTGGCGCGGGTCGGTCATCGCCGAGGTGAAGGAGCTCGCGCGTCAGAAGGGTTGGACGCTCGACGCCGTCGAGTTCGCCGAGGCGTGGCGCGCCAACTACGGTCCCTCCCGCAATCGCGTTCGCACGGGCGAGCTCCCCTGGACGGACCTCGACGCATTGCACAGGATGACCCTCGACGACCTCCTGGTCAGCTACCGGATCACGGGGCTCACCGAAGCGGAGAAGGTGCGTCTCAACAAGGTCTGGCACCGGCTGCATCCCTGGCCGGACGTACCGAGCGGGCTCGCGCGTCTGAAGACGCGCTACATCGTGTCCCCGATGTCGAACGGCAACGTCGCGCTCCTGACAGAGATGGCGAAGTTCGGGGGTATCCCCTGGGACTGCATCATGGGAACCGACATCGTCCGGCACTACAAGCCCGACCCTGAGATGTACCTGGCGCCGAGCGTGTTCTTCGACATCCCACCCTCGGCCACGATGCTGGTCGCGGCGCATCCCGGGGACCTGGACTCGGCGAAGAGCAACGGGCTGCGGACCGCCTACGTGCATCGTCCACTCGAACAAGGCCCGGACGCGGAGCCGTGGGACCCGCCCGAGGCCGGCCGGTTCGACTTCATCGCGATGGACTTCCACGACCTGGCGTCGCAGCTGGGGATCTGGGGATATCCGAATCAGGGGGACATCGGTACCCGGACCTTCGGGGTGAGGTAGCCTAGCGGGGGAAGGGCTCCAGGACCTGGGCCGCGTCCTCGGGCGCGGGTATGCGCCCGGTGTTCAGCACCATGGACACCATCGTGTACCAGCCGCTCAGGCCGATCATGTCCATGATCCCCTGCTCGCCGACCTGCTCCAGGGCCCGAGCGTACGTCGCGTCGCTCACGCTGCGGTTACGGTGTAGCTCCATGCAGAAGTCGTAGACCGCTGCCTCGTCCGCGGCCATGCCCTCGGGGCGTCGTCCTTCGGCGACCGCCGCGGCGATATCCGGGCTGAGTCCGCCCCGCATGGCCAATCCATGGTGGGCGTTCCACTCGTACTGCGACGTCCATTCCCGCGCCGTCATGATGATGACGAACTCGGACAGACGGGGAGGCAGCGAGCTGTTGAACCGGAGGTAGTCGCTCATCGCCCGGGCGGGATTGAGCAAGCCCGGGCTGCGAACGATCGCGTGCCAGGGGCCCGACAACGGTCCGCGGACCGCGCTGAATTCCGCGACCGCCGCGCGTTGCGCGTCCGTCAACTGCTCCTCGGGGATCGGCGGGAGGCGGACCTGTCCAGCCAGGTCCGAGCCCGTGAGTGGGGCGAGCACGAACGCCGCGGCGCCGAAGGCTACCGCCCAGCGACCGATGGATGCGCGACTCCTGATCACGTCGTCCTCCTTTCTTGAAGACCGCACGTTGACGTCTGTGTTGGGCGCCTTCGTCATGTTCCATCGGGAAGCTAAGCGATATGGTGGGCGTAGCCACCGAGGAACGGGAGGTCGCCGCATGGGGATGCCGATGTTGGACGAGCAAGGCCTCCGGAGTGGGGCCACCGTCAAGGTCCGCAGACTGATCGGCGCGCTGGTCGCGCTCACGGCGGGGTGCGCCCCCGACGCCCCACCAGCCGACCTCGCGATCGAGAACGTCACGGTGATCGATGCCGCCAACGGCGTGCGGGAGAACCAGACGGTCGTCGTGCGAGGGGACACGATCATTTCAGTAGCGGACGCCGGCGCGGCGGCGAACGTCCTCGAAACCGTCGACGGCACGGGTCGCTACCTGATCCCGGGCCTGTGGGACATGCACGTCCACCTGACGTACGACGACGTGCTCACGCCCGCGATGCCGGGGCTCTTCCTGAGCTGGGGCGTCACGAGCGTCCGGGACACAGGGGGTCTCCTGGATGAAGTCGGTCCCGTGGTCGAGGCGATGCGGGCCGAAGGCGCGATCGCGCCTCGCGTCTTCTTCGCTGGGCCCCTGCTCGACGGGGAGCGCGTGGTCTACGACGGCCAGGGCAGGCCTGAGATCGGCATCTCGAATCCCGAGGTGGAGCAGGCTCGCGGCAACGTGGCTACGCTCGCCGACGCCGGCGTGGACTTCATCAAGATCTATGAGATGGTCACGCCCGAGGTCTTCGACGCGCTCGCGACGGCGGCTGAGCAGCGCGGTCTCCCCATTGCAGCGCACGTGCCCCTATCGATGCGGGCGCGTGACGTGGCTCCACGGGTCAACTCGATGGAGCATCTCCGCAACATCGAGATGGACTGCGCGGCGGGGGCCGATCAGTTGCTCGCGACCCGGCGGGCGTTGCTCGTAGAAGATCCCGAGGAGCCAGGGGCGACGCTGCGCGCGCGCCTGCACTCCCTGCAGCGGGGCCCTGACCGCGATGGCCTCCACCCTGCAGGTGCCCACGTTGCGCCTCAACGCCTTCTCGCTCCGTCCGTCGTTCGCGCGCGGCGACTGGTTCCCCGCGATCGAAGCCGCACCGGGCGAGATCGCGACGAGATGGAGGTCGGCGGGAGAGGCATGGCGGGCCGGGCCACCCGCGGCGGACACGGTCTTCGCAGCCTGGAGCCTTCGCCTCGTCGGTGAAATGCACCGGCGCGGCATTCCGATCGGAGCCGGCACCGATACGCCCATCAACTACGCCATGCCCGGCTTCGCCCTCCACGAGGAGCTCGAGATGCTTGTTCGGGCGGGACTGGCACCCATCGAGGCCCTCCGCGCCGCGACGATCCGGCCCGCGGAGTTCTTCGGACTGGAGGCCGAGATGGGAAGGATCGAGCCGGGCATGCGGGCCGACCTCGTGCTCCTCGGCGCCGACCCCCTCGTCGAGATCTCCAACACGCGCCGCATCGACGCCGTCATCGCTCGCGGCCGCCTGCTCGGGAGGAGCGAGGTCGCCGCGGGTCGCTGATGCTCGAAAGGTTGCCGCTACAGCCACCTCTTCCGCCAGAAGTAGAGCAGCATCGAGATCCCGACGCCGAGCATCACAGCCCAGGTGATCTCGTAACCCCACGGGTGCGCGAGTTCTGGCATGAACTGGAAGTTCATGCCGTAGACGCTCGCGACGAACGTCATGGGGATGAAGATCGACGCTACCACGGTGAGCACCCTCATGACCTCGTTCGCGCGCATGGTCATGATGGACACGTGGGCTTCGAGTAGCGACGTGATGACGTCACGCAGGTGATCGATCGAGTCGTTGTGATGGGCCAGGTGCGTCTCGAGATCGCTGAGGAAGGGCTCGGTCTGGGTGGTGATGAGGGCGGGGCAGTCGCCGGTGAGCAGCGCGAGTTGCTCTCGCAGCGGCCGCACCGCGCGCCGCACGACGAGCAGTTGGTGCCGCGCCTCCTGCGCTCGCAACGGCAGATCGCGCCCCGGCTCCTCGCCCCACACCTCCTCCTCGAGCTCCTCGATGCGCGAGCCGAGCCTACTGAGGACGAGCGCGTAGTGATCGACGATCGCGTCGAGCAGTGCGTACCACAGGTAGTCGGCGCCACGCGAGCGTACGCGCGCGGTCGAGTCCGCGATGCGCCTGCGCAGGTTGCCGAAGACGTCGCCGGCGGTCTCTTGGAAGGACAGGACCCACCCCGGTCCGAAGACAATCGAGGTGTGGTTGGACACCACCGAACCTTCCGCCGACAGCATGAGCATCTTGAGCGTGGTGAAGACGTGGGCGTCGTAGGCCTCCGCGACCGGCCGCCCGCCCATGCTCACGACGTCCTCGATGGCGAGGGGGTGCAGCTCGAACCGCTCGCCGACGGCCTTCACGAGATCGACGTCGTGTAGGCCGTCCATGTTGATCCAGAGGACGTCGGCCGACTTCGGGTCCGGCAGGGGGATGTCGGCCACGGTCGCCGCGTCGCCGCGCGACACCGAGTCGGCCTTGAACCGCATCCACGTGATCTTGGCGGTGTCGAGGCGTTGCTCACCCGTGAAGACGGCATGGCCGGGGGCGAGGCCGACCTTCTGCGTGGAGATCTTGAGACGGTGGGGCATATCAGCCGGCGAGCCCCCGCAGCACTTCGGCCATCCGAGCGAGCCGCTCGGCGTCCCCGCCGATCGTGCCCGCGTTCACCGCCGCCACGTCCGCGTCGAGGCGCGCCGCGGCCTGCCGGAGTTCGGCTGCGGGGACGTTGCCCCGTTGCGCGCGCTCGAGCAGCGTGCGCAGTTCTGCCGCACGCGCATTCAGGATGCGCCCCGCGCGCACCATCTGATCCAGGTACGCCCGCGCGACGGGAACCGCGGCGGGCCAGGTGAATCTCGGCTGGAGCTGTGCGTTGAACTGCTCGTAGCGGACCATCTCGGCCGCCTCGATCTCCGCCTCGGACAGGTGCTCGTTCGGCGTAAGGCGGAAGACGTCGATGCCGCGCGCGATCTCCGCACCGTAGATGCGGCCGTTGTACCAATACGTGGACCAGAATCCGCCGGTGAAAAGCATCTCTTGGCTCAGGGGCCCCCGGTCGAAGAACGCGATCTCGAACGGGTGCGCCGGGTCGGTGAAGTCCATCACCGAGACCCCGCCCTGGTACCACGCCTGCACCATGATGTCGCGCCCGGGCACCGGGATGAGCGAGCCGTTGTGGGCGACGCAGTTCTCGGTCTCGGTCTGCGGGACGGGGAGCTTGTAGTAGCCCGCGAGCGTCATCTCGCTGCCGTCGCGCGTGAAGATCGCGTCGGCGCCCCATGTCGGCGGGTCGGTCGCCCGGCAACGCGGGGCGGCGCCTCCGCCCCACTCGTCGGTGAACACGACCTTGCTGCCGTCGTTGTTGAACGTGGCCGAGTGCCAGTAGGCGAAGTTCGGATCGGCGACCTCGCCCAGGCGCACGGGATTCACGGGGTCCGAGATGTCGAGCAGGATACCATTGCCCGCGCACGCGCCCGCGGCGAGTCCGATCTCGGGATACACGGTGATGTCGTGGCACTGCGTCGTGGCGCTCGTGGTCTGCGTTCCCGGACCGTGGTCGCCTCCGCCCCAGAGGCCCGCGACCGCGCCGGTGGATGGGTCGGCGAAGATGCGCGGCGTGCTGACGATCTCCGCGCGCTCGGGAGCATCCAACGGGATGCGCACGACCTCGATGCGGAAGCGCGACGTGTTCGGGTCGTCCTGCGGGTCCGCGCCCGAGCAGCCGGCCAGTTCCTCCACCGGCCGCACGCCGCCCGTGCCCTGGATGTAGACGTAGAGGTTGTCGGGATCGTCCGGGTCGGTGACGAGCGTGTGCGTGTGCGAGCCGCGACACGCCTGCACGGCAGCGACCTGCCTGGGATTCCGCATGTCGGACAAGTCGAAGATGCGGATCCCCTGGAGCCGCTCCGTGCTGATCGAGTCCGTGACTCCTTGGAGTCCGCAGTCGAGGCGGCCGCGGCGCTCCTGCGCCGACATCACCACGAGATCCCCGAACACCGAGATGTCGCCCTGCCCACCCGGGCAGAGCACCGAGAGTACGAGCTCCGGCTCGGCGGGGCTCGAGATGTCGAAGACCTGGAAGCCCTGGTAGTTCCCTTGGTAGAGGAGGCTGCCGCGGAACGCGACGTCCGAGTTCCAGAAGCTCCCATCGCCCGGTGTCGCGGGGTTGAAGAAGCCTTCCGCGCGCGGGATGCTCGCGACGTGCTCGAGCCCCTGAGCCGCGGATGCGGCGTCCATCCAGCCCGCGGCGAGCCCGAGGCGTGGGTCGTTCGGGTCCCAGCTGAAGCGCGGCTCCTGCGGCACCGTTGCCGTATCCGCCTGCGCCGCGGCGCCGGCGACACTCACGAGGAGCGCCACCCCGGCCACTGACAGCCCTCTCCTCATCATCAACGTCCACCCCGCGCTTGAAGCAGCCCGCCCATGCGATCGATCTCCATCCTCTGATCCACCTCGACGTCGTTCGCGAACTGAAAGATCTCCGATTCCTGCCCGGCACCGGAAGTGGAGAACAGGGTCTCGACCATCGCGATCGCGCCTTCGTGGTGCTGGATCATCGACTCGAGGAAGAGCCGGTCGAACTCGGGTCCGCTCGAGCCTCGGAGGCGTTCTATCTGCGCCGGCGTGAGCATGCCCGGTGCCATCGCCATGGCCGCGCCGTGGTGCGCATCGGGCATCGACTCGTCGCGGGCGCGGAGCCAGCGCTCGATCCACGCGATCTCGTCCCGCTGGGAGATCTCCATGCGCAGCGCCATCTGGCGAACGGCCTCGCTCGAGGCGCGCGCGGTCACGAGCGCGGTCATCTCGAGCGCCTGCCCGTGGTGCGGGATCATCATGTGCAGGAAGTGCACGTCCGCCTGAGTGTGGCGGGGTCCGGCCGCGGTGAGCGCGCCCGCAGCCAGCACGCGACCCGGCTGACCCGGCGCGCCCGGCTGCACGATGCTCGCCGTGGGATCCAGGATCGCGTCGTAGACGATCTCGGCCATCAGCCGGTCGATGGGCGCCCCTCCCGAGGGCCGCAGCTGGTTCCACGCGAATGCGATGAGATCCTGCGTCGGGTCGATCCAAAAGAAGGTGCCCGCGATGCCGAGCCACCGGAACGAGCCTGCGTTCTCGCCCATCGACACCGAGAAGCCGAGCCCGAACCCCTGGTTCGCTCCGCCGATCGGAATCGGCACGAGCTCGTCCGGGAGCTGGTTGGTGCGCATGAGGCGGACCGTCTCCGGCCGGAGCAGACGCACGCCGTCGAGCTCGCCCTCGTTGAGGAGCATCGAGGTGAGGCGCAGGTAGTCGCTCGCCGTGGAGGTGAGTCCGCCGCCGCCCGAGAACCACTGCGCGGGACGCGTGTGCTGGCCATCGACGGGGGACTCGTTCATGCGGAGGCCCTGCGGACTCGGCGCGTAGGCCGCGGTGAACCGGTCGAGCTTGCCGGCAGGAACCTGGAAGCCCGTGTCCTCCATGCCGAGCGGCTCGAAGATCCGCTCCCGGAAGAACTCCTCGAGGGTCTCGCCGGAGACCACCTCGACGACACGTCCGAGCACGTCGACGCCCATGCTGTAGTTCCAGCGCGAGCCGGGATCGAAAATCAGCGGCAGCCGCGCGATCGCGTCCACCGTCTGCTCGAGGTCGCCGGCCGTCCCCCACACGCCGAGGCGCGCCGCTCTATAGAGGGAGTCGACCGGCGTGCGCCCGATGTCGCCGTAGCCGAACCCCGCCGTGTGCGAGAGCAGGTGCCGGATCAGAATCGGGCGCGGGGGGGGGCGCAGGCGCCCGGCATCCGAGACCTGCACGCTGGCGAACGCCGGAAGCACGTCCGCGAGGGGTGTGTCGAGCGAGAGCCGGCCCTCCTCGACCAGGATCATGGCAGCCACGCTCGTGACCGGCTTCGTCATCGAGTAGATGCGGAAGATGTCGTCGGGCTCGAGCGCGTCCTCGCCGAGGACGCGCCACCCCGCGGCTTGCCAGTGCACGATCTCGCCCCGCCGGGCGACGAGCGTCACCACTCCCGCCGTCCTTCCCGAGTCGACGAGCGCCTGCATGGCCGGGCCGATGCGCGCGAGCACGTCGCTCGAAAGGTCGACGTCCTCGGGGCGGGCGGTCGTCTGGGCGCCGAGGGCGGCCGGCAGCACGCCGAGCGCGACGACGAAGAGGTAGAGGGACGCGAGGACGGGCGCGACGAAGCGCCGGCGCAGGACCGTTCGCATGTGGCTCCCTCCTGACCCCTGGGTGCTCCGATTGCGGCCGCGAATGCCGACGAGCGAAGTTCGGCGGAGGGGCCGCGGAGCGCCACCTCCCGAGGCGCGTCCGGCTCGGGATTGACCCGCTTCTATGCCGGACCTATTACCATGAGCCGGCCTCATTCTGGAGTGGGCCGCCATGAGATATCTGAGTTGGATCTTCAGTGTCGTTCTGGGCGTGTCGGCTTGCTCCAACTCGGGAGGCTGCTCGCCGGAGCAGGTGGCTCCCGTCTCGTGGATGCCGGGGCGCTACTCGCTCGAGGCGAGTGTGGGCACGGACCTGACCGCCCAGGAATTCAGAGCCGATCTCACGATCGCGGCCGACGGGATCATGAGTCTGAACAGCTCATCGGGGCTGTGCCAAGCGCCGACCCCCTCGCAGATCCAGAGAGATCAGGAGCGGGGCCAGGCGACCTTCGAGTGCGAGGAGGCGCTCTACCGGTTGAGGGCAGCACCGGGGACCGTCCGCGGCGACATCCGAGCGAGCATCCTCGAGGAGTACCAGGCCGAGACCGCCTGCCCACCGGGACGATCGGGACCCTGCTTCATCATGAGGACCCAGCGGGTCACCAGGACCGCCGATCTCCGTGTGTCGTTGATTCGCTGATCGCGGGGTGGGTCGCAAGGTCGACGTTAGGCTTCGAGCCCGATACACGTATGCTACACGTGTAAAGGTCGTGTATATGAACGGACTCCGATCCATGCAGAAGAAGCTCACCATCACCGTGTCCCAAGAGGTGTACGACGGCCTCTACCGGGAGCTGGGGCCGAGGAAGATCTCGCGGTTCATCGAGCACGTGGTGCGACCCTATGTGCTTCCACACGAATTGGGGGAGGCCTACGCGGCGATGGCCGCCGACGAGGCTCGCGAGGCCGAGGCGCTCGAGTGGGCCGAAGGGCTCATGGGAGACGTGGCGGATGATCCGAGGTGAGGTCTGGTGGGTCCGCTTGATCGTGCCGCTCACCTCGCGACTCGACAGGGTGTTCCCGAGCGAAGCGGTCGTCGTCGTCGAGGGTCGACCCAGCAAGGCGGCGGTGGACCAGGTAACGACGGCGGACAAGTCGCGGCTCCTTCGCCCGATGGGACGGCTGAGTGCTGACGACTTGGCCGCTGTGGAGCGTGCGTTGGCCCTCCAACTGGGGCTCGCGGATTGACCCGTTCTCCGACCATCTGATATTCAGATAATCGGAGGGTACGCATGCCTGTTACAGAGAAGGGCCGCATGGGAAAGCGGGGCACACTCGTAATCCCCGCCAAGTTGCGGCAAATCTACGGACTCGAGGAGGGAGTCGAGGTGCTGGCTCAGGAAACGGCTGAAGGCATCCTTATCCGGCCTGCGGTCACGCTCCCGATCGAGCTGCACGGGCCTGAGCGGAAGGCGGAGATCCTGCTGGCCAACGCCGTCGACGAGACGGACTATCAAGCGGCGGTAGTGGAGGTGCGAAAGCTCGGACTGGATCCGTCGCGAGTAGCGTACCGGCGGCCCGACCACCGCTGACGGTGGACCGCTTGGTTCTCGACGCCAACGTCCTGTTCTCGGCGGCGTACCGGGAGGGGGCGGGGGTCACGCGGTTATGGAACCTGCCGGTCGCCCTCCTGACGTCGGAGTACGCAGTCGAGGAAGCTCGACGGAACCTCGCCGAAGCCGAGCAACAGGAGAGGCTTGCCCGGCTGCTCGAGGGCTTGGAAGTCAGTCGTGAGGGCAGGGAGCCCCGACCCCGCCATGCGCGGAAGCGTGCAGCTCAGAGAGAAAGATTGGCCAATCGTGGGCGGTGCCTTGGCTGCCCGTGCCACGCACCTCATCACCGGGGACCTTAGGGACTTCGGTCTCCACTTCGGGAAACGCGTGATGGGGGTGATGGTTCTTACGCCCGCGAACTACCTGGCATCGCGACAGCCCTAGGGACATGTGACATTGAATCGCAGCCACCGACTAGCCCTTCTCGGCCTCGTCCTCGGCGTCGAGTCAGCCTCGGCTCAGGCACCCCAGACCTCCTGTTCCTACGAGGCCTGTGCCCTCCGAGTCATCGACGGTGGTGGGTATTTCGCGCTGCCCTTCGTAGTGCAAGGCCGTGAGGGATACATGGTGGCCCCCGTGCGACGCTCCGACGCCCTCGGCAGTCTATTCGCGGCGAGCGACTCGGCGGCCGCCTACTATACGAGGTTCGAGACTCACGATCGCTACGCCGACTGGTTCGGCTGGGTCGGCACAGCCCTCGTCCTCTCCGGCTTCGTCGGGGATCTTGCCGGTGGCGGAGGGATATTCTCTCGGACCTATCTACTCTACGGGGCAGGGCTCGCCGTGACCTGGGGGGTAGCCCTTCCCGCTGAGCGACGCGCTTCGACCGACTTGTCCAATGCGATTTGGTGGTACAACCAGTCACTCGCCGGCCCGCCGCGACCGTAGGGCCCATTGCGCATGAAGTCACGACACACGCTTTCGGGCACCGACGGGCGCGCCTCGCGACTGCCGAGCCTCACCGTCGTGTTTGTCGCCTTCGCAGGGTGGGCATCCGGTTCCTGCTCGGGCGAGCCGCCGGAAGGCGCGCCGCCCGCCTCCGAGGCACTTGCCGCGCCGGCGGTCGCCGCGGTCGACCCGGGCAAACTGCTCTTCGAGGTGAACTGCGCGACGTGCCACGGAGCGGAGGGGCGCGGCGACGGACCGATGGCGTCGAGCCTGCCCACTCAGCCCGCGAACATCCGGGAGCACTTCGGAGACCACAGCTTCGAGGAGATGGCTCGGCGCGTCACGGAGGGCATCCCACCGACGATGCCGCCCGCTCCGATTCCGCCGGAGGAGGTTCGCCAGGCGCTGTCGTACGTGTGGTCCCTGATCCCGGTTTCCGAGCAGGCTCGCCTGCGCGCGCTCCAAGAGTTGGCGGCGGAGGAGCACTAGACCGTTCGGACGCGCTCGGGTGACTCGGGGGCTGCTTCCCCCTTGCCCGAACAGGCCAAAACGGTCTTCCTATCCCCGCGCAAATGTGACCCTGACCGATGCCGATGGGAGCCTGAACTCTAGATGATCCGCTGCTCGAGGGTGTCCTCGTGGACGCTGGCCCTGCTCGCCTCATTCCTCCCCGGAGACCTCGCCGCCCAGAGCGCGAGCGACCCGGCCGCGGCATCGCTCACGACGCTGGTGCCGCACGCCGAGGCGCCCGGGGTGGCTGCCGTGCGGACGAACGGGAGCATCGAGATCGACGGGAGCCCGGACGAGGCCGCGTGGGCCGCTGCCCAGCCGATCACGAGCTTCACTCAGGTGGACCCCTTCGAGGGCCAACCCGGCAGCGAGCGCACCGAAGTCCGCCTTCTGTACGATGAGGAGGCGCTCTACGTAGGAGCGATCCTCCGCGACTCGCAGCCGGTCAGCACTCGGCTCGCCCGGCGCGACGCAGGGCTGTCAGACTCGGACTTCCTGGTCGTGCTGGTCGACAGCTACCACGACCACCAGACCGCCTACCGGTTTGCGGTGAACCCCTCCGGCGTGAAGCAAGACGGCGTGGTCCTCACGCAGACGGGGGGGGGCGGTGGCTTCGGCGGGGGCGGCGACGACTCGTGGGATCCCGTGTGGGACGTGGCGACGCGGGTGACCGAAGACGGCTGGCGCGTCGAGATGCGCATCCCGTTCAGCCAGCTCCGCTTCGGCACGGGGTCCGTACAGACCTGGGGCATCCAGGTCGAGCGACACATCAACCGGAATCAGGAAGACGCCGTCTTCTCCTTCACGCCGAAGCTCGAGCGCGGGGGCGTGGCTCGGTTCGGTCATCTCTCCGGTATCCAAGCGATCGATGGCGGGCGGAAGCTCGAGCTGCTGCCGTACGTCGGCATGCGCGCGGAGTACGTCCGTCAGGATCCGAGCTCCCAGGTCGCCTTCTCAAATCCGTTCCGCTCGGGCTCGGACTACTTCGGACGGGCGGGACTCGACCTCAAGTACGGCTTGGGCTCGAACCTGACGCTCAACGCCGCCGCCAACCCGGACTTCGGGCAGGTCGAGGTGGACCCGGCCGTGATCAATCTCACGGCGTTCGAGACGCGCTTCGAGGAGCGCCGTCCGTTCTTCGTCGAGGGCGCCGACATCTTTCGGTTTTCCCGCGGCGGCAACTGCTGCGCCACGGGGAACCCCCCTCAGGTCCTCTACTCACGCCGGATTGGGCGCGCCCCGCAGGGGAGCGTCTCGGGAAGCGCCGTATTCTCCGACGTGCCGAACTCCACGACGATCCTCGGCGCGGCGAAGGTCACGGGCCGCCTGGGGGAAGGCTGGACGGTGGGATTCCTGGAGGCGCTGACGGGCCGTGAGACCGCCCCGTTCGTGAACGCCACGAACGTCCAGGACGAGGGGGTCGTCGAGCCCATGACGAACTACTTCGTGGGCCGCATGCGGCGGGACTACAGGTCCGGGCAGACCCAGGTCGGACTCATCGCCACCGCGGTGAACCGCGACCTGAACGACCCGGTGCTCACGGATCGCTTGTCCTCCGCGGCGTACGTCGCCGGGGCGGACCTCATCCACGAGTGGTCGAACCGCATGTACCGGATCAATGCATCACTCTCTGCGAGTTATCTGCAGGGGAACGAGGCCGCGATGATCCGGGCGCAGCGCTCCTCCACGCGGTACTTCCAGCGTCCGGACGCCACGCATCTGGAGGTGGACTCCGCGGCGACGTCGCTCTTCGGTACCTACGCGATGGTGGATGTGCTCAAGCAAGCCGGTTCCGTGACGGCGAAGGTCGCGTTCGTGTCCGAGGGGCGCGGATACGAGGTGAACGACATGGGCTTCCAGACGAAGGGCGACCGTCTGATCATCGATACGGACCTCGCCTACGATCGCACACGCCCGGGTCCGATCTTCCGCAACTGGCGCGCGTGGGGGAGCCCCGACTTCGCCTGGAACTCGGCCGGCGACCGCGTCTTCACGAACGTCAACGTGAACTTCCGCTGGACGTGGTTGAACTATTGGGGTGGCTCGGTCCGCTACCAGTACGACCTCGAGGCGCTCGACGACCGCCTCACGCGCGGCGGGCCCATGGCCGAGCTGCCCGCCTTGCACTCGGGCAACGCGAACGTCAACTCGGACTCGCGGAAGCCGCTCGTGTTCCGGGGAGCATATCGGTGGCGCGCCGGGGCGGACGGCTCCTATCAGCACGTCGGGTCGCTCGACTTCACGTTCCGGTCGGGGGAGAAGCTCCAGCTCGGCCTCGGCCCCTCGCTCGAGCGCAGCTACTCGAGGGCGCAGTACGTGACCTCGGTGGGAGATCCCCTCGCCACCGCGACCTACCGGCGGCGCTACATCTTCGCACCCATCGATCAGACGACGTTCTCGCTAGAGACGCGGCTCAACCTGACGCTCTCGCCGACGCTCACGTTCGAGCTCTACGTGCAGCCGCTCGTCTCGAGCGGACGGTATGCGGGGCTGCGAGAGTTCCGCACGCCGCGCACCTTCGACTTCGTGCGCTACGGAGTCGACGCGGGCACCATGGCCCGCCAGGCCGACGGCACCTATCTCATCGATCCGGATGGAACCGGTGCGGCGCCGTCCTTCAGCGTGGCGGACCGGGACTTCAACGTCCGGAGCCTGCTCGGCAACGCGGTGCTGCGCTGGGAGTGGAGCCCGGGCTCGACGCTCTTCCTGGTCTGGCAGCAGAGCCGGGCCCAGCGGCTCGAGGCGTCCGACTACGATGCTGCGGGGGCGACGGGCATCGGAGACTTCGACCTCTCGGGCGACTCCGCCGACCTCTTTCGCATCCGTCCCGACAACATCTTCCAGGTGAAGGTGAATTACTGGCTGAACCTGTGAGGTCGAGACCGTGACTTTTCGGCCACGACGTTCACCGGTCGGGTCCGGGGACTTCGCTCCCACGCCGGAGTCGCGCCTGCTCACGAGCATCGAGTCGTTGACGGGGTACCTGATGCTCGGCACGATGACAGGCGTGCTGTTTGTCGTGCTGAGCCGGCGGTCTGACCGATTGAGAGCCTGAGGAGAGTCGCCGCGATGCCGCACCTCGACTACGAGCTGCTGAAGATCCCGAGTCGCCTGAGGGCGCTCTCGAGGCCCTTTGGGCTCCTCATGGCGCTCTTGCTCGTTGGGTTCCTCGGTCTGACCGACTACCTCACTGGTTCCGAGCTGTCGTTCTCCATCTTCTATCGCGAGCTAGGATCAAAGGGTGTGTAAAAAGAGAGGCGACGTACCTTTCCGCTGACAATTAACCAGCAACCACCGGGTTCGAGCCCGGGGGAAAGGAACGCCGCCTCATGGGGAAGGATACCGCGGGTGCTCTGTACCCCAATTCGGCGAGGCAGTTTGGGAAGCGTAGGTTGGCTTCTCAAACGGAGGACGTCGGATGGAAACGCATCGGCAGGGATCGGATGGTCGCCGGATCTTCAGCGCGCAGTTCAAGCAGGAGTAGGTCGCGCGGATTGT
>SHZR01000033.1 GCA_009692205.1 Gemmatimonadota bacterium | reverse complement strand
AGCCGCCCGCGGTGGTCCCCGCCGACGCGATCGTCTATGTGGAGGATGCCGAGGGTTAGCATCCCCAGGCAGTCCATGCAGGTAGCCTAAGTGCGCCTAGACCTCCACGTACACAGCACGGCCTCGGACGGAGCGTGGTCGCCCGAGGCGGTCGTGCGTGGTGCCGCCCGGGGCGGACTCGACGTGATCGCGCTCGCGGATCACGACACGATGGCGGGGTTCCGGACGGCCGAAGCCGTGGGGCGTGAGGTCGACGTCCAGGTCGTCCCCGCGCTCGAGGTCAGCTCGACGCATCGGGGTAGCCGGGACGTGCACGTGCTCGGCTACTTCGTGGACCCGGGTTCAGACTCGATTCTCGCGCACTCCCAGCGCGCGTCCCGCCGCCGACAGGAGCGTATGCTCGAGATCCTCGAGCGGCTTCGCGCGCAGGGCATCGACGTCGCCTATGCGGCCGTCGAGGAGGCAGCCGGGCCCGATGCGGCCGTCATTGGCCGGCCCCATCTCGCGAGGGCGCTCGTATCCGCCGGGCACGTATCGTCCGTGCAGGAGGCGTTCAGCTCGCTCATTGGGGACCAGCATCGCGCGTTCGTGTCGACGGGGCTGCTCGAGCCGGCGGGTGCCGTCGAGCTGATCCGGGCCGCGGGGGGGGTGGCGGTGTGGGCGCACCCACCGGGCGACCTGGTGGACGAGCTCATGCCGGTCTTGATCCAAGCTGGCCTCGGCGGTCTCGAGGTCTACCGGCCGCGGCACCAGCGCGCCGATATCGTGCGCTACGAGGGGATCTGTAAGGCCGCTGGGCTTGTGATGTCCGGCGGTTCCGACTGGCACTCGCCGGAGAACGGCACCGCGCTCGGGGACTTCTTCGTGAATGGCGACGAGGTCGAGGGGCTGCTGGCGGCGGGGGGGATGTAGAGTACCCGCGGCTCGGCCCGCTCAACGCCGCAGCTCGGCGGCGAGCTCCTCGTATAGTCCCGAGAGGCTACGCGCCATGAACCCACCCGACCGGTAGTGCGTCCAGGTCAGATCTTCCGATACGATACGCGCCCCGACGTGCCGCCGGAGCGCCCCGCCGCGGATCATGTCCCTGATGCGCGTTCGCACGGTCTCCATCTGATCTCGGAAGGCGACGACGTCGCCCCGGTCCATGAGCGGTCCGTGGCCTGCGATGACTACGTCGAAGTCGAGGTCCAGGAGTCGGTCGAGGGTGGTCACCCAAGCGGCGCTCGAGCCGCCGTGCTCGTAGTCGATGAACGGCGCGACCTCATGGAGAAGGTCGCCCACATGGACCACGCGCAGGTCTGGAAAGTACACGACGACATCTCCGCCCGTGTGCCCTGCTCCGAGGTGTATCGCACGGACCTCGGCATCACCTGTCCGGAAGGTCCTCTCGTCCGTGAAGACCGTACGCGGGGGCGCAGGCAGACCACGGCGCAGCATCAGGTCGAGCGTAGCGGTATGAGCGGCCAACTCGACATCGTCCGACACCTGGGGGTTTCCTCCCGTGTGATCGGGGTGCAGGTGGGTGTTGATCACGTAGCGGATGGGCTCGGACGTGACCGACGCCACGAGACGCTCGACTTCCTCGAACCGACGCGGCGAGCCGGTGTCGACCAGGACCACGCCCTCGCCCGTGACACGGACAGCGATGTTCCCGCCGATGCCGCTGATGACGTGCAGGCCGTCACGCACCTGCTCGATGGTCACGTCCGATTGCGCCTGCGCGGGAGCCGGGGGGAGCAGCGCGATCAGCGCTGCCGCCCATACTGGCGAGGCGAGCCCGGGTCGGTGTGTGGGTCGGGGCATCTGGGGATCGCTCATGGCTGAAGATCGTTCAGTATCGCACTCAGTAGCGTCTCGGACGCCTGTGACGGCGGCGACCTCAACCGCGTGACGACCACGGCGCGAGCAGACCCTTCACCGCGGCAGCGACGTCGGCCGCCGACATGACCGCGCCGACTACCGCGACGCCCGCGGCTGCGGTCGTCGCCACCTCGGCGGACCGCGCGACCGTGATGCCGCCGATGCCGACGACGGGCACGTCGACGGCGCTCGCGACGCGGTCGAGGCCCGCTAGACCGATGACCTCGCCGGCGTCCGGCTTCGTGCTCGTCGCGTATACCGCTCCGCAGCCGATGTAGTCGGCGCCATCGGCGACGAGCCGCCGGGCGACGTCCGGGTCATCGGTAGACGCGCCGATGAGGAAGCCCGCCGGCATGGCGCGGCGCGCGGCCGCGACCGGAAGGTCGTCCGGCCCGAGGTGCACGCCGTCGGCCCCGAGCGCGAGCGCGACGTCCAGCCGGTCGTTCACGAACAGGAGCGCGCCGCGCTCGCGAGCGAGCGGAAGGATCTGCCGGCCGAGCTCGACGAGCTCTCGTGCCGAGGCGCCCTTGGCGCGCACCTGGATGGCCGGCGCGCCCGCGGCCAGCGCGGCGGTCACGACCTCGAGCACGGACCGCGGGCGCGCAACCTCCGCGTCCGTGATGACGATGAGGCGCAGCCGGGCCGTGAGCCCAGCCGAGGGCGACGGCCTCAGCTGCCCCTGCCTGCGGCGGCGCGGGCCCGGCCGACGGCCTGGTTGTGGTCGGCGAGGGACTGCGTGAACACGTGCGTGCCGTCCGGCCAGGCTACGAAGTAGAGGTCGTCGCCCGTGGGGTGGAGCGCCGCGTCGATGGCCGCCTCGCCCGGTGAGCCGATCGGCCCCGGGGGGAGGCCGGGCTGTGTGTACGTGTTGTACGGGTTGTCCGCTACCGAGTCGATCGCCGCGAAGAGGAGCCGCTCCCGGTATCCGCCCAACGCGTAGAGGACCGTCGGATCGGCCTGGAGCAGCATGCCGATCCGGAGCCTGTTTTGGTATACACCGGCGATGCGCGGCATCTCTTCGGTGCGCCGCGCCTCCGCCTGCACGATCGAGGCGAGCGTGACGATCTCGGCTTCCGTCATGCCGATCGAGTCGAGGCGGGCGCGACGCGCCGGCGTCCACACGTTCTTGTAGCGGGCCACCATCGCCTCGAACTGGGTGCGCGGGCCGACGCCGTACGCGAAGTAGTAGGTGTCGGGGAAGAGATACCCCTCGAGCCCTGGGCCCGGGACGCCGAGCTCGGCGTCGAGCCCGGGAGTCGCCACGAGCGCGTCGACCCACTCGATGGGCGCGTTCGACATCTCCGCGACACGCGGCTTGATCTGCGCGAGCGTGAAGCCCTCGGGAATCGTGAGCCGCTCGGTCAGGACCTCGCCGCGCGTGAGCGCCCCGAGCGCAGCGGTCCACGAACTTCGCTCGCGCAGCAGGTACGGACCTGCCTTGATCTCCCGGTCGGTGCGGAGGATGCGCGCCACCAGCACGAAGAGCGGGCGCGCCCGGATGACCCCGCGGGCCGAGAGCGTATCGGCGACCTCTTCGAGCGTCGCCCCTTCCGGAACCGTCAACTCCACGGGCGGACCCGGTCGCCACGTCGCCACCGCGATCAGCGCGATCGCGGCCACGACGAACCCGCCTCCGACGACCCACTCCACCCAGTCGCGCCCGCTTGCGCGGAGGTACTCCATCTGGAAGTGCTTCATCGGGAGATACGCTATCGGGCGATGTTGGGCGCGTCGAGCCACGCCTGCAGGATGAGCTGGGCCGCCGCCGCGTCCACGCGGCCCTTCTTCTCTCGCTCGTGCTTGGGCAGCCCCGCGGAGCGCACCGCCCGCTCGGCGCGCACCGAGGTAAAACGTTCATCCACGAACGACACGCCGACGCCGAGGCGCTCGCCCAGGCGTCGCCCCACGTCGCGGACCTCGGCGCACCACTCGTTCTCTTCGCCCTTGAGGTCGAGGGGCAGGCCCACGACCACGTGCTCGACGCCCAAGGACCTCCCGATGCGCTCCATCGCCGCGAGGGGTGGTCGCTTGCCGGCGCGACGCGGCAGCGTCTCGAGCGGCGTCGCGAGGGTGCCCGTGGGGTCACTCACCGCGAGGCCGACCCTCTTCGTCCCGAAGTCGACGCCCAGCACGCGCATCTGCCTCGGAGCGACGCCTACAGCGCCGCGAGCGCCCCGTCCAGGTCGTCGCTCTCGAGCATCCGGCCGTAGAGCTCGTGGATCGCGCCCTCCGAGCCGAAGACGAACTGGCACGCGGTGCCGCCCCGCGAGCGACATGCGACTTCGAGAACCGCCACCGGCCCGCCCGCCAGCTCCGTGAGCATCCCCGAGAGCAAGCCCGCGCTGAAGTGGCAGCTGGCGTCCGGGCCACCGTCGCCCGCGGTGGCCTCGGCCCAATCGTCGCTCGACAGGACGCCCACCGCAGGGTGGGAGCGGGCGTGGCGGAGCGAGCCCCAACCGCGCCTGGCGAAGAAGTCGCTGAGCCTGGCCCAGAAGGCGGCCTCGCCGAGCGCGCTGGCATCCCCGGTCCCGCTTTGGAGCGCAGGAGCGGCGGCGGCGCCCGCCGCGTATCCCGCATGATGGAGCGCGTGCACGGTCGGGAGCGACCCCGCCTCCTTCTCCAGATGGGCCCTCAGGGAGCCGAACGCCACGGCCGGGATCGCGATCTCCCGCAGGGCAGGACCTCTCGCCGTCATCGCTTCTCCTGTCTCGTCGCACGTCGTCCGCTTGGCTAATATAGGTAGTACGAGCGTGCACCACCCGGGAGAGATCCATGGAAGAGGAACAGGAGCGCCAGGTCTTCAGCTTCGTCTCCGGCCTGCTGTTGGGCGCCGTCATCGGTGCGGGTATCGCACTCCTTACCGCGCCCGATTCGGGCCATCGCACGCGCAAGCGCTTGAAGCGCGCCGCGGCAGGGCTGAAGGACTCCGCCACCCATCGGCTCGATGACATCGCCGAAGAGGTGAAGGGCAAGGTCGACGAAGTCATCAAGGGCGCGCGCCGTCGCTCGGTGAGCTGATCATCTCTTCGATGATCCCGGCGAGGATCATCGAAGAGAAGCGGGACGGCCGCGCGCTCGAGCCGTCGGCGCTGGCCGCCTTCCTCGAGGGGTACTTCCGCGGCGAGGTGCCCGACTACCAAATGGCGGCGTTCCTCATGGCCGCCTATCTGCGCGGGCTCGATGACGGCGAGACCGACGTCTTCGTCCGCTGCATGCTCGAGTCCGGAACCACGCTCGACCTGTCGCACTTGCCGGGCCCGCGCGTCGACAAGCACTCGACCGGCGGCGTCGGCGACAAGGTGTCGCTGGCGTTGGCGCCGCTCGCCGCGGAACTCGGCCTCTTCGTTCCCATGATCGCCGGCCGCGGTCTCGGCCACACTTCCGGGACGCTCGACAAGCTGGAGGCGATCCCGGGGTTCAGGACCGACCTGTCGCTCACGCGCTTCAAGGAGGTCGTGCGGAGGGTCGGCTGCGCGATCATCGGCCAAACCGCCGAGATCGCGCCGCTCGACCGACGCCTCTACGCGATGCGGGACGTCACGGGAACCGTCTCGTCGATCCCGCTGATCGCGGCGAGCATCATGAGCAAGAAGCTCGCGGAGGGGCTCACGGGCCTACTGCTCGACGTGAAGGTGGGCTCGGGCGCGTTCATCGCCGATGACGCCGGCGCGCTCGCATTGGCCGAGAAGATGGTGGCCATCGGAAGGACGCGGGGCCTGCCGACCGTGGCGTTGCTGACGGCGATGGACCGACCGCTCGGCGTGGCCGTCGGCAACGGGCTCGAGGCGGCCGAGGCCATCCTGTGCCTGCGAGGCGAGGGGCCGGCGGATCTTCGCGAGCTGGTCGTGACCGAAGCGGCGGAGATGCTGCGGCTCGGCGACCCGAGCGTCGACGACGCTCAGGCCGCGCGGCGCGCGGAGACCGCGCTCGGCTCGGGCGCTCCCGTGGAGCGTTTCCGCCACATGGTGGAGGCACAGGGCGGCGACGCCTCCGCCGTCGATCGCCCGGAGCGCCTCTATACGGCGGCCGTCCAGTCGGAGGTGCGAGCCGGAGCCGCCGGCACGGTGCTCGAGGTCTCCCCCCGCCCGCTCGGCGAAGCGCTCATCGCGCTCGGCGGCGGCCGCACGATGATGCACCAACCCATCGACCCAGGGGTGGGCTTCGAGGTTCGCGTCAGGCCGGGGGACACCGTGAGCCGCGGCGACCTCCTCGGCGTGGTGCATGCTCAGGACGAGGCGGGCGTGCAGCTGGGCGCGGCGACGCTGCGCGGGGCGGTGCGGATGGGTAGGCCGGGCGACCCAGTCGTGCAGCGGCCGCTGGTGGGGCAGAGGGTGGGCTGAGCCCGCCCCGGGGCTGACGTCCCATCCCTGTATGGCTCTGCCAAGGTAAGACGTTATCTTACCTCGATGAAGACACGCGTATCCTCGAAGGGGCAGGTCGTCCTGCCGGCCGAACTGCGCGAGCTCGATCGGATCGAGATCGGCCAGGAGTTCGACATCGAGCGCATCGATCGAGGTCAGTATCGGCTCGTCCGACTCGATCCCCCGCCGAATCAGGGCGTCGTCGATTGGCTTCTGTCGTGTCCCGAAAAGGACTTCTTCGTCCCCATCGAGTCCGAGTCGACGGACAACCTTTGAAGTACCTGGTCGACGCGAACGTGCTGAGCGAGCCGACTCGTGCTCGACCCGATCAGAGCGTGGTGGAGTGGTTGGCGCAGCATGAGCGCGATCTCGCCGTGGATCCCATCATCCTGGGCGAAGTCCGCTTCGGCATCCTTCTGCTCCCGCGTGGAGCGCGCAGGTCGAGGCTGGAGCGGTGGTTCGCCGAGGGCGTCGGGCGCTTGCAGTGTCTCCCTTGGGGCGCCGACACGGGACTGCGGTGGGCGGAGCTCTTGGCCGAGCTTCGGTCGCGCGGCCGGGCGATGCCCGTAAAGGACAGTCTGATCGCCGCGACCGCCCTGGTGCACGGGCTGGTGGTGGCCACGCGCAACCGAGCGGACTTCGAGCGAGCGGGGGTCGAGGTGAGCGATCCGTTCGCGGGCTGAGGGGCTGGCGGTCCCACTGCGCCATCCTCGTGACCCGCCGCACAAGCGATCGTCAGGTGCCCAAGGGCCAGGGAAAGCCTGGCTCATCTTGACATCAATTGTTGTGGTCATCATGATGCTCTCATGCGTACGACCCTCACGCTCGATCCCGACGTCGCAGCGCGGCTGGAGCGCGAGATGAAGCGCTCCGGGACCGGCCTGAAGGTGGTCGTCAACCAGGCGCTGCGCGCCGGTCTCGGCATGGCGGACAAGCCGGTTCACCCCCCTGAGTTTCGGGTCGAGCCCCACGCCTTCGGCTTCCAACCAGGGACGGACCTCGATCGGCTCAATCAGCTCGTCGATGAGCTGGGCGCGGAGGAAGCGGCGAGGAAGCTCAGCCGGTGATCATTCCCGACGTGAACGTCCTCGTGTACGCGTACAACTCGGACTCTCCGCTCCACGATCGCGCTAGGGCGTGGTGGGAAGAGACGCTTGCGATGCCATCGCCGGTCGGCATCGCGTGGGCCGTGGCGCTCGGGTACATCCGGATCACGACGCACACGCGCATCCTGGCCAACCCGCTGTCGCCCGCGGTCGCCTGCCGGCATGTGGAGAGCTGGCTGGCGCAACCGCAGGTGACGCTCCTGCACCCGGGCGCGCGGCACGCCACAATCCTCTTCGACCTTCTCCGCCGGCTCGGCACAGCGGGGAATCTCACCACCGACGCGCACCTCGCCGCGCTGGCGATCGAGCATCAGGCCGAGGTGTGCTCCACGGACGCGGACTTCTCGCGCTTCTCGGGCCTCGCGTGGAGCAACCCGCTCCAGGGGTAGCCGCGCGAGCCGCTCGCCTCGGCGGGGTCCTCTACCGAATCGACCGCGGAATCCTGAAGCGCCGCTCCGTGCGGTCGCAGGGCTCGGTGGGCTCGGTACCCGGGATGTAGTACTCCATGTACTGGTCCTCCGCGGGGCACCACGGAGACGCCAGGAGGCCGGTCAGGCGGTCGACGAGCACCGCGTTGAGGCCCGGGTGCGGCGCCCAAGGGGCAGGGATCGGCAGGAGTGGCTCGACGCCGGCTACGCCGTTCGCTTCATCCGCTTCGACGCCGTAGTAGACGCGGCGCATGAAGCCCCCCCACACAGGGGCGGAGAGCCCACCACCGGTTCCCATGCCTCCCCTGAAGATGGGCTGGGGCGCGTCCAAGCCGAACCAGACCGTCGCCAGCAGATTCGGTGTGAAGCCGACGAACCAGGCATCGGTTCCCTCGGTGTTCGTGCCCGTCTTGCCCGCGGCGGGAACCTCGTAGGGGAGGCCCGCGACCACGCGGATCGCGTTGGCGCCTGTGCCGCGCTGCACGACGTCCTGGAGCATCGAGACCATGATGCGGCTCACGAGGCTGTCCACGACGACGGTGCGCTCGGGTTGGGGCTCCCAGATGATGTTGCCCTGGGCGTCCTCCACGCGGAGGATCGGGAAGGGCTCGACCTTGGTGCCGAGCGTCGGAAACGAGGAGTACGCTTCGGCCATGTCGAGCGAGAGCACTTCGTTCGCGCCGATGGTGGTCGAGGGGAAGCGCTCGATCTCGGTGCTGATCCCCATGCGGCGTGCGGTCTGTGCGATGGTCTCGAGCCCGACCTCCTCGCCGAGCTTGATGGCGACCATGTTGATCGACTTGTTGAGCGCCTCGCGGATGGTGATCGGCCCCAGGAACTCGGGGTCGAAGTTGGCCGGTCGCCAGTCGTCGCCCGTGAGTTGCGGGAGGACGACGGGCCCGTCCACGACGATGTGTGACGCCGGGATGCCGCTCGCGATGGCCGCGGTATAGACGAACGGCTTGAACGTCGAGCCGGCCTGCCGGAGCGCCTGTCGGGCGCGATCGAACTTGGACTGCTCGAAGTCGCGGCCGCCGATGAGGGCCTTCACGTGTCCGCTCACCGGGTCGAGCGCGATGAACGCGCCCTGGAGGTACGGGGTCTCGCGCGGGAAAGAGGTGACGGTATCGAACTCCGAGTACTTGGGGTGCGGGAACCGGCCGTCGGCCTCGGTGGTTGCCCAACCCTGCTCCATGGCGCTCTGCGCCATGCGCTGCATGTCGATGTCGAGCGTCGTGTAGACCCGGAAGCCACCGCGATAGATCTCGTCGCCGAATCTCGAGTCGAGGAGCTGCCGGACCCACTCCTCGAAGTACGGTGCGATGGACGTGATGTCGCCCTCGGGCTCGGTCTCGGGGATCGGGAACGCCTGCCAGCCCTCGGCCTCCTCGCGGGTCAGGTAGCCCTCGTCGGCCATGCGGCTGAGCACGAGGTCCCGGCGGGACTTGGCGCGCTCGGGGTTTCGGAACGGGTCGTAGACGCCCGGCCGGTTGAGGATCGCTGCCAGGAGCGCCGCCTCGGCCACGTTGACGTCGGTGATGTTCTTGCCGAGGTAGTTGCGCGAGGCGTTCTGGAAGCCGTACCCGCGCCCCATGTAGATCTCGTTGAGGTACGCCTCGAGGATCTGGTCCTTGGTGTAGGAGCGCTCGAGGTCGAGCGCCACCTGGACCTCCTTGAGCTTGCGCACGTATAGGCCGAGCCCTTCGCGATTGAAGCCGATCTGGTCGAACATGTTGCGCGCGAGCTGCTGCGTGATTGTGCTGCCGCCCCCGAGGGTCTGCCCGGTCCTCGCGGAATGGAACGTGAACACGCCGTAGGCGGCGCGTACGATGCTCCGTGGGTCGAAGCCGCCATGCCCGTAGAAGCGCTTGTCCTCGATCGCGACCACGGCTTGTGGCACGTACTCCGGAAGCGCGTTGATCGACACGGGCGTGCGGCGCTCGAAGCCGAACTCGGTGATCTGGCGTCCGTCGGCCGCGAGGATCTTGCTGGTCTGCTCGTGCTCGAACGTGCGGACCTGAGCGATGGAAGGGCAGGCGTCGCCGGCGCAGAGGTTCTGCCAGCTGCCCCAGAGGCCGCCGAGCCCGAGTGCCGCGAGGAACGCGCCGGCGAGGAGATATTCCCGCGGGTACCAGTACCGCGCGAGCTTCGCCTTCCAGCCGCCCTGGGGCGGGGTGTCTTCAGGCTTCGGTTCTGCGATCGCCATCGGCTACGGCTCCCGGTCGGGGCACTCGGGCTGTCTGATGCAAACGAGGTGCCATCGGTTGCCGCCCGGTGAACGTAGCGACACGTTGGCCGGCCACTCAAGACATTCTTGACCGGGCCGGGCTGCCTGGCGAAGCTCCGCCATGATCATACGACCGCGGCGTGTAGAGAAGCCCTGGGGGCACGAGTTGATCTGGGCCGACACCGAGTTGTACGTCGGCAAGATCCTCCATGTGAAAGCCGGGGAGGCGCTCTCCGTCCAGATGCACGAAAAGAAGGACGAGACGATGCATCTCCTCCGAGGCGACATCATCCTGCGGGTGGGCTCGTCCCCGGACGCCCTTTCGCCCGTCCCCTTCCGGGTCGGTGATTCCTTCCGGATCCAGCCCGGCACGATCCACATGATCGAGGCCGTCACGGACGTGGACGTGCTCGAGGCATCGACTCCCCACCTCGACGACGTGGTGCGCTTCACGGACCGATACGGTCGGGCCCCGTCGGCCGCTCCGTGAAGGCAGCTCGCCTCGGGGGGGCCACCGCGCTTCTCCTCGGAGTGGGCGTGAGCGCGTGCGCCGCCCAGGAGCCGGCCAACGCGATGGTGATCTCGTCGGACCGCGTGCTGGTCGAGCTCGCGTCCGAGCTGCTCCTGAACCTGGCGGCGCGCTCCGGCCTCGAGCTGCGCGACCCGGTGCGGATCGAGCGCCGCAGCCGCGCGCAGCTGGTGCGCTATCTGGAGGAGAAGCTCGACGAGGAGCTGCCACCGGCCGAGGCTCGAGCCACCGTGGAGGTCTACGCTCTACTCGGACTCGTGCCGCCCGACCTCGATCTCCGGTCGGTCCTGCTCGGCCTCTACACCGAGCAGGTGGCCGGCTTCTACGAGCCCGACTCCACCGCGCTCTTCGTCATGGACGACCAACCGGAGGCCGCGCTCGAGGCACTGCTCGTGCATGAGCTCGTCCACGCGCTCCAGGACCAGAACGCGGACCTGGCCGCGCTGACGGACCGGGACCTCGGCAACGACCGCGCCACCGCCGCGCAGGCCGCGATCGAGGGCCACGCCACGCTCGTGATGCTCGAGTTCATGACCGAGCAGATGGCCGGCGTGCCGATCGACCTGTCCGAGATTCCCGACTTCGCCGCGCAGATGCGCCCCGTGCTCGAGAGCATGCGCTCCCAGTTTCCCGCTCTCGCGGGGGCACCGCGCATCATTCAGGAGTCGTTGCTCTTTCCCTACCTGGAGGGGACGGGCTACGTGCAGTCGCTCTGGGCACGGGGCGAGCGCCTCGCGCCGTTCGGGCCAGAGCTACCTCCCTCCACCGAACAGGTGCTCGCGCGCGGCTCGGCGAACGAGCCGGTCGAGCTCGAGCTGAGCGTGGCGCAGGGGCGCGTCGTTCGCGACGACGTGCTCGGGCGGCTCGAGATCGGAATCCTTCTCGAGGAGCACGGCGCCGGAGATGCGGAGATCGCGGACGGGTGGGACGGGGACCGCTATGTGCTGGTGGAACTCACGGACGGGACGCGAGGCCTCGGATGGTACGCGCTGTGGGAGGACGAGCAGGCCCGGACGCGGTTCGTGAGCGCGATGCAGGGCGTCCTCCCTCGCCTCGGTCCCCAGGTGTCTTTCGATACTCTCGAAGTGGCGGGTCATCTCGCCACGTTTCTCCGCGTCAGAGACGTCGGGGGCATCACGGCCCGGATCAGGGCCACGGACGGTCCTTGAGCGCCGCGACCGTGCGCGTGCGCACGCGCGACGGCGAGTACTCCGTGCTCGTCGGCACCGGTTTGCTGGCGGACCTCCCGCGCGCTCTGACGGAGTCCGTCGGGGCGCGGCGTTACGCGGTGATCTCCGACGACAACGTCGCGTCGATCCACGGACACCCGATCATGGAGCGCTTGCGCGAGTCCGGGCTGGATGCGTCGCTCTTCACCTTCCCTGCCGGGGAGGCGTCCAAGACGCGGAAGAGCTGGTCGATTCTCACGGACGAGATGCTCGAGGCGGGCTACGGGCGCGACGCGTGCGTGGTCGCCGTCGGTGGCGGCGTCACGACCGACCTGGCGGGCTTCGTGGCCGCAACCTACCTGCGCGGCATTCCCGTGGCGCAGATCCCGACCAGCTACCTCGCGATGATCGACGCGTCCGTGGGAGGGAAGACGGGCGTGGACGTGCACGCCGGGAAGAACCTCGTCGGTGCGTTCCATCCGCCACGCCTGGTGGTGGCCGACACCGAGGTCCTGCGCACGCTGCCCAGAGATGAGCGCGCGCAGGGACTGGTCGAGGCCTTCAAGCACGGCGCGATCCTCGACGCCGCGTACTTCGAGCGCCTCGAGGCCGGTGTGCACGGCCTCCTCGAGGCGGACGCGGGCGCCGCGGCCGACGCGGTGCTCCGTTCTGTGGAGCTCAAGGCGGGCGTTGTCTCCGAGGACGAGTTCGAGGGAGGGTACCGCCAGATCCTCAACTTCGGCCACACGCTCGGCCACGCGCTCGAGGCGGCCTCGAAGTACGCCATGGGGCACGGGAGCGCCGTTGCCCTGGGCATGCTGCTGGAAGCCGAGCTCGGCGAGCGCCTCGGCGTCACCGAGCCCGGAACGCGGGAGAGGCTCGCCGGGCCGCTCCTTCGCATCGTAGGGCTCCCTCGGTCCCTAGACGTCGGAGCCGCCGTGCCGTACCTGCGCTCCGACAAGAAAGTGAGGGCGGGCCGCATACGGGTCGTGCTCCTCCGCCGCCTCGGCGAGGTCGATCCGGGAGAGGGCTGGAGCCACGAGGTGTCCGAGAGCCTGCTCGTCGAGGTCCTCGCCACCGCCGCCAAAGCTCCATGACTCTGAGCGAGCGGTTCGGCGGGCATACCGTGGCGTCCGCGCTCGCCACGCGCGCGACCACGGATCCCAACGCGGTGTACCTGCGATTCGGGGACCAGCTTCTCTCCTACGGTCAGGTGGAATCCGACGCCGAGGCCCTGGCGGCGGCGCTGGCCTCGCTCGGCCTCGAGGCCGGAGACCGGCTGGCCCTCGTGCTCACGCCGCGTCCCGAGTTCGTGATCTCGATGTTCGCCGCGGCCAAACTGGGCGTCACGATCGTGCCGCTGAGCCCGAGGCTCACCGGAGCCGAGCTGCAATACGCGCTGAGACACTCGGGCGCAGCATGCGCGGTCACTATCGAGCGGGCGCACGGCACCGACTATCTGGCGCTCTTCGAGGAGCTCATGCCGCAGCTCCCCGATCTCCGGCATCTGGTCACCGTCGGTGAGGATGATCTTTGGCACGACGACCGGATCTTCCAGTTCGAGGATCTCTTGTCGTCCGGGGCTGGTCGCGACTACCCTGCGGCGATGGTGGGCGCGCCGACGGATCGGTTCGCGCTCGTCTACACGTCCGGCACGATGGGCAAGCCGAAGGGGGTCGAACTCAGCCACACCAACTTGCTCGCCGCGGCGGCAGGGACGGCGGATGCGATCGGCCTGACCTCGCGGGACCGGGTCGTCGGCGTCTCGGCTCTCTTCCACGTCTTTGGCCTCGGACCGGGTCTGCTGGGGACGCTGTTGGCCGGCGCCTCCTTGGTGCTCCACGAGCAGGCAGACGCCGAGGCCACGCTCGACGACGTCGCACGGCACGGCGCAACAGTGCACTACGGCATCCCCACGCTGTTCGTATCGGAGCTCGCGCGCTTGGAGGCGCACCCCAGGGACCTGTCGACGCTCCGCGTGGCGGTGGTAGCGGGGGCTCCGGTCTGGGACGAGCTCATCCGTCGGCTCGAGGCCAGGCTGGGCGTGACGGTCACGACGGCCTACTCGCTCACGGAGACCGCTTCGACGGTGTGTGCGTCGAGGGCGGCGGACCCCTCGGAGAAGCGGCGGTCGACGGTCGGTAGGCCCGTGGCGGGCACCACGGTGCGGGTCCTGGAGTCCGACGGATCCGTGCTTCCCGTGGAGAGCGTCGGCGAGATCGCCGTGCGCGGACCTGGGGTCATGTTGGGGTACTACCGGCAACCGAAGGAGACCTCGGCCGCGTTCGACGGGGAGGGGTTCTTCGTCACCGGCGATCTGGGATTACTGGACGAGGACGGCTATCTCCATTTGGTCGGCCGCAGCAAGGACGTTATCATCCGCTCTGGCTTCAACGTGTATCCCCGGGAAGTCGAGGCTCGTATCGAGGCTCATCCGGCGGTGCAGGAAGTTGCGGTGGTCGGGGTGCCCGACCCGCTTCTCGGTGAAGCCGTCTGTGCCTGCGTCGTCCCCATCGAGGGTGCGATCGTCACCGGGCGAGAGATCGTGGATTGGTGCCGCGAAACACTCGCGGGCGACAAAGTCCCCGATCTGGTGCGCTTCGTTGACGAGTTCCCTCGAACGGATACGGGGCAGGTACGGCGGGTCGATCTCTCTCGCGTAGCTCGCGAGCAGGATGGACCTGAGGAGGCCGCGACGCTCATTGTGAGCACCTCCTGAAGACTTCCCCGACTTCGTCCGCGCTCCAACGACGTGGACCAGGTGGGGAGGTCTCGCGGCAGTAAATTTCAAGTCTGCGAGAAAAATCAGAATGAACATCCCGTACACCCGGGCCCCCCATCGCGGGGGACCCGTGGCTGGGTTGGACTCTCCCCATGCCGCGCTGCTCATCGACTTCGACAACGTCACGATGGGCATGCGAAGTGACCTCTCCAAAGAGCTCAAGTCCCTCCTCGCCTCCGATGTGATCAAGGGGAAGGTGAGCGTCCAGCGAGCCTACGCGGACTGGAGACGTTACCCGCAGTACATCGTGCCGCTCTCCGAGGCGTCGGTCGACTTGATCTTCGCGCCCGCCTACGGGAGCAATAAGAAGAATGCCACCGACATCCGCATGGCGATCGACGCGGTCGAGCTCGTGTTCATCCGTCCCGAGATAGGCACGTTCATCCTACTCACGGGCGACTCGGACTTCTCGAGCCTGGTCCTGAAGCTCAAAGAGTACGGCAAGTACGTGATCGGCGTGGGCATCCAGGAGTCGAGCTCCGACATCCTCGTGCAGAACTGCGACGAGTACTACTCGTACACGAGCCTCACGGGACTCACCAAGACGACCGAGCTGTCGGCCGGCCGAGCGCAGGACCCTTGGGCCCTCGTGAAGGCCGCGGCCGCGAAGATGGTCGCGCGCGGGGACGTCATGCGCTCTGATCGCCTGAAGCAGGTGATGCAGGAGATGGATGCGAACTTCGACGAGGGCGCGATCGGGTACAGCAAGTTCAGCAAGTTCCTGTCCGAGGCCGCGTCCCGGGGGCTCATCGAACTCATCAAGGTGGGCAACGGTCAGTACGAGGTCGGCCCGGCGAAGGGCGGCGGTGGCGGTGGTGAGGGCAGAGCCGTCGAGACCGAGTCGCGGCCGCGCGGCGGACGCGGGCGTG
The DNA here is from genome assembly GCA_009692205.1 of Gemmatimonadota bacterium. Classification (GTDB taxonomy): domain Bacteria; phylum Gemmatimonadota; class Gemmatimonadetes; order Longimicrobiales; family Gaopeijiaceae; genus UBA2982. The sequence goes on along the minus strand of SHZR01000033.1, from coordinate 9,241 downwards.
GGCGTGGGCGCGGGCGTGGTAGGGAAGCTGCGGCACCTATGGCCGAGCAGCCTTCTCCGATCGTTGCGCCGGTTGCTGTGCCGGTCTCTGCCGGAGACGCCCCCCTCCAGGGCGCCTACGACCTCCTCAGGACCGCCCTCGAGCGACTCAAGGAGTCTGGCCGCGAGCCTGCGCGTGACTCCGATGTGAAGCGGAGGATCCTCGACCTCTCTCCGGACTTCGACGAGACCCAGCTGGGCTTCCCCAAGTTCAGTCGCTTCCTGTCGCAGGCCGAGGAGCACGGGATCGTTCGTCTCGGACGTGGCGAGGCTGGCCTGGACGTATCTCTCGGCGACGGAACCCTCGCCCCGGCGGCTACGCCGAGGGTGAGCGAGGAGCTGGACGCTCCCCGGCCGTCGGCGGAAGAGCGTGAGGCGCCCCGGTACGCCGAGGCCCCGCCCGCGCACGTACCGGAGCCCTACGAGCCGAAGGTCGCGGCGGAACCGGTCGTGATCGATCTGATGCCGGGAGATGCGCCCGACGCCGGGCTGCGGCTCGGACCACGTCTCGGTTCGACGAGGCGCCGCGGCGGCGACGAGCCGCCTCCCATGTTCGCCGGACAGGGCGCGCCGGCCGTGCGGGTGGCGAGCACGACGGCGGGTACTGGAGTGGTCACTGGAGCTGGCGCGGGTACGATCGAAGGCCTCGGACTTCCGAGCGAGCCCGACGCGATCGTCCGCTACCTGACGCACCGCTACAAGGGTGTCGGCGAGGTGACCGCGCAGATGCTGGTCGAGAAGTTCGGATCGGGCCTGTTCACGTCTCTGCGCGACGACCCGGATGCGGTCGCCAGCGTCATACCCGCAGGTCGGGGCGAGCAGCTCATCGAGGCCTGGAAGACGGACTTCGCACGGCGCATTGAGCTCAGGGATGGGGGCGGAGGAGCGTCGAACGGCAACGATCGCCCGGAGGGACGCCGCCGCGGCGGGCGCGGGCGTTCACGGGGACGGCCGCGCGAGTAGGCACGGGCGCGCCCACGGCTCCCTGGCGACAGGGGGCGGTGGGCGATGCGGCATTCCCGGCCGCGCTCTTGGAGCAGCCGGTGGAGGAGGCGTCACGGCGCGGCGGAGCGGCACCCCTCGCCTCAGGACCCGGCCGGCTGTGCGCGGCCTTGGCGATCAGCAACGAGGCCGTGGGTGTATCCGGGCGCGTCGGCGTGAGTGTGGCCGCGGACTGGCTCTACCGGTTCTTCGTGCGCGGATCCCCGGGGGTCTCGCGCCCCGAGGGATGGGGCTCGGGGGCCAGCCGGCCTGGATCCCGCCGCGACCTCGGGGGGTAGGCGGGGCCCGTGCGAACCATCGTCTGCCTCAAGCGTGTTCCGGACACCGAGACGCGCATTCGCGTCGACGCCTCCGGCGTGCGCATCGACACCGCGGGGGTGAAGTACGTCGTCAGCCCCTACGACGAGTACGCGATCGAGCTCGCGCTCCGCGCGAAGGAAGGTGCGGGTCTAGGCGAGGTCGATCTGGTCACGTTCGGGGACGCCTCCGCACAGGAGGCGCTCCGCAAAGGCCTCGCGATGGGCGCGGACTCGGCGCTCCTCCTCGTGGGCGAGCCGGACATGGACGGGCTTGCGACCGCGAAGACACTTGCCTCGGAGCTGAAGGAGTCGGACGCCCCGCTCATTCTGTTCGGCGCGAAGGCAGCGGACGACGATCAACAACAGGTCGGCCCGATGTTCGCCGTGCTCACCGGCCGTGCGTGCGTGACCGGGGTCTCCACGTTCACGCTCGAGGGCGACAAAGCGATCTGCCACCGTGAGGTCGAGGGTGGCACCGAGGTGGTCGAGGTCGGGCTGCCGGCGGTGCTCACGATCACCAAGGGCCCGCACGACCCTCGCATCGCATCGCTCAAGGGCATCATGGCGGCCAAGAAGAAGCCGCTCGTGGAGAAGGCCGCGCAGTTGCATCCGTCGCGCATGCGCGTGCACGCGCTGCGCGAGCCGGCCGCACGACCTGCCGGCCGCATCGTCGGTCAGGGCCCGGACGCGGTGCCGGAGCTGGTGCGTCTGCTGCGCGAAGAAGCGAAGGCGATCTGATGGCCGACGTCCTCGCGTTCGTGGAGCGCCGCATCGGCCGCATCGGCGGCTCGGCGTTCGAGGTCGTGGCGACGGCCTCGCGCGTGGCCCGTGCGATGGGCGGAAGCGCCCACGCACTCGTTCTCGGAGGTGCGGGCGCGTCCGCCGGCGCCGCGGAGCTCGCGCACTTCGGCGCCGTGACCATCGCGGTGGGCGAGCACGACGCGCTCTCCGAGTACAGCCCCGAGGGGTACGCGAGCGTGATCGTGGAGCTCGTGCGTCAGGGCGGATACGGTGCGGTGCTGCTCTCGGCGACTGCGCTGGGACGGGACCTCGCTCCGCGACTGGCCGCGCTTCTGGATGTGCCGCTCGCGACGGATGCCACCGGCATCGAGGTCGTCGAGGGCCGCGTCCGGATCGAGCGTCCGATCTACTCCGGCAAGGCGTTCGCGCAGTTGGATCTCGATGCCACTCCGGCGCTCGTGTCCATCCGGCCGAATGCGTTCCCGGCCATGGAGTCGGCGGCGGCAGGAGCCGTGTCCACGTTCACGCCCCAGGTCGATCCCTCGGCATGGCGCGTGCGGGTGCTCGAGCGGAAGGGCGCCGCGGAGGGCGCGGTCGACGTGTCCGAGGCCACGGTGATCGTGTCGGGCGGACGGGGCATGAAGGATCCCTCGAACTGGCACCTGCTCGAGGCGCTTCGCGACGCGCTGGGGACGGGCGTGGCACTCGGGGCCTCGCGCGCGGTCGTCGACGCGGGCTGGAGATCGCATGCCGAGCAGGTCGGCCAGACGGGAAAGACGGTGGCCCCGAAGCTCTACGTCGCGGTGGGCATCTCAGGAGCCATCCAGCACCTCGCCGGCATGCGGACCGCGAAGACGATCGTGGCCATCAACCGGGACGCCGACGCGCCGATCTTCGCGGTGGCGGACTACGGGATCGTCGGTGACCTGTTCGAGATCCTTCCACGCCTCAGCGCGGAGATCGCGGCGCTGAAAGCGGGCTCCTAGGAGTTCAGCCCCCTGGCCGGCCGCCCATCAGGGGGACGGGGTCGACCTCGCGGCCCCCACGCCACACCTCGAAGTGCAGATGCGGTGAAGTGACGTCGCCGGTTGCTCCGCTGAGTCCCACGCGCTGGCCGCGACGGACGAAGTCGCCCTCGCGAACCTCGATTCGGGAGAGGTGCGCATAGACCGAGAGGATCGTCCCGCCGTGGTCGAGCCAGACCACGTTGCCGAATCCCGACATCACCCCCGCGAAGCGCACGCGCGCGTCCGCGATGGCCTGGATCTCGGTTCCGGTCGGCACGCTGAAGTCGACTCCGCGGTGGATGTCGGGACGAATGCCCCGAAGTCGGATGCCGAAGTCGGAGCTGAGCGGTGCGTTGACCGGCCAGCGAGGGATTCCGCACCCCGCGATGGCCGCGAGGCCCAGGGCCGCGAGTAGGGCGCGGAGCTTCACGCCTCGCCGATCAGCATGACGAGCACCTCTCCACCCACCTCGACCTCGGCGAGGTGCTCCGGGATGACCGCGAGGCCTCCCGCACGCGCCAACCCGCTCACCAAGCCCGATCCCTGGGGGCCGGTGAGCCGGGCCCTCATGTCGGGGCCGTCGCCCTCGAGCGCAACGCGGAGGAAGTAGCTCAGGGCGGCGGGCGCGCGGATCACCTCCGCGGCGCGGCACACGACCCGTGGTCTCTGGGTGCGCTCGTACCCGGCGATCCGCCTGAGGAACGGGCGCGCGAAGACCTCGAAAGTCACGAAGGCCGAGGTCGGGTTGCCCGGCAGGGTGAACGTCGGCTGGAGTCGTCCGCCGCGGGGCAGCCACCCGAACCCGAAGGGACTTCCCGGGCGCATGCGGACGCGCCAGAAGTCGGGGCGATAGCCCATCTCGTCGAGGACGCGCTTGACCAGGTCCGCCTCGCCCATGGAGGCTCCGCCCACCGTGATGAGCACGTCGGAGTCGCGCGCGTCCTCGAGGCGAGCACGAAGATCCTCCCGGTCGTCCGCCGCGTTGCCGACGGATACGGCCTCCGCACCCGCGGCCGCGACCATCGCCGCGAGCATCGGTCCGTTGGAGTTCGGCACGCCGGCCCCGGCACGGACGTCGTCGAACCGCTCGGGTCCACGCAGCTCATCACCGGTCGTGAGGATCGCCGCGCTCGGCCGCCGGTGAACCGCGACCGTGGCGCGACCGGCCGCGGCCAGGACGCCGATCGTGCCGGGCGTGATCGAGTGTCCGCGCGAAAGGAGGCGCTCGCCGAGGCGCATGTCCTGTCCTGCGGGGCGCAGGTTGTGGCCCGCGTCCCGCCCGTCGAGCACGCGCACGAGGCCGTCCTCCCGCTCGCGGTCCGTGTCCTCGACGCGCACCACCGAATCGGCTCCCGGGGGAATGGGCGCTCCGGTCATGATCCGCGCCGCCTCCCCGGCTCCGATCGAGCGCCCGGGCCCGTCGCCTGCCCGCACGCACGAGACCACTCGGAGCGTCACGGGAGTCGCGGCACCCGCGTTCCGGACGTCTTCTGCGTGCACGGCGTAGCCGTCCATCGCGCTGTTGGTCCAGGGAGGTAGGGTGGCCTCGGCCACGACCTCCTCCGCGAGGCTTCGGCCGAGGCACTCCAGCAACGGAAGCCGCTCGGATGCGAGCGGCGCCGCAGCGGACATCACCCTCGCCAGGGCTGTGTCGACCTCCAGCCAGTCGGCCGAGCGGGACTCGAAGTCCGTCGTCACCAGCGGAAGAGGAATGTCGCCGTGGCCGAGAGACCGCTCACCCACTCGCTTTCGGCCACGTCGCTCAATCCCAACGTGGGGTCCCCGAAGCCCGCGGGCGTCTTGAGCTGCCAGAGGGAGAACACCGCGTCGGTTCGCAGCGCGAAGCGGCGCGTGGCGAACCAGCGCACCCCTGGGCCGATGGTCGCGAAGAACTTCGTGCCGAACTTGTAGATCTCGTCCGGGTCGAGGAGGGCTTCTGCCGCGGATCGCTCGGCCGAGTCGAACGCGACGCCGCCGCCGATCAAGAGGAAGGGGTTGAGCCCATGCCATGTGCGGTTCCCCGTCGCGCCGAGCCTCATGCGCCCGTCGATCATCGTGAGGCGCACGTCGGCCTCGCCGATGACCCGATCCCCTTCCGGCCGGGCGGGGTTGATGACGTCACGCGTACCGCGGAGCACGCCCACCGCCGCCTCGAGCGCGAGGGGGCCGGACAGCTCGACGCCGTAGCGTGCCCCGAAGAGCGTTCCGCCCGACGGGCCGTAGCCGAAGCGACCTGTCCCGGCGCTCATGTAGCCCGCGAAGAGGCCGACCTCCTGCTTTTCCTCGATGAACCGGTAAGGGGATGGTATGGTTTGCGCGATGGCCGATCGCGGGGAGGCGACGCCGACCGCGATCACGGCCAGCACGAGGGTCGAACACGCTGCACGCATTAGGGGACTAGTCGCCTCTCGGCGTCGAAAAAGGGTTTGACGCCCCTCGGTGCCCCGGGCAGATTTGACCGGGTGCCGTGGGCACCGGCTTGCGAGAACGCACTTGTAACACCGCCCGTCCGCGATCGTTTCCGACCCGATGCCAGGCCGCCACCGCACTCTCTCCCTCCGTTCCCTCCTGCTGGCGACCCTCCTGGCGACTTTCGCCCAGGCGGTCGCCGGCCAGGCCGGGCGCGTGGCGACGGAGGATAACTTCCGTCGGGAGCCGAACGGCGTAGTGCTCGGGCGCCTTTCGTCGGGCACCCCGCTGCAGGTGATCGGGCGGCAAGACAACTGGCTCCAAGCGGACGTCGAGGGCTGGGTCTGGCTCGCCTCGCTCCAGCCGAGCGACACCGAACTGGACCTCGTGGTCTCCGTGACCGGAGGGGAGAACCTGCGCAGCGGCCCCCAGGGGACGATCGTCGGACGGCTCGAGGAAGGCGCGTTGCTCGAGGAGATCGGGCGTGAGACGGGCTGGGCGCACGTGCGGCGGCGGGGTTGGATCTGGTCCGCCTCGGTGGCCATGGGAGCCGGTGCGCCGGCTCCTGCCGCGACTCGGCCGGCAGGGCCCGCCCCGGCGACGGCCCAGGCGCCCCGTCAGGCGCTCCGCCCCGGCCCCGCAGCCCAGCAGCCGAGCGGGTACGCCAGCGTGGGGCCCGGCGGCGCGGCGATCCTCGCCTCACCCGATGGCGACACGCTCGCCCTCGCCGTGCCGGAGCGCGACCTCCAGGTGGTCTCCCGCGACGGGAACTGGGTGCGCGTGCGACTCGACGGTTGGGTGTGGATGCCTCAGGCCGCCCAGGCATCCTCAGGGACCCTGGATACGACGCCCTCGACGCTGGTCCCGCAGGACCTCACCGCCAACCCCTCCGAGCACGCGGGGCGGGTGGTCGCCTGGGGGCTCCAGTTCATCTCGCTCGAGCGCGCCGAGGCCATCCGCACGGACTTCCGCCAGGGCGAGCCCTTCCTGCTCACGCGGTACGGCGGACCGGAGGGTCCATTCGTCTACGTGGCGGTTCCACCCGAGCGCCTCACCGACGTCGAGGGGCTCGTGCCGCTCGAGCGCATTACGGTCACCGCCCGCGTTCGCACGGGCGCCTCGTCCCTCACCGGCACGCCCATCGTCGATCTCCTGAGCTTCGAGCGACTCAGGTGAGCGGCGGCGGGCGGTCCGCCCGGCCGCTTGCGACTCTGTTCCTCGTCGCCGCGGCGGCGTGCAGCACCACGCAGTCGACGATCGCGCTCCCACAGCTCGATCTGCTCATCGGCAGCGGAGACGGCCAGTTCGGCGTCGTGGGCAGCGAACTCCCGAGCCCCCTCCGAGTCGTGGCCCAGGCATCGCTCACGGGGCTGCCCCGCAAGGGCGTGAGCATCCAATGGGACGTGACGTCGGGGGGTGCATCGTTGATCGGCGTGACGACGACGGTCACGGACTCGACCGGCTCCGCCGAAATCCGCGTGCGCCTCGGATCGACGCCGGGCGAGGTGCGCGTGCGGGCCCGGATCGCGGATCAGCTGAACGTCACCGCCGAGTTCGGCCTTTTCGCCGTGGCCCAGCCCACGCTCGCCTCGATCGACACCCTGTCCATCACCGCCGGGGACACGGTCACGCTCTCCGGCGCGAACTTCAGCCCGGTCGCCGACCAGAACGTCGTCCTCTTCTCGGACATTCGTGGTCGCGTCGTCTCGGCCACTTCGACGACGCTGGACGTCATCGTGCCGCGGTGCCTGCCTGCCCGCGACGTGGACGTCCACATGCAGCTCGGCGTGGTCGCGAGCGCGGACACGCTGCTGCTGACCGTGACCGGCGGAGGCGTCCTCACGACGATGGCCGTCGGCCAAGTCATCGACATTACTGACGACGCCGGCTTCGCGTGCGACGCGCTCCCGGGGGGAATCGGGGTGTCGTACCTGACGATCGTCTACTCCGCCAGCACCCGTCGGTGCTGCCCGCCACCCGTATCAGCTGACGGGCCTCCGATCCTTCAGCGCTGTGCCCGCGCCGCATCGCGTCGAGACGGCGGCCCCTGCATCGAGCACGCCGACCGAAGAGCGCGACATCCAAGCGGTCTGGGACGAGGGCCTGCGCGAGCTCGAGGGCGAGCTCATCCGGCGTCGTGCGGCGGACCGAGAGACGACCTCAGGGCCCGCGCGCGTCGGGCCCGCGGCCGTACCCGCGGTTGGAGAGCCCCGCACCTTCAACGTGCTCAACGCGCAGAACCAGTTCGACCAGGTGGGTGCGGTCGCACAGTGGGTCGGCACCCGGGCCGCGATCTTCGTAGACACCCTCGCACCGGCCGGAGGCTTCACGCCGACCGAACTCAAACAGTTCGCCGACCGCTTCGACCAGGTGATCCATCCCGCGGTGACGTCGACGTTCGGATCACCCTCCGACCTGGACGCGAACGGACGCATCGTGATCCTGTTCACTCCGGCGGTGAACCGGCTCACGCCACGAAACGCGTCGGGGTTCATCGGGGGATTCTTCTATGGCGTCGACCTGCTCCCCACGAGCACCGGGAGCAACGCCGGAGAGGTCTTCTACGTCCTCGTGCCGGATTCGACCGTGCTCCACTCCAGCGCGCGCTTGAAGGCTCAGGTGACCAGTGTCGTGCCGGCGATCCTCGCGCACGAGTTCCAGCACATGGTGCACTTCAACGAGCGCATCCTCGTGCGGGGGGCGGTCTCGCAGGAGGCCCTCTGGCTGTCCGAGGCGCTCGCGCAGATGGCGGAGGAGGTCGTTGCGCGTGCGTACGACGGGGTCGATGCCGTCGCCGCCGATACCCTCTTCCGTGGCGGCGCGCGCGTGAGAGCGAGGCGGTACCTCCAGAGGCCCGACACCGTGAGCCTGGTCGTCACGACAGGGCAGGGGTCGCTCCCGGAACGCGGCGCAGGGTTCCTTCACCTCCTGTACCTGGACGACCAGATCGGGGGCAACGTCCTCGGGCGCCTCACGCGGACCACGCGCACCGGGGTGGCGAACGTGGAGGCGGAGTCGGGGAGGACGTGGCCCGACCTGGTGGCCAATTGGTGGTCCGCCATCTATCTGGACCGGCCTGGGGTGGGCACGGGTCCGCTCACGTTCCCGGCAACGGACCTGCGAGGCTTCCTAGGCTCGCCGTACCCCCTCACTCCGACGTCGATCGGGATCGGTGGGTTCAGCGGGGCCGGCTCGCTGTGGTCGTCCTCGGCGGCTTACTACATTGTGACGCCGGAAGTAGGTGGTTCGACGACGATGCGTCTCGGAGGGCAGGCCGGCGGGCCGAGAGCCGCCCAGTCCGTCCTCCGGATGCGAATCATTCGGGTGTCTTGAGCCGACGGTCAGCCCGAACCTTCCAAGCCGGAGACCCGTAAGGGATTCATGCGCTGCTCTACCTGCGGTGAGTTGCTGCAGCCCGGCTCGCTGCGCTGCCCTACGTGCGGCGCGGCGACGCCCGTGGGCATGGCACTCGCCCGTCCGAGTGGCGTGCGGCGCTGTCCGCAGTGCTCCTATCAGGGCGAAGGGATTCCTTATTTCCGCCGGGGCGGCCACGTCGGCCTGCTCGTCGGCGTCAGCGTGTTCACGTACGGCTTCGGCTGAGCTGTACCCGGTTTCGTGGACACGGGCCTAGGCTACTTCACGTCTCGCTCGAAGTCGACGGGACTCAGGTTGCCCAGGGTGGAGTGCCGCCTGATCGGGTTGTAGAAGCGTTCGATGTAATCGAAGATATCTGCACGCGCCGCAT
>SHZR01000010.1 GCA_009692205.1 Gemmatimonadota bacterium | reverse complement strand
CGGCACGGGCGTTCCTCGGAGCCGGCTCGCTCTTGAACAATGCGCGCTTCGAGGTGATCGGCATCGCTGTGAAGCGCTGAGTGCCCCCACTGACGTCGCCGCGGCACTCACAGCGTTCGATCCTCACGTTCTGGGGTCCGCTGGCGGCGACGTGGCTCATGATGGCGGCGGAGGGCCCACTCCTGGCCGCCGTCATCGCGCGCCTGCCGGCCCCTACCGACAACCTGGCCGCACACGGCGTCGCCTGGGCGCTCGCGATCCTGATCGAAGCCCCAGTCATGATGCTCATGAGCGCGGCCACGGCCCTCGTCCGGGACCGGACGAGCTACGTGAAGCTGCGTGCGTTCTCTCGGGGTCTCGCCGGGGCGACGACGGGCGTGCTGCTCGTTCTGCTCATCCCGCCCGTGTACCACGCGCTGGCCGACGATCTCATGGGTCTGCCATCTGAGGTCTCGGACGTGACCTACGGTGCGCTCTGGTTCTTCTTGCCGTGGCCGGCCGCGATTGGCTACCGCCGATTCCTTCAGGGCGTGCTGATCCGTTCGGGCAAGACACGTCTGGTCGCGTACGGGACGATCATCCGACTGCTAGCGATGGCTGGCGTGGCGCTGCTCGGATACCTCTTTCTCGATCTACCGGGTGCGTGGCTGGCAGCGCTGTCTCTAGCGAGCGGTGTATGCGCAGAGGCACTCGCCGCTCGCCTCATGGCCGCATCCACCGTCCGGGCGCTGCTTGCGGGAGACCTGGGCCGGGGTGCGCCGCGTGCCATCCGCTACCGCGAGATCGCGGAGTTCTACGCGCCGCTGGCGCTGACCTCGGTCATCGGACTGTCGGTGCATCCTCTTCTGACGTTCTTCATGGGTCGTGGGGTCGCTCCCGTCGAGTCGCTGGCGGTGTTTCCGGTGGTCCATGCTCTCTCGTTCATCTTCCGCTCGATAGGGCTGGCGTTCCAGGACGCGGCGATCGCGCTCATGGGGGAGCGCTTCGATCACCTTCCGGAGTTGCGCCGTTTCGGGAGGGCGCTCGGGCTCGCCACCTCCGCCGGTCTCGCGCTGGTCGCCTTCACCCCGCTCTCTCCGCTCTACTTCGTGACGATCTCGGGCCTCACTGCGGATCTCGCCGCGTTCGCGTTCACGCCGGCCCTGCTGATCGTCCTGCTTCCGGCGCTCACTGTGCAGCTCTCGCTGCAGCGCGCGATCCTGGTGCAGGGCAGGCAGACGCGTCAGATCACGATTGCGAGCGCGATCGAGGTGGGCTCGATCGCGGCATGCTTCCTCACGCTCGGATGGGGTCTGGAGCTGGTCGGAGTGACGGCCGCGTTCGCCTCGTTCCTGTGCGGGAGGATCGCGAGCAACGGCTACCTCGCTTGGATCTGCCGCGATGCGCTCCGGGGAGCGGTCCGACCGAGCTGAGTCGTCAGCGCGGGAGGCGCTGGAGCCCCTGGTAGTCGGGTCGAACGGCGAATCCCACGCACTCCGGATCGCCCACGCCCGCATCGAACACGAGCCGCATCGCTTCCGCGATCTCGGCCGCGCGCGCCGGCTCGCACATGGCCATGAGGCCCGACCCGGCGCCTGAGACCGTGACCGCCCACGCTCCGGCGTCCATCGCGGCCGACATCGCGCCGGCGGCACTCGGAATCAGGGGCAGGCGATAGGGCACGTGCAACTCGTCCTTCACGCCGACCTGGATCAGGTCGACCCGGCCATCCGCGAGCCCGCGTATCAGCGCTGCGAACCGGCCGAGCGATGCCGCCGCTACGCGATGCGGAACTGTCTTGGGCAGGACGCTCCGGGCGGACTCCGTGGAGAGGCGGGCCGCGGGCGCGGCGTACGCGAAGCCCACGGACTCGGCGAGGTTCAGCCGGATCACCACGGTACCGTCGGCCGTGCGTGCGACCGCACGCAGCCCACCGTAGAGGCAAGGCGCCGCGTTGTCGCCGTGGCCTTCGTGCCGGAGCGCGAGGTCGAAGGCGTCCTGATCGGCGCGGGGCAGGCCGAGAGCCGCGCGCGCGAGGTCGAATCCCGCCAGCACCGCCGCGGCCGACGACCCGAGCCCACGGGCCACCGGAATGGACGACGTCAGGCGCAGCACGCCGGTCGGCTCGACGCCCTCGCGGCGGAGTTCACCGACGAACGTCGTCGCCACGAGGTCGTGACCCTCATTCGGGGGGAGGCTGGCGAGCGAGCCCTCTCTCTGAACCGCCAGTTCGCCTCCGTCATTCGGATCGAACGACACCTCGAGGTAGCGCTCGAGAGCGAGACCGATGGCGTCGTACCCTGAGCCCATGTTGGACGTCGAGCATGGCACGCGCACGCGGGCGCTCACGAGCAGACGACTCATGGGGCGTCGAGCGCCGCGCTCAGCGCGCCGAGATCCGCGGAGATGTGCCTCATGTGCTCCTCCTTCTCCATGACTCCCGCGATTCCGGGGGGCAGCGGCACCGACCGGCCGATCGCCTTCTCCACCACGTCGGGGAACTTCGCGGGATGGGCGGTCGCGAGCACCACGGAGGGCCCCCTCCCGGCGTCGGGGAACCGCCGGTGCGCACACACGCCCACCGCGCTGTGCGGGTCGAGCATGTAGCCCCTGCTAGCGTAGACGTCGGCGATGCAGGCGCTCGTCTCGGCGTCGGTGACCGACACCCCCGTGACGTCCCGCTGGAGGCGAGCGGGATCGTCGCGGTACAGCCAACGGATCCGCTCCAAGTTGCTCGGGTCCCCGACGTCCATCGCGTTGGACGAGGTGGGGATCGAAGGCCGTGGCTCGACCGTCCCCGCGCTGAGGAAGTCCGCGAACGCCCGATTCACGTTCATCGCTGACACGAAGCTGTGGTCGGGCATGCCGCTCAGGTGCGCGAGCAGGCCCGCGCACAGGTTGCCGAGGTTCCCGGACGGCACGACGAACCGAATGGGCCGCTTCGCCCAACCGAGCAGGATCGCGGCGTGCACGTAGTAGAAGCTCTGCGGCAACAGCCTGCCGATGTTGATCGAGTTGGCAGAGGTCAGACGGTGGCGCGCGCGCAGGCGCGGGTCGCGAAACGCTTCCTTCGCCATGCGCTGGCAGTCGTCGAATACGCCCGAGACTGCGAGCGCGCTCACGTTGCCGCCGAGGGTCGTCATCTGGCGCCGCTGCCGCTCGCTCACGCCGTCCTTCGGGAACAGCACGACCACGCGGTAACCCTCGAGCCCGTGAAACGCGTGCGCGACCGCGCCGCCCGTGTCGCCCGACGTCGCCACCAGCACGGTGCGGGTGCCTCCGCCTGGATCCATCTCAGACATGAGGCGTGCCATGTAGCGCGCGCCGATGTCCTTGAACGCGTGGGTCGGACCGTGGAACAGCTCGAGGACGAAGAGGTCGTCGCCGAGATCCACGAGCGGTAACGGGAAGTCGAGCGCGGCCGTGGCCGAGCGATCCAGAACGGCGCGGTCAGTCTCCGGCAGGAGGCGAGGTCCCGCCCAGCGAGCGGTGTCGGCGAGATCGTGGACGAGCGCGGGTGGCGCGTCCAGCCTCCCGAGGGTCGTCGGGACGAAGAGGCCGCCGTCGGGCGCGAGTCCGGCGAAGAGAGCGTCGGCAAGGGACACCGGTGCGCCGCCCCGTGTGCTGACGAACGTGGTCATGCTACCGGGGCCGTGTACCCGGCCACGTCGGTGAAGATGATCGCGGTGAGTTGCCGAACCATTTCGATCCCATGAATGAAGCGGAGCCCGCTGCTTAGCGGACCCCGAAAAAAAAGCTGGCGCCCCGAAGGGCGCCAGCGCCTTTCCAACCAGATGAAAGGTTGGGTGCTGCTACTTCCGCTTCGCCTTCTTTGCTGCGGCCTTCTTCGCTGGGCGCTTCTTCGCGCCTGCTGCCTTCTTCTTCGCTGCCTTCTTCTTCGCTGCCACGGGATACCTCCGAGCGCTGAGGGTGCTTCAAACATCAGTTAATGCGAACGAGAGTTATCTACTAACTAGTAGGCGGTACGCGCAATAGGGATGACACGACTCACTACGACATGTAGTGTATGCGACGATGATGCATACGGCCTCTAGTAGGGTGCGCGGAAGAGCCCAATGACCCTCACTGCGGACGAATTTCTCGCCGAATTGAGGATCCGAGGCGCAACGCGTCTAACCCGCGTTACGTTCCGCAGGAATCGCAGCACGGTGTGGTCCCTCACACAGCGAGGGCGTGTGTTGAACGTGCACGCGGCCTACGGGGACGCCTCGCCGGAGCTGTTGGATGCGTTCGCGGAACTCGCCCGGGAGGGGGGACCGAGGTCGGTCGCGGCGCGGCGGGCGGCCTCCTTGATCGGTGCTTGGCCGGCGCTGACTCCCGCGCTCCGGGAGGCACGCGCAGCCAGGGGCGGGCGCCTAGGATCGGCCTGCTGCGCTACTCTTGAGCAGGTCGGCTACCTCCGTGCCCTCTACCGATACTTCAATCTGACCCGGTTCGAGGGACGGCTCCCGGAGGACATTCCGGTCCGGCTGAGCAGCAAGATGAGGTCGTCACTCGGGTACATGCTTCCGGGGGACGATCCCGACCGTGGACGTGTGGTTGTGGAGATCGCTCTGAACGTCGACCTCATGCTCGAGGGCAACGGAGCAGAGCGCATCGATACGTTGTTGCACGAGATGGCACATGCCGCGGATTACTTGCTTACTGGCCACCGTGGCCATGGGAGGTCATGGCGAGATTGGGCCCGCCGGGTCGGTTGTCGGCCCGGTCGCGCCGGCGGCGAGCGGCGGCGGTGACGCGCGTACCGCCGCTGCCGCCGGCGCTGACCGACTGATCAGCGCCGGCTCCGACGCTCAGGCCGGCCAGAGCCAGCCGAACGCTCCGGCGGTCAGCGCGGCGTAGATGAGTCCGTCGAACATCGACCTGAGCGTGCTCGTCCAGTTGTAACTGAACCAAATGGACCGCTGCATGAGCGCCATCGAGTAACACGCGAACGCCACCGTGCCGGTCACGCGAAAGACCTGCAGGCAGTCGACGCCCGGTGCCAGCATGCGACCCGCCATGTACGCGGAGACGATCCCCACCAAGAGGGAGAACGCGAACCACTGCATGAGTTGGGGGCCCACGCCGAAGACCTGGCCCGGCCGAAGCACGGTGACGAAAGCGATCGGGCCCTTCGCGGCTTTCTGCTTGTAGGCTTCCGAATTCATCGCCGCCATGCCGGCCGCGTGCGGGAAGACGTAGTCGCCCGGCGGGAGGTTGAACGGTCGAAGCGCGTCCATCAGGCGGTCCTCGTCGGGGACCTTGAGGTAGTCCTTCTGGTGGTAGGTCAGGAACATGTGGATGATCGAGCTCACCACGAACACGAGTACCGCGGCGACCACGATCGGCAGCCAGAGGGTGGTGATCGGTATGACCATGGGGCTACCTCTCGAATGAGGATGACACCGACGGGCTCACCCTAGAGGTCGGCCCTACCCAAGGCAAGCCGCGGCCGGCCGTGCTGCGTCAGCGAACGAGTCGCGACGCCTCGGCGACCACGCGCTCGGCCGTGACGCCGAGCCGCTCGTAGAGCACCTCAGCGGGCGCCGAAGCCCCGAAGCGGTCGAGGCCGATGGCGCTGCCTCTCATGCCGATCCACCGCTCCCAGCCGAACGTCGATCCGGCCTCGATGGAGACGCGCGCGGTCACGCTTGCCGGGAGGACCTCTTCACGGTAGGCCGCGTCCTGGTGGCTGAAGAGATGCCAGCTCGGCAGGCTCACCACGCGGGTCGCGGTACCTTCCGCTTCCAGTCGGTCGCGCGCCGCGAGTGCCAGCGATACCTCCGTGCCGCTCGCGAGGATGATCACCGCGGGGCGCCCGCCCGAGGCTTCGGCGAGCACGTACCCGCCGCGCCGCAGCCCCTCCGCGGACGCCAGTGGGCCCGAACGGTCGAGTAGGGGGACCTTCTGGCGGCTGAGGGCCAGGAACGTGGGTCCGTCCGTGCGCTCCATCGCGACGCGCCACGCGATCTCGGTCTCTGCGGAATCGCAGGGGCGAAGATCGAGCAGGTTGGGAATCGCCCGGAGCGACGCGAGCTGCTCGATGGGCTGGTGCGTGGGTCCGTCCTCACCGAGTCCGATCGAGTCGTGAGTGAAGACGTAGACGGGCGGCTGCCCCATGAGCGCCGCGAGGCGGATGGCCGGGCGCATGTAGTCCGAGAAGATGAGGAACGTGCCACCGAACGCGCGCACGCCCCCATGGAGCAACATCCCGTTCATGATTGCGCCCATCGCGTGCTCGCGAATGCCGAAGCGCACGTTCCGCCCACCGGGCGTAGCCGCGAACAGGTCAGCGGCGCCGTCGATGTCCGTCTTGTTGGAGCCGGCCAGGTCGGCCGAGCCACCCACCAGGTTCGGGACGTGTGCCGCGATGCCCTGGATGATCTTGCCCGACCAGTTACGGGTGGCGTCGGCGGACTTGGGCGCGGAGAGGTCGGGCACGCCCGCGTCCCAGTTGTCGGGAAGGTCGCCCGCCATCATGCGCAGGTACTCGGCCGCGAGCTCGGGATGCTCGTCTTGGTACGTCGCGAACTTCTGATGCCACGCGCGCTCGAGCCCGGCGCCCTTGTCGACGCACTCGCTCCAGTGCTTGCGCGCGGCGGCATCCACGTAGAACGGCTCGAGCGACGGATAGCCGATGGCCTTCTTCGTAGCCTCGATCTCTTTGGCGCCGAGCGGGGCGCCGTGGGCGGCGGAGGTGTTCGCCTTGCCGGGGCTTCCCCACGCGATCGTGGTGCGGAGCACGATGAAGGTCGGGCGAGCCGTCTCGCGCTTGGCGGCCGTGATCGCCGCGTCGATCGCGTCGAGGTCGTTGCCGTCCTCGACGCGGAGCACCTGCCAGCCGTAGGCCTCGAAGCGCTTCGCGTGATCGACCGAGGTGGACAGCGTCGTGCTGCCGTCGATGCTGATCCGGTTGTCGTCGAAGATCCAGATCAGCTTGCCGAGCTTCTGGTGTCCCGCGAACTCGGCGGCCTCATGCGAGATGCCCTCCATGACGTCGCCGTCGGAGCAGAGCGCGTACGTGAAGTGGTCGACGATGCCGTGGCTGGGCCGGTTGAAGTGCGCGGCGAGCCATCTCTCGGCGAGCGCCATCCCGACGGACATGGCCACGCCCTGGCCGAGCGGGCCGGTGGTGGTCTCGATGCCCGGCGCGTGCCCGTACTCCGGGTGGCCGGCCGTCGGTGAGCCCCACTGCCGAAAGTTCTTGATGTCCTCTTCGGAGATTTCGTACCCGCTCAGGTGGAGGAGCGAGTAGAGCAGCATCGAGGCGTGCCCGCAGGACAGCACGAAGCGGTCCCGGTCCAGCCAGTCCGGATCCTTGGGATTGTGCTTCAGGTGGCGGTGGTAGAGCACGTAGCCGACGGGCGCCAACGCCATCGGCGTGCCGGGGTGCCCGGACTGGGCCTTCTCCACCGCGTCCATGGAGAGAACGCGGACTGCGTCGACGGAAAGGCGCTGGAGGTCGTTCATCCGACGACGAAGTTGACGAGGCGTTCCTTCACATAGATCACCCGCCGCTCGGACACACCGTCGAGGTGGCGGGAGACACTGTTCTCCGCGCGCGCAGCGGCGACGATGTCGGGTTCAGCCGCGCCTTTCGCGACGGAGATCGACGCGCGCAGCTTGCCGTTCACCTGGATCGCGATGGTCACTCTCGTCTCCGCCAGTTTGGATTCGTCGTACGCCGGCCAGTTGGGGCCGTCGAAGATGCTCGCTGAGTGCCCGAGTCGCTCCCAGAGCTCCTCGGCGATGTGCGGAGCGAACGGCGCGACGAGGGGCACGAGCGGCGCCACCTCGGCGCGGACGAACGCGCGGCCGCCCGCCCGAATCGTGTTCAGGCACTCCATCAAAGCGGCGATCGCTGTGTTGTACTGCAACTCCGGAAGCTGCTCGGTGAGTTGGCGGATCGTCTGGTGGACTTTCCGCTCGACGTCGGGGTCGGGCGTGCCCTCGACGGCCGAGGTCACGCTGTCCCAGAGCCGGTGCAGGAAGCCGTAGGGCCCCTGAATGCCTTCCTGGCGGTAGTCCCCACCTTCCTCGAAGGGTCCGAGGAACATGAGATAGGTACGGAGCGTGTCCGCGCCGAACTCCTCGATCACCGGGTCGGGGACGATCACGTTGCCCTTGCTCTTCGACATCTTGGCGCCCTCGGCGATGATGAGGCCGTGCGCGCGGAAGACGTCGTAGGGCTCCTCGAACTCGACGTGCCCGAGGTCGTGGAGCGCCATCGTGATGAAGCGCGAGTAGAGAAGGTGCAGGACCGCGTGCTCGTGGCCGCCGATGTACGAATCGACCGGGAGCCACTTTTTCGTAATCGTGGGATCGAACGGGCGGTCGTCGAAGTCCGTGGACGGGTAGCGGAGGAAGTACCAGCCCGAGTCGAGGAACGTGTCCGACACGTCCGTCTCGCGACGGGCGTCGGCGCCGCATTCGGGGCACTTCGTCCGGTACCACGACTCTTCACGCGCGAGCGGGCTGACGCCCGAGTCGTCCGGCTTGAAATTCTCCACGCGGGGGAGCACGACGGGCAGGTCGCTCTCCGGCACCGCGACCGGGCCGCAGGCGTCACAATAGATGATGGGGATCGGGGGTCCCCAGTAGCGCTGCCGCGAGATGCACCAGTCGTGCAGCCGGAAGTTCACCTGGCCCTCGCCCCAACCCTCCGCGGCGGCCCACTCGGTGAGGACCCGCACGGATTCGCTCACGTCGATGCCGTCGAACCGTCCCGAGTTCACGAGAACGCCCGGCCCGACATACGCCTCGGCGAGCGGCGTGCTCGCGGCGTCGCCCGGACCGGCCACCACGCGCACGATGGGGAGTTCGAACTGGGTGGCGAAGTCGAAGTCGCGCTGGTCGTGGCCGGGCACGGCCATGATCGCGCCCGTCCCGTATCCCATGAGCACGTAGTCGGCGATCCAAATCGGAATCGCCTCGCCCGTCGCAGGGTTGCGGCAGTAGCCGCCGGTCGACACGCCGGTCTTGGTCTTGTCGATCTTCTGGCGCGCGACCAGGTCCTTCTGGCGCGCCTTGTCGCGGTACGCGTACACCGGCGCGATGAGCCCCGGGTCCAGGACCTTGTCGACCAGCGGGTGCTCGGGGGAGAGCACCATATAAGTCGCGCCGAACGCCGTGTCGGGTCGGGTCGTGAAGACCTCGATCACCCGACCGGTCTCCGTGCCCTTCGCGTCGATGACCGGGAAGCGCAGCAGGGCGCCTTCACTGCGTCCGATCCAGTTGACTTGGGCCTTCTTCGTCTTCTCCGACCAGTCGATGCGGGCGAGGTTGTCGAGCAGCCGCTGGGCGTACTTCGTGATCGTGAAGAACCACTGCGCGATGCGCCGCTGTTCGACCGCGGTGCCGCAGCGCTCACACTCGCCCCCGATCACCTGTTCGTTGGAAAGCACGGTCATGCAGGACGGGCACCAGTTGACCGGAGCTTCCTTCCGCTCGGCGAGCCCCGCCTTGAAGAGCTGCACGAAGACCCACTGCGTCCACTTGTAGTACGCGGGGTCGGTCGTGTCGACCGAGTGCGTCCAGTCGAACATCCCGCCGATCCGCCTCAGCTGCCGCGTGAAATTCGCGACGTTGGACGGGATCAGGTCCATCGGGTGCTTGCCGACCTTCAGGGCGAAGTTCTCCGAGTGGATCCCGAAGGCGTCGAAGCCCATCGGCTCGAAAACGGTCCGCCCACGCAGGCGCTGGTAGCGGCCGTGCACGTCGGCGCCCGTGAACGCGTAGATGTTGCCCACGTGGAGCCCCTCCGCGGAGGGGTAGGGGAACATCATCAGGTTGTAGTAGGGGTCCTTCGCCGCGCGCAGCTCCTCGAGCGTGAAGCGGTTCGTGCCTCGCTCCTCCCAGAGGCGCTGCCATTTGGTTTCCACAGCCGCCGGGTCGTAACCGTCCTTCACTTCGTTTACCATTGTCGGCGGCGACGTCTCGGGATCGGCGGGTCGAGCAGGAAAGACGGGCTAACCTAAGCGGGGGAGCATGGGCGCCCAAGGGCTCCCACGGTGAGCGAGCGGATGGCTGAAACCAAGTCGAAGAAGATCTCCGGAGCGAGCCTCAGGCACGCGTTCCACGAGATCATTTGGCCACGACGGAAGTTGATTGCCATCGGGCTCGGCCTGATCCTGATCAACCGTCTCTCCGGCCTCGTGCTGCCGGCCTCCACGCAGTACCTGATCGACGACGTCGCCAGCGCGGGCAGCCTCGATCGCCTCTACGGCCTGCTGGCGCTGGTGGCGGGCGCGGTAACCGTCCAGGCCATCACCTCGTACTCGCTCGTCCGGCTCCTCTCGGTCGAGGCCCAGAACCTCATCGCGCAGCTCCGGATCCAGGTCCAGCACCACGTCCTCCGCCTTCCGGTGCGCGTCTTCGACAACACGAAGTCGGGCGTGCTCGTCACCCGGATCATGGACGACGTGGAAGGCGTGCGTAACCTCGTCGGCACGGGCTTGGTCCAGCTGGTCGGCGGCACGATCACGGCGATCGTGGCGTTCTTCTTCCTCATCCGCATCAACGCGATCATGACGGCGCTCGCGCTCATCCCGCTGGCAGGGTTCGGGTTCGTCTCCGCGCAGGCGTTCCGGAAGCTGCGCCCGGCGTTCCGGGAACGAAACATCATCCGCTCGGAGGTGACCGGCCGTCTCACGGAGGCGCTCGGCGGCATCCGGGTGGTGAAGGGCTTCCACGCGCTCGAGAAGGAGTCGGAGATCTTCTCGGCGGGCGTGATGAAGATCTTCGACAACGTGAAGACCACCCTGACCACGACGAGCCTCGTCACGAGCCTCGGGACGTTCTTCATGGGACTCGCGGGCGTGCTCATCATGGGCTACGGCGGATGGCTCATCGTGCAGGGCGAGCTCACGCTCGGCCAGCTGTTCTCGTTCACGCTCTTCCTGGGCTTCCTGATCGCGCCGGTGCTCCAGATGGCGAACATCGGCACGCAGATGACCGAGGCGTTCGCGGGGCTCGACCGCACCTCCGAGCTGCTGTCGTGGCCCGAGGAGGACGACGATCCGCTCCGCACGGACGTCATGCCTCCCATCAAGGGCCACATCTCGTTCGAGAACGTCCACTTCGCTTACGACGAGGGCAAGCCGGTCCTCAAGGGGATCCACTTCGACGCGAGCCCCGGCACTGTGGTCGCGCTGGTCGGCAGCTCGGGCTCAGGGAAGTCGACGATCGCGGGTCTGGCGGCGGCGTTCCTCGAGCCTGACGAGGGCCGCGTGCTCGTCGACGGGATCGACCTGCGCCGCCTCAAGCTCGGCAGCTACCGCGAGCAGCTCGGGCTCGTCTTCCAGAGCGACTTCCTCTTCGACGGCACCATCCGCGAGAACCTGCGCTTCGCGCGTCCGCGCGCGACCGATGCCGAGATTCAGGAGGCGTCCGAGAAGGCCTACGTGACCGAGTTCACCGCCCGCTTCCCGGACGGTCTCGACACCGTGATCGGCGAGCGTGGCGTCAAGCTCTCGGGCGGCCAGCGTCAGCGCGTGACGATCGCGCGTGCGCTGCTGGCCAACCCGCGCGTCCTGCTCCTCGACGAGGCGACCTCGAGCCTCGACACCGAGAGCGAGGCGCTCATCCAGAAGAGCCTAGGCGACCTGCTGGCGGGTCGCACGACCATCGTCATCGCGCACCGGCTCACGACGATCCAGCGGGCGGACCTCATTCTGGTCATCGAAGACGGACGGATCGCGGAGCGCGGGAAGCACGACGAACTCATGGCCGCGAAGGGGCGGTACCACCAGTTGTATACGGTGCAGGCGCGGATCTAGTCGCCTAGCGCAACACCTCGAACGCGAGCGAGTCGCGCGGGCCGTACCGGAATACAGCGAAGTGGGAGTCGAACGACGCGACGCGCGTGATGCCGAGCCGCATCATGGTCGCGAAGCTCGTGCGGTCGACGAGCGAGAAGCCCTGATCAGGGAAGCGTTCGCCGATCTGCCAGGCGACTTCCATGTCGGACGGGGTCGTGCTCTCGACGCGGGCGGCGCCGGCGCGGATCTCCTTCCAGAAATCGTCCGCTCCGGAATGGTGCCGCCGCGCGTTGATGAGCAGCCAGGTCTCAACGAGGACGTGGTCGCTTGTGATGAGCGGCTCGCCCGCCTCCAGGATCTCGCGCACCCGCTGGTGGCGCGCGTCGGCCGTGTCCGTAGCCGCGTACCAGACGGACGTGTCGACGAACGCGCTCACTTGCCGTGAAGCTTCAGGATCGCCTCGCTCAGCATCTTGTCCTTGTCCCGCGCGATGTCCGAGCCACCCGAACTGAACATCCCGAAGATCCGACGCACGTCGCCGGGCGGGAGGGGTGGCTCCAGGTCGGCCGCGACGAGGCGGCGCACGTACTCCGCCAGCGAGATCCGCTGTTCGGATGCCTTCCTGCGGGCGCGGCGGAGGACCTCCCGATCCATGGAAATCTGCGTTCGAGTCATCATGCCACCTACATTATGATGTAAGTCCGTGGGACTCAACACCGGGCCGCGATCGAGGCGGAGTTTGGCCGCCCGACTTGGGCGGCCCGATGGCGAAACGGGACTACTGTCCGGTCGACGCCGTCGGCAGCAGGTCAAACGCGTCCGCGACCGTGCCCGAGTGGGCCTTCAGGTCGTCGAGGACGGCGCCCAGATTTCCCCCGTGCTGCGCGAGGAGCGCATTGAAGTCGGGGAGGCGGTTGTAATAGAAGACGCGTCCGAGGAGCGTCGCGTTGTTGAGCGGGGCGTTGCGGAAGCCCGCGAACGTGACCGCCTCGAAGGTCGGGACCAAGTCCGTGTCGAAGCGCGCGAGCGCCTCCGCGAACACGACTTCCCTCCGCTCGACCTTCTGCTCCAGCGTCAGGCTCGGGTCCCGATAGAGCCCCTCGAGATCGTCGATGAAGTCGTCGAGGAACACGCTGAAGCGCTGATAGTCGCGCCAGCGCGCCTGCGCTCGTAGGCACTTCACCGTGTCGGGGCCGCCGCCCTGCCGGGTGCAGAAGAACTGGATGGCGGCCACCCGGCCCACGAATGTCGCGAAGCTCTCGTTGAAGCCGACCTGCCCGGGAATGAACAGGTGCTGGTGCGAGAGCTCGTGGAGCACGGTCTCGACCACTTCCACGTCGTCGGCGGCGAGCACGCTCGACAGAATGGGATCGTTGAACCACCCCAGCGTGCTGAAGGCCGCCGTGGGGCGCACGTAGGTGTCGTAGCCATCGGCCTGGAGATCCGCGGCCGCGTCGAGCGCGTCCTCCTCGGAGAAGAAACCGCGGTAGGGCACGCGACCCACGATCGGGAACCACCACGTGACCGGCGCGATCTGATCCTTCGGCGCCGCCGAGACCACGAGTGCCAAGGTGTCGCGGTCGAGCTTGGTGTACTGCGTGTACGAGTCGCCCACGTCGATGCCGAGCTCCTCGGCGGCGAAACGCCGGGCCTCGAGTACGTACGCGAGCTTCCCGCGCGTGTCGGCGTCGGTCGTCGTATCGGCCAGCACCTCCGGAATGGGACGGCGCGCCCGCAGGATGCGCGCCTCGGCGATGCCCGCCTTGACCACGTAGACGGGCGAGCAAGCCACGCAGCTCGCGGCGAGACTTACCGCCGTGAGCGCGAGGACCGCCCTGACCCAGCGCCGCCGTGGCACGCGCATGACGCGGTCAGCCGCCCCCGCCGACCGATCGCATGAGCGGCACGCCGCCCCCGGTCGGCACGTACACGACCGAGCCGGCCGGCAGCCTCGCGAGCTGTTCGATGTAGTGGAACGTCAGGTACGCGGGGGTGAGACCCGCGGAAATGATCTGCTGCGCCTCCGCGAGGCCCTTGGCCTTTTCGACCGCCTGGAGCGCGCGCTCCTGAATGATCTCCGTCTGAAAGCGCTCACTCGCCACCTGTTGCTCGCGCTCGAGCTTCTCCTCGATGGATTCACGCACCCGCGCCGGGGCCTGTACGTCGCGCACGAACACGTCGAGCACCTCGATGCGATCGCCGGCCTTCGCTTGGACGGCCGCCTGCATCTCGCTCGCCAGCTCACGACGATTGGGCGAGAAGATGTCGTTGATCGACTTGGTTGCGACGGCGTCGCGCACACCGTTCCGGACCGCATTCAGGACGATGCTGCTCTTGATCTGGTTTTCGCTCCCGAGCCGCTGGTATAGGTCGGGCGCGTTGGCGGGGTTGAGACGGAATAGGATCGACACCTCGATCGCGACGTTGAGCTGCTCACTCGTCTGCGCCTCGATGTGCTCGACTCCCCCATCGGGTGGGTACGCCTGCTCGCGAACCGACATCTTCTCGATGCTGGCGAGGGGATTCACCATGTGCATCCCCTGTTCAAGCGGGACGGGGTCGATGCTGCCGAGGAAGTGCTTCACGCCGACCTCGCCGACGGAGACCACGGTGAAGCCGTTGCCGAGAAGGACGAGGATGCCTAGGGCCATGAAGCCGTAGCCGGCCAGCTTGGCGGCCCCCGCCGCGCCCGGCCGGCGGGCTGTGGGTCCGGCGGACCGAACGGCCGCGCCGATGAGAATCGCTACGATCGCGACGACGACTGAGCCCATGGTTTGCTCCTGCTGCGGTGCGGGTGCGGGTTCTGCGTGCCCCCCCTACGTGCCAGCCAGCTTCGGTCGTCAATCTACCGACCGACCGGCGCCGTACCTATGCTGCCAGCATGAGCCCCGTGCCCCCCCTCTACCGCGCCGCTGTCTGGGCCGCGCGCGCCGCGGCGCCGCTCCTGGCGGTGGGGGACTCGAAGCTGGCTCGGGGCCTCGCCGGACGACGGCACGCCCACGAGGTCCTGGCGGCTTGGGGAGAGACCGAGCGCGATCCCTCGCTCCCGGTCGCCTGGGTCCACGCGCCCAGCGTGGGCGAGGCACTCCAGGCCGGCGCGGTCATCGGTGCGCTGAGAGCGCGCCGCCCCGGAGTGCAGGTGGCTTTCACGCACTTCTCGCCGTCCGCCGAGGGCATCGGCCCGCGGATCGGCGCGAATGTGGCGGCTTACCTCCCGTGGGATTCGTCGTCTGCGGTGGGCCGCGCGCTCGACGGCCTGCGTCCGGACGTGCTGGCCTTCACGAAGACCGAGGTGTGGCCGGTGCTCGTCGACGAGGCGATCCGGCGCGGCGTGAAGGTTGCGCTCCTGGCCGCTTCCGTGCCCCCGGGTGCGGGTCGCCTGCGGTGGCCCGCGCGCGCGCTGCTGCGCGGGACCTGGCAGCAACTGTCGCTAGCATGCGCGTGCTCGCACGAAGATGCGGCGGGGCTCGTGGCGTTAGGCGTGCCCGAGTCGGTCCTGCACGTCACCGGAGATCCCGGAGTCGATGCTGCGGCGGAACGGGCGGGAGAGGCTGACCGCGTGGCGCGCAGCCTGACGCCGTTCCAGGCCGACGCGCGCCCGACGATCGTGGCCGGCTCCACGTGGCCTCGCGACGAAGCCGTGCTGATGCCGGCCCTGGAGCAGGTGAGGGGTGCCGTCGCGGACGTCCGGGTGATCGTGGCCGCCCACGAGCCGACCTCCTCGCGTGTGCGCGAGCTGCTTGCGCGGCTCTCGGCCGCGGGCTGGCGGAGCCGAACGCTCGCGGACGTGGAGTCGAGCGGCTCGGCGCAGGGGACCGACGCGGTCGTCGTCGAGCGTGTGGGCGTGCTCGCCCAGCTCTATACCGTTGCCGATGCGGCCTATGTGGGGGGAGGGTTCGGACGGCACGGGCTCCACTCGGTGCTCGAGGTGGCGGCGGCTGGGGTGCCCGTCGTCATCGGTCCCCGGCACGAGGGGTCGGCCGCGGCGGCCGCGCTGGTGGCCTTGGGCGGTGCCCGCGTCGCATCCGAAGCTGACGAACTGGCGCGTGCGCTGGCCGACTGGCTCACCGACTCCGATATCCGCGCACAGGCTGGGAAACGTGCGTTTACCTATATTGCCGGTCATCGCGGAGCCGCCGCCCGAACGGCGGCGCTGCTCGACCCTCTCCTCCGATCCCATCCCTCCGCATGACCCCAGCCGTAACCGTGCCGGTGATCACGCCGACTGAGTTGAAGGCCCGCCTCGACGCGGGAGCCATACCGCTGCTGGTCGACGTGCGCGAGGCCTACGAGGCCGACATCGTGGACCTGCCGGAGCACGGCCAGGCCCGCATTCCCACGGGCGAGTTTCCGGAGCGCTACGACGAACTGGACCGCGGCGCAGAGATCGTGGTGTATTGCAGGAGCGGCCGGCGCAGCGAATGGGCGGCTCGCATTCTCCTGCAACACGGGTACGAGCGCGTGCTCAATCTCAAGGGCGGCGTCCTCGGCTGGCGCAACGAGGTCGACCCGGACCTTCCGGCGTACTGAAGGACAGGGGCCCGCCTCCATGAGATTTCGCGTCTCCCGATGGCTCGCGCCGCTCGTGCCGGTGCTCGTCGCCTGCGAAGGCGGCTTCGGCGCGGTGGCGCAGCAGCCCGGCGCGGTCTTGGCCGATGCGGCCCTCACCGATGCGGCTGTCGGTGGCCCCGACGTCGAGGCTGCCGCCACCGAAGAGTCGGCGGCAGCCGAACCCAGCGTGCCCGCGGTCTCCGCGTCCGCTCGCTTCCCCCGCCCGAGGGCCGTCCGCGGCCTCTACGTGAACGCGTGGGCGGCGGGCTCGAACGGACGGATGCGCTCGCTCATGGACATGGCGCTCCGCACCGAGGTGAACGCCTTCGTCATCGATATCAAGGACGCGAGCGGCTACATCAGCCACCACAGCCAGGTCCCGCTCGTCCACGAGATCGGCGCGTCTCAGGAAATCCGCATCCGCGACCTACCCGGCTTGCTCGATCTCCTCGAGGAGGAGCGGATCTACCCGATCGCGCGCATCGTCATCGTGCAGGATGCGATCCTCGCCAAGTATCGCCCCGAACTCGCCGTGACCGACACCGCGGGCGGGGTGTGGGTCGACAGCAAGGGGATCACCTGGCTCAACGCGTACGAGCGCGAGGTGTGGGACTACCACATCGACATCGCGCGCGAAGTGGCGCGCATGGGCTTCCCCGAGATCCAGTTCGACTACGTGCGCTTCCCGGATGCGCCCGAGGACGACATGGCGCGCGCGGTGTTCGGGGGCTCGAACGGCCGCACGAAGGCCGCTGCCATCAGCGAGCACCTCGGCTATGTCCGTCGCGAGCTGGCGGATCTGGGCGTCCAGCTCACCGTGGATGTGTTCGGAGTGACGACGTCGGCAAACAGGGACGTCGGCATCGGCCAGGTGTGGGAGTCGATGATCGATCAGGTGGACGCCGCCCTGCCGATGATCTATCCGAGCCACTATTGGCGGGGGAGCTTCGGCTTCGCCATCCCGAACGCGTATCCGTATGAGATCGTGCTGCGCGCGTTGAGCGACGCGCAGCGGCGCTCGGCTCGGGTCGACGGCGCCGGCAGGACGATCCCGTGGCTGCAGGACTTCTCCCTCGGCCAGCCCCCGTATACGGCAGCCGAGGTGCGCGCGCAGATCCAGGGTACGTACGACGCCGGCATAGACGAGTGGATCCTCTGGAATGCGGGCAGCCGCTACACCGAAGCGGCGCTCGAGCCCGTGGCGGGCTTCGAGAACGAGCCGCTCATCCGGGTCGCGGGTGGGCTCTCGCCCGTCTCGCGGCGGCATCTCGTCCTGGACTCGGTGGCGGCGCTGTCCGCGCCCACGTTGGCCGACGCGCTACCGGTCGCGGATACGGTTCTGGACCGGTAGGGCGAGTCCGGTGGGGCCACCCGTCACTGCGGCGCGGCGCGCGGTCGGTCGAACGAGTTCAAGATGACGTGCAGCGGCGGTCCCTCGGGCGGAATCACCGGCGGGCGTACCATCACGAACCGTTCACCGCTCGCCGACACGTCCCAGTTCGTCGTGTTCTTCCGCGGGAAGTTCCTTCCGAATAGGGCGCGGGGCGCGCCGGCCCGGAACTCCTGACCCGGCAGGATCGGCACGACATACACGGAGTCCGGGGTCCGATAGAACAGCTCGCGCCCGCTGCTCGGCCACCTCGGCTCAGCGCCGCCGCGAGCGGAGACGCGCGTGCGGCCGGCGCCTTCGGCGAGACTGCGTACGTAGACCTCCATTTCGCCGCTCTCGTTCGTCGCGTAAGCCAGCCACCGTCCATCGGGTGACACGGCCGGGTTCCGCTCCGCGGCAGGCGTCACCAGGAGGGCAGTGGCGACACCGCCGCTCTCCAGCGGCGCGATCCAGATGTCTTGGCCCGTGGGTGGGCCGACGGTCTCCCTGAACACCGCCCGCCGTCCGTCGGGCGTGAGGCTCAGCTCGAACACACCGCCCCCCGGGCGCGTCAGCAGCGGCTCCGGCACGCCGCTGCCATCGGACGCGATGGTGTTGACATCGCTGCCGTCGGCGGAAAAGACCCCGCGCGCGTAGATCAACGTGCGTTCATCCGGCGACCACTCGGCGGAACGCGTCAGCGTGTCGGAGGTGATCCGCTGGAAGCGCTGCTCGTCGAAGCTCCACACCCACGTGTCTCCGAGTGTACCCGCGGTGGCGATGCTGCTCAGCGCGACGACCGTCACGGCGATGCGCTCGCCGTCGGGCGAGAAGCGAGGCGAGTGATACTCGTTGCGCGCCCCCGGGACCGGGCTCGCTCGTCCGTCGCGGTCGTAGACCACGAGCTCGGACTGGCCGCCCGAGCCCGTGAGGAAGGCGAGGGCACCGCTGCGTGCGACGGCCACCCTCGGGGCGGGCGTCGTTCCCAGCACGAGGTTGTCGGGGATCAGTCTCACGTTGCTGGCGACGGGCTCTGGCGGACCGGTGATACGGAGCCGACCGGCATCGAAGGGGGCCGCGAACAGGGTGCCGTCCGCTTCGGTGTAGACGAGGTGTCCGCCGTCCACGTAGCGTGGACCCATCCCGCGTTGGTTGAGCGGCGTCACGACGTTGTCCGCCAGCGTGATGGCCCGCATGCTGGGGCCGGAGTCGTTGACCGCGGAGAAGACCACGGCCCGGCCGTCCGGCAGCAACTCCGGAAAGCGGTAGGCCTCTCCTCGCGCTTCATCAGGGCTCGCGATGACCGTGGGCTCGCCGCCCGCACCGCTGACTCGCTGCAACACCCCGCCGGCGCTGAACACGATCACGTCGCCGTCTCCCCAAGAGGCTCCGGAGGGAGGTCCGGGGGCATCGCAAATGGTGACCACGGAGCCTCCCGCCAGGGCGACCTTGCGAAGCCTCCCCTCTTGATGGAAGGCGAGCCAGAGGCCGTCGGGGGAGAAGAAGGGCATGGTCGCGTTCGCGGTCCCGGGGATCGGCAAGGGCTCGACGCGATCGAGCGATCGCAGGAACAGCTGCTGACCGAGCGAGTCCCGGCCCACATAGGCGATTTGCGCTCCGTCGGGAGAGAACGCGACCGACATGTCGGCTCCCTCGACCAGCGCCGCGTCCCGACCGAAGCTCAGGGTGAAGTGGACGGTGGGCGCAAGCACGGGCTGCGGCTGGTGCGTCACCAACCACGCGCTAGCCGCGATTCCCGCGGTGGCGAGCGCCCAGGGCAGGGCGCGCAGCGCGCGTTGAGACGCGGGTGCTCGCGCTCCGTCACGCGACCCGCTGCGTGGGCCCGTGCTCATGCGCGTTGTCGCGCCGGGATGGGCCCGGGCCAGGGCATCGGCGAACTGTGCAGCCGTCGCGAACCGATCGGCCGGCAGCTTGGCGAGCGCGGTGAGCACGGCGTCCTCCACCTCCGGCGGCACCGTGTCCCGCAGCGTGACGAGCGATGTGGGCCGCTCCGACAAGACCTTGGCGACGATCGCGTGCACGCTCGATCCCGAGAACGGTGCATCGCCGGCGAGCATCTCGTACGTCACCGCGCCGAGCGCGTAGACGTCCGTGCGCGCATCGAGGTTCGTCTCGCCCATCGCCTGCTCGGGGGACATGTACTGCGGGGTGCCGAGCGAGAGCCCGGTCTGCGTCATGCGCGGTCCGCCCGCCGACTGCACTGCCAGCGCGATGCCGAAATCTGCCACGAGCGCACTGCCGTCGTGCAGCAGGATGTTCTCCGGCTTGATGTCCCGATGGATCACGCCCTGGCGGTGCGCGTAGTCGAGCGCACTCGCAACCTCGCGCGCGATGCGGACGGCCTCCGGGATCGTGAGCTGCCGTGCGCGTTTAAGCCACGCGCCAAGCGTCTCGCCGGTGACTACCGGCATCACGTAGTACAGCAGCCCGTCCGCCTCACCGCTGTCGAGCAGCGGCAGGATGTGCGGATGCTGGAGCCTGGCGGTGGTCTTGATCTCGGAGAGGAACCGCTCGCCACCCAGCGCCGCGCCCAAGTCCGGGTGCAACACCTTGATCGCGACATCCCGGTCGTGGCGGATGTCGTGGGCCCGGTAGACCGTGGCCATGCCCCCCGCGCCGAGCTCACCGTCGATGCGATAGCGTCCGGCCAGCGCGGCCGAGAGGCGGGACAGTGGATCGGTCATTCAGCTTGAGGGAGGGGGGGCGACGTGCAGGGAAGGGGCTACCACGCGCCCTCCCGAGGGAAGTCGTTCGGCCAGATGCGCCGGCCGAGGGCCTGATAACGGGGGTCACCCTCCAAGCCGAGCGCGGGGGCCACGAGTCGCATATAGAGGCTGAGGAAGTCACGCCTCTCGACTCCCTCCTCGAGATAGCGGAATCCCCTATCACGGTCGCCTTGCCCGAAGTGCCCGAGCGCCAGCGCAAACGGACTCACGTACTCGGCGCCGGATGCCCGAGCTTCGAACTCCACCGTGATCTGGTCGGCCTCGCTGTGGCGACCGAGCGCGCGAAGCGTCAACGCACGAGACGCGTGGCCCAGCGGAACATCCATCTCGGCCAAACCGGCCTCGAGATGTGCCAAGGCGGCCTCGGGGTCGGTGGGGCGTAAGATGATCCCCAGGGCCCAATTCGAGATGAAGTTCGTGGGATCGTCGTCGATGATTTCCAGCAGGATCGCCTTGGCCTCCTCCGTCTGACCTCCCCACAGGAGGTTCTGCGCGAGCTGGCTCCGGGTCTGAAACGAGAGCGGGTCGAGTGCTACGCTCTCCCTCGCATCGCGGATCGACTCGGCCGACTTTCGGCAGAGTATGCGCATCAGGCCTCGCCACTGGTAAGCGTCCGCCGAGCTCGGATTGAGATGGAGCGCCTCCGCAAAGTCCCGTTCCGCGCCCTCCCAGTCGAAGCGAAAGTTGAAGCGCCAATACGCGCGAGCGATGTGCGCCTCGGGCAAGTTGGGGTCGAGCTCGAACGCGCGGTCGATCGCCTCTCTCGCCGACGCCTGGATCGAGGCCGGCGACACGGTGGAGAAGTACGGAAGGACGAAGTGGGCGATGGCCAGGTGGCCCCACGCGACCGCGTATTGGGGGTCGAGCTCGATCGCCTGCCTCAGCAGAGCCATCCCACGGCCGACGTGGTCGGGGGTGACCTGCGGATACGCATGCCGGGCCCGCGCCACCAGCTCGTACGCCTGGATGTTCTGGGTCGGCCTCACCGCCAACCGGGCCATGCCCTGCGGCGTCAGTTGCGACCGGAGGGCTCTGGCCACCGCCTTGGCGACGTCGGTCTGCACGGCCAAGATGTCTTGGAGCTCGCGGTCGTACGTTTCGGCCCACAGGTGCGCGTCCGTGCCCGCGTCCACGAGCTGGACGACCACTCGAACACGATCGTTCGAACGGCGAACGCTGCCCTCGAGGATGGTGCCGACCCCGAGTTCCCCAGCGATCGCGCGTAGTCCCTTCTCGGTCCCCTTGTAGCGCATCGCGGATGTCCGGGACGTGACCTTGAGTCCCTCGACCAAGGTCAGCGCGGTGAGGATGTCATCCGTGATGCCGTCGGCGAAGAACTCGTTCTCGGGGTCGCTGGAGAAGTTCGCAAACGGGAGGACTGCGATCGTGCGACGGTCGGCGGAAGCAGGCCCGACGACTACGGGCGCATGCGAAGGATTCGCTCCATCCCCCTCCTCGGACCCCTTCTTGAGCCCGGTTGGGGTGATGTCGTAAGCCCAAGCCAAGACCATCGATATGGGAAAGCCGAGCAGGAGCATGACGAGTGCCGCGTCGAGCACCCATTGCGGTCCGAGATTGCCGAGAAAGACGTCCGCCGCCTGCGCGACGCCGAGGTCCACGACCACGTAGACGATCGCCACCTTGATGACGTGGCGGCGTTGCAGCTCCCCGAGGAAGCTCGAGATCCGTTCCAGAATCCGGTGAAGATGCCGAGAGATCCCGGACAACACAAAGCAGCACGGCCGGGTAACCGGCCGATCGACTTAAGGGTCGATCCGCTCGGGCGGTCCGGACGTCCGGAAGCGCCAGCGCTCGTAGTCTCGTCCGTCCCGGACCAGGAGCAATATCTCGGCCGCGAACGGAACGGTGTTCGCCGCGATGACGTCGCCCCCATACGTCGGGGTGATCGGTTCGAGAGCCGTGTGGCCGACCACGTGCAGCCGGGCACCGAAGTGCTCGAGAACCGAGTCGAGCTCGGCGCGAACATCGTTCGTGTTGACGTAGGCACGGTACCAGAGGGGGCTCCGCTCTCCCATGAAGAGGGCGTCACGCCGGTTCACGCCCGCGGTGTCGGGCGGGGTGGTGTAGGTCGAGTCGGACCAGCGGTAGAACAGCTCCTCGCGGCTGAAAGCCGCCAGCGAGTCGTCGAGCGACTCGAGCGAGTAGCTGAGATAGTCGGCGGACACACCGCCGTGGGCGAACAGGACGTCGTCGACGCGGATCACCGCGGGCTTGGACGCGAGCCAGGTGCCCAGGATGGAGTGCCTGGGGTCGAACATGCGGTCGTAACTGACGCCGTGCGCCTCGGCGATCGCCCTCTCCTTCGGCTGCACATAGCGGAGGTCGTTGAGCAGAACCATGATCTCGTGGTTGCCCAGGACGACGCTCAGGCGACCGCCGGCGGCTTCGGCCTGGGGCTCGAGGCCGTAGAGATACCAGAGCACCGCGGTCGCGTCGTTCCCGCGGTCCACCATGTCCCCGACCACGACGAGGTGGGCTTGCCCGGCGCTCCACGCGCCGCGGGTGTCGATCACCCCCGCGTTCCTCAGCACGGTCCGGAGCGTGTCCATCTCGCCGTGGATGTCGCCCATCACGAAGATCGAATCGACTCCGGAGTGGGTGACGGGCGGCCGTCGGGGAGCTAGGGTCAGGCGCAACCCGGTCTCGTGGCGATCGGTAGCGTCGTCCCTCGCGCCGTAGCGGACGATCACCGTGTCGTCGCCAGAATGGACGAAGCGAACGGCATGCTCGACCCCGGCCTGAGTGGTCACGGCGGCCCCGGCGATCCCGTCTGCCGTCACCAATTGCGCCCACCCCGCTCCCGCGCGACGCGTCAGCCATGCGACCCGCAGCTTGTCCGCGTTGCGCGTGACGTAGAGCCCGTACTCGCCATCGACCCGGGGAGCGTCGGCGGGGGTCTGCGCGTGTGCGTGCGCGTGCGAGCTCAGCGCCAGAGTGGCGAGCGAGAAGGCTACCCCCAGGAGTGGGGGACGCAGGGCCCATCCGTTCAACGAATTCCCTCCACCGGCGCGAACTGCAGCTCGTGCAGGCGCGCGTATAGTCCGCCCGCCGCGAGCAGCTCCGCGTGCGTCCCTCGCTCACGCACCTCACCGTGATGTAACACCACGATGCGGTCGGCGTTCTGCACGGTGGAGAGCCGGTGCGCGATCACGAGCGATGTGCGCCCCTGGAGCAGCTCGTCGGTGGCGGCCTCGATCTTCGCCTCGATCTCGGAGTCCACCGAGCTGGTGGCTTCGTCGAGCACCAGGATGCCGGGGTCGAACGCGAGCGCCCGCGCGAAGCTCACGAGCTGGCGCTCGCCGACCGAGAGCGTGGAGCCGCGCTCGCCGAGAGGCTGATCGTAGCCGCGCGGGAGCCGGTCGATGAACGCCGCCGCGCCCACGCGCTCCGCCGCGGCGCGGATGCGGTCTTGGTCGATCTCGCTCGAGCCGAGCCGGATGTTGTAGCCGACGTCCTGACTGAACAGGAACACGTCCTGGAGCACGAGGCCGATGCGCGAGCGGAGGTCTTGGAGGCGCAGCTCGTGAATCGGCGTGCCGTCGAGGAGGATGCGACCCCGCGTAGGGTCGTAGAACCGCATGAGCAGGTTGATGAGCGTGGTCTTGCCGGCGCCGGTATGGCCGACGATGGCCACCTTCTCGCCGGGCCGGACCTCGAGGCTGACGTCTTTGAGGACCCAGTCCGGCTCGCCCGCCTGGTCGGTGCCGTACGCGAACCAGACATGGTCGAACTCGATGCGGCCCTCGGCGGGCTCGGGCATCGGTTTCGGGCGGGCCGGATCGACGACCGCGATCTCGTGGTCGAGCAGCTTGAACACCCGCTCCGAAGACGCCATCGCGCCCTGCAGGAGGTTGTACTTCTCCGACAGGTCCTGGATGGGCTGGAAGAACCTGCGCGCGTACTGGAGGAACGCCGCGATCACGCCGACGGTGATGGTTCCGTCCAGGCTCCGCACACCGCCGTACCAGATGATCAGCGCCAGGGCGAGCGCGGTGAAGAACTCCATGAGGGGGAAGAAGAGCGCGTAGTACGTGATCGAGCGCAGGTGGGACTGGAGGTGATCGTCGTTCAGTTCGGCCAACCGCGCGGCGTCCGCCTTCTCCCGGTTGAAGAGCTGCACCACGCGGATCCCGGTGAAGCGCTCGTGCATGAAGGCGTTCACACGCGCGAGGCGCACGCGGATGTCGCGGTACGCGTCGCGGATCTTCGCACGGAAGACGAACACCACGATCACGACCAGCGGTAGCACGCTGAACGTGACGAGCGCGAGCCTCCAGTTCATGCCGAGCATCGCGACCACGATGAACGCGAGCGTGAACAGGTCGCCGAAGACGGTCACCACTCCGGAGCTGAACAACTCGTTCAGCGTCTCGACGTCGTTGGTGACGCGCGTCATGAGGCGACCGATCGGGTTCTTGTCGTAGAACTTCAGATCGGCGCGCTGGAGTTTGGCGAAGATCTCCTTGCGCAGGTCGTACATGACCGATTGCCCGAGCCAGGTCGTGACGACGGACTCGACATACTCGAGCACGAAGCCAACGACCACGGTGGCGAGGAAGACGACCGCGAGGAGGCCGAGGAAGTCCCCGTCTTGGTTGGGGATCGCCTCGTCGATGGCGCGCTGCGTGACCCACGGCCCGACGATGTTCGCCGCGGCGGCGAGCAGGAGCACGAGGAGCGCGAGCCCCACCTGCTTCCAGTACGGCCGCAGGTAGCGCAGCAGCCGCCTCATGAGACGGCCGTCGTACGCCTTGCCGAGCGCCTCCTCCTCGTGGAAGGCGACGTCGCCGCTCATGCCCGCCGATCCATCTCCTCGAGCAGCGCGGACACGTCGACCCCGGTCGCCCGCAGCGCCACGAGCACGTGGTAGACGAGGTCGGCCGCTTCTTCTACCGCACGCTTGGAGTCGCGAGTGGCGAGCGCCGCGATCAGCTCGGCAGTCTCCTCGCCCAGCTTCTTCAGGCGGAGGTTCGGGTCGTCGAGCAAGCGCACGGTGTAGCTGCCTTCGGGCCGGTCGCGCTCGCGCGTGGCGAGCGTGCGGTCCAGGCGGGCCAGCGCGGCGACCGCGACATCGGCGCCGTCGCCGAAACAGCTCCGCTCACCCGTGTGGCACGTGGGCCCTGCGGGGGTCACGCGCGCGAGCACGGTGTCGGAATCGCAGTCGGTGTGCAGCGAGACGAGTGCGAGCGTGTTGCCGCTCGTCTCACCCTTTCGCCAAAGTTCGTTGCGGCTTCGCGACCAGAAATGCATCTGGCCCGTCTCGAGCGTCTTCTCGAGAGCCGCGCGGTTCGCGAACGCGAGCATGAGCGCCTCGCCGGTCGCGGCGTCCTGCACGACTACGGGAAGGAGCCCGCCCGAGCGGTCGAAGTCGAGCGCGTCCAGGTCGGAGACGGTCGAGAGCGTACGGTCGGTCACGAGAGGGCCTCGCTGGGGCGGAGGTTGGCGACCGGTCGCACGGCGATGCCCCAGCCGTTGAGCGCCGACTTGAGCGCGCCCACTGTGGTGAGACCGTCGTGCAAGATGCCCGCGACCAGTGCCGCGGACGCGTGCCCGTCGGTGAACGCGTCGCGCAGGTGCTCGGCCCCTCCGGCACCGCCCGACGCGATGACGGGGACCGGAACGCTGTCGGCGACCTGTCTCGTGAGCTCGAGGTCGTAGCCGTTCCGCGCGCCGTCCTGATCGATCGAGGTCAGCAGGATCTCTCCGGCACCACGCGCCTCGCACTCGGCGGCCCACTCGACCGCATCCAGCTCCGTCCGCTCGGTGCCGCCGTGGGTGTAGCAGCGCCACCTCTCGTTCTCGCGCAGCGCATCGATGCTCGCGACGATGCACTGGCTGCCGAATCTCTCCGCGCCGAGCGACAGCAAACCGGGGTCACGAACCGCGGCGGTGTTGACGCTGATCTTGTCGGCGCCGGCGCGCAGGAGCGGTCCGATGTCGGCGGCCGAGCGGACGCCGCCGCCGACCGTGAGCGGTACGAAGAGCCTCTCGGCCGTGCGGCGGACGACTTCGAGCAGCGTGCCGCGCGCTTCTTTGGACGCGGACACGTCGAGGAAGACCACCTCGTCCGCGCCCTCGGCCTCGTAGCGCGTGGCGAGCTCCACCGGGTCGCCGACGTCGCGCAGGTTCTGGAACTGTGTGCCTTTCACGACGCGCCCGTCCTTCACGTCGAGGCACACGATCACGCGCGGGCGGAGCATCAGCCGATCCGCTCGATCTTCACGGAGCCCTTCGTGCTGAACACCTGATCGCCCTCGGTGAGCGCCTGCCTGAGCGCGAGCCCGGTCGCCTTGATGGCCGCCTCCACCTTGTGGTGGCGGTCGTTGCCCCGGAGCACCCGCACGTGGAGCGTCGCGTCCAGGTTCGTGGCGAACGAGTGCAGGAAGTGCGCGTACAGCCTCGACGGCAGCCGGCCCACGTAGTAGGGCCGACCACCGATATCGATCGCGGCGGAAGCCAGCGCCTCGTCCATGGGGACCTCGGCCCACCCGTATCGCGCGCAGCGCTCGGGCACCTCGTCCTTCAAGGCGAGCCCCAGCACGATGGCGACGTCCTCGACGAGGTGGTGACGGAGATCGCCGGTTGCCTCGAGCTCGATGTCGACTCCCGCGTAGCGCGCGAGCGTCTCGACCATGTGC
The DNA here is from genome assembly GCA_009692205.1 of Gemmatimonadota bacterium. Taxonomy (GTDB): domain Bacteria; phylum Gemmatimonadota; class Gemmatimonadetes; order Longimicrobiales; family Gaopeijiaceae; genus UBA2982. Next base: position 53,463 of record SHZR01000010.1, on the reverse strand, counting down.
GTCAGGAACTGATCGCCGGTCTGGACCTTCGCTTTGCCGCTGCCGATGCGCACGTCGGCGACGATGCGCGTCTCCTTCGTCTCTCTCTTCAGCTTGCTCATCGGTTCTTCGCCGTGTTTGCGCGCCCCCAGCGGGCCGCGACGTCGCTTGCGTTCAAGGTATCCGTGTAGAGCGCCATTCCGAGCACCACGCCCGCCGCACCCGTGCCGTCCAGGTACTCGAGCTCGTCGGTCGTGGTGACTCCCCCGGAGGCCCAGACGGGGTGCGGGCTGTTTACAATGACCTCGCGACACGCCTCGCGGTCGATCCCCTGGAGACGACCCTCCCGCGCCACGTTGGTCGACAGGATGCCGGCGAGCGGGAGCGCGGCGAGCTCAGGAAGGTACGTCGCGAGCTCCAGGTGCGACTCCTCGGTCCATCCCCTGCGCAGGATGCGACCGTCGCGCGTGTCGAGCGCGACCATCACGCGGCTCGGGTACCGCGCGGACAGTCGCGCGAGCCACTCGGGGTCGTCGAGCGCCCTCGTGCCCACGACGATGCGGTCGGCACCCGCGTCGAGCAGCTTCTCGACGCGCGCATCGTCCCGGATGCCTCCTCCGACCTGTGTCTCGGCAGCCGTCGTGCGAATCACCTCGAGGATGACGTCGAGGTTGTCACCCATGCCCAGTGCGGCGTCGAGATCCACGATGTGGAGCGTGCCGAAGCCGGCACGGCTCCAGCGGTCGGCCGCCGCGACGGGGTCCGGAAGCGAGACCGCGACCGCGTCGGGGCGTCCGCCCACGAGCTGGACGCAGCGCCCGCCCTTCACGTCCACCGCCGGGGCCGCGATCACGATGGCTCCCGTGCGAGCGCGACGAAGTTGGCGATGATGCGCCGGCCGGGCCCGGAGCTCTTCTCCGGGTGGAACTGCAGGCCCCAGGTGTTGGAACGCCGCGCGCCCGCGGCGGAGCGGATGCCGTCGTACTCCGACCAGGCGATCGCATCCGAGATGTCGGTCGGAATGCAGACGTACGAGTTCGCGAAGTACGCCACGAGATCCTCCACTCCGGCGAAGATCGGATCCGGCCCCGTCTCGACGTCGTTCCATCCCATCTGCGGGACGATGCGGGCGTCGAGGAGGCGCACCTTGCCCGGCATCAGTCCGATGCCGTGGCCCGCGGCTTCCTCCGAGTCATCGAAGAGAAGCTGCATACCGAGACAGATGCCGAGGCAGGGCATGCCCGCCGCGAGCGCGTCGCGGACGGGCGCCGGGTCCTTCGGGAGCGCCGCTGCGGCCGGCCCGAACGCGCCCACGCCCGGGAGCACGAGCGCGTCCTGCGCGAGCGCGTCCTTCCAGTCGGACGTCACGGTCACGCGTGCGCCCGCTTCCTCGAGCGCCTTGCCGAGCGAGTGCAGGTTGCCGGCACCGTAGTCGAACAGCGCGACGTTCATCGTGAGATCTCCTCGAGTGCGGCCAGGCGGCGGTCCATCGCCTCGAGGAAGCGCTCGAGCAGCGGCCACGGGGCGACCGTGACCCGGAGCGCGTCGCCCAACTCGGGGATGTCCTGGAACGGACGCACGCCCACACCCTGTTCGCGCAGCGCGATGGCGTCTTCTGCGGCCGAGCCGGACGGTGCGGCGAACAGGATGAAGTTAGCGGACGACTCCTGGGGCCGGAGTCCGCGGTCCACGAGCTCGCGGAAGAGCCGCTCCCGGTTGGCGAGGCACTCGGTGACCGTGCGCGCGGACCATCCTCCCGCGTCGCGCACGGCGACGGCCGCCGCCGCGGCGGTGAGGCGCGAGACCTTGTAGGGCCCCCGCGACTTCTCGACTTCGAGCGCCACCTCTGGCCGCGCGACCGCGAAGCCACACCGCAGCCCCGCGAGGCCGTACGCCTTCGAGCACGTGCGAGCGACCAGGAGCTTGGGGCGCTCGACGGCCCACCCGATCAGCGTCTCGCCCGCGAAGTCCGCGTAGGCCTCGTCGAGCACCACGAGAGGTCCGTTCGGTCCGGCGAGGTCGAGCAGGCGCTCCACCCAAGCGCCTGGCGCGAGAGAGCCGGTCGGGTTGTTGGGGCGACAGAGGTAGACGACGGCCGGATCGCCTTCGAGCAGCGTGCGCGGATCCGCGAGCGCCTGGCGCCACGGCACGGGCCGGGGCCGCATGCCGTTCACGAGTGCGAGCTCGGCCGCCATCACGAACGTGGGCGCGGGAAACGCGACGGTGTCCCCTGGGCCCGCCACGGCGCGGAACGCCGAGTCGAGGATGTCGTCCGAGCCCGCCCCTGTGGTGACGCAGTCGGGCGATACCCCGAAGCGCTCTGCGACCGCGGCCCGCAGCGTGTCGGCGTAGACCTCGGGATAGCACCGCACGTCGTCGGGCGATGCGGAGCGGATACGCGCGAGCGCGCCCGGGTTCGGACCCCAGAGGTTGGTGTTGTCCGAGAGATCGACGGGGACCGGTCGCCGGCCGGGATCGTAGATCCTGAGCGACGCGTAGTCCTGGCGTGGGAACGGCGTCACGAGGCCCTCCTCGCCCGCGCTGCTGCGGCGTGCGCGGGCAGCCCCTCGGCCTCGGCGAGTGCGACGACGTCCGCCACCATCGCGGCGGCGCCCTCGGGCGTGATCGTCTGGATCGTGAACGAGCGCAGGTAATTGATCGTGGACAGCCCGGAGAAGCTCCGCGCGCGCCCCGCGGTCGGCAGGACATGGTTGGCGCCGGTCATGTAGTCGCCGAACGCCACCGAGGCCGCGGGTCCGACGAACGTCGTGCCGGCGGTGCGCACCCTGAGCGCATCGATGGCGGCGGACGCGGTCATGACCGAGAGGTGCTCGGGCGAGTAGCGGTTCGCGAAGTCCACGGCCTCGTCGAGCGAGTCGGCGACCAGAACGGCTCCGGAGGCCGTGAGCGCCTGGCGGCAGATGTCGGCGCGCGGCGCGCTCGCGAGCTGTGCGGCGAGCTCGGCCTCGGTCGCGGCTGCGAGCGCGGCGGACGTCGTAACGAGCACGCACGCGGCGTCCGGATCGTGCTCCGCCTGCGCCATGATCTCGAGCGCGACGAGGCGCGCATCGGCGGACGCATCCGCCAGCACGAGCACCTCGGAGGGGCCGGCAGGCGAGTCGATCAGGACCTCGCCGGCGACCTGCCGCTTCGCCTCCGTCACCCAGCGGTTGCCCGGCCCCACGACCGCGTCCACGACAGGAACGCTCTCCGTGCCGAACGTGAGCGCGGCGACCGCGCCGGCTCCGCCTAGCGCGAAGAGGCGGTCCGCGCCCCCGATGAGGCACGCGGCGAGCACCTCGCGCGGCGGTAGGCCGCCGGGTCCGGGCGGCGAGCACACGAGCACCTCCCCGACGCCGGCGGCCTTGGCGGGGACGACACCCATAAGGACCGAGCTGGGATACGCCGCCCGTCCACCCGGGGCGTACACACCGACGCGGCCGAGCGGCGTCCATGTCCGCGTGATCCGCACGCCGGGCTCGACCTCGAGCGTGACGTCGGTGGGCATCTGGGCCTCGTGGAAGCGTCGGATATTCGTGGCGGCGCGTTCGAGCGCGGAGCGCACGCGCGGGTCGAGCGTGGCTGCAGCGTCTTGCCACGCCCGTCGCGGCACTTCGATCGCTTCCAGGCTCACACGGTCGAAACTCGCGGCCATCTCGCGGAGCGCCGCGTCCCCCCGTGCCTTCACGTCCGCGAGGATCGCAGACACGGCCGCGGCCAGCCTGGCATCGTCGCTCGGCGTCCGCGCGAGCAGCCTCGCAACGGTCGCCGGGCTCAGGTCGCGGAGGCGTCCGCGCGCGAAGAGGGACACGGCGCTCACGGCATGAGCCTCTCGATGCGCGTGACGAGGATGCCCTGCGCGCCGAGCGCCTTGAGCTTCGCGATCGTCTGGTAGACCGCGTCCGCATCGACCACCGCGTGTGCCGCCACCCATGTGCCCGAGTCGAGCACCTCGACAATGGTCGGACCCGAGAGTCCGGGGATCACCGCCCGGACTTCGTCGAGCTTGGCCTTGGGCACGTTGGCCATCAGATAGCGCTTTTCTTGCGCCCGGATCACGGACTCGAGCCCGGTCGCGACTTCCTCGATGAGCGGGCGGGTCTTCTTGTCCACGAGGGCGGCGGCGTTCCCCACCAGGCGGGCGGTCGACTCGAGCACGGTGCCGATCTCCCGGAGGCCGTTCACCTTGAGGGTCGAGCCCGTGGACGTCAGGTCCACGATCACGTCCGCGACGCCGAGGTGCGGCGCGATCTCGGTGGCGCCGCTCACGGGCGCGATCCGGATCGGGATGCCGAGGGTCTCGAAGTGCCGGGTCGCGCAGCGAGGGAACGACGTCGCCACGCGCGTGCCCGCCGGCAACTGCTTCGCGGAGCGTACGTCCGACTCGTCCTTCGCCGCGACGACGAGCCTGCACCGGCCGAAGCCGAGATCGAGGATCTCGGTGACCTCACGCCCGCTCTCTGCGACGCAGTCGGCGCCCGTGACCCCGAGCTCGGCCGCCCCGTCTGCGACGTACTCGGGAATGTCCTGGGCGCGGACGAAGATTGCCTCGAAGCCCTCGCCCAAGGACGCTACCAAAGCGCGTTCGGCCGCGAACGCCGGTCGTAGCCCCGCCAGCTCCAAGAGCTGCAGCGCCCGCTCGGAGAGGCGTCCCTTGCTCGGGAGTGCGATACGCATCGGTCTAGTCATCAGGTTTCGTCCTTCTCGTCGTTTCGTCGACTGCGAAAAAAAACCGCGCCCCGTCTCTGACGGGCCGCGGTGGGTGCCTGCTCTGGGATTCTACGTCCTAAGCGCGCACGACCTTTCCGCAACCCGTGTGGGCCGCGTGATGATGATGGTGCCGGACGTGGATCCTAGTGTTCATAGGACGCCCAAGTTGCGGTGGGGGCTTTGGGGCGTCAAGGCTGACGTGCCCCAAAGCATCGAGCCGCGGGCTGGTCTTTCGACCCGCCCGCGGCTCGTGTCCTTCTACCTGCTGAGCGTTAGTCCTGCTGCTCGCTCGCGAGCCGGCGTCTTGCTGCACGCTGCTCGACGATCTCCTGGTAGCCCTCTTCGTCCAGGTGGGTGACCGCGATCCAGGCGTGGGACATCTCGTCCGCGGTCCGGTCGCCGATGCTGACCCACTGGTCCGGATCGGGATTGTATTTGTTGTTCTCCGTGTTGTCGTACCACCCGGTCAACAGAAGCTTGTCGCCGACGTTCAGGAGCGGCGCCGCGTCATCCGCGTAGATGTGGCTGTGGTGCCAGAGCGCGCTCCAGTTGGAGACCATGCTGACGTTCTCCGTCCGGCCATTCGCGCGGAGGATCTGCATGGACATCGCCACGAGCCGGGTGTGGCCGTGCGGCTGCCAGCTGTCGATCCGGACCGGCGTGTTGAACTGATGGAAGCCCTGCGTCATCAGGGTGCCGTGCGGGGCGATGTCGAAGCCGCGGCCGCCGTTGAGGAAGTACAGCGTAAGGTTCTGGCGATACGCCCCCGTGTAGTCCTCAGGGTAGAACCAAATGCCGATCTCCACCTGGTCGTTGGCTACCTCGACGTCTTTCGGCCAATAGTGGATGTCGAACGCCACCTGACCGTTGGCGGGTGCGGTACGGCAGGCCCCCTCCGGGATGATCTCACCGATCTTCCCGAGCGCGTACTCCGAGAGCTGTCCCCCGCCGCCCGCTTCGGCCCCGCGCCAGCTGGAGTTCGCGTGATGCGTGACCGAGCGGCCCGCCACGGACGGCTTCGTCTCGATCGCGCGGATGCAGCGGTTCCCCGTGATGCCGGTATCTACGACAGGCTGCCACCACCGGTCCTGACCGCCCGCCGGGACGGTGTAGGGATCGGAACGGACGATCACGTCGGGCGGTCCGAACTGATCCGCCATGCGAAACCGGGTCGGATCGGGCCATACAACGGGCGGCGGCGCGAGGGCCGGGTCACCTTCCGGCGCCCCCTGTTCCACCCACGCGGCGATCGTCTGGATGTCCTGCTCGCTGAGGCGCGGATCGTACTTGAGGTCCTGAATGCCGACGTCGGTGTCGTACTGATAAGGCGGCATCTCACGCTGCTCGACCTGGGTCTTGATCCGGGCCGCCCAGCGCCGCGCCTCCTGATAGGTCAGAAGGGACATCGGCCCGATGCCACCGGGCTGATGGCAGACCTGGCAGTTCTGCTGGAGGATCTCCGCGACGTCACCCGCGAAGGTCACCTCGCGCTCAATCGGCGCCACGGCGGCGAATCGTGCCGCGCTCTGCTGCGCCGTCACCTGGCCAGGTGTGAACGTGGCGAGCACCGCGAGAGTGCCCGACATCACCACCCGTGTGATCAGGCGATCGATCGATACGAGCTGCATGGTCCGCTCCCTACTGAAGTGACCCCGTGGAACATCCAATCTACTGTGTGACACTTACCGCGACATAGCCGTTGGACCAGCAGCACTGGTTCCCCGGGGCGCTGTCCCCCGTGGTGAAGTTGTCGACCCGGATACGGATCACGTATTCCCCGGGGGTAGCGAACGTGGCCGCAAACCGGCCGGTATTGGCGTTCGGCCCCGTGATCGGAAGACGAATGGACTGGCCCTGATCTACGGGGCCAGGAGCCTGGACACGACCTCTGCCGCCGCCACGTCCTGCCGGCGCTCCCGCAGCGGGCGGAGCTCCCGCGGCGCCCGGAGGGGGGGGGCCGCGGCCTCCGCCCGGCAGCGTGAGGCTGTCCACCCGCGACTCGAAGGCGATCGGGGCGCCCACCGGTCCCTGGTGCTTCCAGAGCGTCATGTTGACGTCCTTGAGCTCTCGATCGCCGCGATCGAAGGCCCAGAACTGAACCTCGACCGGCTGGCCCACCTTGGTGGTGAGCCTCTCGGACCTACGGATACCCACGACGCCGATCCCCTCGGGGCCGTCCCTCGTGAAGCGAATCGAAGGCCGCATCGAGCCTTCCGCCTGCGGCGACAAGCTGAGCTTGTACGCGCCCTTCAGGAGTAGACCGGGCGAGTTCACGCGTCCGGGAACGCGCGTCTCGTATCCGTCTGTGATCAACGTCCACCAGACGTCTCCTTCGTAGTCCGCGGGGACCGTGACGCCGAAGACGCCTCGCTCGCGAGGTCCGCCGAATCCGCCGTATGAAACGACCGGGAACGATGTCGGCTGCCCCCCGTCGAACTGGGCCGGTTCGATGTAATTGTTGGGTCCGAGCGGGATCTCGATCAGATCCGCTTCGTTCCGATTCAGGAAGCCGAATGAAAACGTGTGCGAGCCGTCCTCGTTCTCGACGAAACCGTCGAAGAACGGCGCGACGAAGTTGTCGTGCGAGTTGGGGGGCGCCAGCGGAAACTCCCGCCGCGTCCAGTCCTGTGATGCGGCGGGCAGGGGAGCCAAAGCGGCGAACACGACCGCGAGACCCGCGAGGGGCCTGAACAACCGAAACATTCGCTTCTCCTTGGTGAACCGGCTCGACCGCGCAATTCCCAGGGCGAGCCCTCATTAGACGACCCCGCCAACCGGCCGCCGGTTCCAACTGACCGGACCTACGATTTCACCCGGCCGGCGGTTCCACGAGACCTACGCGTAGGGAGAGGACAGCCTTCCCGCCCGATCCGTTGTGCAGACATCGCGAGGCGGCCACGAAGGATCAGCGCGGAGCCGCTCCGCCCTCCGCGTCCGCCACGATGCGGTCGATCTCGGCCCGGAAGCGGGGGGTGAAGCCCTCCCGGTAAGTCTCCCAGACGCGCCGGTAGGCGATGGAAGTCGGGTTGTCGATCAGGTTGTATCTCCACGCCCAGCTTCGCGTACCGAGCTCCTCCTCCCCGAACAGCCCGTTCTCGTACTGATAGAAGCTGTTCTCCCCCTCGCGCAGCTGGCCTATGGTGTAGCCGATCAGGTGCAAACGCGCTTCGCTGGTCAGGCTGTCATACTTTGTGGTCTCGCTCTGGCCGAGCGCCGCGGCCAGCTCCGGGCTCGTCGCGAGCCACCCCAGGTACTCCATCTGCTTTGCCGTGACGGCATCCCGCGTCTGCGCCCGGATGGCCCGCGTGTTCTGGCGCATCTCGGTCGCGAGGAAGATCACGCCCGCGACCACGGATAGGTTGGCGATCAGGGTCAGGCGCTCGTTGAGCTTGCTCATGGGTGTGGTCTCGGTGGGGTGGGGATGAGCCGAATGTGGCTTCCGTTCTCAGTCGTCGCTAAGGCGCACCGCAACATCTCCGGCGGCCAGAAGCACCTCGCGATCTTCCGTGATTAGCGCGACGCCGAGCGTCCTGGCGAGCACGACGAACTCAGCGTCATAGGCGCTCAGCCCCAGGTCGAGCGCGGCTCGCAGCACGGCGGCCCCGTCGACGCCCGCCGTCCGGTCACCGAGGATCAGCGCCGCATCGTCCTGCATCGACAACGCGTCGGGCAGCGCGACCAGACCCCGTCGCACGGAACCCGCCAAGACGTTCCTCAGCTCGCCGAGCAGAATCGGCGGGGCGGCCCACTCCGGATCGCGGAGCAGGAGATCGGCGGCGCGGTCGGCGCGGGGCCCCTCTCCCGCCAGCAGGTACACCATGACGTTGGTGTCGACGACGATCACTCGCGCCCCGCGCTCTCGAGCTCACGCAGAGCGACGTCACTCAGCGAGGCGAGCTGCGTGCGACGGCCTCGCTCCTTGATGCGGGCCAGCAGCTCGACGACGTCCGTAGGCGCAGAGCGGACCGACGCCTCCAGCCTCGCGAGGATCTCTCCGTTCAGGCTGCGGTGATTCCGGTCCGCAGCGTCGCGTAGCGCTCGATGGACCTCCGCGGGGACCCCCCTCAGTGCGACATCGGCCATGGCCTATCCCATAGGTAGCGAAGTGATAGCAAAATGATATGCACTCAGGCCTGTCGCTCCAACGGTAGCCGGCGGCAGCCCTGGACCTTGTTGCCTCGAGCGGGCCCGTGCGATGGACGCACGGGCCTCGAACGCACCCCGTTGCTTTATCATCCTCTCCATGCTCGATGCCATCCGGATCCGAGGCGCCCGTCAGCACAACCTGAAGGGCATCGACCTCGACATCCCGAGGCGTCGGCTGACCGTGCTCACCGGCCCCTCCGGATCGGGCAAGAGTTCGCTCGCGCTCGACACCCTCTACGCCGAGGGCCAGCGGCGCTACATCGAGTCGCTCTCCACGTACGCGAAGCAGTTCCTCGAGCGCATGGAGAAGCCGCTTGTCGACTCGCTCGACGGCCTCTCGCCCGCGGTCGCGATCGAGCAGAAGAACCCGACCAAGACGAGCCGGTCCACGGTTGGGACGGCGACGGAGGTCTACGACTACCTGCGCCTGCTCTGGTCTCGCGTCGGCCACACGCATTGCCCGGAGTGCGACCGGCGCGTGCGTCCGGATACGGTGACCTCGGCGGTGGACCAGGTGCTCGCGTTCCCGAGTGGCACGCGCATCCAGGTTGCGTTCCCGCTGCCGATGAGCGAGCGAGTCACGCACGCGCTCGTGATCTCGAACCTCCGCGCGATGGGGTTCGTGCGGGTGCTGGCCGACGGCGTGGCGCTCGACGTATCCGTCGCCGAGGCGGACGACATCGCGGCGCTCGGCGTGGACGTCACCTCGGCCAAAGAGCTCCTGGTCATCGTCGATCGCCTGAAGGTCGATCGCGAGGAGACGGGACGTCTCGCGGACTCGCTCGGGACGTGCTTCGTCGAGGGGGACGGCGAGGCGGTGGTGGTAGTCGCCGAGCCTCCGAAGGGCGTGCCTGCCCGCCTCTGCTTCACGGAGCGGTTCCGCTGCCCCGAACATCCGGACGTCGCCTTCGCCGATCCGAGGCCGCCGCTCTTCTCGTTCAACAACCCCTACGGATCGTGCAAGCTCTGCACGGGCTTCGGCGCCACGCTCGACTACGACCCCGAGTTGATCATCCCGAACGCGTCGCTCTCCATCGCGGACGGCGCGGTCGATCCGTGGACGAAGCCCCGCTACAAGAAGGAGCGCGAGAGGCTGAAGGCGTTCACCTTAGCCCGGAAGGTGCCGTTCGACGCCGCGTGGGAGACCCTCCCGGAGGCGTTCCGTGACGCGGTGCTCTACGGCACGAAGGGGTTCAAGGGTGTCGTTCCGTTCCTCGTTTCGAGGGAGAAGAAGCGCTACAAGCAGTACATCCGCGTCTTCCTCCGGCAGTACCAGAGCCCGAACAGCTGTCGCGAGTGCGGCGGCGCGCGCCTACGCGCGGAGGCCCTGAGGGTGCGGGTCGGCGAGCGGACCATCGCCGCCATCTCCGACCTGCCGCTCGAGGATCTCCGCTCCTGGATCGAGAGCGTCGAGCTCACGCCCATGGAAGCTGAGATCGCCGAGACGCTCCTGCGCGAACTGCGCGCGCGCGTCGGCTTCCTGGTGGACGTCGGTCTCGGGTACCTGACGCTCTCGCGGCAGACGCGCTCGCTCTCCGGAGGTGAGGCGCAGCGCATCAGCCTCGCCAATTCCCTGGGCGCGGCGCTCGTGGATACGCTGTACGTGCTCGACGAGCCCACGGTCGGGCTGCACCCGAAAGACACCGCCGCGCTCCTGACGCTGCTCGCGCGCCTCAGCGCCGCGGGCAACACCGTGATCGTCGTCGAGCACGACCCGCAGGCGATCCGCTCCGCGGACCACGTCGTCGAGCTCGGTCCGGGCTCGGGGGAGCACGGAGGCCAGGTCGTGTTCGAGGGCCCGCCGGCCGCGTTGGAGGCGGCGGATACCGCCACCGGCCGCTACTTGTCGGGGCGCTCGGAGGGCGTCACCTCGCGCCGCCGCAAGGTGGACGGCGCGTGCCTGACCCTCCGGGGTGCGCGCCAGCACAACCTGCGCGGCGTCGACATCGACATTCCGCTCGGCACGCTGACCGTGGTGAGTGGCGTCTCGGGCTCGGGGAAGTCGACGCTCGTCCACGACGTGCTCTACCGCGCCGTGGAGCGCGAGCTGGCCGGTCGCACGACGGCCAAGGAGCACCTCGGGGAGGCTGTCGGCGAGTACGACGCGCTCGAGGGCCTCTCGCACATTGAAGAGGTCGTGCTCGTGGACCAGTCCCCGATCGGGCGAACCCCGCGCTCCAATCCGGTCACGTACGTGAAGGCGTGGGACGAGGTCCGGAAGATCTTCGCGGAGCATCCGCTCGCGCGGGAACGGAAATACGGCCCGGGGCACTTCAGCTTCAACGTGGCCGGGGGTCGGTGCGAGGAGTGCGGCGGCGCCGGACAGGTCGAGATCGAGATGGTCTTCATGGCGGACGTGTTCGTCCCCTGTGACGCGTGCGGCGGGAAGCGCTACAAGCGCGAGCTGCTGGACGTGAAGGTACGTGGACGCAACGTATCCGAAGTCCTCGACCTCACGGTCGACGAGGCCATCCGCTTCTTCATCCGCGAGCGGAAGCTGGGCCGTGCGCTCTGGCATCTGCAGCAGGTGGGGCTCGGCTACCTCCGCTTGGGCCAGCCGGCGACCACGCTGTCCGGCGGCGAGTCGCAGCGGCTGAAGATTGCGCGCGAGCTCGCCGGCGCGGCGGGCAAGAAGGGCCGGAAGCTCTACATCCTGGACGAGCCGACCACAGGCCTGTCGGGGGAGGACGTGGCCAACCTCATGGACGTGCTCGACCGCCTGGTGGAGGCCGGCAATACGGTGCTCGTCATCGAGCACAACCTCGACGTGATCGGGGCTGCGGACTGGCTGATCGACCTGGGGCCAGGTGCGGGGAGCCGGGGCGGGGAAGTCGTGGCCATGGGGAGGCCAGAGACGGTGGCCGGCGTGCCGGAGAGCGCGACGGGGCGCTACCTCGCGGAGACCCTGCGCCGGGGCGCCGCGCGGGCCTAGTCTCCATCGCCTGAAAGCCGTTGTGCCAAGCGGCTTTCCGGGGGTTACTCCGGATGCCGGATCGGGTTACTTTTTCCGGTGCCCGAAAGCCCCTCGCGAACGTGCCGTGCGCTTCCGTCGCGGCGGCTGGATTTCCTCAGTTTCGCGGGCCCGAGGGCGGCCCCGTTCGGTGCCAGGGTCGGCACCGCGTGGCCGGGCTCCCTGTCACGACATCAAGGAATGCATGAATGAGTGACGAGCGCGGGCTCCCTGGCGGCGGCACCGGTCAAAAGATTCTAGCCCGTCTCCTCGAAGACGAGATGCGGGAATCGTTCATCGACTACTCGATGAGCGTGATCGTGCAGCGTGCGCTGCCCGACGTGCGCGACGGGCTCAAGCCGGTGCATCGCCGCATTCTCTATGCGATGATGGAAGCCGGCCTCAGCCCCGGTCGAGCCTATAGGAAGAGCGCGACCGTGGTCGGCGACGTGCTCGGTAAGTACCACCCCCACGGCGACATCGCCGTGTACGACTCGATGGTGCGCATGGTGCAGACCTTCTCTCTGCGCTATCCGCTCGTGGACGGGCAAGGGAACTTCGGCTCGGTGGACGGCGATCCGCCGGCGGCCTATCGGTATACCGAGGCTCGCCTGACGAACGTCGCGATGGAGCTCCTCTCGGATATCGACAAGGGGACCGTCGCGTTCTCGCCGAACTTCGACGGGAGCCGCAACGAACCCACCGTCCTGCCGTCGATGGCGCCGAACCTTCTCATCAACGGCTCGTCGGGCATCGCGGTCGGCATGGCGACGAATATTCCGCCGCACAACCTGCGCGAGATCGTCGACGCCACAGTCGCGTTGATCGACAACCGGGATCTTCCGCAGGACGAGCTGGAGTCGATCGTGCGCGGTCCCGACTTCCCGACCGGCGGATTCGTCTGCGGCTTGGAAGGCGTGCACGACGCGTACCGAACAGGACGCGGCCGCGTCATCATGAGGGCGCGCGCTCTGATCGAGCCGGTGGACGTCCACCACGAGCGGATCGTCGTCAATGAGATCCCGTTCATGGTGAACAAGTCGCGTCTCATCGAGCAGATCGCCCAGCTCGCCCGCGACAAGAAGATCCCTGACATCCGCGATCTGCGTGACGAGTCGGATCGCGACGGCATGCGCATCGTGATCGAGCTCAAGCGCGAGGCCGTGCCCCACGTCGTGCTGAACCAGCTGTACCGGCACACGCAGATGCAGTCGACGTTCGGCACGATCCTGTTGGCGCTCGTAGACGGGCAGCCGAAGATCATGTCGCTGCGCGAGATGCTCGGGCACTTCATCGATCACCGCCTCGTCGTGATCGTGCGGCGGAGCCAGTTCGACCTCACGAAGGCGCTGGAGCGCGAGCACATCCTCGAGGGCCTGAAGATCGCCGTCGACAACATCGACGAGGTCATCAAGGTCATCCGCGGATCCGAGGACGTGGAGACCGCGTCGCGAACCCTGCAGGAGCAGTTCGCGCTCTCCGAGCGCCAGGCGAAGGCGATCCTGGACATGCGGCTCGCGCGGCTCACCGGGCTCGAGATCGAGAAGCTCGAGGAGGAGCTCGCGGAGGTTCGCGCGCAGATTCAGGAGCTGCGCCGGATCCTCGGTTCCGCGGAGGTCCGCATGGGCATCCTCAAGGACGAGCTCAGGGAGATCGCGGAGAAGTACGGCGACGAGCGCCGTACCGAGATCACCGGGGCGATCGGGTCGTTCGATGTCGAGGACCTGATCGTCGAGGAGGACATGGTCGTCACCGTGTCCCACCAGGGCTACGTGAAGCGCCTTCCGGTCGGCACGTACCGCGCCCAACGGCGGGGCGGGCGCGGCCTGCGCGGGATGGAGACCAAGGAAGAGGACTGGGTCGAGCACATGTTCGTGGCATCGACCCACGATTACCTGATGATCTTCACGCGTCGGGGCCAGTGCTACTGGAAGAAGGTCTGGGAGATCCCAGTGGGTGGCCGGACGTCGAAGGGCAAGCCGATCGTGAACCTCCTCAACGTGTCCGAGGACGAGAAGATCGCCGCGGTTGTTCCGGTGAGAGAATTCAGGGACGACCAGTACCTCCTGTTCGGGACGCGTCTCGGCGTGGTCAAGAAGACCGTGCTGTCCGCGTACGGCAACATCCGCAATGTGGGACTGAACGCGATCAACGTGCGGGACGACGACGAGTTGATCGACGTCCAGGTCACGTCGGGCGAGGACGAGATCATCCTCGCCAGTCGAGGCGGGATGGCGATCCGCTTCCACGAGTCCGACGTGCGCACGACGGGGCGCGTCTCCGAGGGCGTGAGAGGGCTGCGCCTGCGCGACAAGGACGTGGTGATCGGGATGGTCGTGGTCCGGCCGGGTTCGACGCTGCTCGTCGTGTCCGAGAGGGGACTCGGCAAGCGCACCGAGGTGGACGCATACCGCTTCCAGAAGCGCGGCGGCTCCGGGGTGATCAACCTCAAGACCACCGAGAAGACCGGGCAGGTCGTGGCTGTGAAGGCCGTCACCGAGGATGAGCAGCTCATGGTGGTCACGCGCCAGGGCGTGGTGAACCGGCAACGAGTTGCGGAGATCTCGCTGATCGGCCGCGCGACGCAGGGCGTCAAGCTGGTCAACCTCGACGAGGGTGACACGGTGGTCGACGTGGCGCGCGTGGTGACCGACGAGGACGTCGGCCAGGACGGCGTGGAGGTTGGCCCCGAAGGCGCCGAAGCGGAGACCGAGTGAGCCAGGTGTTGCACGGCGAAGGGCTGGTAGGGCTCACGGAGGTCGAGGCGGCCGCGCGTCGCCTCGTCGGGATCGCGGTTCCGACTCCGCTGATTCAGTCCGACGCGGTGTCCGAGGCGGTGGACGCGCCCGTGCGGCTGAAGTTCGAGAGCCTCCAGCGCGCGGGCTCCTTCAAGATCCGCGGCGCGCACAACTTCGTCTCGCAGCTCTCGGACGACCAGGTCGCGCGCGGCGTCATCACCTATTCCTCCGGGAACCACGGCCAGGCGGTCGCTCTGGCGGGCAAGTTGCGCGGCATCCGGGTGGTGGTGGTCATGCCGACCACGGCGCCTAAGGTAAAACGCGACGGCTGCGAGCGATTCGGCGCAGAGGTGATCTTCGAGGGCACGACCTCCATCGAGAGGCGCGCGCGCGCCGAGGAGATCGCCAAGAAGGAACGCCTCATCGTCGTGCCGCCGTTCGACCACCGGCACATCATCGCCGGGGCGGGCACCGTGGGCCTCGAAGTCGCGCGCGAGTGGCCGGACGTGGACTTCGTCCTCGTGCCGGTCGGCGGCGGCGGCTTGCTCAGCGGGGTGGCCGCCGCGGTGAAGCGCATGCAGCCGACCGCGAAGGTCATCGGCGTGGAGCCCGAGGGAGCCGCCTCGATGAGGCGCGCACTCGACAACGGCTCCCCCGCGCTGCTCGGCAGCGTGGACACCATCGCCGACGGTCTCGCACCCTCGATCGTCAGTCAGCTCACGTTCGAGCACGCGCGCGAGCTCGTGGACGACGTCGTGACGGTGACCGATGCGGCGATTCGCGCGGCGACCAGCCTGCTCATCGAGCGACAGAAAGCGATCGTCGAGTTCAGCGGCGCGGCGGCTACCGCGGCGCTCCTCTCGGGCAGGCTCCAGGTGAATGGCGGGCGCGTCGCCGTGGTCGTGAGCGGCGGCAATCTCGACCCTTCGTTCCTGCCTCAGCTCGTCTGAGGCCACCGTGCGGCGCCTGATTCTGTTCGACATCGACGGCACGCTCGTCTCGGGCGGGCCCGCGAAGACCGCGTTCGTCACGGCGATGACGGAGACGTATGGCACGGCCGGGGACCCCGCCAGCATCAGTTTCGCCGGCAAGACGGATCCGCAGATCGCGCGGGAGCTCTTGAGCCGCGCGGGGCTCGCCCATGCCGCGATCGACGAGGGGATGCCCGAGCTGTGGGAGCGGTACCTGGGCCACCTCGAGCCGGCGCTCGGGAGCCAGCCCGTGAGGGTGCTCCCCGGCGTTCGCGCGCTGCTCGATGGGCTCGCCGAGGTGGACGGAATCGCGCTCGGCCTGGTCACGGGGAACATCGCGGGTGGCGCGAAGCTCAAGCTCGGCTCGGCGGGGTTGTGGAGCCACTTCGGGATCGGTGGCTACGGCTCCGATCACGAGGAGCGCGACGAGCTTCCGGCCATCGCGCTCGGCCGCGCCCGGGCCCACTGGGGTCCATCGCTGGGCCCCGAGCACGCGATCGTCGTGGGCGACACGCCGCGTGATGTGGCGTGCGGACGAGCCGGGCGGATGCGCACCCTCGCCGTCGCCACGGGACAGTTCAGCACGCAGGACCTCCAGGCCGCGGGCGCGGACCACGTGCTCGCGGACTTCTCCTCGACGGAGCAGGTCGTGGCGCTGCTGACGGACGGCCCCCGCGCCTGACCCCAGCTTGATCGCCGGGGGGCGGCGGAACATCTTGAGCCTCCCGGGCGTCCTCATACGGCGGCCGGAAGCGCCTGGCGCAGGCTGGCGCCTCGAAGGCAGACCCAAGGTCGGAACAGTCCGAAGGAGCCCAACGTGTCCAGAAGTGAAGAGCGCCGGCAGTCCCGCGAGGGCGGCACGGATATGAAGAAGCTGTACATCGTGCTCGGCGTCGTGGCCGTCATTGGCATCGGTGCGGTCGGGTACTCCGTGGGCGGCGGCGGCGGTGCGGTCTCGGCGCCGGTCACCGTCGAGGGTCTGGACGACGTCAACCGTCTGGTCGAGTTGGCCCAGGGCAACACGAAGGGCGACGAGAACGCCCCCATCACGGTCATCGAGTTCGGCGACTTCCAGTGCCCGGGGTGTCAGGCGTTCGCCACGCAGGTGAAGCCCCAGCTAGAGCTCACGTACCTCGAGTCGGGCAACGTCAAGTTCGTCTATTACGACTGGCCTATCATCGAAATCCACCCGCACGCCTTCCTGGCAGCCAGGGCTTCGCGGTGCGCCGCGGATCAGGGCAAATACTGGGAATACCACGATCTCCTGTTCCGGAACCAGGCTCGGTGGGCGACCCTGCCGAATGCGGTGGGCACGTTCGTGGAATACTCCGAGGAGCTCGCGCTGGACGGAGGCACGTTCCGGTCGTGCCTCGAAAGCGACCAGCACGCCGACGTGGTGACCGCGAACATGGAGCTCGGGCTGCAGCTCGGAGTGCGCGGGACTCCCACGGTTCTCGTCGAGCAGGGCGGCGCCGTCCGGAACATGAGCAACTTCGATTGGCCGACCCTCCAGCAGTACCTCGAAGAGGCCATCGCGCCCACCCCGGGCGCGTAGCATCTGTCGGGCTCCGAAACCATGCTGCCACCGCCTCTCAGCCGCATGTTGGTGAGCGTCCTCTCGCTGGTCGGTTTCTTCGTCGCGCTGTACCTGTGGGCGCACAACGCCGGGCTCACGGGGCCGATCGTGTGCGGCGTGGGTGATTGCGCGACGGTCCAGTCGAGCGTCTACGCGAAGATCGGGCCGGTGCCCGTGTCGGCGATCGGCGTCGGCGGATATGTCGCGCTGTTCGTGCTCTCGCTCGCGGGGCTCCAACCGCGGCTGCGGGAGTCGCGCGCGATCTCGGCGCTCTTGCTGGGGGGCTCTGCACTCGGCGTGGCCTTCTCGGCCTACCTGACCTACCTGGAGGCCGCCGTGATCGAGGCCTGGTGCCAGTACTGCGTGGCGTCCGCCATCATCATCACGCTGATCTTCTTCGCGACGCTGCCCGAGATCGGGCGGCTGCGCGCGCGAGGCACGTGAGCTCCGCGACCGTGAAGGTGCAGCTCGTGTTCGCGGAGCACGGAGCCTTCCACCGCGAGGAAGTCGAGATCCCGCTTGCGTCTCTCCGCGCGAACGAGAGGCTCGTCGATTGCCTGCGCGAGGACCCGGCGGTGCTGAAGCGCGTGCACGTGGACGCGAGCAAGCTCTGCGCGGCCTTCGTCCTGGACGGCGCCTAGCTCGACGCAGCTTCGTCCGGGCCGACCCTCAGCTCGGACGATCTTCGTCGGCCACGATTCGCTCCAGCGTCCACTCGCTCACGATCGGCGGCGGCCAACTCCCCGCCGCGGCGAGATCCAGCAAGCGGTCGGCCTCGTTTCGAGCGCGACCAGCCAGTTCGTGGTCGATGTGGGCGTGCGTCAGCGCTTCTGCGAGCTCGTCTTCATCGAGCAGCGTGACCGAGCCGTTCGCGGGTAGCCAAACGTCGAGGAAGAGATCGGTCGTGTGCCAGACGCTCCCCTCGATGCGCGGCGGCGTGAGGATGTTCGCGTAGATGCCGGTGAACGCGCCGTCGGCGAGATGGAACCGGCCGGCGTCGTGCCAGAGCCCAGGGAACGTGAACCAGACGGCGCGCGAACCGGGCTCGAGCACGGCTCGCCCGCCGACGAGGACAGGCGCCTTGATGGCGCCCGGATCGGTGACGGTCACGATCACGTCGTCTCGGTCGAGCACGACTCGCTGGTCGAAGACCTGCTCGTTGTCGGGAAGGCGCTGGTAGTGGATGCGGACGCGTCGCGTCGCGCTCACTTCCGGTCTTCGGTTGCCGCCGTTGGCGACACCGGCTCCACGAACACGTCCATGATGCCGCCGCACACGGCCGGGCTCCACGAGAGGAGGTCGTCCGTCAGGTCGACCCGCACCCGCTCGGGGATCCCGGAGGCCAGCACCCGGTGTGCCGACTCGATCACTTCGGCCTCACCGCAGCCGCCACCCACCGTGCCCACGAGCCCACGCGTCGGGTCCACGAGCATGCGCGCCCCGACCTTGCGAGGCGTCGAGCCCTTGGTCTCGACGATCGTGGCGAGGACACAGCGGCGGCCGGCGTCTCGGGCTTCCGCGAGCGCTTCCGTCAGTGTTCGGTCGTCTTCCCGCGTCACTTCTCGTCCTCCGACGTCTGGCTGAAGAAGCGCTCCGCGATGCGCTCCACCCCCTTCAGGGGTAGACCCGTTCCGCCTCGCTGAATCATGACGAGCTCGGCGGCCACGGCCACGGCGATCTCTTCGGGGGTCTCCGCGCCGATGTCGAGGCCCACTGGCGCGTGAATCCGCTCGATGAGATCCATCGAGAAACCTTCGTCGATGAGCTGCACGAACGTGGCCCGCACGCGCCTACGACTTCCGATCATACCGATGTAGGCCGGTGGCGGATCCGTGCGCAGGGCTCGGATGAGGCAGTCGTAGTCGTACTTGTGGCCCCGCGTTACGAGCAGGATGTGCGAGCGCTCGTGCAGGGGAATGTCCGCGAACGGGTCGGAGAAGTCCGCGCGGACGAGGCGGTCGGCGTCCGGGAAGCGCTCGCGCGTGGCGAAGTCGGGGCGGTCGTCGAGCACGGTGACCTTGAACCCGAGCAGCGAGCCGACGTGCGCCATGGGCTGCGCGATGTGTCCGGCGCCCACGACGATGAGCTCCTGAACGGGACGACGCACCTCGAGGTAGAGCTCGAACCTCTCGCCGTCCAACCGTACCTCGCGGAGGCCGTCCCGGCTGCGTGTAGCATCGAGTGCCTGTCGCATCAGGTCTACGCCCGCGGCGTCGAGCGCGGGGGAGCCAAGACCGCCGTGGAGACCCTCCCGGTTGGCGCCCGCTCGGGTGACGGCCACCCGGCGTCCGGTCACGCCGTCCTTCGACGATCCGACGATCACCACCGCGGCGGCGGACCCGCCGGACTCTGCGGTCGCGAGCATGAGTTCGGCCACGTCGGCCGCGGAAAGGCCGCTCATCCCAGGACCGCCGTGTAGGCCTCGGGGGTGTCGATGTCGGTCAGCACGCCGGCATCGTCGACCTCGACGAGCAGCGCCTCGGGGAGGTGCCGGTGGACGACCGTCCGGGCACCCCCTTGGAGCGCGGGATCCGTGAGTTCCGCGAAGAGCGCCCGGCCGAACACGGCGGGGTGCCCGCGCTTGCCCGCGTACATCGGTACGGTGAGCGTCGCGTCTGAGGCGCGCGCGGCATCCAGCAACTGGGCGACCGTGTCGGCCCGCACCATCGGGTGGTCTACGGGCAGGTAGGCGAAGCCGGCCACCGAGTCGCCGAGCGCCGCGAGCGCGATGCGGAGCGACGTGATCGGTCCCTCGCCGGGCGCGGGGTTCATGAGCACGCTCGCCCCGGCGGCCTCCGCCTCTGCTGCCAGGCTCCGCTCACCATCCGCCACGATGACACACACGGGGTCACACCCTCCTGCGCGTAGGGCGCGTACGGTGCGACGCAGGAAGCTCTCGCCGCTCACGGCGAGTAGCGCCTTGGGTCGCCCCATGCGTACCGAAGCCCCCGCGCTGGGAATCACTCCCGCGTACATGGGTGCGCGACTCACGGGTACATCCGGTAGAAGCGTCCATTGGACTCCGCGAGATCCACGATCGACCGAGCCGGCTCGAAGCGATCGCCGTGCGCCTGCTGGAGCTCCTTGAGATCGTACAGCACCGCCTGCGGCTGCAGAGAATCCGCGTAGCGCAGCAGGCCGCCACGGAACGGCGGGAATCCCGTTCCCATGATCATCGCCAGGTCGACCGCGCTCGCGCTCCCAATCACGCCCTCCTCGAGGACGCGTGCGGCTTCGTTGACCATCGCGAGCACGAGCCGATTGACGATCTCGCCCTCGCTGACCTCCCTCGGTGCCGGGACGACCGAGCCCAGCTCCGCGTAGATGGTCTCGTCGATCCGCTTCTCCTCCCCCTTCTCGTACAGATAGAACCCCACGCCGCCCTTTCGGCCTAGGCGCTTCGTGTTGCCGAGCGCGAGGAGCACCGGCGAGGGCGCCAGGCGTTCACCCAGTGCCTCGTGCAGGGCGGCCCCCGCGTGGCGCGACACGTTGATGCCGATCTCGTCGATCAGGCGGAGAGGCCCCATGGGCATGCCGAACGCCTTGGCCACGCTGTCGATGCGCTCGATCTTCGCGCCGTCGCCGAGCAGATAGCCCGCCTCGTTCAGGTACGGTCCGAGGATGCGGTTGACCACGAAGCCCGGTCCGTCACGCACCACGACTGGGACCTTGCCCAGGCGCAGCGCGAACGCGTAGACGGTCGCTACCGCCTGATCGGAGCTCGCCCGGCCCCGCACCACCTCGACGAGGGGCATGCGGTCCACGGGATTGAAGAAGTGCATGCCGCAGAACCGCGCGGGGCGCTGGAGCGCCTCCGCCATGGCATCGACCGAGAGGGAGGACGTGTTCGTCGCGAGCACGCACTCCGGGCCGACGTGGCCCTCCGTCTCACGCAGGACCGCACGCTTCACGTCCATGCGCTCGACGACCGCCTCGACGACGAGGTCGGCTCCCGCGACGCCACGGAAATCGAGTCCACCACCGATGAGGTCCATGCGCTGCGCGGCCTCTCGCCGGGATAGCTTACGTCGCTCCACGGCCTTGTCGAACCGACCGCGTGCATGCTGCAGGCCACCCGTAATGGCTTCGTGGCGGATGTCCTTCATGTACACATGCACCCCGTTGTCCGCTGCCAGGTGGGCGATGCCGCCGCCCATGATCCCCGCTCCGAGTACGCCGAGCGATGTCACCGGGGTGGGCGCCAACTGCGGGTCGGCGGTCCCGATCCCTTTGCGGGCGGCCTCGCGCAGGTGGTACACGTGCACCAGGTTCTTGCAGACGGGTCCCACCACGAGCTCTGCGGCGGCGCGCGCCTCGGCGGCCAGGCTCGCGTCCACGCTCCCGGAGAAGTGGGCGCCGAGGATCTCGAGGATGCGCAGCGGCGCCGGATAGTGGCCTCCGGTGCTCGCGAGCACCTTCTTACGCGCGACCGCGAGCAGGATCTTGCGGCCGGGCGATGTGGCCTCGAGCACGCGGGCCGAGAGGGCGCGCTTCCGCGGTTGCTCGGGACCACGGGCCCGCGCCACTCCCAGGGCGAAGTCGCGAACCTTGGCCGAGAGGAGCGCCTCAGGCACGACCTCGCTGGCGAGTCCCATGCGCTTCGCCTTGGGCGCGTCGATCTTTCGACCCGTCAGTAGGATGTCGAGCGAAGCCTGGAGCCCGACCAACCGCGGGAGCCGCGTCGTGCCTCCCCACGCGGGCAAGATGCCGAGCATCACCTCGGGGAACTGGAGACTCGTCTTCTTCGAGTCCGACAACACGCGGTGCGTGCACGCGAGCGCGAGTTCGAGCCCGCCGCCGACGCATGCGCCGTGGACGGCGGCGACGCTCGGAATCGGGAGCGACGCGAGGTCGTTGAAGACCGCCTGGCCGAGGCGGATCTTCGCTTCGGCCTCGGTGGTGTCATCGAGCGCCGAGATCGCGTCGATGTCGGCGCCCGCGATGAACGATTCGGCCTTGCCGCTGCGGACGACCAAGACCGAGATGCGGCCTTCACGTCCGGCGGCTCGCGCCTCGTCGAGCGTCTGTCCGAAGCGACGCATGACCGGCTCGGTGAGGACGTTGAGGGACCGGTCGGGATCATCGAAGGTGATCCAACCGATCCTGTCTGCGTCCACCTCGAACGAGGGGTTCGGTGGGGAGTCCAAGGAGGGTAGCGGCGCTATAACCTGGGGCGCTCCTCGGCGTTGTCCCGGGTGAGCCGGACCTGCACCGGCTCACCGCGCTCGACCGTGATGGGGACGTTCCAGTAGAGCTCCGTGTAGGCCAGCTCGTAGCGCGCGTGCACCCAGTATTGGCCGGGAATCACCTGGAGATGCCGACGGGCCACGCCGGACGCGTCCGTCGTATCGATCGCCACGTCGAGGCCGGATGCCTGGGCCTTAGCGGCGAAGATCGACCCAACGTCCGCGAAGGCGTCGTCACCCCAGCTCTCCTGCAGAATGCGCGCCGAGTCGCTCGCGCGAATCGTGCCCTTCAGCAGGCTATCGAATCGGGCGAAGGCGGCCTGCTCGTCACGCTCCACCGCGGGGAGCCGTCTCTCGAGGTTGGTGAAGTCGCCGAAGAGGAGAACGTACGTGGCCCCCCCCCGGTCCAAGGGCTCCATCGTCGCCCCCAGCTTCTGGAGGGTGTCGCGGAGCATGCGCCCGCGACGCTGCGCCTGGTCCCACTCCTCCTGCGCGGCCTGGACCTGCTCACGGGCCATGAGGAGCTCGGCAGGCACCGCGGGTTCTGGCGTCGGATACACGGCTACGATCGAGTCGAAGACCGCGTCCCGGTCGTAGGGGAGCATCCGAACCTCGATCGCAGAGAGGGCGCGCTGGATCGTACCGCCGTCGGCCGGGTCGTCGACGTCGATCTCCATCGACACCACGACCTCCACGGGTCCGCACGCGGCACCAGCCAGGAGCAGTGAAACGGCGAGCGCGGGCACTCTTCTCATGGAGCGTAGGCTAGTACATCGGACTCGCACCGACCACCACAGCTAGTCGAGGATGGTCTCGGGCAGGATGTACGTCGCCGGGTCATGCGCCACGCCGTCCACGCGGACTTCGTAGTGCAGGTGGGACGCCGTGGAGATCCCCGTGCTTCCGACACGCGCGATCATGTCGCCGCGAAGCACCTCCTGCCCCACTTGCACGATGACCCGCGAAGCGTGCCCGTACAGCGTCGTAATGCCGTATCCGTGGTCGATCTCGACGGCCAGTCCGTACCCGGCGAACCATCCGGCCCGGATGACCCGGCCCTTGGCGGCCGCGATGATCGGCGTGTTCCTCGGCGCGGAGATGTCCATCCCTTCGTGAGGGAGGGGGCGGTTGTGAATCGGATGCATCCGCGCCGTTGAGAAGCGGCTGGTGAGCCAACCAATCGTGGGGAAGATGGAGGGGAGCGACTCGAGCCGGTCGCGATTCGACGACACCGCGGTGGTCGCCTCCTCGAGGCTCTCGCCGAGGAGCCGCGCCCGACGCTCGAGCGCGCTGAGGTCGTACGACGTGGCGAAGGCGGCCTGCGCCATCTCGGCATCGAGCGACCAGAGCGGCGAACCCTCCGGAGAGCCGAGACCCGGGCCGCCGACGCCTGCCTCCAGCACCTCCTCGTCGATGACCTCGAGGCCGGCGATGCTACGGAAGTTCGCGTCGTTCGCAGCGACCTGGTCGAGGACGCCTTCGAGGGAGCGGATGCGGTCGTCGAAGCGCGCGAGCTCCAGTTCGAGGGCTTGGTTCCGCGCCCTCAGCTGACGGGCCTGGACTCGCCCGATCCCCTCGATCCCCGACGTGATTCCGAAACCGAGCACCGTCACGGAGAGGAGCGTTCCGGCGACGAGAAGCACCCGCAGGGCACGGGCCGAGAACGAGTACTGACTGACCGGGCTGTCGTCACCTCGAACGAGGAGGAACGTCCAATTGTTTCCGGCCATGAGCCCGCCTGGGTTTTCTACATCCGTGGACGATTCGTACCCGACGACTTCGGCGCTCCAGGGGGGACGTTGGGGGAAGTTACGGGCGCCCGGAATGGGGTGTCAAGCAACCCCAGCGGTTTCGATCTTGGGGAAGAGGGGCGCCCCTTTGGTGACCCGGCGCCCCGCAATCGCCAACGAGCCGGATTCCGCCAGTGTGGGCACACGGTCGAGCCCCAGCCGGGTGCACAGTTCTGCCATTTTGGCCGGAGCGACCGGTTGGAAGAGCGCGGCGAGCGTCACGAGCGCGCGGGCGAGGGTGGCGAGCGTCTCGTCGAGATCCGCGGCCGCTCCGGCGTCCTTGGCCTGAGCCCAAGGTTGGCGCTCTTCGACCCATCCGTTGGCTTCCCGTGCGAGCTCCATCGCCGCCGCGAGCGCATCGTGCACACGGTAGGCCTCCATGGACTCGCGTACCGAGCCCATCGTGGCGGCGATCCGCGCGTCGAGGCTGGTTCCCGGCGCACCGGGGACCACCCCCTGACGATACTTCTCGATCATCGCGATCACGCGGCTCGCCAGGTTGCCGAGCACGTTGGCGAGCTCGTCGTAGCGCGCGAGGAACCGCTCGGGCGTGTAGGACGCATCCGAGCCGGTCGGCATCTCGCGCAGGAGGTACCACCGGACCGCGTCCGTGCCGAAGCGTTCTCGTAGCGCGAGCGGGTCGACGACGTTGCCGAGCGACTTGGACATCTTGGTCTCCCCGGCGACCCACCATCCGTGGGAGAGGATCTGACGGGGCAGGGGCAGGCCCGCGCCCATGAGCAGCGTCGGCCAGTAGACGGCGTGCGTCGTGAGGATGTCCTTGCCCATGACGTGCAGATCGGCAGGCCACCAGGACCCGGTCACGTCGCCGAAGCCCTGTTGCCCGGCGGGCGCGGTGGGATCGATCGTGCCGGACGCGGTGAGGTAGTTGATGAGCGCGTCCACCCACACGTAGGCGACGTGGTCGGAGTCGAACGGGAGGGTGATGCCCCACGTCAGCCGAGTCTTCGGTCGCGAGATCGAGAGGTCCCCGAGTGGCTTCCGCAGGAAGCCGAGAACCTCGTTCCTGCGCATGTCCGGCACGATCCAGTCGGGGTTGCTCTGGATGTGTTCGATCAGAGCGTCCTGGTAGCGGCCCATGCGGAAGAAGTAGTTCTTCTCCTCGACGTGCTGCGTGGGCCTGCCACAGTCCGGACACGCTCCGCCAGGCCCGAGGTCCTTCTCCGTCCAGTAGCGCTCCTCGTGGACGCAGTACCATCCGGTGTAAGCGCCTTCGTAGATCTCACCTCGTTCCCAGAGCCGCGTCAGGAACGCCTGCACCACCGCGATGTGCTCGGCCTCCGTCGTCCGGATGAAACGATCGTGGGAGATCTCGAGCCGCTCCCACGCCGCCCCGAAGCGCGCGGCCATGAGGTCGCATAGCTCCAGGGGCGCGATGCCGCGTCGGTCGGCCTCGTCCTGCATCTTCTGGCCGTGCTCGTCCGTCCCGGTCAGGAAGTAGACGTCGACGCCGTCCTGCCGGTAGAAGCGCGCGAGGACGTCGGCCAGAATCGTCGTGTATGCGTGGCCGAGGTGCGGCTCACCGGACGGATAGTAGATCGGCGTGGTGAGGTACTTCCGTTGCCTCTGCGTCAAACGCTGTCCTGCTCCTGGCCATCGGGTCCACGACCCCGGGACTTGCCGACCTCGGTCTTGAGCTCGTCGAGCGAGACCAGCCTTCGTTCGCCGTCGGCGCCCCTCAGCGACACGGTGTCACGCCAGATGTCTACGGCCACGACGCGCTCCTCGCCGCGCGACGTCCGCACCGAGCGGCCCTCCCGAGGGAACCGGCGGCGCGCCTCCACGTACGTGCGGTGCTCGTACATGAGGCAGCACATGAGCCGGCCGCAGCAGCCGCTGATCTGGGCGGGATTGAGAGAAAGACGCTGGTCCTTGGCGAGCTGGAGAGACACGGGCTTCAGCTCGGGGAGCCAGGTCGAGCAGCACAGCTCGCGCCCGCAGCGGCCCACTCCGCCGAGGAGCGCGGCCTCGTCGCGCACGCCGATCTGCTTGAGCTCGATCCGCGTCTTGAAGGTTCGTGCGAGGTCGCGCACGAGCTGACGGAAGTCGACTCGCTTCTCGGCAGTGAAGTAGATGATGAGCCTGGCGCGATCGAACTGCCATTCCGTTTCCGTGACCTTCATCTTGAGGTTGTGCTTGGTGACCATCTGCCGGCTGCGCTCGCGCACGAGCTGCTCGTCCTCGCGCAGGGTGTCGCGGCGGCCGACTTCGTCCAGCGTGGCCACACGCACGACCTTCTGCTCGGGAGTCGGGGTCGTGCAACCTCCCGAGGAGGAGCACTTCCGCTCGGCGATCGTCCCCACGGCCGAGACTTCGCCCAGGTCCTCGCCGCGCTCGGCTTCCACGATGACGTAGTGCCCCGGGCGCAGATCGATGTCGGTATACGAGTAGTAGTCCTTTCTGGTTCCCTTGAAGCAGACCTCCGCGAATCCTGCCATACCGTCGACTACGCCTCTCGCCAGGCGCCGATGGCGTCGTACTTGGCCCAGCGCTCCTCGAGCAGGCGCTCGACCGGCAGCTCGCACAGCTCGGACAGCGTTCGATCGATCGCTTCGGCCAGCAAGCCGGCGGCCTCGTCCCAGTCGGCGTGCGCTCCGCCGGCGGGCTCGGCCACGACTTCGTCGCAGATGCCGAGCTCGAGCAGGTCCTTTGCCGTCAGGCGGAGCGCGCGCGCCGCCTCCTCGCGATGCTCGGCCGACCGCCACAGGATCGCCGCGCACCCTTCGGGCGAGATCACCGAGTAGATCGAGTGCTCGAGCATGAGGATCCTGTCGGTCACGCCGATGCCGAGCGCACCTCCTGACATACCCTCGCCGATCACCGCAGACACGATGGGCACGCGCAAACGGGCCATCTCCCGCAGGTTGAACGCGATGGCCTCTCCGATGCCGCGCTCCTCCGCGCCGATGCCTGGATAGGCGCCGGGTGTATCGATGAGGGAGATGACGGGGCGGCCGAACTTCTCGGCCTGCCGCATGAGGCGCAGGGCTTTGCGGTAGCCCTCGGGATGAGGCATGCCGAAGTTGCGCCTCAGGTTCTCCTTCATGTCGCGGCCCTTCTGATGGCCGATGAGCATGACCGTGCGACCCTGCAGCCGAGCCCATCCGCCCACGAGCGCCTCGTCATCCCGGAAGGCTCGGTCCCCGTGAAGCTCGACCCAGTCCTCGCAGATCCGCTCCACGTAGTCGAGCGTGTAGGGGCGGCGTGGGTGGCGCGCGACCAACACCTGCTCCATGGGGCTCAGGCTGTCGTACGTCTGCTGCTTCAGCTCCTGGAGTCTGCCGCGCAGGCTCTCGACCTCCTCCGACACCTCGATGCCTCGCCGCTGGGCCAGGTCGAGGAGCTTGTCGATCTGGGCCTGGATCTCGACGATGTGGCGCTCGAAGTCCAAATGCGCGCGGGTGGCCATCAGGCACCCTCCCCGCGGACTTGCTCGAAGGCCTCCACCTCGGTGAAGTCCCGGAAGCGTCCCCAATAGCGCGCGTACGCCTGCGCCATGCGGGGCCGCAGGTCGACGCGGGGAGCGCCGACCGCCTGGTATGCCGCGAGAGCCTCCATTTTCAGCACCATCT
This sequence comes from Gemmatimonadota bacterium, assembly GCA_009692205.1. Lineage (GTDB taxonomy): Bacteria > Gemmatimonadota > Gemmatimonadetes > Longimicrobiales > Gaopeijiaceae > UBA2982. The sequence continues at coordinate 25,824 of SHZR01000010.1, read as the reverse complement.
CCGCACGTATGTCATGGAATCGCGACGGCACGAACTCGAGTCCTGTCGTCGCGGTCTCGTATGCGAGCACTGTACCGATCTCGGCAGTTGCCCCCTCGGTGATCCTCGCCGCGTCGCGGCGAGAAAGGTCGCGGTCGTCGCGCGCGGGCATGAAGGCCATCGTGGGGCGCAGCTCGTTCAGGGTGCGCTCGATCAGGTCCTTCTGTCCAGCCGCATCGCCGAAGAGGGTGCGATCGATCCGGAGCTGGACCCCGAGGATCTTCGCCGCGATGGCGGCCCCCTTGAGCTCCTCGGGGGTGACGTCCTCCTCCGTGCGGCAGATCGGAACCAGGACGACGGTGTGACCCTTCGCCACCTCCGCCATGAGGGTTCCCCCGCACCCCATCTCCGCGTCGCCGAGCCTGCCCTCGATCGCCAGAACGACCGCCGGCTCGTCCTCCTCGGGCTTCTGTCCGGCCTCCGCCATCGCCCTGACTCGCGCGGTGAACTCGTCCTGGTGCAGCGGCTTGATCATCACCTGATCCGCACCGGCCCGGAGCGCCTGCTCCTCGTACTCGGCCTGCGTGTAGCCCGTGGTCACCAAGATCGGCGAGCGCCGGAACTTCACCCGGAACGCCTTGATGAGCGCGAAGCCATCGGCGCCCGGGAGGTTGAGATCCGTGACCAGAATATCCCACGGTTTGCTCGCGATGAGCTTCAGCGCCGTATCGCCATCCTGCGCGTGCGTCACCGTGAACCCGCCGATGGCGCTGAAGAACGCCTTGACCAGCAGCGCTTGGTCTACGGCGTCCTCGACGTAGAGGACGCGCACGCTCCGTGACGGGTCGGAACTCAACCTAGGATTTCCCGGCTCCAGGGGGTGGCGACCGCAGGAAGCTGGAAGATAGAGACGACGACGGACCGCGACAGGGGCGCGTCAGGACGCCTGGGGCTCCGGGATGCGGTACCAGACGATGAGGCCCATGCCCAGCACGAAGACCGCGCCGAGCACGGCGTTGGAGAAGTATCCTGCGCCTGCGAACAGGGGGCCGGCGATGGCGCCGCCGAGCGCGAAGCCCATCTGTCCCAGCGCCACCGTGAGGCTCATGAGGGAGCCGCGCTTCTCGTCCTGAACGAGCGTGGTGAGGAGCGCCGAGAAGGGACTGACGCGCATCGCGACCAGGACCATGATGATGAAGAAGAACACGTACGCCCTGAAGAGGCTCGTGACGAGCGGGACCGTGAGCAGCATGACGATCGAGAGTCCGATGCAGGCGAGCAGGATGATGCCCTTGCGGCCGATCCTGTCGGACAGCTTACCGGCCTGCGGGCCCGTGACCACGTTCGCAAGGCCGCCCACGAGGAACATGAGCGCGATCTCGTCGCCGGTCGCCCCCAAGTTTCGCTCGAGCCACGTCGGTAGATAGATGAGGAAGACCGACACACCGAGGAACATGAGGAAGAAGGCCGCCGCGGCCCACGCCACCTCCGGCCGCTTGAGCATGGCCACGTAGTCTGCGGCGGCTCTGCGCACCGTGAGCGGGTGCTGGGTCCTGCGCACCTCGGGCTGCGGCACTCCGAAGTACAGCAGCAGGACGGTCAGTGCCATCGTCGCCGCGAACACGTAGAACGGTGAGGAGACCCCCCAGCGCACCGCCATGACGATCCCGAGGGGGATGCCGGCGATTTGGCCGACCGCCGCGCCGCTCAGGACCCAGCCCGTCGCCCAACCGCGTCGCCCATACGCGAACGCGTCGCCGATGTAGGAGACGGCCGCGCCGCTCAGGACGCCTCCCGCGCTGCCCGCGAGGAGACGCACGAGCAGGAAGGAGAAGTAGTCGACGGCGAACGTGTGCAGGACGAGCGCGCCCGTCATCGCACCGCAGCCGAGCAGGAGGATCCGACGCCTGCCGAACTTGTCCGAGACCGGCCCTGCGAGGATCGCGAAGACCCCGACCATGAGGGAGTAAGCGGACACGAGCGTGCCGAGCGCCGCGTCCGCGATGTCGAGCTCTTCGCCGATGATCGGGAGGATCGGCGCGATGATCATGGTCTGGCTCGCCGACGAAAAGACCAGCAGCCAGAGTGTGAAGACGATCAGGAGCGGGCGATCGGGCTCCGTGATCGGTCCCGCCGCCGCCGGCGCTCGAGTCTCCCCCGCGGCGTGCCCCCGCGGGAAGGCGGATGTGGGGCCAGTAGCCCCTTCGCTCAAGCCCCCTCTCTATGCACGAGCGTGGCGGCGCGTTGCGCCGTAGGCATCATCACGACATCCAGGATGTTGACGTGCTCGGGCAGGTTGGTGACGTAGAGGACCACGTCCGCGACATCGTCGGCGGAGAGCGGCTTGACCCCCTTGTAGACGTCCTTGGCGCGGCCCGTGTCACCGTCGAAGCGGACGTCGCTGAACTCGGTCTCGGACATGCCGGGGTCCACGCTCGAGACGCGAATCTTGGTGCCGAGGAGATCCATGTTCAGGCCCTCGGTGATGGCTTTCACGCCGGCCTTGGTCGCGTTGTAGACCGCGCCCTTCGGGTATGTCCAGTGCCCCGCGATGCTACCGATGTTGACCACGTGCCCCGAGTTCCGCGCGACCATGTGCGGGACCATCGCGCGCGTCATGTAGAGAAGCCCCTTCACGTTCGTGTCGATCATGTCCTCCCAGTGTTCCAGGCTTCCCTCATGCAGCTTGTCGAGGCCGCGAGCCTTCCCGGCGTTGTTCACGAGGATGTCGGGGATGAGCCTCTCGGCCGCCAAATCCGCGACGTAGGCCGCGACGGCATCGCGTTCTGTCACGTCCAGAGCGTCCACTCGCACCTCGACCGGGTGCGCCTTCCTGAGCTCGGTGCCCAGGGCCTCGACGCGCTCGATCCGCCGCGCGGAGAGGAGGAGGTCGCAGCCCTGCTCGGCGAACCTCCGAGCCATGGCTGCTCCGAATCCGGATGACGCACCGGTGATGAGGACGCGCTTGCCTGCGAGTCTGTTCATGGAGGGGTGGGGGAAGGGTGTGTAGCCGGGGCGGCTGAGATTCGCGCCGGGCCGCGGAGGACGCAACCGCGCCCGCCTTCACGATTCGCTGGACTCTCGCGCATCGCGGGCGCTACCGTGCTTCGTCCTCACCTCACGGGAGTCACGAGTGGGCCGGAAGCAAGTCGGTGCCTGGGCGATGTTCGACTTCGCCAACTCGTCCTACTCGGCAGTGGTCACCACCGCGGTCTTCCCTGTCTTCTATGCGGGGTTCGTGGTGGCGGGTGAGGGGGGGACGGGGGAGCTGTGGCTCAGCTGGGCCGACGCGCTGGCGGCGCTGATCGTTGCCCTCTCGGTCCCTCTTTTCGGTGCGATCGCGGACCGAGGAGGCGGCAGGAAGAAGTTCATGCTGTTCTACACCATCGTATGCGTCCTCGGCGTAGCGATGATGACGTCCCTCGACGAAGGGATGGCGGTGAGGGGGCTCGTGATCTTCGTGATCGCGCAGGTCGGATTCGAGAGCGCGGTGGTCTTCTACAACGCGTACTTGCCGGACCTCGCACCCCGTGAGAAGCAGGGTTGGATCTCAGGACTCGGCTTCGGCGTTGGCTATCTGGGCTCCGCGGTCGCGCTGCTCCTGGCGATACCCCTCGTGGGGGACAACATCGACCTGGTGTGGCTCATGGTGGCGGGGTTCTTTCTCCTCTTCTCGATACCCGCGTTCCTGGTTCTGCCCGCCGATACCCACAGAGGGATGACGATTCCGGCCGCCGCGCGCTGGGGGGTCACCAACTTCAAGACGATCGTGGGCGAGGTGTGGGCGCTCAAGGAGCTCCGCAACTTCCTTTTCGCGTTCTTCTTCTACATCGATGCCATCCTCACGATCATCGTCTTCGCGGGCGTCGTGGCAACCGAGACGTTCGGCTTCGACCAGCAGGGCACCATCGTGCTGTTCTTGATCGTGCAGCTTTCGGCTCTGGTGGGGGCGTTTTCACTCGCGAAGCCGACCGACAGGATCGGACCGAAGAAGGTGCTGACCGGCGTGCTCCTCCTCTGGATCGTCACCTGCGTCAGTGTCTACTTCGTCCGCGACCCGAGACTCTTCTACGGCATGGCGGTGATCGGCGGTCTCGGGCTCGGATCCGCGCAGGCGGCGAGCCGCGCGTTCATGGCCTCATTGATCCCAAGAGGCCGCGAGTCGGAGATGTTCGGGTTCTACGCGCTCTGCGGGAAGAGCTCATCGATCTTCGGGCCGCTGATCTTCGGGTTCACGACCTACCTCGCCGGAGGCAACCAGCGTCCTGCCTTCCTCGCGATCGCCCTGCTCTTCATCGTGGGGCTGGTGCTGCTCCAGCGCGTGAACGACCCGAAGGCGGCCGTCCGTCAGGTCGTGGCCACATGAGACGCGCGCCCGTGGCGACGGTCGTCGCGGTGGTCGCGCTCGGCGGCTGCACGATCGAGCGGCGCGCCGACCGGAGCGTCGAGGAGCCGCCGACGCCGAGCGCGTCGGAGTTCCTCCGGCCGTGGGGCGATTCGGCGCCGCCGGCCGGCGTGAAGAGCGGCGACCTGGTGTGGATCTGGGCGATGGCCGGCACGGTGCCTGGAGCCGTCCCGCCCCAGTTGGTCGAGGGTGGCATCGGAGCGGAGACCCGGCAGGTGCTCGAGAACGTCATCGACGTGCTGGAAGCCGCGGGCGCCGCTGCTCGGGACGTGGCCCAGTGCTCCGTCTTTCTCGGGGACGCCGCCGACTTGGACGCCATGCGAGCGGTCTACGCCGAGTACTTCCCGGCCCAGCCGCTGCGGACCGCGGTCGTGGTGGGCGGTCTGACCCTGGGCGCCCGGGTGGAGATGGAGTGCACCGCGGTGTTGCCCAGCGGGTCGTAGGCCGCCCCGGGACTAGCCGAGCGGGCGTCCTCCGTCCACGGGGATGATCGCGCCGGTGGTCGACGGGAGGTGGGTCACCGCGGCGAGGACCGCGAGCGCGACGTCGTCGGGCGTGGGCAGCCGCCCGAGAGGCGAGCGGTCCAGGTAGCGCTGTCGCACCGCCGGATCCCAGCCGCTCGTGAACTGGGTGTCCACGAGCCCTGGCGCGACCGACAGCACGCGGATCTTCGGGGCGAGCGCGCGCGCGAGCGCCACGGTCAGGTTGTCGACGGCCGCCTTGGAGGCGCAGTACGCGATGTTGCTGCCGCCGGCCGTCTTGGCGGCGAGCGACGAGATGTTGACCACGACGCCCCCGTCGCCCGCCTCGAGCAGCTTCCGGAACGCGCGCACGGTGGCGAATACGCCACGCACGTTGGTCGCCAGGATGGAGTCGAAGAGGGCGTCGTCGAGCGCTTCCATGTCGCCGTGCGGGATCACCTTCGTCAGCGCGGCGTTGTTGACCAGCACGTCGAGCCTTCCCTCGGTCGCTGCGACAGACGCGGCGGTGGCCTCGATGGCTTTCGTATCCGCAGCGGGCGCGCGGATGACGCGGTGCCCCTCGCCCGCGAGCGAGCGCCGCACCTCCTCGGCCGCTGCGGCGCTGTCCCGGTGCGTGATGACGACGCGGGCGCCGGCGTCGGCGAAGGCGCGCGCGGTGGCGGCGCCGATTCCCCGGCTGCCACCCGTCACCAGAGCGACGGCGTCGTCGAGTCGAATCATGGTGAAACGTCCTGGCTAGGAACAAGACGGGCCGGATCGCCGTGTGGCGATCCGGCCCGGTCCAACCGGAAAGAAGGGCTTAGGCGCCGCCGCCGATCGCGAAGCCGATGCCCCCGAAGATCACGAAACCCGTGCCGTCCTGGATTTCGAACTTCGCACCCGCGAAGGGGCTCAGGGACCCTGCGTTGAAGTTGACTCCACCGCCGAGGTTGAGGCCGATGTCCGAGTTCGACACTGAACCGAATGTCCCCCCGAGGTCGATCGACGTGCGCGACCAGTTCAGGCCCGCCAACGCGAACGGCGCCACCGGCGAATCCGCGGAAACGGGGAAGTTGTATACCACGTCCCCATTGACCTCGAAATAGTCGTAACCGTCCGGGAAGAACCAAACGAAGTTTGGGACGATCGCGAAGCCGGCGGCGAGCTGCGGGACGGGAATGGAGAGGAACGCCCCGGCGCCGATGGCCTCAGCGTCCGTGTGGTACGCGAGGACTGGCCCCGCCCCCGGATACTCATGGCGTGCCGAGGATCGTAAAGCTGAACTCGCCCGACACCTTCGTCAGCACAACGTCGACCTGCCACAAGCCTGCGGCAGCCAGGGGGGTGCGTAGCGTCGACCGCGTCTTGATGTCCTCCTGGTAGAAGACGGTGCCGCCGCCGCCCCTGATCTGAAGGATGGCGGTGCCAGAGCTGATGGCCTGCGTGACGTCGACCACCGCCTGGGTTGCCGTCATCGACAAGAAGTACCTCTCGCCGTCGCTCACGTTGTCGAGCGCGGTCGCGCTGAAGGAGAAGTAGTCGGAGAGGGAGACGACGGTGATCTGGCTCGGATCGAGAGTGTTGGTGCTCTCGCAGCCGGCGAGGGAGATCGCCGCCACCACCGCGAGTGCCGGGAGCTTTCGTAGCTGAAGTCGCATCCCGAAATATGGCCCGTTAGGGCCGACCCATCTACCGCCGAAGTCCAACGGAGCGGAAGGGGCATTCAGGGGTGCAGGGCACTGGCCCGCGTGTACGCTCCCGACCATCTTCGTCGCCGAGCCCATTTCCCTACGGTGAGCCATCGATGTCGACTTCCTACTTGAATAGAAGCGCGGCGTTCTTGCCGCTCGCACTCCTGACCCTTGCCGCCTGCGGTGGCGAGGGAGAGCCCGCGGCCGAGGCGGCGGCTGGCGCGCCGAGGTCGTACATGACCCACCGCAACTGGGGTGTCCTTTCCGCCGGTCGCCAGTGGGGTCGGGTGAGCGGCGTCTACATGGATCCGAACGGTACCGACATCTGGGTCTTCGAGCGATGCGGCGCGGATAACTGCATCACCTCCGACGACCCGACGGTGATGCGCTTCAACGGCAACGGCATGCTGCTCGCCAGCTTCGGGGCCGACATGTTCGTCCGCCCGCACGGCATGTACGTGGACCGTGAGGGCAACGTGTGGGTCACCGACGGGCGCGGGGCGCGGGCAGCGGAGCTCGAGGCCAACCCCGACGCGGCCCGGAAGGGTAACCAGGTCGTGAAGTTCAGCCCGGAGGGCGTGATCCTCTTGGTGCTTGGGACGCCGGGAACCGCAGGCGACCCGCCTGCGGCTCTGGACGACCCGAACGACGTCATCGTCGCGCCGAACGGCGAGATCCTCGTGTCGGAGGGCCACTCGGGTATGTCCGGCCCCGGGCGCATCTCTCGCTTCGCGGCCGACGGAACGTATCTCGGGAGCTTCGGCGAGTTCGGAAGTGGCCCCGGTCAGTTCGCCGTGCCCCACGCGATGGCGTTCGACTCGCAGGGGCGCCTGTTCGTCGCCGACCGTGGGAACAGCCGCATCCAGATCTTCGACGCCGAGTTTCGTTTCGTGGAGGAGTGGCGTCAGTTCGGCCGGCCGAACGACGTCTTCATCGACGCCAACGACGTCATGTACGTGCTCGACTCGGAGTCGGGTGACGAGCGCAATCCCGGCATGCGACGCGGGGTCTACATCGGCAGCGCGAAGGACGGTACGGTCACCAACTTCATCGAGCCGCACCCGTCCACCCGGGAAGGAGAAGCCGAGTACGGGACGATGGGTGAGGGCGTCACGGTGGACGCGATGGGCAACATCTACGTCGGCGAGGTCTCGCTGAGCGGCATGACGATGTTCATGCCCATGTAGGTAACGACCGATGTACGCACGAAGCGCCGGCGGCCCTCGCAGTTAGCGAAGGGGCCGCCGGCGCTTTGCTCTACGCGGATTCGCTGCCTACTACTGCGGCAGCCGCAAGGCCACGAGTGAGCCCGGGACGCCGCCTCCTGCGATCGGAACCACGACGTACTGCACGCCCTCGTGCAGGAACGTCATGGGTGCGGTGCTCGACCCTGCCGGGAGCTCCACCGAGCCGATGCGCTCGCCGGTCCGCTTGTCGGCCGCGTACCACACCGCCCGGCCGCCCCTACCCTCGGCCCACATCAGCAGGCTGCGGGTGACCAGCACGGTCGCGTCGGTCTGACTGCCGGTGTTTCCGATGTCGATGCCCTGAAGCAGCGGATTGTTGCGGATACGATCCGGCGTCTCGCCGTTGGGGATCCACCACAGGTGTTCCCCCGTGTTCATGTCGATCGCCGTGATCTTGCCGTAGGGCGGCTTGAACACTGGCAAGCCGCCGTCGAGCGTGCCGAGGCCACCGCCGCTCGCGGACACGAAGTCCACGGGGGTGGAACCCGGCTGCACGTTGCCGCCGTCGTCATCGCCGCCGCGACCACCGCCCGCGCCGCCGCGACCACCGCCGCCCGGTGCGCCGCCTCCACGTCCGCCCCGCCCACCGGGCTGCGCGCCCGCGGGCGCGTTGCTCGCTCCGCTGGGGGGCTCGTTCGGCGGGCCGAGGCGGCCGCCGCCGCACGCCCTACGCGACTGCACGTACAGGATGCCTGTTTCGGGGTCGAGCACCGGGCCGCCGGGGATGTTCGTGCCGCCCGTCGCGCTAGGGCACTGGGCCGTCGCGCGGAACTCCGAGTCCTCGGTGTGCACGTACGGCGTGAAGATCGGTCCGAACTTGATGTCCCGCGTCCTCTCGATCGCCATCTGCCGCAGCTCGGGCGTGAAGTCGACGAGGTCGTCGATGCTCAGGCCTTGCAGCTCGTACGGCGCCGGCCGGGTCGGGAACGGCTGCGTCGGGCTGTACCACTCGCCCGGCACCCTACCCTGCGGCACGGGCCGCTCGACGATCGGCCAGATGGGCTCACCCGTCTCGCGGTTGAACGCGTACACGAACGTCTGCTTCGAGGTCTGCACGATCGCGGGGACCTCGCGTCCGTTCACGGTCAGGTCGACCAAGATCCCTGAGACCGGCAAGTCCCAGTCCCAGATGTCGTGATGGATCATCTGGAAGTGCCAGCGGCGCTGACCGGTGCGGATGTCGACCGCGACCAGGCTGCTGCCGAACAGGTTGTTGCCCGGACGGAAGCCGCCGAAGTAGTCGTTCGTCGGCGCGTCGGTCGGGAGGTAGACCAGATTCAGCTCGGGGTCGGCCGTGAGCGGCGCCCACACGTTCACGTTGCCCACGAAGCGCCAGGAGTCGTTCTCCCAGGTCTCGTTCCCGAACTCGCCCGCGCGGGGGATCGTGTGGAACGTCCACAGGTGCTGACCCGTTCGCGTGTCGAAGGCCTGCACGTCACCCGGCACGTTCTCGATATTGGAGTAGCCGCCGCCCTGGTGAGCCGAGTTGCCCACGATGATCACGCCGTTCACCACGAGCGGGGGCGACGACGTCGTGATCGCGCCGCGGGCCAAGTCGATGCCCGTGTTGACGTCGTAGGGGTGGCCGAGCGTCGCGAACATGTCGACCGTGCCCGTCTCCGGGAACCCTTCGATCGGAATCCCGGTCCCGAAGCCCTCGAGGGGGTCGCCGGTCTTGGCGTCGAGCGCGTGCAGGAAGAACCCGGGCGTCACCACATAGATCACGCCCCGTCCGTCGACCTCGGCGTATGCGACGCCGCGCCCGTAGTTCTGACGGGGCGAGCGCTCCCACCGCACGGTGTTCGGCTCACGGAACGTCCAGAGCGTCTCGCCCGTTGCCGGATCGATCGCGACGACCTGCCGCCGCGTGCCCGCCACGGTATAGAGGATGCCGTCGGCGTAGATCGGGGTGGACCGCATGACGCCGTCGGCGGTGCGGCCGTAGTTGTCCCCGCGCCAAACCCAGGCGGTCTCGAGCGTCTCGAAGTTGCTGGCGTCGATCTGGTCGAGCGGCGAGTACCGCGTGCCCGACATATCGCCCCAGATGTAGCGCCACTCGCCGTAGGGGTTGCTCCCGTTTTGGGCCCAGGCCGGAAGCGCCGTGCCCGCGACGACGGCAAGAGCCAGAGCCACCCTCGACGCGGCGATGAAGACCTTGAGGAACCCCTCGCGCATGAAAGCCTCACTTCGGATAGTGGAACGAGATCGGGATGCTACGGCGTGGGTCGAAAGGGCGCCATCCCAATAGGGAGGGGGCTTCCCAGCTAGTTAGGGATCGATCTCCGCCCTCATCGCCTTGGCCGCCCCGCCGGACGCATGGACGAAGCCTCCCAGGCGGATCGGCGGGCGAGCGCGCACACGGTGTGGGCGGCCGCACTCGTGCGTGCAACCGGACCCGCTAGCCGGGCGCCGCCAGCTCCTTCGCGCGCGCCCACACCCGGTCGAACATGGGCTCGGTGAGCCTCCCCGTGAACGTGTTCTGCTGACTCGGGTGGTAGGACGCGAGCAGGGTGCGTTTGTCCGGAAGGGCCACCTCCGCGAGGTGGGCGAAGCGCGGCCGGCGGCGCAGCGTGGGGGCGTCCGCGCCCGAGAGAATCCTCACGATCTGATCGAACGCGAAGGCGCCCAGGGCCACGATGACGCGGACGCCGCCGAGCAGCTCGATCTCCGCCTCGAGCCAGGGGCGACACGCCTCGCGCTCGACCGGCGTGGGCTTGTTGGCGGGCGGCGCACAGCGCACGGCCGCGGTGACGAGCACGCCGTGGAGGCGAAGCCCGTCGTCGCGGTCTGTCGACGTCGGCTGGTTGGCGAGCCCCGCGCGATGGAGCGCGCGGTACAGCCAGTCGCCCGAGCGGTCTCCGGTGAACATGCGGCCGGTGCGATTCGCGCCGTGGGCCGCGGGGGCGAGACCCACCACGAGGATCGTCGCCGCCGGATCGCCGAACGCGGGGACGGGACGGCCCCAGTACTCGTTGTCGCGAAACGACGCGCGCTTCTCGCTGGCCACGCGCTCCCTCCACGCCACGAGGCGGGCGCAGCGGCGGCAAGCGACGAGTCGCTGCTCGAGCGCGTCGAGGCGTGGGTCGCCCAAGGGATCGCCCGGCGGGTCGATAACGTGGTGCTCGGTCATGTCGTTTCGCTACAATAGCCGGTACCTCCACGCCACGCCTTCCCAGACACGACGAGAGATGAGCGCGCGCGACCCCGACGAGTCCACACGGTGAGCAGTGTCCTGACGGCCGCCGCTCGCGCTGCCGGGCGGACCAGCCTCATCGGCCGCACTGCCGTGGTCACGGGGGGAGGCCGCGGGATCGGGGCAGCGACCGCGATCGCGCTGGCGTAAGCCGGAGCCTCCGTGGCGCTCGCCGCGCGCAACGAATCCCAAGTGGTCGAGGTCGCCGCGCAGATGCGGCGCGACGGGCTCAAGGCCTTCGCGTTCCGTTGTGACGTGACCGACCCCCGACAGGTGCGTGAGCTCGCTCTGTCCGCGCGAGAGGCGATGGGGCGCATCGACATCCTCGTCAACAACGCGGGCACGGCCACGTCGAACCCGCTCGGCAAGATCTCCCTGTCCGAATGGGAGCACATCATGGCGGTCAACGCGACGGGCACCTTCCTGTGCACGCAGTCGGTGTATCCCGCGATGGTCGAGCGCAGGTGGGGGCGCATCGTGAACGTCGCTTCGCTCTCGGGTCTCGAAGGTGACCGCTACATCGCCGCGTACGTGGCGGCCAAGCACGCCGTGGTGGGTTTCACGAAGGCCGTTGCGGCGGAGGCGGAGGGGACGGGCGTCACAGTCAACGCAGTCTGTCCGGGCTACGTGGACACACCGCTCACCGACGAGACTATCGCGCGTATCATGCACCTCTCGGGAAAGTCCTGGCATGACGCGTTGCGCTCGATCCTCGAGAAGGCGGGTCAGCCGCGGTTGATCCGTGCCGCGGAGGTCGCGGAGGCTGTCGTCAATCTCTGCTCAGATCAGGCTGCGGCGCGGAACGGCGAGGTCGTCATCCTGGACGGCGGCGAGCGCCTCTAGGGCGAGGGCTCGGGCGGAGGCTCTGGGGCGCTCAACTCGGCGTCGTCTCCGACGCGCACCAGTCCGTCGTCGAGCACCACCGCGTGAGCGCCGCCGCCCCAGCCGACGGCCAGCGCGTCGCGAAGACCGGGGCACTGTTCGTCCATCCGCTCACACGGCCGCGTCTCGCCCCTGAGCAGGAGTCGCACGCCCCCGACGGTGAGCACGTGATTCCGGCTCTGCGCGAGACGCACGCCGCTCACCATGATATTGGCGCGCCGCATCGCAGGCTCCGCTGCCGGGAGAGTACGGCGGATGCGGTCGAAGATCTCTTTCTCGATGACGGTCACCTGCCGGTGGGCTCGGCCGAAGCCGGCATCCCGTTCGATGCCTTTGCCCGCGACCAGGCTCGCTTCCACGGCGGCGTCCATCACACCGCCGAAGGACCGCTTGATCCAAATCGCCTCGACCCGTCCGGACATCGCTGCCTCCCACCGGTGGCGCACCTGTAACAAACGGTGCCTCTGAGGTTAGTGGTACTCTGCTTCCCCGAGCACGCGTGGGCCATCCCCCAGGAGGACCCTCTGGCGCTTCGTTTCCAGATCGAGCTCGTCTACGACCCGGGATGCCCGAACGTGGAGCGCGCGAGCGAGCGAGGTGCTCACGGCTGCGTGCCGGGCCACGGGTGTGCCGGCGGTCTGGACGGAGTGGAGCAGCGACGACGGGGCGTGTCCCCAATACGCTCGCAACCTCGGCTCGCCGAGCGTTCTGGTGAACGGCGAGGACGTGGCGCCCGGCCCGCACCCGTGGATGCAGCAAGGACCGAGCGGCCCGCGCTGTCGTGTGTACCGGGACGGTGATGCGATCGTGCCGGCTCCGCCCATGGCCCGCGTCGCGGCCGCCATCGGCTCGGCCATGGGGCCGGCGGTGAGCTGAGCCGCGCCACCCGCCGCGGTGCGACAGATCAGTCCGGGACGACCATCGTCCCTTCGCTGACCATCACCGCGTGGCCACCGACACGGATCGCGGTGGTGCGACCGCCCTCGCGGTCGGCTTCCACATACAGCAGGCTCGGACGTCCCATCTCGATACCCTGCTCGGCGACCCACGAGAGCTGCCCTTGCTCGCGGCCGTCGAGCGCGGCGAGATAGCCACCGAGGGCCGCGGCCGCGGAGCCCGTCGCCGGGTCCTCGGACACGCCCGAGCCGGGCGCGAACATGCGCACCCGCACGTCGGCTTGGTCGCCCTCGGCGTCGACACACACCACGTACACGTGGTGCGCCCAGGTTCGGGCCAGGAGCCGCCGCCATATCCCAAAGTCGAGGGTGGCCCGGTGCACCGCGTCTACACTGCTTACGGGGATGATGTGGTAGGGGAGCCCGCACGACACCATCTCAGCGGGAAGGCCGTCCGGGCAGACCTCGCTCACGTCCAAGCCGACCATCGCGGCCAGATCGGCTCGTGAGTGGGGAGAGGGACGGTGCTCGGAGAGCTGCGCGGTCGTGAAGCGGGCGAACACGGGACGGCCCCCCTCGAAGCGGACCTCCACGGGAACCGGGCCTACGTTCTCCTCCAGAACGAGCCTCACATTCCCCAAAGCAGCTGCGTTGGGCGTCGGGAGACAGCCCGCCAAGAAGATTGCGGTGCCCACGGTCGGATGTCCGGCGAACGGTACCTCGACCCTCGGCGTGAAGATGCGGACGCGCGCAGTGCCCGAGGGCGTCTCGGGGGGACCGAGGAAGACGGTCTCGGAGAGGTTCATCTCCCCGGCGATCCGCTGCATGAGCTCGGTCGGCAGGTGCGCCGCGTCGGGGAACACGCCGAGTGGGTTGCCGCCGAACGCTTCGGTGGTGAAGACGTCGAGCGTGTGGAAGGGAAGGCGCATGAACGTCGCGATCTACGCGTGGCTGATTCGGCGTCGCCGACTCACCCGAAGCTCGGAGCGTTCAGGACGTCGCTGGTGCAGGGGGCACCTCCGCCTCCCGCCGGCTCCGCCCGACCACGATGCCGTTGACGGCCCAGAGCACCGCGGCACCTGCGCCGATGAGCGCGATGTTCGCGGGGGACATGCCGGCGCCGTCCAACCGGGAGTCGACCTGCGCGATCAGCGCGTCGCCTCCGCGATAGACCGGAACGTCGATCGCGTTCTTGGCCTTGTACTTCGTCTCGGTGTCGACGCGGCTGAAGAGCATCTCCCGTCCGGGCCGCACGAACGAGTACTCGCCGACGCGCCGCGTGATCATCACAGCGACGAGGATGGGGAACGTGTGCAGGCTGGCCAGTAGGAGGAATCCGACGATCATCGCGATCGGGACGAACGTCAGCAGGGATCCGATGCCCCACTTCGACGCGATGCGCCCGGTGAAGAGGAGTTGCGCGATAATCGTCAGAGTCTGCACCGTGTAGTCGATCCGGCTGAACACCTGCGTCCGGACCTCCGGGTCCGCGAACGTGTCGGTCACGATGCGGAGCTGGGCGAAGTAGAGGAACGTGTTCACGGACGCGAGCAGGATCACGAACGTCGCGATGCCGATCAGGTAGGGCGACTTGAGGATCAGCGTGAAGCCCGCGAACGGATTCCCTCCCATGGGCTTGTCTCCGATCGCTCCCGCGGCGCTCTGCCATCCGGACTTCTTCCAGATGCTCAGCAGCACGCGCTGACAGATGATCGCGATCACGAAGAGCCCGGCGCCCATGAAGAGGACGCCGTCGTTGCCGATGAACCGGACCGTCAGGTCGGTCAGTAGCGGACCGCCGAGCGCGCCGGCGGTGCCTCCCGCCGCGATGACGCCGAACAAACGCTTCGTCTGGCCCGCGTCGAAGAGCTCGAGCAGGAAGCTCCAGAGCACGGAGACGACGAAGAGGTTCAGGACGCTGATGAACACGAAGAAGAACGACGCGGCCGCGACCGACTCGGAGGCCCCGAGAACGAGGCCGATCAGCGCGAGCGAGACAGCGACGAACCCGTAGATCCACGGCAGGAAGACGCTCCTGCGGTAGCGCGCGCACAGCGCGCCGTAGATCGGCACGATCGCGAGCGACGCGATCCAGGTCCACACGAAAAGGTCGGCTGTGCGATCCGCCCCGAGGATCGTCCCGACCGTCTCGCGCACAGGGCGCACCGCGAAGTAGCCGCCCAGCACGCAGAAGTAGAGCAGGAAGGCGGTGACGACGGCCGGGCCCTCGCCGGGCTCGATCTTCGCGGCGCGCTGCAATGTGCGCGCGAATGTGGACTTGGGCTCGTTCGACAAGGCTCGCCTACCTCCGGTGGGGAACGGGCGACATCATACGGCTCGGATTCTCTGGGCGCCAAAGGGGGGGCCGATACGACGTGCCTGGTTGGGGACCACCGAACCGGACGCCCCAGGCGTATCCACCGCCGGGCCCGGGTTCCTCGGCGGCTAACGCGAGTCGAGCAGGCGGGTCCGGAGGTCCTCGAGGTCACCGAGTAGGACGATGCCCGCTGGGAGGCGGCGGGCGTCCAACGCCCCGGCAGCCCTTCCTCCCACGAGGATGTCGATCTCGGCGTCGAGCTCGGCGCGCAGGGCTGCGAGGTCACGCGCTGCGGCGTCGACCTGGTCGCCCGCGACCATGCTGATGGCTACGGCTCGTGCCCCGAGCGTCGTGGCCGCGTGGGCGATCTCTGCAGGCGGGAGGTCCGTGCTGAGGTAGCTCACCCGCCACCCCTCGAGCGCCGCGGCGGCGGCGACCAGGCGTCCCCCGAGCGCGTGGCGTTCGCCCGGGAGCGTCGCCACGACGAGTCGGTCCTCGTGATCTCCCGCTCCGGACCGGTCGGCGATCTCTGCCAGGATGCGCTCCAGGACCGCCGATCCCAGATGCTCCTGCGCCATCGTCACCTCACTAGTCTCCCATCCGGCACCGACGCGGCCGAGGAGATCGGTCACTACTCCCTGCAGGAAGCGCCTCGCCCCGAGGGTTGCGAGTGCGCGGCGGAGTGTGCGATCCAGACCGTGGTCGTCCAGAGCGCGCAGCCTCGCGTACGCCTGGTCCGTCCATGAATCGGGGGCGTCCTCGGTGGTGAGCCGGCGGCTGGTCGCAGCTGCCGACGCTGCGTCTTCCGCGAGGAGGGCCGACGCGTCCTGCGGCGGCAGCCCAGCTACGGAGCTGATGGACCTGCCCGCTTCGGTGAGCGCTCGCAGCGTCTTGAGCCGGGCGACGTCACAGTCGGAGTAGAGTCGCTGGCCGCCCTCCGAGCGCCCGGGGTTCACGGCCTCGTAGCGCCGCTCCCAGGCCCGGATGGTCGCTGTCGTGAGGCCGGTGCGCTGGGCGACGACCCGAATGGGGTGCCGCGGTGCCGTATCGAGGTCTTCCATGGGACCACAGTAGGTGATGGCCCACGCTTTGTCAAAGTTATTGCGGCTATGTACCAGTACAAACTATTGACAACGTGAACACGGCGGCAGATATTCCTAGACAACCGTTAGACAAACAATTCCATCGGAGATGCCAAACCATGGTTCGTCCCATGATCATGATCCCGGCCTTCGCGGTCTTCGCGCTGGCTCCGGTTCAGGCCGAGGCCCAGCGCGCGGAGAAGGACATTGTTGCCACGGCCGTGGAAGCCGGCTCGTTCACGACGCTGGCGGCAGCGCTGGAGGCGGCAGGCCTCGTTGCGGTGCTGCAGGGCGAGGGGCCGTTCACGGTCTTCGCCCCGACCGACGCGGCGTTCGCCGAGCTCCCTGCTGGCACGGTCGAGGCGCTCCTCGCCGATCGGCAGGCTCTGACCCGAGTGCTCACCTATCACGTCGTGGCCGGTCGGGTGACGTCGGACATGGTGGTGGGTCTCTCGGAGGCGGAGACCGTCGCGGGCATCAAGGCTCCCATTCGCGTGGAGGCGGGGAAGGTCTACGTCGGCGGCGCGCAGGTGGTGACGCCTGACGTGCTCGCGTCGAACGGCGTCATTCACGTCATCGACACCGTCATGCTTCCGCCGGAGATGTGAGGGGCGTGAGCCCGCGCATCGCGATCGTCGGCGGCGGCGTCTCGGGGTTGGTCGCCGCGCACCTGCTGCACCGGACGCATGACGTTATGGTGTTCGAGGCTCACGACCGGGTGGGCGGTCACGTCAGCACCATCGACGTGACCGCCCCGGACGGTCGCCCACACGCCGTGGACATGGGGTTCATCGTCTACAACGAGCAGACCTATCCACTGTTCGCGGAGCTCCTCCGGCAGATCGGGGTGGAGACGCAGCCGTCGGACATGAGTTTCGGAGTTCGTTCCGACCGAAGCGGGATCGAGTACGGAAGCAGGAACTTGGGTGCGCTCCTGGCGCAACCGTCGAACCTGGTGCGGCCGCGCTTCATCGGGATGGTGAGGGACGGAGCGGGCGCGATGTCGCTTGGTGAATACGTGGACTCCGCCCAATTCTCGGCGGCCTTCGCCGAGAACTATCTCGTCCCTATGGGATCGGCGCTCTGGTCCCTTCCGCGCGGCCGAGTGCTGGACATGCCCGCGGCCTTCTTCGTCCGGTTCTTCGAGAACCACGGCATGCTGAGCGTCAGTGGTCAGCCGGAATGGCACGTCGTCCGCGGAGGCTCGGCCCGCTACGTCGAGGCGCTCATCGCGCCGTTCCAGGACCGCATTCGCACCTCGGCACCCGTCGCACGGGTCGAGCGCCGTCACGCCCACGTGACGGTGGACGGCGAGCCGTTCGACCACGTCGTGTTCGCGTGTCACTCGGACCAGGCGCTGAAGATGCTCGGCGACCCGACGCGCGCGGAGCGGGACATCTTGGGCGCACTTCCGTTCCAGGCTAACGAGGTGGTCCTGCACACCGATTCTTCGGTACTTCCCCGGAGCCGGCGCGCGTGGGCGTCGTGGAATTACCACGTGCGCAGTGATGACGAGGCCCCGGCCACGGTCACGTACAACATGAACACGCTGCAGGCGCTGGAAGCCCCCGTGACCTACTGCGTCACGCTCAACGCGACGGAGGCCATCGCACCCGAGTCGATCGTCCACCGCGCGCAGTTCAGCCACCCCGTCTACACGCGAGCCGGCATGCTCGCGCGGGAGCGGCACGCCGAGATCAGCGGCCTCGACCGCACGCACTACTGCGGCGCCTACTGGGGATTCGGGTTCCACGAAGACGGAGTCCGCTCCGCCTACACAGTGGCGAAGCGCTTCGGAGTCCACGCATGAAGAGCTGCATCTACCGGGGCGTCTTGCGCCACCGGCGGCTGACGCCCGTTCCGCACGCGTTCACGTATCCCCTCTACATGATGTACGTGGACCTCGAGGAGCTGCCGTCACTCTTCGAGCGCCGATGGGTCTGGTCGACGAGTTCCCCGGCACCGGCGCGATTCCGTCGAGCGGACTACCTCGGGAGCCCAGACGTCGACCTCGCCGAGGCCGTGCGGGACGAGGCCGAGAAGCTCACGGGCCGACGACCCGAGGGGCCGATTCGCATGCTCACGCACCTGCGTTACCTCGGCCACGTCCGTAACCCGGTGACGTTCTACTACTGCTTCGGGACGGACGGCGAAGCCGTGGACACCATCGTGGCAGAGATCACGAACACGCCGTGGAATGAGCGGCACACGTACGCCGTCCGTTCGTCGGGGGACGAGGGCGGTACGTGCGACAGGCCGCATCGGTTCGGCAAGGCGTTCCACGTGTCGCCGTTCATGGAGATGGAGCAGGAGTACGAGTGGCGCTTCAGCCCGCCGAGCGCGCGGCTGCGCGTCCACATGACGAATCGGATGCGCGGCGAGCGCGTCTTCGACGCGACGCTGGTCCTATCGCGTGAGGAGATCTCGGGACCGGCTTTGGCCCGAGTGCTCGCCCGCCATCCATGGATGACCGCTCGGGTCACGGCCGCGATCTACTGGCAGGCTCTCCGGCTGTGGCTCAAGCGCGCGCCGTATCACCCGCACCCCGAGAGGCGAGCAGCATGAGCATCATCGACCAACTCGCGGAGCGTGCGGTCCGTGGGCGCATGAGCAGGATCGCGCACGGCTGCCTGATGCTCCGTCACGACGGATCCATTACCCCCTACGGACAGGGCGGTGACCCTTCCGCCACGATCCACGTGCACGACCCGGCCTTCTTCCGGGCGATGGCGTTCGGAGGCCACATCGGAGCCGCCGAGTCCTACGTCCGAGGCGAGTGGACGTCGGACGACCTCGCTCATCTCATCCGCCTCTTCGCCCGCAACCGAGAGGCCCTCGAGGGACTGGAGACCGGCCTCGCATGGCTATCGCGTCCCGTGTTGGCCGCGTTCCGAGTGTGGAACCGCAACACGCGGAGCGGAAGCCGGCGAAACATCCACGCGCACTACGACCTCGGCAACGCGTTTTTCGCCTCGTTCCTCGACGAGACCATGACCTACTCGTGCGGGATCTTCGCGGACGAGCGGACCACGATGAAGGACGCATCCATCGCCAAGTACGACCGCATCTGCAAGAAGCTCGCGATCGACCCGGACGACCACGTGGTGGAGATCGGGTGCGGCTGGGGTGGCTTCGCGATCCACGCGGCCTCGACGTACGGATGCCGGGTCACGACCACGACGATCTCCGAGGAGCAGTACCGCCTCGCTCGCGAGCGCGTGGCGGCTGCTGGCCTCGAGGACCGCGTCACGGTCCTGCTCAGCGACTATCGGGACTTAGAAGGGATCTACGACAAGCTGGTGTCGATCGAGATGGTCGAAGCCGTGGGCCATCAATACTTGCAGACGTACTTCGAGAAGTGCGCCAGCCTCCTCACACCGACCGGCTTGGCCGCGATTCAAGCCATCACCGTCCGCGACGACTGGTACGACCCGCGCCAGCGCCAGGTCGACTTCATCAAGCGCTACATCTTTCCGGGCAGCTTCATCCCCTCCGTGTCGGCGCTGAGCTCGGCGGTTGGGACCACGGACCTCCGGATCGTCCAACTCGAGGACATCACGCCCCACTACGCGGAGACGCTGCGGCGGTGGAAGGCGAGCTTCCAAGAGAACGGGGACCGCGTCCGCGCGCTGGGCTTCGACGAGCGGTTCCGCCGACTGTGGGAGTTCTACTTCTGCTACTGCGAAGGCGGATTCGAAGAGGCCGTTCTCGGGACGGTGCAGATGGTGTTTGCGAAGCCCCTCGCGCGTGGCTCCCTGGTGCGGGCGCAGCGTCGTGTCGGCGTGGCCGCGGTCGCATGACCCACGTGCTGCGACGGCATCAGGTCGTCGCCGGTGGTCCCGACGAGGTGTTCACCTTCTTCGAGAGCCCCAAGAATCTCGAAATGATCACACCGCCGTGGCTGAGATTCGAGATCGCCGAGTCGACGGACGAGCACATGCGGGTGGGAACGGAGATCTCGTATCGACTCCGGTGGCAGGGCCTTCCCCTGCGTTGGCGGACGCGGATCGCCGAGTGCGAACCCGGCATGATGTTCGCCGACGAGATGACGCGGGGGCCCTACGCCCGCTGGTACCACCGTCACTTCTTCACCCCAGTGCCGGGCGGCGTCGAGGTGGTCGACATCGTGGAATACGAGCTGCCACTCGGGTGGCTCGGGCGGTGGGTGCATGCGGCGGTGATCCGCGCGCAGCTCGAGGCGATCTTCGACTATCGCCGGGATGCCGTAGCTGGGATCTTCGGCAACGCGCGCGCCGGACGTCGCCGACATCCCAGCGGAGGCCCGCGACTCCTGGAGACGTCCTGACATGACCCTGCTGAAGCTCTACAGCGCCACAGCGCTCGCGTTCTTCGCGCTCGACCTCGTATGGCTCGGATTGGTGGCACGCGGCTTCTATCGGACCCATCTGGGTCATTTCCTCCGGGACCAGCCCCTCTGGCCGGCGGCCCTCGCGTTCTACGCCGTCTACATTGCGGGCATCGTGGTCTTCGCCGTGCTGCCGAGCCTGCGGGCCGAATCCCTGGGGACGGCGATTGCCCTGGGCGCCTTCCTTGGCTTCTTCGCCTACGCCACGTTCGACCTCACCGCGCTCGCGCTCTTCCGGGATTTTCCGCCGATCGTCGTGGTGGTCGACTTGGCTTGGGGCACCCTGCTCACCGCCGGTGTGGCAGGGTGCGGGTATGCTATCGGGCGTTGGCTCGGCGTGGCGTGAGGTCCGAGCGAGTCCGCAGCCTCAACCAGGCCGAGGTACGGGCGGACGGCGACTACATCCTCTATTGGATGGTCGCCAGCCGGCGGCTGGGCTGGAGCCACTCGCTCGACCGGGCGCTCGAGCACGCGCGGGCGCTCAGCAAGCCGCTGCTCGTCTTCGAGCCGCTCGACGTCGGGTATAGGTGGGCGTCGGATCGCTTGCATCAGGCGATCGTCGACGGGATGCGTGAGCACATGGCGACCCTGGCCACCCGTGGCGTCGGCTACTTCCCCTACCTCGAGCCCACGCCCGGGGCCGGGCGGGGTCTGCTGGAAGTTCTGTCCGCTCGCGCATGCGTGGTGGTCACCGACGACTCGCCGGTGTTCTTCACGCCGAAGCTGCTCGCCGCTGCGGCGCGGGTGGCGACCTGTCGCGTCGAAGCGGTGGACAGCTGCGGACTGCTCCCGCTCGGCGAGGTCGACCGGGTCTTCGTGAGCGCGCACCAGTTCCGCCGTTTCCTCCAGCGCGTGCTACCCGAGCGGCTCGGTGAGATGCCTGAGGCGGATCCTCTCGGCGCGGCGCGCCTGCCGTCCTTCCGCGGGGTCCCGAAGGAGATCGAAGGCCGCTGGCCTCCGGCGAGCGCGGCCGACCTCGCCACTCGTAGGACGATGGCCTCCCTTCCGATCGACCACGGCGTGCCCGCGACGGCCTGGCAGGGGGGTCACGCCGCCGCCCGCCTCGCGCTCGATCGGTTCCTTGCGAGCGGCCTCGCGCGCTACGCCGAGGACCGCAACCACCCAGACGCAGGTGCCGCGAGCGGCCTTTCGGCTTGGCTGCACTTCGGGCATCTGTCCGCGCACGAGATCTTCCATGCGGTGGTGGAGGCGGAGGAGTGGAGCCCGGTGCGGATTTCGCCGAAGGCCGATGGGCGGAGGAGCGGCTGGTGGGGCATGAGCGCGGGAGCCGAGGCGTTCCTCGACCAGCTCGTGACGTGGCGCGAGCTCGGGTTCGCGTTCGCCACGCGCCACCCGGCGTTCGATCGATACGAGAGCCTTCCAGCGTGGGCTCGGGCGACGCTAGAGGAGCATGCCTCGGACCCACACGCGCACACCTACTCCCTAGAGCAGTTCGCCGCCGCGGCCACCCACAACGAGATCTGGAACGCGGCACAGCGGCAGCTCGTCGAGGACGGGGTCATTCACAACTATCTTCGGATGCTTTGGGGCAAGAAGATCCTCGAGTGGACCGAGCACCCTGAGGAGGCACTAGACGTGATGGTCGAGCTGAACAACCGCTTTGCCCTCGACGGCCGCGATCCGAACTCCTACTCGGGCATCTTCTGGATCTTGGGCAGGTTCGACCGTGGGTGGCCCACGCGTCCCATCTACGGCAAGGTGCGGTCGATGAGTTCGACAGCGACGCGCCGGAAGGTGAAGCTGACCGCGTATCTGGATCGATACGGCGACGGAGCACGCAAGTCCTCCGAGCCCCTCGTATGAGCGAACCCCGGACGCTGCTCACGGGAGCGACCGGCTACATCGGTGGACGCCTGCTCCGCGCGATCGAACGCGACGGAAAGCCCATACGATGCCTGGCTCGCAACCCGGACGTCCTCCGAAGCCGCGTTGCGGTGACCACCGATGTAGTGCCTGGCGACGTGCTCGATGCGTCTTCCCTGGCCAGGGCCATGGCCGGTGTCGAGACGGCATACTACCTCGTCCACTCCATGGGCTCGTCGGGGGAGTTCGAGGAGGAGGATCGACGGGCAGCCGAGAACTTCGGCTCGGCGGCTCGGGCCGCCGGCGTGAGGCGCATCATCTACCTGGGCGGTCTCGGCGATGCGAGCGTCCGCCTCTCGCCCCATCTGCGGAGCCGCCACGAGGTCGGCGATATCCTCCGCGCGAGCGGCGTTCCGGTCGTCGAACTCCGCGCGTCCATCGTGGTCGGATCGGGTAGTCTCTCGTTCGAGCTGGTACGGGCCCTCGTAGAGCGACTGCCGATCATGATCGCGCCGCGCTGGGTCGCAACGAAGGCACAGCCGATCGCGATCAACGACTTGCTCGCCTATCTGCGGGCGGCCGCCGAACTGCCGCTCGAAGGAAGCCACACCTTCGAGATCGGCGGAGCGGACGTGACGACGTACGGCGGGTTGATGCGGGAGTATGCTCGGCAGCGAGGGCTGCGGCGATGGATCGTACCGGTTCCCGTACTCACGCCTCGCTTGTCGAGCCTCTGGCTCGGGCTCGTGACGCCGATCTACGCACGCGTCGGGCGCAAGCTGATCGACAGCATGCAACATCCGACGGTGGTCACCGACACCCGTGCCTTGCAGGCGTTCGACATTCGTCCCGGCGGCTTCAGGGAAGCCATCGCGGCTGCCCTCAGGAACGAGGACTCCGAGCTGGCGGAGACCAGGTGGTCGGACGCTCTCTCCTCTTCGGGCACGATCAACGGCTGGTTCGGCATGCGCTTCGGGGAGCGCCTGATCGACTCGCGAGTGGTCGAGGTGCAGGCGGCGCCAGAAAGCGTCTTCGGGCCCATCGAACGCATCGGCGGCCGCACGGGATGGTATGCGGCGGATTGGCTGTGGCAGCTCCGTGGCATCCTGGACCTGCTCGCCGGTGGCGTCGGCATGCGACGGGGGAGGAATGACCCCACGCGTCTGCGTGTGGGCGATACGCTCGACTGCTGGCGGGTCGAAGCGATCGAGCCGAACCGCAGGCTGCGACTGGCGGCAGAGATGAAGCTCCCGGGTCGCGCTTGGCTCGAGTTCGAGGTGGACTCCAACGGTCGCGGCGGCTCCATCCTGCGTCAGACCGCGATCTTCGACCCCGTCGGCGTCGCGGGACGGCTCTATTGGTACTCCGTGTTCCCCCTGCATCTGATCGTCTTCGGGGGGATGCTCCGTGGCATCGCGCGACGGGCGGTCGAGGGCGGCGCTGTCCCCCCGAAGGCTCGATAGCGGCTCGTTCTGGCCCGGCCTAGCACATCTTGTACATCTGTTGTCCAAAGAAATAGATGGACAACACCTTTACAATTGGCCTCCCACGGGGTATCATAGGTGCGGCATCGACCTCCGGGCGAGACAAGCCGGGGCGGTGGCCGATCGGACCGAACTAGACGCCGCGGATGGGTAGCCCACCGCGCAGACCTGAGGAATCAGAACCATGAAGACTGCAACGATCGCGGGCGCGCTGGGGCTCGCCCTGCTTGCTTCGACCCAAAGCGCGGCTGCGCAAGCCTCGACAGACCCGACGTTCTCGCTCGAGCTGCGCGCCGCCGCCGTGGTGCCGACGTTCGACATCGCGGACGCAGCAGACGTCGGGCCCGGGTTCGGGTTCGGTGTCGGCTACCGCGTGGCACCCAAGGTCACCCTGATGGCCGACTTCGACATCGGCCTACGTCCGTCGGATGCCGACCCCGACTTCAAGATCAATACCCTCCACTACATGGGTAAGGTCGGGTACGACGTGTTCGTCGGTGAGAGGGTCAGGGTGGCGGTGAACCTCGGGGCGGGCATGGTCCAGTTCGGAGGCGACCTTCCCGAGACGAAGAGCTATCCGGCGATCAATGCCGGGGCCAAGGTGGCCATCGCGCTGTCGAATTCGATTGACCTGCTGATCAGCCCGCAAGGCGATATCGCATTCACCAAGGAAGCCGACCTGGGCACCACGAACGCCTGGGTGTGGCCGTTCGGAGCCGGGCTCAGGATCAACTTCTAGTCCAATCGGCCAACCCGCGCGCGCGCAGCGCGGTGGTTCGTCCGGTGCAGCGTCGGACCCCCCGCACTCCGGGGGTCGGCGCTGCACCGCGTGCGCCGTGCGGCTACCTCGCCATCATCCGCCCGCTTCTGCGGACTCGAACAACTCCGTGCTCAAGTAGAGCGAGGCGGAGTCAGGAGCGATGCACGTGACGCGGTGACCCGGCCCGAGCTCCTTGGCCACCTGCATGGCCGCCCAGACGATGGCGCCGCTGCTCATGCCGAGGAACAGCCCCTCCTCGCGCGCGAGCCGGCGCGCGATCGGGAACGCGTCCTCCTCCCAGGCCTTCATGACGCGGTCCACCACCGACAGGTCGAGGTTCTTCGGAATGAAGCCGGGGCCCATGCCCTGGAACTGGTGCTGCCCGCGCTCCTCCCCGGAGAGCACGGCGCTCCGACCCGGCTCGACCGCCACGACCAGCACGTTCGGCAGGCGCTCCTTCAGGAAGCGTCCGACGCCCGAGATCGTGCCGCCGGTGCCGCTCCCGTACACGAACGCGTCGATGCGGCCCTCCATCCCTTCCCATAGCTCTGGCGCCGTCGTCTCGTAGTGCGTCTGCGGATTGGCGGGATTGGTGAACTGGTCCGGCATGAAGGCGCCGGTTGCGTCACGGATCTTCTCGGCCTCGGCAATGGCGGCGAGCATGCGCATCTCGGGGTCGGTCAGGACCAGCTTGGCCCCGTATCCCATGAGGGTACGTCTGCGCTCGACACTCATCTGGGCGGGCATGGTCAGAATGAGGCGGTACCCGCGCGCCGCCGCGACCTGTGCGAGCCCGATCCCGGTGTTGCCTGACGTCGGTTCGACGATGGTGTCGCCCGGGCGGAGGAGCCCGCGCCGCTCGGCGTCGACGATCATCGCGAGCGCCGGGCGGTCCTTGATGGAGCCGCCTGGGTTCATCGCCTCGAGCTTGACCCACACCTCCGCCGAGCCCTCCTCGACGATGCGCTCGAGTCGGACGACGGGGGTTCTACCGATGAAGGAGTCGATCATGCAGGAGATGTGGGCGGAGGCGGGAAGGTAAGGCAAGAGGTGGGTTCGGGGGCGGGGTTACTTGCGGTTGTAGCTTCGGTTGTACAGGATATTCAGCGTCAAATTCGTCAGTGGCACGTCGCCGACCTCAGAGAGGCGCCGACCGCCACCCCCCGCGCGGGGTGTTCCGCGCGAACGATGTAGTCGGAACGTACGGGTCATCCGCACTCCGACAGTCGCAACACCA
>SHZR01000001.1 GCA_009692205.1 Gemmatimonadota bacterium | reverse complement strand
ACGGGGTACAGAGCAATCTCGGTCCCGCTGGCTCAATGTCAGCATCTCCTCCCCCGGAGCGGCCTGTGCTTGGACTCCCAAGCGAACAGGTTCCGAAAGAGGACATTCCTATTTCAACCAAACCGGACATTTCTATTTCAACGCTACACGACCGACGCGTGAACCTTGCCCCTCGACGCGGCCGGGCCGAGTTTAGGGGCCTCTGGCCGGGCGTCGTCGCCCCAGGCAGTTCGGCCCAGCGCCCAACGATAGGCACGAACGGGAGATCGATTGGCTCCACGAAACATCTGTAGTGGGAGGTAGCATCGACCCATGTCGATGATCAATTACGCCTCCCGCGAGATCAACTGTAAGATCGTCTATTACGGGACCGGTCTAGGGGGCAAGACCACCAACCTCGAATACATCTACTCGAGGGTGAATCCGGATACGAAGGGCAAGATGATCTCGCTGGCGACGGAGTCGGAGCGCACGCTGTTCTTCGACTTCCTGCCGATCGATCTCGGAGAGGTGCGCGGCTTCAAGACCCGCTTCCACCTCTACACGGTTCCTGGGCAGGTCTACTACAACGCGAGCCGCCGCCTCATCCTCAAGGGTGTGGACGGCCTGGTGTTCGTCGCGGATTCGCAGGCCTCCCGTGCCGAGGCCAACATCGAGGCGATGCACAACCTCTACGAGAACCTTGAGACGTACGGCTACGAGCTCGACAAGATTCCGTTCGCCATCCAGTACAACAAGCGGGACATGCCCGGCATTCTCCCCGTGACCGAGCTCAGGGCGCAGATCAACCCCATGGGCGTCCCGGACTTCGAGGGAACGGCCGTCGCGGGCAAGGGCGTCTTCGAGACCCTCTCGTGCGTCAGCAAGTTGGTCATCCAGACTCTCGCCTGAGGCATCCGGTGCCGGGGAGCCGCGTCACCCTCCCGAACGTCATCACGGTGGTGCGCATCGCCGCGTGTCCGGTCATCTTCTTCCTGGCCATCGCCCCCGGAATCGGCTTGCGCCTGTGGGCCTTCGGGCTCTTCGTGGCCGCGGCCCTCTCCGATATCTGGGACGGCTACCTGGCCAGGCGCTACGACCTGATCACCGACATGGGGAAGCTGCTGGACCCGATCGCCGACAAGCTCCTGCTCGTCGCCACGTTCGTTCCCTTCTACCTCATCTCGCACCGGGCCTCGGACGCGGATCTCATCCCCTGGTGGGGCGCGATGCCGATCTGGGTGATCGTAGTGATCTTCGGGCGCGAGCTCTTCATCACCTTGTTCAGGGGTTACGCGGTGCGGTGCGGTGTCGTGATCCCGGCCGGTGCGTCGGGCAAGCGCAAGACGCTCTTCCAACTGGTCTTCGCCGGCAGCCTCCTCCTCTGGTATCCCCTCCGAGCGATCGCCGAGGACCGCGCGTGGAATGGAACCCTGTGGAGCTTCTGGGCCCAATTGCATGGTGGGTGGGTGGCGGTCACTCTCGCGATCGCGATCGTGCTCACCGTGTACTCGATGATGGACTACCTCTGGTCCTACCGCTCGGTCGCCGGCATACGGAACTGACGGCGCTCGCTCCGCGATGAGTGCGGCCCACGTACCGGTTACGGCCATCGTGACCGTGGGCAACGAGTTGCTGTGCGGCGAGACGGTGGACACCAACGCCGCCTGGCTCGCCCGCTCCCTCGCCGCGCTGGGTGCTCCGGTGGTGCGGAAGTTCACCGTCGGTGATATCGCCCGAGAGATCCAGGCGGGCGTGCGAGCCGCCTTGGAGATCGCCGACCTCGTCGTTGTCTCGGGCGGCCTCGGGCCGACCTCCGACGACGCGACCAAACAGGCGGTCGCCGACCTGCTGGGCCGTAGGCTCGAGCTCGACCAGGGGTTGCTCGCCGCGCTCAGGGAGCGCTTCCGCGCGAGGGGATACCCCCAGATGCCATCGCTCAACATCAGCCAGGCGGAGGTGCCCGAGGGTGCCACGGTCCTGCGCAACCCGAACGGGACCGCACCGGGCCTCGCCATGGCGGCGGACGCGCGGCTCGTGGTGCTGCTTCCCGGCGTGCCACGCGAGCTTCGCGCGATCTTCGACGGCGATCTGCGCGTCTTCTTGGCCGATCGGTTCGGCGCGCGACTCAAGCCCATACACCACCGCGTGATCCACACCACGGGCGTGGCGGATTCCAAGCTGGCCGAGCTCGTCGAGCCGCGGCGCCCGACCGACATGGGGCCGGTCACGCTCGCGTATCTGCCGGACCTGCGTGGCGTCGATCTCCGCCTGAGCTCACGAGGCATATCCGCCGCCGAGGCGGAGCCGTGGTTCGCGCGCATCGAGGAGGCGATCGGACCCGTGGTGGCTCCGTGGCGGTTCGAGGCCGAGAGCGGGGACGTCGTCGAGGCGCTCAACGCCGCGCTCGCGCGGGCGGGCAAGCGGGTCGCGGTGGCGGAGAGTTGCACGGGTGGCTTGATCGCCAAGCGGATCACGGACCGGCCAGGCTCCTCCGAGGTCTTCGTCGGCGGGGTGATCGCCTACGAGAACGAGGTGAAGATCGCCCAACTCGGAGTATCCGCGGACGACCTTCGGCGGCACGGCGCCGTATCGGAGGTCGTGGCGCGACAGATGGCCCTCGGCGTGGCCGAGCGCTTCGGCGCTTCCGCCGGCATCGGAATCACGGGAGTCGCGGGCCCGGGAGGTGGGACCCCCGAGAAGCCCGTCGGCACGGTCTGGCTCGCGACCGCGCTGGACGGTCAGGTCGAGGCCCGCCTCCTGAGCCTCATCGGCGACCGGGAGGCGATCCGGGAGCGCGCGGCGCAGGAAGCGTTATCGCGTCTGTTCCGTAGGGTGGTGGAGGCCGCCAAGGCCTGAACCCCCAGCTCGGCAGTGGTATAATGTACGGTCGGATCTCCTGGACCCCGGGCAAAACAGAGCGATGGCCGATTCCGTAGAGGACGAAGAAGTGGCGGCGGAGCTAGCCATGACTGAGGCGGAGTCGTCGAGTGTCGATCCGGCCGAGCTGGACGAGGCCGGCGAGCTGCGGCGCACCTACGAGGAGTTGAACGACCGACACCTGAGGTTGGTGGCCGAGTTCAGCAATTTCCGCCGGCGCACCGAGCAGGACCGCCTGAGCGCCTGGGGCAGGGCGCAGGCGGACGTCATCACCAAGTTCCTGGACGTGCTGGACGATCTGCATCGCGTCGCGCAGTTGGACATGGGGAACGCCTCGGTCGAGGCGATCATGGAGGGTGTCGACCTGGTCGAGAGAAAGTTCAGCCGCATGCTGGAGGACGCGGGCGTGGAGGTCATCGAGCCCGCGGGCCAGCGCTTCGACCCGCAGACCATGGAGGCGATCATGCGCATGCCGGCCGAGAGCGCCGAGCAGGACGAGACGGTCGCTCTGGTCATGCAGAAAGGGTATGCCCTGAAGGGCGCCCTCATGCGTCCGGCCCGCGTGGCTGTCTTCAAGCACGGCTGAGCAGCGGAGCATCCATGTCTGCAGGTGGCAAGGACTTCTATCAGATCCTCGGCGTGCCCGAGAAGGCGACTGCCGACGAGATCAAGAAGGCCTATCGCAAGCTCGCCAAGACGCACCACCCCGACGCGAATCGCGGCGACGCGAAGGCCACGGAGCGCTTCAAAGAGATCGGTGAGGCGTACTCCGTCGTGAGCGACGCGGCCAAGCGCAAGCAGTACGACCAGATGCGCAAGCTCGGCGGCCTGGGGTTCGGGCGCGGTCGACCCGGCGCGTCCTCGCCGGCCGGAGCCCCGGGGGGCGACGCCGGCATCTCGTTCGACGACCTCGGGGGTGGCTTCGGCAACATCTCCGACCTCTTCAGCTCGCTCTTCGACCTGGGCAAGAAGCAGGCTCCCGGCGCCGCGAAGACCGGAAAGCAGCGAGGTGGGCACGTCGAGTACGTGGTCGAGGTCCCATTCCTCACGGCGATCACCGGCGGAAAGGTGTCGGTGGATGTCGCGGTGACCGAGGAGTGTGCCGTTTGCGGCGGGGAAGGCGCCAAGCCCGGCACTGAAATCCGCCGCTGCGACGAGTGCAAGGGAGCGGGCACGGTCTCCTTCGGTCAGGGAGGCTTCGCGGTGAAGCGGCCGTGTCCGGCCTGCTTCGGACGTGGAATGATCCCCGAGGCGCTGTGCGAGTCGTGTCAGGGCAAGGGAGCCGTGCGCCAACAGCGGAGAATCGAGATCAACGTCGCGGCGGGCGTCGATAGCGGCTCCAGGGTCCGTCTGTCGGGCCAGGGAGAGCGCGGTCGGGAGGGCGGCCCCCCGGGTGACCTGATCATCACGTTCAAGGTGGCCCCGCATCGGTTCTTCAAGCGCGAGGGGCTCGACATCCACGTCACCGTGCCGCTCAACATCGCGCAGGCCACGCTCGGGTCGAAGATTCGCGTGCGGACTGTGGCGGGTAAGAAGGTCGTGCTGCGGATCCCGAAGGGAACTCAGTCAGGCACGAAGTTCCGGATCCGCGGCCAGGGTGTGCAGAAGGAAGGCCGCGTCGGCGACCAGTACGTGGAGGTCGTGGTGCAGGTGCCCGAGGAGTTGTCGGAGGCCGAGCTGAAGGCGATGGAAGAGTTCGCCGACGCGAGCGGCCTGAAGCACTAGCAGGCTCGCGGCAGAGGAGATCTTCAGCTTCTAGGACGGCGACAGGTTCGAGTGCTTCCGCGCCGCGCGTCGCGCCGCCGCAGCGATGCGCCCACCTCCGACGAGCCGATCGCCGTCGAACAGGACGGCCGACTGCCCGGGGGTTACCGCCGCTCGTGGCTCGTCGAGGACGAGGGTCACCTGAGCGCCGAGGGACTCGATGGTAGCGCGCACCGGCGATGCGCGGTGGCGGAGTTGCACTTCGAGCGAGCTGCCCGCCGGGGGCGGCGCTCCGTGCCAGTTTGCCTCACCGATCACGACCTCGTCCTGAAGCAACTCGTCGTGCGTGCCCACGACGACCTCCTTCGTCTCGGGGCGAACCTCGAGCACGAAGAGAGGCTCGGCGAATCCACCCCCGAGCCCCTTCCGCTGTCCCACGGTGAAGCCCGCGTAACCGCGGTGCTCACCCACGACTTCGCCGGAGCGACGCACGACACTTCCAGGCTCGAGCGCCGGATGCGTGCCGAGCCGCTTCTTGAGGAGGTCCTTGTAGTCGCCGCTGGGCACAAAGCAGATCTCCTGCGACTCCGGCTTGTCCGCCGTAACGAGCCCGAGGTCCCGGGCTCGGGCACGCACCTCGGACTTGGTGAGCTCGCCGACGGGGAACATCAGGCGTGGAAGCAGATCCGCCGGAAGACCCCAGAGGAAGTAGGCCTGGTCCTTCTGCGCATCCCCGCCGCGCAGAAGGGTCGAGCCCCGGCTCGTGTGCTCGATGCGCACGTAGTGCCCGGACGCGATGCGCTCGCAGCCGAGCGCGCGGCCCCGAGCCATCAGGTCTCGGAACTTCGTATTGCCGTTGCAACGCACGCACGGGTTGGGCGTCCTCCCCTGGGCGTACTCGCGGACGAAGTCGTCGATGACGTCCCGCGTGAAGTCCTCCTCGACGTCGAACACGTAGTGCGGAATCCCGATCGCGTCCGCGACGCGCTTGGCGTCGGTGATGCCGTCGAGGCCGCAGCACGTCTTAGATTGGGCGGGAGTCTCCGAGTAGCAGAACGTCTTCATCGTGACACCCACGACGTCGTGTCCCGCCTCGGCGAGAAGGGCGGCCGCCACCGACGAGTCGACCCCGCCCGACATCGCCACGAGGATCCGGCTCAAGCGGTCCTCAGGCGCGCGGCTACGCGGGCGGTAGCTTCGACGGCCCGATCGATGTCCCGTGGCTCCGTCGCCCGTCCGAACGAGAAGCGCACCGCAGCATACGGGTCCTCGGCGCCGTAGAGCGCAGCCATCACGTGGCTCCGCTTGGCGGCGCCCGAGAGGCACGCCGAGCCGCCCGAGACCGCGATGCCCTCGATGTCGAGCGCCATGAGCAGCGCGCCCCCGTCCTTCACGCCCGGGATGCCGACGCTGAGCACGTGGGGCGCCCGGGGCGCGCCGCCGGCGTTGATTCGCAGGCCGGGGACCGCCGCGGGGAGGGCGCTCGCCAATCGGTCGCGCAGCCCGGTGAGGCGGGCCGCCTCGAGAGGACGCTCCTCCACGGCGAGCCGCAGCGCGCGCGCGAGCCCCACGGCCCCCGCGACGTCCTGCGTGCCCGGGCGCAGGCCGCGCTCCTGACCCCCGCCGTGCAGGATGGGAGACAGCCGCGTCCCCTCTCGCACGAACAGCAGCCCCGTGCCCTTGGGTCCGTGGAGCTTGTGGCCGGTCGCGGAGAGGAGATGCACCGGGACGTCGCGTACGTCGACGGCGACCTTGCCCAACGTCTGCGCCGCGTCGGTGTGCATGGTGCCGCCCGCCGCGACGACGACCGCCGCGATCTCCGGTACCGGCAAGATCATGCCGGTCTCGTTGTTGACCCACATCACCGAGACGAGCGCCGGCTTCTTCTCGACGGCGAGTCGAACCCTGTCGAGGTCGACCTCGCCGTCCGGCGATACCGGGAGGACTACGACACGCGCGGCGCCCCTGTTGCCGGCGCTTTCGGCTGCCTCGAGCACGGCGTGATGCTCGACCGCGCTGATGGCCAGGGTGGGGTGGGCCGTGCCGGCCGCATGGGCGTCACACCAGCCGAGCAGCGCCAGGTTGTCCGACTCGGTGCCGCCGCGCACGAAGTGGATCTCGGCGGGCTTCGCACCGAGCGCCTCGGCGGCCTCCGCCCGCGCTGCCTCGAGCGCTGCGTATGCGGCGCGGCCCCATCGATGGACGCTCGACGGATTGCCGAACGTGGCCGAGGCGAAGGGAGCCATCGCGGCGGCGACCTCCTCGCGGAGCGGCGTCGTGGCGGCGTAGTCGAGGTACGTGGCGTCCATGGTATGGTGGCCGGTAAGTTAACTGGGCCCGGCGGCTGACCCCACCGGAGGTGCCCTTCGACCCGATCATGACGCCACCGCCATTCCCCCAAGGCAAGCCCCCGTGCTTCCGCTCGACGGTGCACGGGACGGTCTTCGCGGGGCGGGAGAGGTTCGTCGACGGGCTGGCGGAGGGCGACTCGCTGCGCCTCGTGCCAGACCCTCCGGTCCAGATCGATCCAGAAATCTGGGTGCACCTGGAGTCCGGCGAGCCGCTCGGTCACCTCCCGGCCGAGATCGCCAGCTGGCTGTGGCCCTGGATGTCGAGGGGAGGCGTCGCCGAGGCCCGCGCCCTCAGCGTGCGTGGCTCCGACGTCCCGTCGTGGCGACGCCTGCTTCTGGAGGTGTCCTGCCTGGTGGCTTAGACGGCGCCGGTCAGAAGGTCGCTACGGTCAGCGTCGACAGGTCGGCGACATCGAAGGGCTCGCCGACTCGGAACGGCTCGCCGTACTCGACGCGGATGAGCGATCCGTAGTGGGCCATCTTCATGCGGACCTGCTCGAGGATGTCGCGCTCCCCACCGGGATAGACCTCCCCGTAGCCACGAACCCCGTCGAACTGGGACGAGTACGCCGACAGGGCTTCGAGCTTCTTGCGAAGCTGCTGGGAGATGTCGACCACGAAGCTCGGGAGCTCGACGTCTTCGCGAAACGCGGTGGCGTACACGAGCTTCAGCGGCCGGAACGGCTCGCCGTCGACGTCGAGCTTTCTGAGGCCGGACAGATAGCACGCGTCCCGGACGAGCTCCGCGGCGACGCGGTGGTCGCGGTGGCGGCCGACGACCCAGTGTGTCACAACCACCCGCGGCCGAAGCGCTCTGATGTGCCCGGCGATGATGTGCCGCGATGCGTTGTCGTTCTCGATCGCGGCGTCCGGCAGGCCGGCGCACCGGCGTTCGGCGACACCCATGATCTCGGCGGCCCTCGCGGACTCGCGCGCCCGAATCTCGCTCGAGCCCTGGCTCCCCATCTCGCCGGCCGTGAGGTCCAGGATGCCGACGCGCTTGCCTCTCGACGCCGCCTTGATGAGCGAACCGCCGCAGAGTAGCTCGGCGTCGTCCGGGTGCGACATGATGGCGAGGAGGTCGAGGGGCTTCATCGAGGTGTTCATTCGTGCCTCAGGGCGGCAACGGGTTGGAGTCGGCTCGCACGGTACGCCGGCAGCAGGCCGAAGAGCATGCCGGTCAGCGCCGCCATGACGAGGGCGACGACGACGGCCCAGACGGGGATCTCGGCGGGCAGGGGGGTAAATGCGGCTACGGCGATCGCCAGCCCGAAGCCGACGGCCATCCCTACCGCGGCTCCGAACGACGTAAGGAACGACGACTCGACGAGGAACTGCCAGAGGATCTCTCGCCGCGTGGCGCCCACGGCCTTACGCACACCGACCTCGCGTGTCCTTTCGGTCACGGAGATGAGCATGATGCCCACGACGCCCACGCCTCCGACCAGGAGTCCCGCCGACGCGAGCAGGAGGATGACCAAGAAGAACACCGCGGTGAGACGGTTGAACAGTTCGAGAATCTGTGCAGATGCCATGACCGCGAAGTTGTTCTCCTCACTCGGACCCAGACCGCGCATTCCGCGCATCGCGGCAATCACGTCGTCTTGCGCGCGCGCGGGGCTGACGGAGTCCCGCGGCACCACCAAGATCTGCGCCTGCCACGAGGACTGCCGTAAGCGCCGCACGGCCGCGGTCCAGGGAAAGATGGCGAAGTTCTGGAACGCGGACGAGAAGATGTTCTCCTCGGGCTCGAAGACCCCGATGACCGTGAACGACTCCTGCGTCCCCCTGAAGTCGTTCGGTACGCGGATGACCCGACCCACGGGGTCCCTCTGGCCGAAGAGGTTCTCGGCGAGCCCGGAGGAGAGGACGACCACCGCGCGGTTCTGGTTCACCTCGGCGGGGGTGAAGTCACGGCCCGCGAGGAACGTCCCGGGCGTGTACGCCGGCCATCCCGCGGAGAAGCCCCTTCCCATGATCTCGTCGAGCCGCTGGCTCTCGAAGGCCAAGTCCACTTGGAAGTCGAACAGGTAGAGCGCATCGCTGACCGTGGGGAGCGCGCCGATCCGGCGTGCCTCTTCCGGCTCGATCTCCGGGCGGTTCCACCAAGGCGGCCGGTCGCTGCCGTCCGAGATCTGGATGGCGGTGAAGTCGATCCGAGTCACGATGAAGTTATTCGGGCCGGCCGACTCGAACGCCGACATGACGCTCGTGCGGATGCCGGTGACGAGGGCCGCGATCGCCATCACCACGGACACGCCCACCGCGACACCAAGAATGGTCAGCGCGGAGCGGACCTTGTTGGCCGTCACCGCGTCCCACGCGATGGCGAGCCCCTCCGTGAGCGCCGAGGCGCCGGAGGCTCCGCGGAGGTCGGGTTGGTCACTCATAGCGAAGCGCGTCCACGGGGTCGAGCTTCGACGCTTGAGTCGCGGGGTACACCCCCGCGACGATCCCGACCGTCATCCCCAGGCCCACTCCTAGAGCGATCCATCGCGGCGCCACGGCTGCGGGAAGGGGCGAGAGCGCTGCGAGGAGTTGGGCGATCCCCAGTCCGACCGCAACGCCGATGATCGCGCCGAGGGTGGCGAGCGTCGCGGACTCGATGAGCACCTGCGTGAGGATGTCGCGCCGTCGCGCCCCGATGGCCTTACGCACGCCGATCTCGCGGGTGCGCTCCATGACCGAGACGAGCATGATGTTCATGATCACGATGCCGCCGACCACGAGGGCGATCGAGACGAACAGCGGCAGAACCGTGAAGAGGATCCGCGAGATGTTGTTCCAGAAGCTGATGGCCTCGTCGGCGGTCTCGAGCGAGAAGTTCGCTTCCTCGGTCGGACGGAGGTTGCGACGTGCCCGCATGATCCCCTCCACCTCCGACTGAATGTCGCGGAGCTGATCGGGATCGATGGCCTGGATGATGATGTTCTCAGCGACTCGGGGCGGCGATGTGATCGACTGGATCGGTGAGCGCGCGGGTGCGATCGCGAGGTTGTCGAGCGACTGGCCGAACATCGAGCCGCGCTCCTCGAGGATCCCGATGATCCGATAGGGGAAGCCGCCGATGCGGATCCCGCGCCCGAGCGCCACGCCGTCCTCGAAGATGACGTCGGCGGTCTCGTAGCCGATCACGACCACAGGGGCGCCGGCATCCGCCTCCTGGGGGGTGAAGACGCGACCCTGGCTGACCTGGAGATCCCGGATGGCGAAGATGTCGGCAGTCGCGCCGGTGACTTGCACGCCGCTTACGGCCCTGCCGTTGTCGCCGACGGCGCTCGCGCTTCCCCCGTTCTCCACGGCGATGCGCGCGGGCAGCGTGAGCCGCTCCTCGATCGCCTCGGCGTCCGCGTAGTAGATGAAGGGCCTGCGGGCGCGCTCCCGACGCTCTTCGCGGCTCGTGTTGATGTTGACCTGCTGCCATCGCCGCAGGGTGACCGTGTTCACGCCGAACACCTGCGACGAGAAGTCTTCGCGCACCAACCGGTCGAGGCCCTCTACGACGGTGACGACGACGATCAGGAACATCACGCCGAGGATGACGCCCAAGACCGAGAAGAAGCTTTTCAGCTTCTCCGTCCAGATCTGCTGGAACGCAAGGTATACGCCTTCCCAGAGCTGCAAGAGCGCCCCCTCGGGCTAGTTGCCTTCGCCTTCGGGAAGATCCTCTTCCGTCGCCACGATGGCGTCGCCCTCGATGAGCTGGCGGATGCGCTGGTAGGGGCCCGCGACGACGGTGTCGCCCTCGGCGAGCCCCGTGAGCACCTCGAAGTACTCCTGGCCGGCGATGCCGATGGTCACAGGCGTGAACGTGGCCCGCCCGCCGCGCGAGAGGAAGACGCCCTCGATCTCTCGGGCCGCCCCGCGGTCACCCTCGTTGGCCCCTCCGGTCCAGGTCGAGTCCTCACGGACCGTCATGGCGATGATCGGAACGGAGATCGACTGCTGGCGACCTTCGACGACGATGTCGGCAGTTGCCGACAGGTCGGGCCGCAGCAGAGCGTCGGTCGCGTCGAGCGTGACGACCACCTCGAAGTCGATCGCCGCCTGCTGGCCCGCGGCCTGCCCCGACGGCGCGTTGATCGCGGAGTTCCCGATCTCGGTGACGCGGCCGACGAACTCGCGGTCGGAGAAGGCGTCGATGCGAATGACCGCGCTGTCACCGAGGGTGATAGCCGACACGTCGGTCTCGTCGACCTGCATCACGGCCTCGATCACCGACAGGTCGGCGATGGTGAGCACCAGGCTGCCCGGATTGTTCATCGTGCCGATGATCACCGTCTCGCCCTCTTCGACGTTCAGGCGCGTGATCTTCCCGTCGATGGGCGCGACGAAGATCGTCTTCGCGAGCTGATCCTGGGACTCGTCCACCGCGGCGCGGGCCGACGACACGCCGTGCTCGGCCGACGAAAGCGTCGCAGCCGCGACATCGAGGCTCGTCGTCGCATCGTCGATCTGCTGGCGGCTCACCAGCAGGGAGTCCCTCGTGCGGAGCGCAAGCAGGCGATCCAGGTCGCGCCTCGTGCGGATGAGGTTCGCCTCCTGCTGCGTGCGCTGAGCTTCCGCCTGCGCGAGCGAGGCCTGGCTGCGCGACAAGGAAGCCCGGTACTGGTCCGGCTGGAGCCTGAGCAGCGTCTGGCCGCGCACGACGTCGTCGCCTTCACGGATGAGTAGCTCGGCAACCCGCGCCGAGACGTCGGAGCTGATGTCCACCGTACGGCGCGCGCGGATGTTGCCGCTCGCGGTGACGATCTCGACCAGATCTCGGCGCTCGATGACTTCGGTGCGCACCTCGATCCCCTGGCCCCGGGAGCGTGTCACGGACAACGCGGCGGCGGCACCGAGGACGGCGACGACAATCACTGCGACGATGATCTTGGATCGGGTGTTCATGATGCCTTCGGCTGATGATTCACGTAGGTGCTATTGACGGAGAGGGGCGCCGACGAGGGCCTCGAGCGTAGTGACCAGGTCGTGGTAGGCGAAGATCGCGTTGAGGCGATCGGCCTCCGCTTGGGCCAGCACGGTCTGCGCGTCCACCAGGTCGACGAAGGTGATCTCGCCGAGTTGGTAGCGCTCACGCGCGAGACGCAGCTGTTGGTCGGACAGGACGCGGTTGCTCTCTTCGAGCAGCGCGCTCTGGTAGGCAGTGCGCGCGTTCGCGAGCCCGATGGCGATGTCGGCTTGGAGCGCGATCTCCTGCTCCCGAACCTGCTCGGTCAGGTCGTCACGCTGGAGGCGCGCGGCCTCGAGGTTCCGCTCGCGCCCGAGGCCCTGGAAGATCGGGACGCTGACCTGGAGCGACACCGTCAAGGGCGAGCGCGCGAACGCGAACGGGAACTGGTTGTTCTGGTCGATGATCCGCTGGCGCTGGGTGTCGGTGAAAGTGAAGCGCGAGCAGTCGAGCGGGGGCAGCGGGTTGGCGAGGCGCGAGTATAGGTCGTTCGTGTTGATGCACTGCGCGATCGAGCTCGCGATCTGTGCCTGAGCCTGCGCGACCTGGAAGTCGGTGCTGCTCGCCTCGCGCGTGAAGCCGCTCCACGCCGTGGAGAGCGACAGGGTGGGCATGTACGACGACCTGGCGATGCTCACGCCGATATCGGCCGACTCGCGGGAGTCTCTCCGGGAGGCGAGCGTCGGGTTCCCGGACACGGCCATCGCCTCCAGCGTTTCCATGTCCCACGTGGGCTCGCTGAGGGGGAAGGTCGTCGTGACCTCGAAGTCCTGCCCCATGGACTGCCCGAGCTGCTGCAGCAACCGCATGCGAGCCGTCTCGAGCCCGTTCTGGGATTGGAGCAGCGTCACGCGCGAGCGGCCAACCTGCACCTCCGCCTGACCCACGTCGATGCCCGTCACGGCGCCCACCTGGAGCTGAGCCTGCGCGAGACGGAGGTTGTTGTCGCTGTTCTCGAGCTGGAGCCCCGTGATGCGGAGGGCTTCCTGTCGGCGC
The DNA here is from genome assembly GCA_009692205.1 of Gemmatimonadota bacterium. Taxonomy (GTDB): domain Bacteria; phylum Gemmatimonadota; class Gemmatimonadetes; order Longimicrobiales; family Gaopeijiaceae; genus UBA2982. The sequence continues at coordinate 176,043 of SHZR01000001.1, read as the reverse complement.
AGTACCTCGAGGTAGGCGTTGGTCACCTGCGACACGAGGTTGGCCTCGGACGCCCGGATCTGGGCGTCCGTCACGCGTCGGTTCGACTTGGCCTGGGCCGGTCCCTTGAGCGTTCGCCAATCGAGAGAGTAGGTGAGCCCCAGTCGATAGCTGGACGAGTAGTACGACGGCTGGTTGCCGAATCCGAGGTCGCCGAGGGTCAGACTTCCCAACTGCTGTTCGCCCGTGCCCTGCCACTGTACACCGCCGCTCGCCGTGACCTGCGGGAAGAACGCCGAATAGGCCTGACGCACATCCCAGTCGGCCAGGCCCGCGTCGTTTCGGGCTTGCCGGAAGTTCGGGTTTTCGGCACGTGCCAGGTCGATCGCCTGCTCGAGGGAAAGGCGCGACGGCACCGTCTCCTGAGCCCGGAGTGCCGTGGGCAGGAGGCAGAGAGCCAAAGCGAGTGCGCGCAAACCGTTCATCATGCTCGTTCGAGGTGCCTCTACGTTACGGGTGAGTGGGCGCTCGCGGACCGTACGCCCGACGGGGGGCGTTGCCCCAGCGGCGCCGAGCCGGTCGCCTAGTTGGCCGACTTGGTGCCCGTTCCACCCATCCCGAAGGTGCCTTGGTTGATATCGAACCAGACCGTGAGCTCCTCGCCGGCCGGCTCGAGCGTGACCACGGCCTCGAAGCTCTGGCCCTGTGCGTTACCCGCGAACGAGAGCACCAGGATCTCGCCGTCCTTGGTGATGTCGGTGACGTCCTGCATGGGACCCATCTCAGGAGCGCCGATGCTGGCGGCCACCTTCCCGCCCATGTCGGTCACCTCCAGGTTCATGTTGAACGAGCCCATGTCGGACGTGAGCGCCAGGACCCAAGTGCCCAGGAACGTCCGAGCCTCGGCCACGGCGAGCTGCGACTGCGCGGACGCGATGTTGGGCGCGAGGAAGGCGCCGAGGAGCGCGGCCGTGAGCGTGAAGGCGCGCGCGTGGCGTCGAATCTTCTTCATTTCTACATGTCCTCCGGCTGAGTGTTCTGGGCAAAGCTCGCAAGAGTGCGTTACTTCCGCATGTTGCCGAGGTTACAGATTGTAACGATGCGCTGGTGGCGAGGGGCGCCGCGCAACATTCAGCAACGACACGGACACACTCGCGTAAGGGTCCTACGCGATCCTATCGCAACAGGTGTCAGGAGCGCCTTAGGCCTCCATTGGGGAGACTGAAATGAGGGGACGGGTGCTCGTGATCGACGATGACCGCAAGCTCTGCGGGCTCCTGTCGGCGTATCTCACGAGCAGCGGCTTCGAGGTCGCGACCGCGGTCAACGCCGACGAGGGCCTGCGGCTGCTGAAGACCGAGCATCCCGACATCGTCGTGCTGGACGTCATGTTGCCCGGCATGGACGGCTTCGAGGCCTGCCGCGCCATCCGTCGGTCCTCGTCGGTGCCGATCATCATGTTGACGGCGAGGGGCGACGTCACCGACCGCGTCGTGGGGTTGGAGCTCGGCGCAGACGACTACATGCCCAAGCCGTTCGAGCCCCGCGAACTCGTCGCCAGGATCCAGGCGATCCTGCGGCGGGGGCGCTCGACCGAGGATGTGTGGAAGTTCGGCTCGCTACGGGTCGACCCGCAGCGCCGCTCGGCCTACCTGAAGGACGAGCCGGTGCCGCTCACCACCGCGGAGTTCGATCTGCTCGAGCTCCTGATACGCAGCCGGGGCAGGGTGCTCTCACGCGGCAACATCCTCGACCAGGTGAAGGGCGAGTCGTGGGACGCGTTCGACCGCTCGATCGACGTGCTCGTGAGTCGGCTCCGCCAGAAGCTCGACGACGACCCACGTCAGCCGCGCTATGTGCGCACGGTGCGCGGATCCGGGTACGCGTTCGTGGGGGTGCCCGACGATGATGCTTAAGCTGCTCGGTAGGGTGAGGAGCGCGCTGTTCCTCAAGATCCTGCTCGTCTTCGTGGGCGCGTTCACCGTGGTGGGATCGTACTTCGCGATCACGTTCTGGGTCTTCGATTGGCAGCGGGAGCGGCCCACCATCCAAGCCACCGCAGTCAACTATGCCCGCTATGTGCTGGGCGACCTCGGGGACCCTCCCGACACGACGACCGCGAGAGCAGTAGCCGAGCGCTTGGGCGTGGGGATGCGGATCGAGGGTCCGGGTGTCGCGTGGACCAGCGCGGCGGACTTCCCGGACTTCGAGGATGTCGACCTGCCACCCTACCCCGGCCTGGCCGGCTCGCGCGCTGGCATCGCGAGTCCGCTCGGCTTCAGCGCCGACGTCTCACGCGGCGAGTATCGGTATCTGCTCTCGCTGCAGTCCGGCAGGACGGCGCTCGGCTCGGGGCCCGACTGGGAAAACGTCGCAGACGCGCTCTTCATGCTCGCCGTGCTCGCGGGCGTGTACGTGCTCACGCGTCGGCTCCTGCGCCCCGTGCGTGTCCTGAGCGACGGTGTGGAGCGGCTACGGGCCGGCGACCTCGACGTGGAGATGCCCACGCGACGCACCGACGAACTCGGGCGGCTCATCGTCTCGTTCAACGCCATGGCCCGAGCGGTGAGGGAACGGATCAGGGCCCGCGACCAGCTGCTGCTGGACGTCAGTCACGAGATCCGCTCGCCGCTGACGCGCATGCGCGTGGCGCTGGAGATGATGCCGGACTCGGCGGCCCGACGCAGCGTGATCGAGGACGTCGAGGAGACCGAGACGATGATCCGCGAGCTCCTCGAAACCGAGCGGCTGGACAGCCCGCACGGCGGCCTCGCGAAGGAGCGCACCGACTTGAGCGCTCTCGTGCGAGAGTGCGTGACGGCGCTCAGCGACTCCGGGCCGGGCATCGATCTCAAGGGGGCGGATCGCCCCCTGCACGCGGAAGTCGACCCAGAGCGGATGCGCATTCTCGTGGGCAACGTGCTCTCCAACGCGGTGAAGTACTCGGACCCCGCAGGTTTGCCCGTGCGCGTCGTGATCGACACGGCGGACGGTGCGATCATGATCTCCTTCCACGATCACGGCGTCGGCATCGCGCGTGACGACCTGCCGTTCGTCTTCGAGCCATTCTACCGGGCGGACCGTTCACGCTCTCGGGATACCGGTGGCTATGGCATCGGGCTGAGTCTCGCGAGGCGGATCGTCGAGGCGCACGGGGGCTCCATCGAGATCAGCAGCCGGCTCGGAGAAGGCACGTCCGTACTCGTTTCGGTGCCGGCCTCCGGAAACGGGGTTTCGCCGCTCCGTCCCAGGTGGTGATGCGCTAGGGAAGCTCTGCGGCCGCGCTCAGCGCAGCACGTCGGTGCGCTCGGCCACGTAGCCGGTCGCGGGAATCTCCACGCGCAGCACCCGCCCCAGCCGATCGAACCATACGGTCCGACGATCCTCTCCGGCGCTGAACTCGATGCGACGCGCACGGAGGACCGTCGAGCCCACGCGGAGATCCTCGTCCGTGGAGGCGCCGGCGGTCAGTTCGAGCCGTATGCGTGCGCGCGGCACCACCACCGGGGTGACCGAGCCCTCTCTCGCGTCGCGCAAGAAGTAGTAGAGGTGCGCCACGTCCGCTTCCAAGATCCAGGTGTCGGGCTCCGCCGGGAACTCCCGCTGCTCCTCGCCGATCTCCGAATGGATGGTGGCTACGTAGCGCCTCCCGACACGCCGTAGGCCCAGGTCGACCGCGTCGGCGCCCACGACTTCCACCTGATACTCGCTGGCGACTCCGTTGGGTGGGGTTGCGCGGAGCAGGGGACGGATCTCTTGGGGCAGACCCTCGCGAGTGAGCGCGACCGTGGCGTTCGCGAAGATCGCTTCCTCCCGTCCGAGTCCCGCGCGCCGAATGGAGAAATCCTCGGTCCCGGCGCTCGCTCCGCGGAAGCTCACCGCGAATCTCCCCTGGTCGACTACGATGCCCTGGGCGGTGGCGGAAGCAGGCACGAGGAGGGCGGCGGCGACCAAGAGCCCCACGGAAAGATCGAGTCTCATCGGAGGGTCCTACACCCCTAGGTGAGCGCGGTTCGGATGTATGCGTGTGGGGGCACGGGTATATTCGTCCGTTCCAGCGAACCTCCGAGCGAGACGAGGTCGTGCCGAATTCGGGCGCCCACCCAGAAGGCGTGACGAGCTCCTCGGGGCTCGCTGCGCGAGCCGTCGCCACCGCGGGCTGGCTCGGCCCTTGGATAGCGCTCGCGGCGCTCGGACTTTGGACGTCGGAGCCGGCCGGCCGCTGGCTCGCGTTGGCCGCCCTCGGCGTGGCCGCTGCGCTCTGGCGGCCCCGGGGACGCGGCTGGTGGTCGCTGGCCGGCGCGGTGTTCCTGGCGCTCGTGACGCTCTTCGCCTTCGACGGCCAGCGTCGCGTCGAGGGCGTTCTCGCCGACTTCGACGCCTATTGGGCCGAGCGTGACACGGTCGTGGGTCGGATGCTCGGGCAACGGCTCGATCGGCGGCTCTCGTCGGGGCTCGCTGTCACCGACGACCTCGTCGCCCGCACCCTAGGGTGACATCGTTACCGATGCCGCCCACCCTCCGCCGTTCAGAACTGCCCCATGCTACTACCCCCCGATCGCCTGCCTCACCCTGTCGTTCTTGACCTCGCCGCCGTGCGTGAGCGTCGAGGGTCCCACGACGTCGTTCGTGAAGTCGAGCGCGAGCTTACCGTCCTTGCCCACGAACTCGCCGACGAGCGTCACGATGTTCCGGGAGTACATCTGACTCGCGTGCACCGGAATCGTGGCCGCGATGTTCGTCGGTCCTATGATCTTAACCCCGCCCACGACCACCGTCTCGCCCGCGCGGGTGAGGGCGCAGTTGCCCCCGGTCTCGGCCGCGAGGTCGACGATCACCGAGCCCGGCTTCATCGACTTCACCATGTCCTCGGTGATCAGGATGGGCGCTCGGCGGCCTGGGATCTGTGCCGTGGCGATCACCACATCGGCGGTCACGATCGCGCCGGCGAGCAACTCCAGTTCGCGCTTGTGCTGATCCTCCGAGAGCTCCTTCGCGTACCCACCCTCGCCTTCGGCGGTGACGGAGTGCTCGGCCTCGAGGAACTTCGCGCCTAGGCTCTGGACATGTTCCTTGACGGCCGGACGCACGTCGAACGCCTCGACGATCGCACCGAGCCGGCGGCTGGTCGCGATCGCCTGCAGGCCCGCCACGCCCGCGCCCAAGATCAGCGCCTTGCCGGGCCGAATCGTGCCCGCGGCGGTGGTGAACATGGGAAGGAACCTGGGCAGATGCGTGGCCGCGAGCAGCACGGCCTTGTAACCCGCCGCGGTCGCCTGCGACGAGAGCGCGTCCATCGACTGGGCGCGTGTAATACGCGGGACGAGTTCCATCGCGAGGGACGTGACGCCCGTCGTGGCCAACCGCCGCACCAGGTCGGGGTTGGCGAATGGGTTGAGGAACGACACGAGGATCGCGCCGCGCTCGATGCCCCCGACTTCGTCGGGGCCGGAGAGCGACGGTGGGCTCACGCGCAGGACGATGCCGGCGCCCGCGAGTGCCTCGGCCGCTGTCGTGACGACCCTCGCGCCCGCCGCGACGTACTCCTCGTCGGAGATCGCCGAGGTCCGACCCGCGCCGGCCTCCACGACCACCTCGAGACCCAACTTGGCGAGGGTTTTGACGTCCTTGGGAACGAGGGCAACCCGGAGCTCTCCGGGGCGCGTCTCCTTCGGAACGGCGACCTTCATTCGCGTGCTCGGCTCTCGTGGGATGATTAGGGCGCCGCATGGTAGGGAAGGGCTCTAGGCCGCACAAGCGGCTCGTCCCATCCGCCCATCGGCGCGCCCCCGCGGGCCCGCGAGCGTACTCCATGCTCGCGCACGTGCACACCGCTTCGGTACTCGGGGTCGAACCGTTTCCCGTGCGCGTGGACGTGCATCTCTCGTCGGGGCTTCCGAGCTTCACGGTCGTCGGGCTCGCGCACGGGGCCGTCCGGGAAGGCCGCGAGCGCGTCACCGCCGCGCTGAAGAACACGGGCTTCGATCTCCCGCAGCGACGCATCACGGTGAACCTCGCGCCGGCCGACGTTCCGAAGGACGGGGCAGCGTTCGATTTGCCGATCGCGATCGGCCTCCTCGCGGCTGCGGGACGGGCGCCCGCGTCCGCCTTGGCGAGCACCGCGTTCCTGGGCGAACTCGGGCTCGACGGGTCGCTCCGGCCGGTGACGGGCGTGCTCCCGATCGCCGCACGTTGTCGGGAGGCAGGGATCGAGAGCCTCGTGTTGCCGCTGGAGAATGCGCGCGAAGCGGCGGTGGTGGACGGGCTCAGCGTATTCGGTGCTCCGGACCTGCGTGCGGTGGTCGACCACCTCGTGGGGGCTCGCCCGATCGCGTCCACGAGGGTGGATGCTCAGGCTCTGCTCTGTCTGCGCACGGAAGGCGGGCCGGACCTCACGGACGTGAAGGGCCAGGCCGCCGCGAAACGCGCCCTCGAGATCGCCGCGGCGGGCTCGCACAATCTCTTGCTCCTGGGGCCGCCAGGGGCCGGCAAGACGATGCTCGCCCGGCGGCTCCCTGGCATCCTGCCCCCGCTCACGCTCGCGGAGGCTCTCGAGGCGACGCGGGTCCATTCTGTGGCGGGCCACCTGCGCGGGGGTGGCACGCTCGTGACGGAGCGGCCGTTCCGCTCGCCGCACCATACGGTGAGCGACGCGGGGCTCATCGGCGGCGGGGTGCCGCTCCGGCCCGGAGAGATCAGCCTCGCCCACCACGGCGTGCTCTTCCTCGACGAACTCGCGGAGTATCGCCGCAACGTACTCGAGGTCCTGCGCCAGCCCATGGAGGAGGGCGTCGTCCGTCTCTCGCGCGCGCGTGCGTCCGTGCTCTATCCGGCCCGTTTCCTCTTGGTCACGGCGATGAATCCGTGTCCGTGCGGATACTACGGCGATGGGTCGGACCGCTGTCTATGCGATCCCGGGGTCGTCCTTCGTTACCAGGGGCGGGTGTCCGGGCCGCTCCTGGATCGCATCGACATCCACCTGCACGTGCCCGCGGTTCCGTTCGAGAGCCTAGAAGGCGAGGAGGACGGGGTGTCGAGCGCCGAGGTGCGCCGACGGGTCACGGCGGCGCGCGCGGTCCAGCTCACGCGGTTCGCGGACTCGCCGGGCGTATACGCCAACGGCCACATGCGACCTGCGGACCTCCGGAAGTGGTGTCGGCCCAGCCCCCCGGTGGCCGGGATGCTCCAGCGGGCGCTGGAACTCACGGGGCTATCCGCGCGGGCCTATCACCGCATCCTGAAGGTGGCGCGCACGATCGCGGACTTGGACGGCTCGGCCGACGTCCGGCAGCACCACGCCGCCGAGGCGCTCCACTACCGCAGCCTCGATCGCATGCGGCGCTGACGGCGGATTGAACGGCGGGCAGCTCTGCGTGAGCTTTCGGGCCATGCCCTCCATTCGAGCGCGCGCCGCGCTGTCAGGCACCCGGCCGATCGAGCCGAGCCTCGCGCTGGTGATCGCCGCGTTCGGGGCGATCTACCTGATCTGGGGCTCGACCTACCTCGCCATCCTATGGGTCATTGCCTCGATTCCGCCCCTGCTCATGGCGTCCGGTCGATTCCTGTTCGCGGGTGCCCTGCTTTACAGTTGGCTGCGCATCCGTGGCGAGCCGAACCCCACGGGGCTGCAGTGGCGGGCCGCCGCCGTCGCGGGCGCGCTCATGCTGGCGGGGGGAAACGGGGCGGTGGTTGTCGCCGAGCAGTGGGTTCCCTCCGGCCTGACCGCGCTGCTCGTCGGCGGCGTGCCGCTCTGGCTCGTGCTGCTCGACACGCTGCTTGGCTCGAAGGCGAGGCCGAGCCGAAGAGCTCAGCTGGGGCTCCTCGGGGGGTTCGCCGGGGTCGCGCTGCTCGTGGGCGCGCCCGGAATCGGGGACGGTGGACCGCGGGAGATCTTCGGAGCGATCCTCGTCGTGGTCGGATCCGCCTGCTGGGCGGGCGGCTCGCTCTACCTGCGCACCGCGCCCTCACCGTCGAACCCCCTCGTGCTCGTGTCCATGCAGATGTTGGCGGGTGGCCTAGTGCTCGGGGTGATGTCGATCCTGGCGGGAGAACCGGCCGGATTCAGCCTGGGTGACGTGACCCTGAGGTCGGCGCTTGCCCTCGCGTACCTCGTGACCTTCGGGTCCCTCGTCGCGTATTCTGCCTACGTGTGGCTCCTCACGGTCACCACGCCGGCCCGGGTCGGTACGTACGCCTATGTGAATCCTGTGATCGCGCTCTTGCTCGGCTGGGCCCTCGCCGGCGAGCAGGTCGGCTTTCGCTCGGCGATGGCGGCGGCCATCATCGTGGGATCTGTGATCCTTATTGTGTCCGAGGCGAGAAGCGTGAGCGAGCGAAGCAAGAGCGTCGGACCCGCGGTCCGGCGGCCCGCATGAGCGCCGGCCTGGCCGCGCTCGCGTGGGCGCTCCCCGCGGCCTTGCAGGTGTTGGTGCCCCAGGTGCAGCCGGGGCCGGACGACTCCGGTGTGCTGGCGATTCCGCCGCTCCCGGACACCACGCAGCGCAATCTCCTGATCTCCGCGGTCGTCATCGTCCTGATCCTCTTGGCCCGGCGGGCGATCGTCGCCTTCATCGGGCGACACGTCGAGTCGCAGCCTCTCCGCTATCGCTGGTCCAAGTCGACGACGTACGCGGGGTTCCTCGTCGGCGTGCTCGTCCTGCTCCAGGTCTGGTTCACCGCCATTCAGTCGCTCGGGACCTTTCTCGGGCTACTGTCGGCCGGTCTCGCCATCGCACTCAAGGACCTGGTCGCCGATCTGGCAGGTTGGTTCTTCATCCTGTGGCGGCGCCAACCCGGAACTCCGCTGCCTCAAGCAGGACCTCGAGTACTCCTTCGGGGACCTCGGGTTCGAGGCAGAGACGCGCGCGTTCCACCCCCACATCACCTTGGGACGGGCAGACGACCGGGACGGCGCCGGCGCGTTTCGTGGTCTCGACGACGCGTTGGCCAACCTCGAGTGCCCCGGTGAGGTGAAGGTGCACACCGTCGATCTCATGAGGAGTCAGACGTCTCCGCAGGGCTCGACGTACACGGTGCTCTCCAGCGTGAGGCTCATTCCCTGATGGCACGCCTGCTCGTCATCGACGACGAAAAAGGAATCCGCGACGCTCTCGCGCAGCTGTTCGAGTACGAGGGTCATGTCGTCTCCACGGCCGAAGACGGGCGCGCCGGAATCGAGATGGCGTCCAAGGCGCGGCAGGACGTGATCTTTCTGGACGTGAAGATGCCGGGACTCGACGGGCTCGACGTGCTCGCGCGGCTCCGCGAGAACGATCCGACCGCGTTGGTCGTCATGATCTCCGGACACGGCACGATCGACACGGCGGTCGATGCCACGCGAAAGGGTGCCTACGACTTCCTCGAGAAGCCGCTCGACAGCGATCGACTTCTCGTCACGCTCCGTCGCGCGCTCAAGCTCAGGGGGCTCACGCGCACCATGGCGGACCTCAAGAGCCAGGTCGAGAGCCGCTACGAGATCGTCGGGACGTCATTCGCCATTCGCCAGGTGTTGGATCGGGTCGAGAAGGTGGCGCCGACGGAGGCGCGCGTGCTCATCACCGGCGAGAACGGCACCGGCAAGGAGCTCGTCGCCCGGGCGATTCACCGGCTCTCCCCGCGCGCGGAGGGCCCGTTCGTGGAGGTGAACTGCGCGGCGATTCCGTCCGAGCTGATCGAGTCCGCGCTCTTCGGCCACATCAAGGGCTCCTTCACCGGAGCGATCGCCGATCGGGCCGGGAAGTTCGAGCAGGCGGGCGGGCGCTCTTCCTCGACGAGGTCGGCGACATGCCGCTCGACGCGCAGGCCAAGGCTCTGCGCGCGCTCGAGGAAGGGGTCATCACGCGGGTCGGGGGCTCGAAGGCGATCCAGGTGGATGTGCGCGTGATCGCCGCGACGAACAAGGACCTCGCGCGCGCCATCGAGGCCGGCGACTTCCGCGAAGACCTCTTCTACAGACTCAACGTCGTGCCCATCGACGTCCCTCCGCTGCGCGAGCGCCGAGAGGACATTCCGATGCTCGTGCAGCACTTCGCCGAGATGATGGCGAAGCGCGACCATGTGACGCCGAGGAGCTTCGACGCGGGCGCGATCGAGCACCTGCTCGGCCTCCCCTGGCCGGGCAATGTGCGGGAGCTTCGCAACACGGTGGAGCGACTGATGATCCTTTCCTCGGGCGAGCGGGTCCGGGCCGAGGACGTCGACGTGCTGGCGGCGGGGAAGGGGCAGGCGCACGGCGCGACCGGCGAGATCCTCTCGGCGGATACGTTCGCCGACTTCAAGGACCGCGCGGAGCGCGCCTATATTGCGCGACACCTGCGGGAGAACGACTGGAACGTCGCGGAGACGGCGCGCCGCATCGACATGCCGCGCTCGAATCTCTACAAGAAGATCGAAAAGTACGGTCTGACGCGGGAGTCATAGGGGCGCGGTTGACGGCGGGGTTGCCCGCGAAGCGCATGGCGCTAGGTTCGTGTGACAACTGATACGACGGGTGGGCCATACGGAAGCCGGTGAGAATCCGGCGCGGCCCCGCCACTGTAATGGGACCGAGCGCGTAGCTCGGAACGACTGTTCGGAAGGCCACCGGGAGCGGTACCCCGGGAAGGCGAGCAGTCGGCCCAGAGCCAGGAGACGTGACTCACCCTACCACGCCAACAATCCTCCGTGGGGAGGCGGCCTGGGCTGGGGTTTCGCGTACCCGGTCTCTTCCGCGCGGAGGTGGACCGGGTCCTTCATGCTCAGCCGCTCGCGCTCTCTCGCCTCCCTCGTCGCGCTTTTCTGCGTGGCGCTCCCGCGGTCCACGTCGGCTCAATCCGACCCCTACGTGCTCGACGGCATCGTCGTCTCGGCGAGCCCCACCCCGCGGACGCTCGCCGCCGTGGCCCAGCACGTCACGATCTTGGACGGGCGCGAGTTAGAGGCGCGAGGCATCTCCTCGCTCGCCGACGCGCTTCGTGACGTGTCGGGTGTGGGCGTGGTCCGCAGCGGCTCATTCGGAGCGGTGACGTCGCTGTTCCTGAGGGGAGGCGAGAGTGACTACACCCTCGTCATGATCGACGGCGTGCAGGTGAACCAGGCCGGAGGAGGCTTCGACTTCGCGTCACTCACCACGCAGAACATCGAGCGCGTGGAGATCGTCCGCGGTCCCAACAGCGCCCTCTACGGCTCGGACGCGGTGACGGGGGTCATCCACGTCATCACGCGGGTGGGGGGTGGTCCGACTCGCGGGGCGGTACGCTTCGAGGCAGGTGCCTACCAAGGACCCCTCGGCGGAGCCGTCGACGCTACGCGTTGGTCGGCGGACCTCGGCGGCGGCACCGACCGGGCGGGGTATTCCGTGTCGCTCGGCCGTGACGCAGCCGACGGCATCCTCGCATTCAATAGCGGCCACGCGAACATGATGCTGTCGGGAGCGGCGCGGTTCCTTCCGGGCGATCGGACGCGCGTCGGGCTCACGCTGCGCCTCCAGGACCGTGAGTACCACTACCCTACGAACGGGGCGGGAGCTCTGGTCGACCGCAACTCGTTTTTCTTCGAAGACGAGTCGATGGCCCACCTCTCGGTGGCCCGTGCCGTCACCAGCCGTATCGAAGTGGAGGCGTTGGTCGGATTGGTGGAGACCGACGGCGGCACGGACGACGCGCCCGACGATCCTTCGGACACGGACTCCTTCAAGAGTCTCGACCACTTCCGTCGCGCGAGTGCGCAGGTCATGTCCCACCTGAGGGCTGGGCAGACGGTCGTGACGATCGGCGGTGAGGTCGAGGAGGAGAGGCAGCGCTCCTTCAGCGAGTCCCTGAGTAGCTTCGGGCCATTCTATGGACGCAGCGAGAGCCAGCGGCTGAACATGGCGGCGTTCGGGCACGTGACGAGCGAACGTGGTGTCCTCGCGCTCAGCCTCGGCGGCCGCCTCGAGGACAATGAGCGCTACGGCACGGTCGGCACGTGGCAGGCGGGGGTGGCGACTCACCTGCCCAGTCGACCAGGCACGCGCCTGCGGCTCTCCGCGGGCAGCGCGATCAAGGAGCCCACGTTCGCCGAGAACTACGCCACAGGATTCGCGGTCGGCAATCCGGACCTGGACCCCGAGTGGTCGCTCTCGTGGGAGGCCGGGCTGGAGCACGAGGTCATCCCCCGGGTGGCGACCGTGGGAGTCACCTACTTCGATCAACGCTTCGAGGAAATGATCCAGTTCATCTTCACGCCCTCGAACCCGACGGATCCCAACTACTTCAACGTGGCCGCTGCGCGGTCGCGCGGACTCGAGGTCGATGCGGCCGCTCGGGTGGGCCCGCTCGAGATGAGCGCCGCCTGGACTTGGCTCGACACGGAGGTCGTGGACGCGGGTCTCGACAGCGGGTCGTCGGGGGCGAGCTTCGTGGATGGTGAGCCGCTCCTCCGGCGTCCCGGGCAGTCTCTCACACTCACCGCGGGGTCATCCCTCGGAACGCGCGCGCGCGTGCATACGCGCCTCGCCTACCAAGGGTCTCGCGACGATCGCGACTTCGCGACGTTTCCGGCTGTGCCGGTCGAGCTGCCGGGGTACGCGCTGTGGTCGTTGGGCGGTGAGTGGGCGTTGCGGGAGCCCGGGGACGGGCGGCCAGCCGTATCGGTCTCGCTGCGGGGGGAGAATCTGCTCGCCAAGCGTTACCAGGAGGCGTTCGGCTTCAGCGCCCCCCGTCGGCAGGTCTACCTGGGCGTTTCCGTGGGCTTCGGCGGCACTGGGGCCCCCACGCAGTAAGGCGTGGAGTCAGCGCTCGATCTCGGTGCCGTCCGGAAGCCGGTAGAGGGACTCCATCGTGCGGTAGTCCTGGGCGCTGAGAGACGTCGCGGTGTTCGTGGGATACATCACGTCGTTGTCCGCTCGGCTGTGGGGCAGCCCGAGCGTGTGGCCCATCTCGTGTGCTGCGGTGAGCCGCACTTGCAGCGCGTCGACGATGCGGCTCGGGTCGAACGGGCTCCGGGTGGTCATCTCGATGGAGACCACGACGAGGCCCGTGGGCGGCGACCACCGTGTGCGTGCGACACCGATCTGAGCGCCGCCGAGGCCATGTGTCCAACTCACCGCGAAGTGCGGGCTGCGGTCGCCGCTGAGGTCGGTCAGGATCTCGAACGGCTGGCCGTTCCAGGCGCGCAGCCCCGACGCGGCCGCCTGCTGCAGCCGGGTCGCGTCTCCCACGTCTTCGAAGTCCGGGCGCGGAACGTGGCCCACGATCGTCCAGGAGAAGTCCTTCCAGCGCTGGAGCCGGATGCGATCGACGGTTTCGAGATCGGCGCAGAGGTACCCCCCGTTGCGACACGCCGTGGTGGCGGAGAGGGGGGGCTCGTCGGTGCCTGAGCCGTGAGGGCAGCCTCGCTCTCGCTCTGCGAGCATGTCGGCTCGGCGGGGTCGCAGGCCACCGCGGTGCCCTGCTCGCCACCCCTGTCGCGCAACAGGCCGAACGCACCACCGAGGACCAGGACGCCGGCAAGGACGGTGAGAGGACTGGGGCGCCGACTGCTCCGCCCACTCCGGGAGATCGCCATTGATGCTCTCGCTGTGGAGGCCGCGCGAAGCTAGGCTGGTCTCATGGCCGAAGGAAGCATGGAGCCGGAACGAGCCTCCCGAGGCCGTGTACGGCACGAGAAGAGATGATCGCTGGAAGTGAGGAAGCGTGACCGAACTCGATACGCCCCCGCCCGCCCCGGCGCCGGGGCGAGGAACGGATCTCTCTCCACGCAGCGCCCTCCGTTTGGCGAGTTCCATTCTGCTCGCAGCGGTCGTCTTCGTGGTCGTGCGCACGTTCGTGGTCGAGGCGTACCGCATTCCGACCGGCTCGATGGAGAACACGCTCCTCGTCGGTGACTTCCTCCTGGTCAACAAGGCGATCTACGGCACACGGGTTCCCGGTACGGACTTCAGAGTAGCGGCGTACAGGGAGCCCGCCCTCGGTGACGTGGTGGTCTTCCATCCGCCGCACGAGCCGGAGCGCAACTACGTGAAGCGAGTCGTCGGCGTGCCGAACGACACGCTGGAGATGAGGGACAAGCGACTCTACCGGAACGGGGTTCGAGTCGAGGAGCGGTGGGCGCGCCACGACGACGGCCGTGGCGACAGCGTGCACCCTGACATGCGTTGGCAGTCGGGGTACCTCATCGCCTCCCACCGCCCGAAGTACCAGCCGACGCGTGACAACTGGGGTCCGATCGTCGTGCCCCCGGAACGCTACTTCGTGCTCGGCGACAATCGCGACAACAGCGAGGATTCGCGCTATTGGGGGTTCGTGGAGCGAGAGGAGATTCGTGGTCAGCCGTGGCGGGTATACTACTCGTTCGCGTCGTCCGCCACGAGCGCGCTGCCCTGGCTCAGGCGAGTCCGTTGGGACCGCGTAGGGTCGGCCATCCGTTGAAGTCGGAAGGGAGCGACGGGCCCTGTTGCGCGAGCGCAACCGTGTAGAGATTCTAATCCATGCATCGACCCGCCCGGTGTGTCGGCGAGCGAGCGCCTCACCGGCTGACTGATCCCAGACACAGCTGCCTTCGGCGCCGATGACCTTCACACCCCGACGTGGTGCTTCTCGGGAAGGATCGCTGGATCAGTATCTGAAGGAGATCAGTCAGTACCCGCTGATCGATCGCGAGGAAGAGGGCCGTCTCGCGAAGCTCATCCGGAAGGGTGAGGAAGAAGCCCTCAACAAACTGGTCCGCTCGAACCTGCGCTTCGTCGTCTCCGTCGCGAAGAAATACCAGAACCAGGGCGTCCCGCTCTCCGATCTCATCAACGAGGGCAACCTCGGTCTGATCCGAGCCGCCCACAAGTTCGACGAAACGAAGGGCATCAAGTTCATCAGCTATGCCGTGTGGTGGATCCGGCAGGCGATCCTGCAGGCGCTCGCCGAGCAGAGCCGGATCGTGAGGGTGCCGTTGAACCGCGCCGGCGCGCTCTACAGGATCGGCCGCAGGAGCTCCAACCTTCTGCAGGAGCTCGGGCGGGAGCCCACGGTGGAGGAGATCGCCGAGGAGCTCGACGTCTCGCGCGAGGAGATCGAGCGCACGCTCGCGATCTCCCACTCCCACCTGTCGCTCGACGCGCCGGTGACTCCCGGAGAGGACAGCCGGCTGCTCGACTACCTCCCGGACCAGTACTCGCCGGGGCCGGAGGAAGAGGCGTACGAGCACGCTCTCAAGGACACCATCGAGGAAGCGCTCGGGACGCTCAAGGAGCGCGAGGCCAAGATCCTGCGGCTGTACTTCGGCCTGGACGACCAGGATCCGATGACGCTCGAAGAGATCGGCTCGATCCTTGGGATTACTCGGGAGCGCGTGCGTCAGATCAAGGAGAAGGCGCTGGTGCGCCTCCGCCACGCTTCCCGGGCGCGGTTCCTGGAGACGTACCGGTAGGGGAATCCGGGGCCCTGGGCCCTCGTTGACACCTCCTCGGCCTCTCGGATATCATTCGCGGCTCTATTCCTGGTTGTCTTTGATGATTCCGAAGGGCTTGCCGCAGGCATGAGAACCTACACACCGAAGGCCGACGAGATCACGCACGACTGGTGGATCGTCGATGCGGCTGACAAGCCACTGGGCCGTCTTGCCACGGAGATCGCTCGCATCCTGCGGGGCAAGCACAAGCCCATGTTCACGCCACATCTCGACACGGGTGACCATGTCGTGGTGGTGAACGCCGAGAAGGTCCGGCTCACGGGCAGGAAGTCGGAGCTCAAGACGTACTTCCGGCATTCGGGTTACATGGGGCACGAGCAGCACATCCCCTTCAAGCGCATGTCTGCCGCCCACCCCGAGCGAGTGGTGGAGCTCGCCGTGAAGGGGATGCTGCCGAAGTGCGCGCTGGGAAAGAGGCTCGAGACCAAACTGAAGGTGTATGCCGGCCCGACCCACCCGCATCAGAGCCAACAGCCGCAACCCCTGGAATTCGGACGAGGTAAGTAGAGCGAATGGCCGAACAACCACGGATCCAGACGGTAGGGCGCCGCAAGACTTCGGTGGCGCGCGTGCTCCTCAGCTTGGGCAGCGGCAAGTGGAGCGTGAACGGCCGAGAGCTGACTGATTACTTCCCGCGCCCGACGCACCAGATCCGGCTCGCGGAGCCTTTCAAGGTCACGGGCTCCGAGGGGATTTTCGACGTGACGGTGCGCGTGCGGGGCGGCGGCCTGACGGGCCAGTCGGACGCGGTACGCATGGGCGTCGCGCGCGCTCTCCTGGAGATCGACGCCGAGCACCGGCCCAAGCTCCGCGAGCACGGCATGCTCACCCGGGACGCGCGTCAGGTCGAGCGCAAGAAGCCGGGTAGACCGAAGGCCCGCAAGCGCTTCCAATTCTCGAAGCGTTAGCAGCCCGCAGCATCAAGCAGTGCCGAGCGCGGTGAGACCGCGTGCGGAAATCCTGACCGGGGCGTAATCAGCCCCATAGCAGTGACGAGCCACATGTCTGACGTAAAGCTCGACCAGCTCCTGGAAGCCGGAGTCCACTTCGGCCATCAGACCCGCCGTTGGAATCCGAAGATGAAGCCCTTCATCTTCACGGAGCGCAACGGCATCCACATCATCGACCTCCGCAAGACGCTCGACCGTCTGCGGCTCGCGCAGCAGGCGGTTCGCGAGGTCGTTCTTCGTGGAGACCGAATCCTCTTCGTGTGCACGAAGAAGCAGCTCCGCTCGGTGATCGAGCAGGAAGCTCAGCGGAGCGGATCGTTCTGGGTCACCGAGCGGTGGCTCGGCGGCATGCTGACGAACTTCCAGACCATCCGGAAGCAGATTCGCCGGCTGAAGGAGCTCGAGCGCGGCCAGGAAGAGAACGCGTTCGAGTTCTACACGAAGAAAGAGCGGCTGATGCTCGAGCGCGAGCGCATCAAGCTCGACAAGTACCTGGTGGGCGTGAAGGACATGGGGCGCTTGCCCGGCGCAGTCTTCGTCGTGGACGCCCGTCGCGAGGTCATTGGCGTGCGTGAGGCTTCCAAGCTCGGCATCCCGATCATCGCGATCACGGACACGAACGCAGATCCGGATCTCATCACCTACCCGGTCCCGGGCAACGACGACGCGATTCGCTCCGTGGCGCTCATCACGAAGGCGCTCTGCGACACGATCGAGATCGCGCGCCGCGAGGTCCCTGAGGACGAGCGCCGCCGCGTGGACGAGTTGGAGGCGACGACCTACTCGACCGAGACGGGAGAGACGACCGAGAAGGAGAAGCCGCAGAGGAGACGCCCGCGCCGCAAGCGTCGGCCGAAGCCCGAAGTGATCGCCCAGCACCTGCAGACGGGCGAAGAGGGCGACGACTTGGGGGAGACGGACGACGCCGACGACGTTGGCGACGAGGAGACGGTAGAAGTCTAGGCGTGCCTGCCTGCCCGACCACGGGCGCGATCGATCAGAGGCGGCAGAGGGCCCGTGGTTCCCGGTCCGCTCCGCCTCTTTTCACGGACGCCTACCCGACGCAGCGTGAAAAACCACTCGATATAACGATAGAGGGATGACGATGGGTGACGCGACGACGATCAGCGCCAAGGACGTGAAGGACCTCCGCGACAAGACGGGTGCGGGGATGATGGAGTGCAAGAAGGCCCTCCAGGAGACGGGTGGCGACCTCGAGAAGGCCATCGACTGGCTGCGCGCGAAGGGCGCCTCCAAGGCAGCCAAGCGGGCCGACAAGAGCGCGGACGAGGGCTTCATCGGCAGCTATGTGCACTTCGACGGGAAGACCGCGGTCATCGTCGAGCTCAACTGCGAGACCGACTTCGTGGCCAACACGGACGCGTTCCGTGCGCTCGCCAAGGATCTCGCGCTGCACATCGCTTCCGCCGCCCCGCTCGCTGTGTCGTCCGACGAAATGGATCCGGCCGTCGTGGAGCGTGAGCGAGAGATCTACCGCGAGCAGGTCCGTGCGGAGGGCAAGCCGGACCACATCGCCGGCAAGATCGTCGACGGCAAACTCCAGAAGTTCTTCAAGGAGTTCGCGCTGCTCTCACAGACGTTCGTGAAGGACCCCGACAAGACGATCGAGCAGCTCATCACCGACGTGTCAGCCAAGACCGGCGAGAAGATCGCGGTGGCTCGCTTCGCTCGGTTCAAGGTTGGCGAGAGAGCCTGAGGCGATGAGGCGCCCAACCGAGCAGCTACGGTACCGGCGCGTCCTCCTCAAGGTCTCGGGAGAGGCGCTCGCCGGAGCGCGCGGCTTCGGCATCGAGCCTCGTGTCGTCGATCAGATCACCGACGAGATTCGCACGCTCGCGCAGATGGGGGTCTCGCTCGGCGTGGTGATCGGCGGTGGCAACATCGTCCGCGGCGCGATGGCCTCGCGGCAGGGCATGGACCGGGTGCAGGCCGACTACATGGGGATGTTGGCCACCGTGATCAACGCGCTCGCCGTGCAGGATCTGCTCGAGCACAAGGGCGTGGAGACGCGCGTGATGACGGCGATCCGCATGGAGCAGCTCGCCGAGCCCTACATCCGCCGTCGCGCGCTGCGCCACATGGAGAAGGGCCGCGTGGTCCTCTTCGCGGGCGGGACGGGCAACCCCTACTTCTCGACGGATACGGCGGCGGTCCTGCGGGCCATCGAGATGGAGGCCGACGTGGTGATCAAGGCCACGAAGGTTCAGGGCGTGTTTACGGCCGACCCCGAGAAGGATCCGACTGCCGAATTCATTCCGGCGATCTCTTTCCAGGAAGTCATGACCCGGGAGCTCGCGGTGATGGACGCCTCTGCGGTCTCCCTGTGCAAGGAGAACACCCTCCCGATCATCGTGCTCAACCTCAGCGAGCCCGGGGCCGTGGCCGGCGCGATCCGTGGTGAGCGCGTCGGAACTCTTGTATCGTAGACCGTTGATCTGACCTCGAGGGTCGCAGCGACCCGTCACCGACTCGGAGGGACCCGATGCCGACCGCAGAGGACGCCAAGAGGCGCATGGATGAAGCGCTGGAAGCGATCCGACGGGAGTTTGCCTCCGTACGCACGGGCAAGGCCACGCCGGCTCTTCTCGACACGGTGCGCGTGGACGCCTACGGCTCGAAGATGCCGATCAACCAGCTCGCCACGATCAACACTCCGGAGCACACGCTGCTCGTCGTGCAACCGTTCGACCGGAGCCTGATGTCCGAGATCGAGCGCGCCATCCGTTCGTCCGGCCTGGGCCTGAACCCGGCGACGGACGGAAACCTGATCCGGATTCCGATTCCGCCCCTCAACGAGCAGCGTCGCAAGGAGTACGCGAAGGTGCTGCACAAGATGGCCGAGGAGGGGAGGGTGTCGATTCGCCACGCGCGTCGCATCGTTCGCGACGAACTCCACGAACTGGTGAAGAAGCATGAGGTCGGAGAAGACGACGCGAAGAAGCGTGAGGACGCACTCGACAAGCTCACTCACGACTACACTACGAAGGTCGATGACCTGCTGAAGAAGAAGGAAGCCGAGGTCATGGCGATTTAGGGCCACTGTCGCCGCGGCCGTCCGATGTCCTCCGAGCGTCTCGATCGTATCAGGCTCCACGGCGATGTGCCGGGGCACGTCGCCGTAATCATGGATGGCAACGGGCGCTGGGCAGCCGAACGTGGCTTGCCGAGGCACCTCGGCCACCGCGAGGGGATGAAGGCGGTCCGCGAGACGATCGCCGGGGCGGTGGAGGCGGGAATCCAGATCCTCACGCTATTCGCGTTTTCGACCGAGAACTGGCAGCGACCGCGGCAGGAGGTTTCTGCGCTCATACGACTCCTCGAGCTCTACGCTCGCAGGGAGCGCGAGGAGCTCGTCCGCCAAGGCGTGGAAGTCCATGTGCTCGGCGAACTGGATCGCGTGGACGACGTCACCCGACGGGCGGTGGACTCCATCGTCGCGGAGACTCGCGGCGGAACGGCTCTGAGGCTCAACCTGATGATCTCCTACGGAGGGCGCGAGGAGCTGATCCGCTCGGCGCGCATCCTCGCGGAGCGGGTCCAGAGAGGGGAGCTGCGTGCCGAGGACATCGACGAGGAGGCCCTCGAAGACACGCTCTTCACGCGCCAGCTCCCGGCGCCGGATCTCCTCATCCGCACCTCGGGCGAGTACCGCATCAGCAACTTCATGCTGTGGCAACTCGCGTACACGGAGCTCCACATCACGCCCGTGTACTGGCCGGACTTCGATCGGGAGCACCTCTTCGAGGCGATCCTGGACTATCAGCGTCGCGATCGCCGGTTCGGGCGCGTCGAGTCCCGGTGAGGCGTCGCGTGCTCCGGTCTCGCCCGTGAGCGAGATGGCCAAGCGCTGGTCCGTGGCGGTCGTGGGCGTGCCTGTTGTCTTTGCGCTGCTCTACCTCGGCGGCTGGCCCATCGCGATCCTCTTCGCGGCAGCCGCGGGCCTGGGGGCTTGGGAGTGCTACCGGCTCGCCGACCGTGGTGAGGTTGCCGCTCTCGACGGGCTCGGCGTCGCGAGCGCCGCGGCGCTCGTGCTCTTCGGCGCGTGGCGTCCCACGTTCGCCGGATTCGCACCGCCGGCGCTCGCGCTCCTAGGCGCCCTCACGATCGTCGCACTCGTGGTCGCGATGCGCGTGCGCGGTCCCTCGCGCAAACCGCTCGAGGTCGTCGCGATCACGGTGTTCGGAGCGCTGTACGCTGGGCTCTCGCTCGCCTTCGTGCCGCTTCTGCACGCGCTTCCGACGGTGAGCGGATGGGGCGGTGCGGATACCGGCTCGTGGGGTGGCCTGCTCGTGGTGGCTCTCCCGCTTGCGGCCACCTGGATCGGGGACGCGTTGGCGCTCTACGCGGGGCGAGCCTGGGGGCATGGCGGCCTCGCGCCCACGATCAGCCCCAAGAAGAGCTGGGTCGGCGTCTGGGCGGGTCTCGCGGGAGCGGCCGCGGCGGGCGCGCTCTGGTGGGCCGTGGCCCGCCCGTTCCTCCCTGGGATGCCGATCGAGAGCCCATTCCTGGCCGCGGTGGTCGGCGTGTTTCTCGGGGTCGGTGCGATCCTCGGCGACCTGGCCGAGTCGCTGCTCAAGCGTGAGGCCGGCGTGAAGGACTCCGGCGCCGTCATTCCGGGTCACGGTGGCGTTCTCGACCGACTCGACGCGCTCACGTTCACGGTTCCGGGAGCGTTCGCCGCGCTCGCGCTGTTGGAGTTCGTGTCGTGATCCGCGTGGCGATCCTCGGGTCGACGGGCTCGATCGGGAGGAGCGCGTTGGAGGTGATCGCGCGCCACTCGGATCGTTTTCGGGTGGTCGCGCTCGCGGCGAACAAGAGCGCGGACGAGCTCGCGGCGCAGGTGCGGAGGTTCCGGCCGGACCGCGCGGTGCTCTGCGACGATGCGACCGAGCTGCCGCGAGAGGCCGGACCCACGCGGTGGGCCTCCGGGAAGGCGGCGCTCCTCGACGTGGCGGAGTCCCCCGATGTGGACGTGGTGCTGAACGCGCTCGTCGGGGCGGTGGGTCTCGAGCCGACCCTTCTCGCCCTCCTCGCGGGCCACCGGCTCGCGCTCGCCAACAAGGAGTCTCTCGTCGCGGGCGGCCAACTCGTGATCGATGCGGCCGCGAGGGGCGGCGGCGAGATCGTTCCGATCGACTCCGAGCACAGCGCCATCCTGCAGTGCCGGCAGGGCTACCCTGCGTCGAGCGTCCATCGCGTGGTGCTGACCGCGTCGGGCGGACCGTTCCGGGGTCGGAGCCGCGACGACCTCTGGCACGTTCGGCCGGAGGAGGCGCTCCGCCACCCGACCTGGGACATGGGCGCCAAGATCACCATCGATTCGGCGACGTTGGCCAACAAGGCGCTCGAGGTGATCGAGGCTCACTACCTCTACGGGCTCGACTACGACGCCATCGACGCGGTCATCCACCCGCAGTCGGTCATCCACTCGTTCGTCGAGTTCGTGGACGGTTCCGTCTTGGCGCAGCTGGGTTTCCCGACCATGGAACTGCCGATCCTCTATGCGCTGAGTTATCCTGAGAGGGTGCCCGACCCGGTGCTTCGGACGTACGACCCGGTGCGTGCGTCCCCCCTCACGTTCGAGGAGATCGACCACGCCGCGTTTCCTCTCTTCGGCCTGGGCGCCGAAGCGGGGCGGCGGGGAGGACGTGCACCTGTGGTGTACAACGCGGGCAATGAGGTCGCGGTACAAGCGTTCCTGGAGCAGCGGATCCGTTTCCCGGAGATGGCAGACGTCGTGAGCGAAGCGATGGTGAGCGTGGGGTCGGGCGAGGTGCGCACGGTGGAAGACGTCATCGCCGCCGACCATGAGGCACGCGCCGTGGCCACGGAAGCCGCACAGAAGCTGGCCCGGGCGGGAGCGGTGGCATGACGGTTCTCGCGACTGTCATCGTGCTCGGCGTGCTCATCTTCGTGCACGAACTCGGGCACTTCAGCGCCGCCAAGGCCGTGGGCATCGAGGTGCAGCGCTTCTCGATCGGGCTCGGGCCGGAGCTCTTCGGCTTCCGCCGTGGCGAGACGGAATACGTCCTGAGCGCGATTCCGCTCGGTGGCTACGTGAAGATGGGCGGCATGGACGACGAAGTGATGGAGCGGGTCGAGGGGGGCGCCGTCCCGGAGCGTGTGCCGAGCCCGCGCGACTTCGATCGCAAGCCCATCTGGGCGAGGACCTTCGTGATCTCGGCGGGCGTGATCATGAACATGATCTTCGCCTTCGCCGTCTACTCGTTCGTCGCGGTGCGTTGGGGCATTCCAGAGTACGCCTCTACGCGCATCGGAACCGTCGTGGAGGAGTCTCTCCCGGCCCGCGCTGAAGCGCTCGCCGAGATCGAGCCCGGGAGCCGGGTCGTGCGCATCGGCGGCGAGGCGACGCGGAACTGGGGTGAGGTCGTCTCCGGTCTCTACACCGCCGAGCCGGGCCCGCTGACCATCGACCTCGTCGACGCCTCTCGCTCGGTCACCATCGATGTGCCGGCGGACGAGCCCGCGCGCCGCGCCATGGCGGGCGCGTTGCAGCCCTGGCTCGAAGCGGGCGCCGGCTCGGTCGTGCCGGGGTCGCCTGCCGACGACGCTGGGCTCGAGGCGGGCGACCGCATCGTGTTGGTCGGCGGCGCACCCGTCGAGAGCTGGTGGGATCTGGTCCGCGAGGTCGAGAGCAAGCCCGGCCAGCGCGTCGAGTTTACGCTGTCACGAGAGGGCAGGGAGCTCATCCGCGCCGTGAACGTCGCGGGCGAGGAGGAGACCCGGGACGGCGCGACGGTCCTCGTGGGCAAGATCGGCGTCGGGCCACCGAACTCTGAGATGACGTACACACGGGCCTCGTTCGGCGGGGCGCTCGTGCACGGCTACCGCGAGACCGTGGCGGTCACCGGGCTGATCCTCGGGTTCCTGAAGGACCTCGTGACGGGCGGCATCTCGCCTCGTTCGGTGGGGAGTATCGTCACCATCGGTGAGGCGTCCGGTCAGGCGGCTCAGGCGGGCTTCGAGGTCTTCCTCCGCTTCATGGCGCTTTTCAGCGTGAACCTGGCCGTGCTGAACCTGGTGCCGATCCCCGTGCTCGACGGAGGGCATCTGCTCTTCCTCGGCATCGAGGCCGTGCGCGGAGGCAGAGGGCTGACGGTTCAGCAGCGCCTGGCGTGGAGCAACGTCGGCTTCATCATCATCGTCGGCATCATGCTCTGGGCGCTCTCGAACGACTTCCTGAGGTTGTTCGGGCTCTAGGCACGGCGCTCACTACCTCACCAGCGGTCTCCACCAGGGGACGCTCACGAGGATCGAGATCACCGCGAGGGTTTGCCAGATCGCCGCCTGACACAGCTTCGCCCCGTCCGTGGAGGCAACCCGCACCCGCCTGGCTCCGACGTGCGCGAAGGTCAGGGCGAGGAGCATCCCCGTGATGTGCTCGACGGAGAAGAAGCGCAGCTCGCGCACACCCATCGCGGCTCCGAGGTCGGCGAGGCCCGTCCTGACAATCGGGCTCAGCGCGTAGAGGACGAGCCCGAGTAGCACCTGCAGGTCGAGGAGGCCCACGAAGGTTCGACTCGCGATGGCCTCGACTCGCCCGTACGCACGACCTCCGAGCCAGCCGCGGTACGCCGCGAAGAGCGCGAACGCCGCGGCGAGAAGCATCAACCAGCGGTTGTAGCCGTGCGCGTGCAGAATGACGGTGTAGATGCGGACTTCCTCGCCTACGGCTTCGCGGCTCCGAGCGCCTTCCGCACCGTCGGCGCGACCTCGGTCCCCAGCAGCTCGATCGCGCGTATCACGTCCGCGTGCGGCATCGGCCCCACCGTGAGCTGGAGCAGGAAGCGGTCGTGAGCGAACAGTTCGTGCTGGAAGAGGATCTTGTCGACGATCTGCTGTGGGCTCCCGAGGAAGAGCGCTCCACGCAGCTCTGCCTCCGCGTCGAACTTACGCCGGTTCGGGGGTGGCCAGCCGCGCTCACGCCCGATCCGTCCCATCGTCTCTAGGTAAGGCGGGAACGCGATCTCGGCCGCGCGGCGGGTATCGTCGGCGATGAATCCGTGCGAGTTGATGCTCACGCGCAGGGTCTTCGGATCGTGGCCGGCTCGGAGTCCTGCCTCTCGGTAGAGATCGACGATCGGCTTGAAGTGCTCGGGCGCGCCCCCGATGATCGCGAGCGCCATCGGTAGCCCGAGGCTCGCGGCGCGCACGACGGACGGCGGGCTCCCCCCGACCGCGATCCAGACGGGAAGCGGATCCTGCACGGGGCGCGGATACACCGGCAGGTCCTGGATGGCGGGGCGGTGCTTGCCCGACCAGGTGACTCGGTCGTGCCCTCGCAACCGCAGCAGCAGGTCGAGCTTTTCGCGGAAGAGGTCGTCGTACAGATCGAGATCGTAACCGAAGAGCGGAAACGACTCGATAAACGAGCCCCGACCCGCCATGATCTCCGCGCGTCCGCCCGAGAGCTGGTCGAGCGTGGCGAAGTGCTGGAAGACGCGCACGGGGTCGTCCGAGCTGAGCACCGTCACGGCGCTGGTCAGCCGGATGCGGCTCGTGCAGGCCGCGGCGGCGGCGAGCCCATGTGGGGCACGGAGACCGCGTAGTCGGCGCGGTGGTGCTCGCCGACGCCGAACACGTCGAGGCCCACCTGATCGGCGAGCTCGATCTCCTCGAGCAGGTGCCGCAGGCGCTCACCGACTTCGATCTGGCGCCCGGTCGTGGGGTCGAAGCGCGTCTCCGCGAATGTGTAGACGCCGATTTCCATGATGTCGATGCAGTGGGGCTAGAGTAGGCTGAGCTGAGTCGGGCCCATACGGTAGCGAAGCTCCTCGAGGTCGAGCAGGCGGGTCGGCCGGCCCTGCCTCGCCACCTCGATGTGACCCGTCCAACCGGCCCTGCGGAGCGCGTCGCCCACCACGCTTTCGGCGAGCGCCGGCCGGTTGCACTCCTCCGAGAGGTGGGCCAGCACGACGGCCGCCAATCCGGGGTGCAGCAGCTCGGTCGCGAGCCGCGCCGCCGCCTGGTTCGACAGATGGCCGTGGCTCGACGCGATGCGCCGCTTCACCGAGCTGGGATAGGGGCCCATCTGGAGGAGGACCTCGTCATGGTTCGCCTCGAGCACCAGCATATCGCAGGCGGCGAGCGCGTGTCGGGTCTGGGCGGTCGGCCGCCCCAGGTCGGTGGCGATGCCGACGCGGAGCCCCGTGGGCTCGTGGACGACCGCCACTCCCGCGGGATCTGCGGCGTCGTGGATCGTGAGGAACGGATGGACACGGAGTTCTCCGATCCGGAACGGACGCCCGGGTCCGTAGAGCACGACCTCTTCGTCTCCTGTGAGCAGATCGGCGCATGCCCGGCGCGTGCCCTCCGTCATGTGCACCGGAGTCGAGTGTCGCCGCGCGAACACGCCCATGCCGCGCGTGTGATCCCGGTGGTTGTGCGTGACCACGATCGCGTCGATCTCACCGGGGTCCACGCCGAGCAGATCCAGGCGCTCGGCGAGCGACCGCGCGCTGAAGCCCGCGTCGACGAGTAGGCGCGTGTCTCCCGCCCACACGAGCACCGAGTTGCCGCCGCTCCCGCTCCCGAGGACCGCGACCCTCACGAGCGGCCGCGGGGCCGCCTCACCGCGTGGCCGCCCGCTGCGCGGCGGTCCCTTCCCAGGCCGTCTCGAGCACCCGCCGCGCGCCGGGCGTGAGCGCCTGGCTCCGGCGCGCCATCGCGAGCTCGGCGGTGGCGAGGAACTTGTCGAGCCGATGCTCGCCGAGCTCGGCACCCGCGCCCCAGCTGAAGGGCGGCACGGGGCTCGGTGGCATGACGCCGCCGAAGAGGTTGCTGCCCGCGCCGATCACCGTGCCGGTGTTCAACGTCGTGCCGATCCCTGTCTTCACATGATCGCCGAGGAAGCAGCCCACCTTCAGGAGGCCGGTGTCGACGTCGCCGTCGGGCGTCCACACGCGCACCGTTCCGTAGTTGTTCTTCAGGTCCGAGTTGGTCGTGTACGCGCCGAGGTTGACCCAGCGCCCGAGGAGCGCGTGGCCGATGTAGCCGTCGTGCGCCTTGTTCACGAACCCGAGCATCACCGAGTCGGCGACCTCGCCCCGGACGATCGAGACCGGGCCGATCGACGAAGTCCCGATGTGACCGCCGAGAATC
The DNA here is from genome assembly GCA_009692205.1 of Gemmatimonadota bacterium. GTDB lineage: Bacteria > Gemmatimonadota > Gemmatimonadetes > Longimicrobiales > Gaopeijiaceae > UBA2982. The sequence goes on along the minus strand of SHZR01000001.1, from coordinate 149,551 downwards.
TTCGTGCGGGGTCCGATGAACAGCGGGCCGATCAACCGCGCGGGACCCTCGACGCGCACGCCTTCCGCGAGTCGCACGGGGCCCTGGCGCGTGTCCACGAACGTGCCCGGCTCGATCTGGGCATCACCGCCGAGGGAGAGGACGCCGTCTCCGATGCGGATGATGCCGACGGGAGCGTCGCCTCGCGGCCAGAGCACCGCGACGTCGCGGCGGATGCGCTCGGGGTTCTGGGCCACCAGGTCCCAAGGGCTCTCGAGCATCGTGCCGCCGAGCTCCACCACGCGGCCGGTTTGCGCAGCCCCGGACGGGTCCCGCAGCCAGAGTTCGGAGGGAAGGGGAGCGCCGTCCGGGAGGATCCACCCGGCGGGCGCGCCGCCTACCGTAAGTCGCGCGATGCCGTCCCCCACGTCGACCGCGCCGAGGTCCGGCCCCGCGCGGCTCGAGAGCAGCACGCGACGGCCGCGCGTGCCGACGTCCTGGAGAGTCACCACGGGCGCCGCGCCCGGCTCGTCGAACCCGAGCAGCGCGCGGCGCGTGAGGTGTCCCTCGCACTTCGTGCCGAAGACCCGCTCGGCGCGCTCCCTCAGGGTCATGCACCCGTAGAGGAGCTCTCCCGCCGGACGCGTGAGCGTGAACGGTGCCCAACGCCGCGCGCGTCCGTCGTCGAACAAGAAGAGCCGAACCGTGCTCATGCGCGCTTCTCCAGCTCGGCGAGCAGCGTCTTGAGGTCGGCCGCCCGCCCACGGGGAAGCACGAGCGTCGTGTCGCGCGTTCGCACGACGACCAGGTCTTCGACGCCGAACAGCACGACCTCGCCCTCTTCGGCGAACACCACGTTGTCGCGCGCGTCGATGGCGCGGGCCTTCCCGACGGCCACGTTTCCGTGCTCATCCGGCGCGCGCGTGCGCGAGAGCGCCTCCCAGTTTCCCACGTCGTCCCACGTAAACGTGGCCCGCACGGTGGCAACGCGCTCGCTCCGCTCCATGACCGCCCGATCGATCACGCTCACCGGCACGGCATCGAAGAACGCCTCGGCGCTCTTCTCCAGCAAAGGCATGTAGGCGCTCACCTCGGGCGCGTGCCGATCGATCTCCTCGAGGAGCCGGGATGCCTTCCACACGAAGATGCCTGTATTCCAGAGGTACCCCTGGTCGACGTACCGCCGCGCGGTGGCGGAGTCGGGCTTCTCGTGGAACGCGCGCACACGGTACGCGCTCACCGAGCCGCCCGCGTCCAGGGGCGCTCCCGGCTCCACGTGCCCATAGCCCGTCTCGATGCGATCCGGCGTGACCCCGATGCACACGAGCGCGTCCTCACGCCGCGCTACACGTACCGCCGCAGCCACCGTCTCCGCGAACGCGTCCAGCGGCCGAATCAGGTGATCCGCGTGCAGCGAGACCATCACCGCATCCGGGTCGATGCCCATCAGCTTGTGGGCGGCCCACGCGAGCACCGGAGCGGTGCCCCGCGCGCGTGGCTCGATCCAGTAGCCGTCGCGGGGGAACCCGGCGAGCGCGGAGGCGAAGGGGCGGGCGAGGTGCTCGCCGGCCAAGATGCGGATCCGCGCGTCCGGCACGAGCGCGCGGGCGCGCTCCATCGTATCCGAGATCAGCGGCTGGTCGCTCGCGAGCGGCAGGAGCTGCTTCGGGCGCTCGGGCGTGCTGACGGGCCAGAACCGAGAGCCCACCCCTCCCGCGAGCACGACGACCCAGACGTGGTCGTCAGCGAGCATCGAGGATCTCGCGAATGCGGGCGACGAGCTTCTTCGGGCTGAAGGGCTTCGTCACGAAGTCGTCCGCGCCGCCCGCGAACGCCGCCTCACGGTCGGTGTCCTGGCCCTTGGCGGTCAGGATGATCACCGGCGTCCTTCCCCTGTCGGGGTAGGACCGGATCTTGGCCAGCACTTCGAGGCCGTGCGGGCCGGGCATGAGCAGGTCGAGGATCACGAGGTCGATGCCACCGGCGGCGAGTGCCGAGAGCCCCTCCGCTCCGTCATCGGCCAGCACGACGTCGAAGCCTTCCTTGCCCAATATGGTGTCCAGAACACGCCGGATGTGTGGCTCGGCGTCCACCACGAGGATACGCCCGCCTCGGGTCCGGGCTGCGTCGTCGGCCACCGCTGCACCTCGCTGGAGGGGCCTTCGGCGGACGGGCCGCGGCCGGCGCGCAGGCCCGCCCCACGAGCGGGCGGAACCTACCCGGCGAGTGGGGTAAAGTCAAGCAAATACGGGGCTTCCCGGGGTTGACCCCCCGGCACGGTCCCGACAACTTTGCGTTCCGATCGCCCCTCCTGAAACGGCCCGGGTCGTGACCAAGCACGCCGTACGAATGCGGTTCAGCACCCAGAGGGTCGCCACGGTGGCTGCGGCGCTCCTCATGGGGTTCGCCGCGTGCAGTGAGGATCCGTTCGCGTACGACTGGTACGACCAACCGGACACCACCTACCTCTTCTCGCTGGCGAGGCCTGAGCCCAACCTCTACTCGGGGTTCAACTTCTACGAGCGTACGACGGTGAGGGTAGAAACGCCCGGCGCGACGGGAAGCTGGGACGTCGCGGTCGACACCCGGGGTTCGTCGCTCGTGCTCTTGCCACCGGGAGCGCTCGGGATCACCGCCAGGGCCGCCGTGGCGACCATGGTGGGCGTGGCCTTCGAAGACATCCTGCAAGCGCCAGGTGACACACTCCTGTACGAGTTGAACGATCCCATCCCGCTGGTCGCCGGGTCGGTCTATGTCGTGAGGACGAATCGGCAAGGGGGCTCATTCGGGTCGAGCTGCGTCTATTACGCGAAGCTGGAGCCCGTGGTCATCGATGTGGCGGAAGGCAAGCTCACGTTCCGCTATATCGCGAGTCCGATCTGCAATAACCGCGAGCTCGTCTCACCGGGCAACTGATGCTCGACGTCCGCCGACTGCGGCTGGAGCCCGAGGCCGTGAAGGCGGCCCTGGCCAAGCGGCAGCCCAACCTCGGCGCGGCGATCGATCGCGTGCTCGCGAAGGACCTCGAGCGCCGTGAAGCGCTCGCGCGAGTGAACCACCTCAAGGCGCGCCGTAACGAGGCCTCCAAGAGGGTGGGCGAGCTCAAGCGCACCGGGGGCGACGCCACGGAGCTCATCGCGAGCACGAAGGTGCTCGGGGACGAGATCGCCTCGCTCGACGAGCTCGTGCGGGCGGCCGACGCGGAGATCGAGGCGGAGATGTTGCTCCTCCCCAACGCGCCGCTCGACGAGGTGCCGGCCGGGGGCGAGGACGCGAACCGGGTGGTCTCCGTGTGGGGCCAGCCGCGCGTGTTCGCCTTCGCGGCGCGGCCGCACTGGGAGATCGGCGAGCGACTGGGCATCTTGGACTTGGCGACGGGGGCTCGGCTCTCCGGCTCCGGGTTCCCTGTGCTGCGCGGGCTCGGTGCGCGCCTGCAGCGCGGCCTGATCAACTGGTTCCTCGACGTCCACACGAGCGAGAGCGGCTACGTCGAGCTGCGCGTGCCCTACCTGGTGACCGCCCAGACGATGACCGGAACGGGGCAGCTCCCCAAGTTCGCGGAGGAGTCGTACCAGACCGAGCGTGACGGCCTTTGGCTCATCCCGACGGCCGAGGTCCCGGTCACCAACATGCATCGCGATGAGCTGCTCGGTCTCGAGCACCTGCCGCTGCGCTACACGGCCTACTCGCCCTGCTTCCGCCGCGAGGCGGGTGCGGCGGGCAAGGACACCCGGGGACTCCTGCGCGTGCACCAGTTCGACAAGGTCGAGCTCGTCCGCTACGAGATTCCGGAGCGGAGCCGGGATGCGCTCGAGGAACTCACGCGCCAGGCCGAGTCGCTGCTCGAGCGCCTCGGGCTTCATTACCGTCGCGTGCTGCTCGCGGCCGGCGACCTGGGTGGCGGCTCGGCGATGACGTATGACCTCGAGGTCTGGGCTCCCGGGGTCGGGAAGTGGCTCGAGGTGTCGAGTTGCTCCACGTACACGGACTATCAGGCTCGCAGGGCCAACCTGCGCTTCCGCCGCACCCAGGCCGAGAAGCCCGAGTTCGTCCACACGTTGAACGGGTCGGCCCTGGCGTTGCCCAGGCTCGTCGCGGCCCTGCTCGAGACCTATCAGGAGGAGGACGGGAGCGTCTCGCTTCCCGAGCCGCTCGTCCCGTACGTCGGGACGGCGCGGCTGACCGCGTCGTAGTCCGATGATCCGGATCAAATGGCCCGTCGCGCTCGCGACGGTGTTCGTGCTGCTGCTCGGGTGGTGGCTCATCTACACGCAGCAGATCGTGCAGCGTGTCGAGGAGAACTCCGTGCTGTTGTCGCGGATCTTCGCGGAGGTGCAGGAGGCGCTCCTCACGCAGAGCCCCACGCGCGAGACGCAGGCGCTGCTGAACCTCCAGCGCATGGTCGTGGAGACCGAAGTGCCCCTCGTGGTGATGGGACCCGCCGACACGGTTCTCCAGCACGCGAACCTGCCGTTCGAGGCCGACGAGAGGACGGCGAGTGGCCAGGCGCAGATCCGCGAGTACGTGCTGCTCCTGGACGCGGTGAACGCGCCGGTCGGCGACCCGAACACCTTGCACATCCACTTCGGGCAGACCCCCGCGGTGCGACGCGCCGTCTGGATCCCGTGGCTCCAGGCGGGCGGGCTCCTCCTGACCGTGTTCGTGGGGCTGCTCGTGGTGCAGACGCAGCGCCGCGCCGAGGGCGAGCGGGCCTGGACATCGATGGCGAGGGAGCTCGCGCACCAGCTGGGGACGCCGCTCTCCTCGCTACAGGGATGGCTCGAGGTGCTCCGGCTCCCCCGCAGCGAACGCCCCGGCGACCTCACCGATACGGAGATCGCCGGCTCGATCGAGGAGGACCTCGAGCGGCTGGAGCGCATCAGCCACCGCTTCGAGCTCATCGGCACGGACCCCGAGCTCGAGAGCCTCTCGTTGCGCCAGGTCATCACCGACCTCGAACACTACCTGGTCGCGCGTATCCCGCGTCTGGCCAAGACAGGCATCGATCTCGTGGTGGACGTGCCGCAGGGTCTCCCGCGCGTGAAGGGCAACGAAGTGCTGCTCATCTGGGCGCTCGAGAACGTAGTGAAGAACGCGCTCGACGCGCTCGCGGGCCGCGGAGGGAAGATCACCATCTATGCTCGCGATATCGGAGGAAAGTGGGTGAGCGTGCGCATCCGGGATACGGGGCCGGGGGTCGACCCCGAGATCCGTGCCAGGATCTTCGAGCCCGGCGTGAGCACGAAGGCGAGTGGGTGGGGCGTCGGGCTCGCTCTCTCCCGGCGCATCGTGGAAGGGGTGCACCGCGGGCGCATCGAGCTCCTGGAGACGGAGGAGGGGACGACGTTCCAGATTCGCCTCCCCGCCGCCGATGCCTGAGAGCCCCTTGACCCACCTGGAGGGCCTGAATCCGGAACAGCTCGAAGCCGCGCGCCACTTCGAGGGGCCCATCCTGGTGCTCGCCGGCGCGGGCTCCGGCAAGACCCGCGTGCTTACCGCGCGGGTGTGTCAACTCGTGCGCGAGCACGGCGTGGCGCCGGATCGCGTGCTCGCGGTCACGTTCACGAACAAGGCCGCGGGGGAGATGCGCGAGCGCATCGGGCGGCTCCTCGGGAGTGCGCCCGCGGGCATGTGGGTGGGCACGTTCCACGCGGTGGGCGCACGGCTGCTCCGCCGACACGCCGACCGGCTCGGGTTCGACCGAGCGTTCAGCATCTTCGATGCAGATCAGGCCCTGCGGCTCGTGAAGAGCGTGCAGGAGTCCCTCGGCATGGATCCGAAGCGGTGGAGCCCCAAGGCCATCCGCGGGGAGATCAGCAATGCCAAGAACCAGCTCATCGACGCGAAGACCTTCGTCGAACGCAACGAGGGGACGTTCGACATCTTCCTGAAGAACGTCGCGCGTGTGTTCCCCGAATATCAGAAGGCGCTCGAGCAGCAGAACGCGTTCGATTTCGACGACCTGCTGACCAAGCCCGTCGACCTTCTCGATACCGCCCCCGAGCTGCTCGCACGCTACCGCGAGCGCTTCGCGTTCGTGCTGGTCGACGAGTACCAAGACACCAACCGCGCGCAGTTCCGTTTCGTGGAGCTGCTCTCGGGAGGGCACCGGAACCTCATGGTGGTCGGCGACGATGATCAGTCGATCTACCGCTGGCGGGGCGCGGACATCCGGAACATCCTGGACTTCGAGCAGGCGTTTCCGGGCGCGCGCATCGTCCGCCTGGAGCAAAACTACCGCTCGACGCAGGTGATTCTCGACGCAGCCAATGTGGTCATCTCGCAAAACGTCGAGCGCAAAGGCAAGACGCTCTTCACCGAGCGCGCGGGCGGCGAGCTCGTCACGCTCATGGAGACGCTCGACGAGAGCGACGAGGCCCGCTGGATCGTGCAAGAGATCGAGGTGCGCGTGCGCGACACACCGACGCTCTCGCACCGGTCCTGTGCGGTGCTCTATCGCACCAACGCGCAGGCGCGCGCTCTCGAAGATGCGTTCCGGCGCGCGGGCGTGCCGTACCAGGTCGTGGGAAGTGTGCGCTTCTACGAGCGGCGCGAGATCCAGGACGTGCTCTCGTACCTGCGGCTCATCTCGAACCCCCGTGACGAAGGCGCGTTCGAGCGCGCGGTGAACTACCCGCGGCGCGGGATCGGGCTCACCTCGCTCGAGCACCTGCGGAGATGGGCGGCGGAGCAGGGGATGTCGTTGCTCGACGCGGCCACGAGGTCGGACGAGATCCTCGATCTGCGGGCCGCGGGCTCGCAGGGCCTCCGGAGCTTCGCCGACCTCATCCAGCGGTATAGCGTGCGGGCCGCGCAGGCGAGTATCGGGGAGCTGCTCGAGGAGCTGATCGAAGAGCTCGATCTCGTGCGGCACCTCCAGGATGAGGGGCCAGAGGGCGAGGATCGCGCGCGCAACGTCGCCGAGCTCATCGCGGGTGCGATCGACTTCGACGCCTCGCTCGTCGAGGACCGGGAACCCGATGCAGCGGGGTCGGAGGAGGGCGCGGATCGGTTCACCGAACTCGACCTCTTCCTCCAGCAGGTTGCGCTGGTGGCCGACGTGGATCGCCTGGATCCGAACGCGGAGACCGCCACGCTCATGACGCTCCACAACGCCAAGGGCCTCGAGTTTCCGCTGGTGTTCATCGCGGGCATGGAGGAGGGTCTGTTCCCGTTGGCGCGTGCCTACGATGAGCCCGCCGCGCTCGAGGAAGAGCGGCGGCTGTTCTACGTCGGTATCACGCGCGCCGAGGACAAACTCTCGCTATCGTGGGCGCGGCAGCGGAGACGCGCAGGCGAACTCACCTTCAACATCCAGTCGTCCTTCTTGGAGGCGTTGCCGCCGGAGCTGGTGGAAGCGCGGCGGACGGAGCGCCTGAACGTGCATGCCTACAGCCTGCCGCACCGCAGCGGGCCGCGCGCCTATGAAAGCAGACGGGAGAGCGGGGGCGAGAGCAGCGGGGAGTCGCGGGAGACGCACTTCGAGCCGGAGCCCGAGTACGCGATGAACCAGGACTCCCCCCGTTTCGTCAAAGGAGAGCGGGTCGTGCACAACACGTTCGGATCCGGAGCGGTCGTCGAGATCTCCGGGTTCGGCCGCGACCTCAAGGTGACGGTGGACTTCGACCAGGTCGGCAGGAAGAAACTCCTCCTGCGCTACGCTGCGCTCGAGAGGGACTGGCCATGAGCGTCGGGCGGGAGCAGGCCCGGCGTATCGCCACGCTCGCGCGGCTCCACTTCGACGAGGCCGACCTGACGCGCGTCACCGAGGAGATGAACCACATCCTCGACCACGTGGAGTCGCTCCGCTCGCTCGAGAAGCGCGGGGCCCACGTGAAAGAGGAGCTGACGGCGTCGACGCGAGGCCCCGCGGCCGAGGAGCCTGACGCGCTTCGGTGCGAGATCGGCTCGTTCGCCCCGGATTGGCGCGAAGGATTCTTCGTCGTGCCCCCGCTCCCGGGCGTGCACGCGGAGGACGGAGCGTGAGCCTGCTCGACGTCGCGCGCGGCGCGATCGCGAGGATCCGCGAGCGCGAGGCTGGACCCGAGGCGTTGAACGCGTTCCTCTCCGTCGCCGATCCGGCGTCGCTCACCGTGGACGCCCCGACCGGTCCGCTCGCCGGCGTGCCGATCGCCGTGAAGGACATCCTCGCGACGACCGACCTCCCGACGACGTGTGGCTCGAGGGTGCTCGAAGGGTACCGCTCCCCGTTCGAGGCCACAGCGGTGCGGCGCGCGCGCGCGGCGGGCGCGGTGGTAGTCGGCAAGACCAACATGGACGAGTTCGCGATGGGCTCCTCCACCGAGAACTCCGCATACGGCCCCACCCTGAACCCGCACGACAGGACGCGCGTACCGGGCGGCAGCTCGGGCGGCTCGGCGGCCGCGGTGGCGGCCGGGTACGTGACCATGGCACTCGGTTCCGACACGGGCGGCTCGGTGCGCCAGCCGGCCGCATTCTGCGGCGTCGTCGGCATCAAGCCGACTTACGGCCGCGTGAGCCGGTACGGGTTGGTGGCCTACGCGTCCTCGCTCGACCAGGTCGGCACGTTCGGCCGCACCGTCACCGACGCCGCGCGACTGCTGCAGGCGGTGGCGGGGCACGACGAGCGCGACGCGACTTCGGTCGATCGCCCCGTGCCCGACTACGAGAAGGCGGTGCGCAGGGGGGTGGCGGGGCTCGTCGTGGGCGTGCCCGCGGAGTACGACCCGGACGAGCTCGACCCCGAGATCCGAAGGCTCGTGAACCGCGCGCTCGAGACGCTCCGGGCCTGCGGCGCCGAGGTGCGGCGCGTATCCCTGCCGCATACGCGCTACGCGATCCCGACCTACTATGTCATCGCCACCGCCGAGGCGTCGAGCAACCTGTCGCGCTACGACGGGGTGCGTTACGGCGTGCGGCGCGGCGAGGGCGACCTGGTGTCGATGTACGAGGGCACGCGCTCGCGGGGGCTCGGCGCCGAGGTGAAGCGCCGCATCATGCTCGGCACCTACGCGTTGTCGGCCGGCTACTACGACGAGTACTACGGCACGGCGCAACGCGCGCGGCTGCACATCATCGACGACTTCAGGCGGGTCTTCTACGGCGGGGCGGACGTGCTCTTCACGCCCACGAGCCCCACGCCTGCGTTCAAGTTGGGCGAGCGCACGTCTGATCCCGTCCAGATGTACCTCTCGGACGTGTTCACCGTGACGGCCAACCTCGCGGGGATTCCCGGGCTGTCGCTGCCCATCGGACGGGTGGGGGGGCTCCCCGTGGGCGGGCAAGTGCTCGCGCCGTGGTGGGACGAGGAGCGCATGCTCGGCGTCGCGGGGGCGATCGAGGAGAGCCTCGGGGGGTCGGCACGATGAGCCCCGGCCCGCAAGCGTGGGAGGCGGTGATCGGCATTGAAGTCCACGTGCAGCTCCGCACCGCACGGAAGCTCTTCTGTGGTGACCTCGCGGTGTTCGGGGACGAGCCCAACTCGCACGTCTGTCCGGTGTGCCTCGGGCTGCCGGGCGCGCTGCCCACGACGAACCCGGAGGCCGTGCAGCTCGCGGTGCGCACCGCGCTCGCGCTCGGCTGCACGGTGCACGAGCGCGCGATCTGGGCGCGCAAGAACTACTTCTACCCCGATCTGCCCAAGGGATATCAGATCACGCAGTTCGAGCAGCCGCTGGCGACCGGGGGCCTCGTTGCATTCGACGGCGCGGCCGGTGAGGCGATCGTGCGTATCCGTCGCGCGCACATGGAGGAGGACGCCGGGAAGTCCATTCACGACCGCATCGCGGGAGGGACCGCGGTGGACCTCAACCGCGCCGGCACGCCACTCGTCGAGATCGTGACCGAGCCGGACCTCCGCTCAGCGGCGGACACCCGCGCGTTCCTCACCGCGCTCAAGCAGATGCTCGAGTACGTGGACGTGAGCGACTGCAACATGGAGGAGGGGAGCCTCCGCGTGGATGCGAACGTGTCGGTGCGCCCGCGGGGGGTCGAGGAGCTCGGCGCCAAGACCGAGATCAAGAACGTGAACTCGTTCTCCGGTGTCGAGAAGGCGATCGAGGTCGAGATCGCGCGCCAGATCGCCGTCGTCGAAGCGGGTGGGAGGGTCGAGCAGCAGACGCTCCTCTGGGACGATCACCGCTCGGTGCTGCGAACGATGCGATCCAAGGAAGAGAGCCACGACTACCGCTACTTCCCCGACCCCGACCTGCCTCCCCTGCTCGTGTCGCAGGAGGTCGTGGTGGCGGCACGGGCTGCGCTTCCCGAGCTGCCGCGCGCGCGCCGTGCACGCTTCGAGCGCGACTACGCGCTGTCCGCGTACGACGCCGGCGTGCTCACGCAGTCACGCGCCGGGGCCGACTACTTCGAGACGGTCGCCGAGGCGTCCGGAAAGGCGAAGGCCGCGGCCAACTGGGTAATGGGTCCGGCGCAGGCACTCATGCACGAGCGGGGCGAGGACCCGACGACGTTCGCGGTGAGCGCGGCCGCGCTCGCCGAGCTGATCGGCCTGGTGGCCGACGGGACCATCTCGGACGCGGTAGCGAAGGGCGTGTTGTCCGTGGTCGCGGCAGAGGGAGGAAGCCCGCGTGAGATCGTGCGGGCCCGAGGGCTCACCCAGGTGCGCGACGACTCGCAGCTCGAGGCGTGGGTCCGTGCGGTGGTCGACGAACACCCCGACGAGGTCGCGCGCTACCGCGGAGGAGAGGCCAAGCTCGTAGGCTTCTTCGTCGGTCAGGTGATGAAGCGGTCCGGCGGGAAGGCGGACCCGAAGCGCGTGAGCGAACTGCTCAGGAGCGCGCTAGCGTAGTAGTGAGATCACTCGCGTACCTAAAGTGAGGGACCTGTGACCACACGTCGCCCGTTCGTGCTCACCGGCACGGCCCTGCTCGTCGTATCCCTGGCGACCGCAGGGTGGGCTGCCCCGGTCCAGGCCCAGGATAGCGCCGGCCGGATCACCGTCCGGGCCACGAGGGCCGCCGCCATCGAGCTGGACGGCCGCCTCGACGAGCCGATCTACCAGTCGACCGCGCCGATGACGGGGTTCATCCAGCAACTTCCCGACGAGGGCGCACCCGCGAGCGAGCGGACCGAGGCGTGGGTCTTCTTCGACGACGACAACCTCTACGTGTCCGCGCGGAACTACGACTCCGCGCCCCCGAGCGAGTGGGTCGCGAACGAGATGCGTCGGGACGCGAACCAGCTCCGGCAGAACGACTCGTTCTCCGTGCTGTTCGACACGTTCCTCGACCGCAGGAACGGCTCGATCTTCCTCGTGACGCCGATCGGCGGGTTCTCCGACGTCGCGGTCACCAACGAAGGCGCGAACGTCAACGCCGACTGGAACGTCGTCTGGGACTCGCGCACCGGCCGGTTCGACGGCGGGTGGACCGTCGAGATCCGCGTTCCCTTCCGCTCGCTTCGCTATCGGCCGGGCCCGAATCAGTCCTGGGGCTTTCAGCTGCGTCGCATCATCCGCCGCCGCAACGAGGCCTCGTACCTGACCGCCCTGCCCATCTCCGCGGCGCGGGGCAACAGCGTGATCGCCGGGATCTGGCGTGTCTCCCAGGCGGCCACGCTCGAGGGCGTCGAGGTTCCGGCTAGGAGCCTCAACGTCGAGGTGAAGCCTTACGCGATCGGAGGGCTCCGAACGGACCGCGTGGCCGCGTCGCCCACGAACAACGACCTCGACGGCGACGTCGGCGTGGACGTGAAGTATGGGCTCACGAGCAATCTCACCGTCGACGCCACGTACAACACGGACTTCGCGCAGGTCGAGGTCGACGAGCAGCAGGTGAACCTCACCCGCTTCAACCTCTTCTTCCCGGAGAAGCGCGAGTTCTTCCTCGAGGGTCGAGGCAACTTCGACTTCACCTCGGGCTCCGGCGCGCCGACCATGTTCTTCAGCCGCAGGATCGGACTCCAGCAAGGTCGGGTCGTTCCGATCCTCTACGGCGCCCGCGTGACGGGGAAGGTCGGAGCGTTCGACGTCGGGGTCCTCAACATGCACACCGACGCGAGCGACTTCGCCACCATCGAATCGACCAACTTCACCGTGGTCCGGCTGAAGCGAGACGTGCTGAGCCGGAGCACAGTCGGCGCGCTCTTCACGAACCGATCCCGGTCGCTCGCCGGCGACGGGTCGAGCCAGCTCTACGGCGTCGACGGGTCGCTCGCGTTCCGCAGCGACTTCACGGTCACGGGCTACCTGACCAAGACGGACGGGCCCGTCGCCCCGGGGCGCGACCTCAGCTACATGGGCCAGTTCGCGTACGCAGGCGATCGCTACGGTCTCACCTCGGGATACTTGGTCGTGGAGGACAACTTCACCCCCGAGGTGGGCTTCCTGCAGCGCGACGACTTCCGACAGTACACGGGGTCCGCACGGATCAGCCGACGGCCCACGTCACCGGCGTGGGTCCGCCGGGTCAGCCTCACGGCGAGCACCGACTACCTCTGGACGGCGACCGGAGGGGAGCTCGAGACCCGTCAGCACTCGAGCGACTTCACCACCGAGCTCGAGAGCAGCGACCAGATCAGCCTGTCCGTGAGCGACGACTTCGAGCTGCTGACCGCTCCGTTCACGATCTCCCCGGGTGTGATCTTGCCGCCCGGCGAGTACGACTTCACCAGCTTCGGCGCATCGTACACCTTCGGACAGCAGCGGCCGGTGAGCGGGGCACTCGCGCTCCGTGTCGGAGACTTCTGGAGCGGCACGAACACGTCGCTCAGCCTCGGCCAGGGCCGCATCGAGGTGACGCCGCAGGTATCGCTCGAGCCCAGCTACTCGATGAACTGGGTAAACCTGCCGGAAGGCGACTTCGATGCTCAGATCGTGCGGCTCAGGCTCACCTATACGCTCACGCCGCGGATGTTCCTGAGCGGGCTCTCACAGTACAGCACGAGCGACGACACCTTCAGCGCCAACTTCCGCTTCCGGTGGGAGTGGAGCGCCGGCAGCGAGCTGTTCGTCGTCTACAGCGAGGATCGCGACACCGATCCGCTCGCGCCCGACCGGACGACGGAGCTCCGTAATCGCGGGCTGGTCATCAAGGTGAACCGGCTGCTGCAGTTCTAGGCCCGAGGGACCGTGGCTCGAGCCTAGCTCGCCGGCTTCGCCAGGCTCTTCCCCGCGCGCGGAGCCGGAAGCGTCCTGGCGCTCGCGCCCGAGGACGTGATGCCCGCAGCGAAGTCGGGATCCTGGAGCTGTGGCCAGTAGAGCAGCGGACTCGAGGGGAACGGGAAGAAGTCCTCCGCCATCTGGTTGAGCACCTCGGGGTGGTCGGCCGTGTGATCCGACATCGCCCGCCGGCGGACCATCTTCGCGAGCCGAAGGTTCAGCTCCCCCACCGGGTCCATGTCGGCCGCCGGCGACATGTGCCGGTCGCGCAGGTACCCGACCATGGAGTCGAACGCGACCTCGAAGTAGCGATCGACCAGGGGATTCGGCAGATCGAAGCGTGACTTCTGTAGCACCCGGCCGAACACCCGCTGCCAACGCTCGTGGCCGCCGAAGCGGATCATCCCGCGGAAGATCCTGCGGTTCGTGTTGAAGCTGAAGAGCGTCCGGCTGAGCACGTCGTCGAACAGCATATCGGCCTCGCTGTGGTCGTGCTCGACCACGATGTGCCGCGCGAGCGCGAGGAAATCCTCGCCCACGTGCATGTCCATCCGGTGCTCCCAGTACGTGTGCCCGACCGCCTGGGTGGTGCTCGTCAGCAGGAGTCGCTGCGGCACGAAGATGTTGTGCGCGATCGTGTCGGCGGCGAGGTGCGCGAGGTAGCCGTACCCGACCGAGGTGAGCCGCTCCGAGTCCGCGGAGTCGAGGATCTCCTCGCCGACCGACCAGCTGTGGCAGTGGCGACCCTCCGGCACGTACTTCTTCGCGAACGAGATGTCGGCCGCGACCAAGCCGTAGAGGAAGTGCAGGGGATACCTCTCGAGGATCGCGCGCGCCGCGGGCGGAACCAGGTAGAGTGCGCCGAGGAGCGCCTCCCCGAGAGCCACATGGGTCGCCGGGCCCCACGCGAGGACCGGCTCCGGCACGAGGAGCCAACCCGCGGCCAAAAGGAGCGGCGTCAGGACCCGCAGGGCTGCACGAGCTTCGGGGTCAGCCACCTTTGGCGGCGAGCGCTCCCGCGCGCTCCGACTCCGGATCCGCGGGCAGCTCGTCGGCTGCGGCCTCCGGCTCCTCCGGCGCATCCAGCTCTTCTGCGGGCTCTTCCACGGCAGGAGCCCTCCGCCTCCCGCCCGCGATCGAGCGAGCACCCGCTCGCACACCGCGGACCGTGGCGGCCGTATCGATGAAGACGTCCTCCGCCTCTTCCTGGACGACCTCCATGAGCGCATTGAAGTCCTCGATGCGCTCTTCCATGCGCTCCGACGCGAGCTTCAGCCCGTCCGTGACCGACGTCACGGACTCGTTCAGGCGCTCGATGTCCCCCCGGAGCGTGCGCGTGATGACCTCGACGTTCTCCGCGATGCCGCGCGCGCGCTCCGAGACGGGCCCGAGGTTCTGACGCACGCTGCCGCCGACCTGTCCGACCACGCGGTTGACGCGCAGCAGCACGTACGTGGCAACGATCGCCAGCACCACGACCGCGACCGCCACGATCACGATCGAGATGTCGGCGGCGACGGATAGGCCGTCGCGCGGGACCGCCTGGAGAAGGGCAGGGCCGAGGGGCGTCTGCATGGGTCTAGTGTAACCGATGGGGGGTCGAAGTATCTAGGCAGCGAGCCTGGACGCTTGGCTCGAGGCGAAGCATCATCAGCGCGTCGGGAAGATCGCTCCGTTGGAGTAGGAGGTCGGCATGTGGTACGACGTCGTAGCTGTGAGGCCCCTGGCTGACTTCAGGGTCTGGGTCCGGTTCGCGGACGGGCTCGAAGGCGAAGCCGATCTCTCGGATCTGGCGGGCAAGGGCGTGTTCAAGCAGTGGACGGATGACCCGGGTGCGTTCGAGCAGGTGAGAGTGGATCCGCAGAGCGGCACCATCGTGTGGCCCGGCGAGCTCGACGTCGCGTCGGATCGCCTTTACGATGAAGTAACCGCCTCGTCCGGGTCGGTGCGCTCCGGCCGCTGAACGCCGCCTCGTCTCAACAGAGCGGGGTGGCCGGCTGTGAAGGGTGGGTACTTCGCGACCCCTCCCAAGATCACATGCTCCGACAACGACCCCGCCGCCGCGTGAGGCGAGCCGCCTGGCTCGGCCTCGCGATCGTCCTCTCCCTCCCGTCTCACGCTGCGGCGCAGCTCGCCGCTCCGGTGACGGCGAGTGATCATCCGATCTTCGGCGAAGGCCGGCGCACCATGACCGCCGAGCGGCTCGGCGAGGGCGAGGACTTCAGCCTCGACGGCCGCCTCGACGAGCCGTTCTGGCAGCGCGCGCAGCCGGCGACCGACTTCATCATGCAGGACCCGATCCTCGGTGGAACGCCCACCGAGCAGACCGAGGTCCGCATCGCGTTCGACCGCGACAACCTCTACATGGGGGTGACCGCGCACGACTCGGAGCCCGACCGCCTGCTCGGCAACACGATGCGGCGCGACGAGACGCTCCAATCCGACGACCGCTTCATGTGGACGATGGACACGTTCCTCGACCAGCAGAGCGGCTACTTCTTCGAGATGAACCCGTACGGCCTCATGGCCGACGCGGTGATGGGGCCCGGCGGCTCGAACAACCGGCAGTGGGACGGTATCTGGGACGCGCGCGTGGTGCGGAGCGAGATCGGATGGACGCTCGAGATCGTGATTCCGTTCCGCACGCTCAACTTCGATCCGAACGCGCCCGCGTGGGGCATCAACTTCCAGCGCACCGTGCGGCGGAAGAGCGAGGAGGCGCTCTGGACCGGTCATCAACGGAACCAGGGCCTCCGCAGGATGTCGAACGCCGGGCTGCTCGTGGGCATCCAGGACGTGAGCCAGGGGGTGGGGCTCGATGTTCGCCCCTATGCCGCGGGACACATCGCCGAGGCGCCCGGGCGCGTGCCGCCGGTC
Organism: Gemmatimonadota bacterium; assembly: GCA_009692205.1. Classification (GTDB taxonomy): domain Bacteria; phylum Gemmatimonadota; class Gemmatimonadetes; order Longimicrobiales; family Gaopeijiaceae; genus UBA2982. Next base: position 133,596 of record SHZR01000001.1, on the reverse strand, counting down.
GGACGGGAGGAAAGCGCCGACGTCGGCCTCGACGTGTTCTACAACCTCACGCCGAACCTGCGCGCGAACCTCACGGTCAACACCGACTTCGCGGAGACCGAGGTCGATCAGCGACAGGTCAACCTGACGCGCTTCCCGATCCAGTTCCCCGAGAAGCGCGCGTTCTTCCTGGAGGGCGGCACGTTCTTCGACTTCGCCCAGGGCGCACCCGTGCAGCCGTTCTTCAGCCGGCGCATCGGACTCGACCAGAACGGACAGCCCCAGACGATCGACGGGGGCGCCAAGCTCACGGGGCAGGCCGGCGCGAACGACGTTGGCGTCCTGCTCGTGCGCACCGGCTCGGATCAGGGGATCGTGGGCGAGGACTTCGGCGTGATGCGCGTGCGCCGGCGCGTCCTCACCCAGTCGTACTTCGGCGGGATCTACACGTGGCGCCACGAGCGCGGCTCCGCGGTGGACGATCGACACACGGCGGGCGTGGACTTCCGGCTCGCGACCTCGAGCTTCCTGGGCTCCGAGAACCTCGAGCTCTCCGGGTTCGTGCTCGGCAACACCATCGCGGGCAGCATGGAGGATGCGCTCGCGCTCGGCGGGCGGCTCGCCTACCCGAACGATCTCTGGAGCGGCAGCCTCGACGTGAGTGAGGTGCAGGCGAACCACAATCCCGCGCTCGGGTTCGTGCGTAGGCGCGCGTTCCGTAGCTACTCGCCGTCCATCAACTACGCGCCGCGCCCGCAGGGCCACCCGCTCATCCGCCAGTTCCGCTTCGGAGCGGGCCTGTCGGTCATCACCGACATGGCCAACACCACGGTCACGCGCGAGTGGAACCTCTTCAGCGAGGTCTCGACGCACGCGGGCGACAACGTCGGGTTCGGCCTCACGCCCACGTACGAACTGCTCGACGACGACTTCCAGATCAGCCCTGGGGTCATTCTCCCCACCGGGACGGACTACCATTTCACGCGCTGGCGCGTCGGCGCGGGGACGGCCAACCGACGTGTGATCGCCGTGAACGGCAGCTACAGCTGGGGCGGCTTCTTCTCCGGAGATCGCCAGGAGACGTCGATCGGCCTCGCGCTGCGTCCGCGTCCCGGCATCCGGATGAACGGCGCGCTCGAGCGCAATCGCGTGGACCTGGCCCAGGGCAGCTTCACCACGAACCTCTACCGGCTCATCCTCGACACGCAGCTCAACCCGCGCGTGTACGCCGTCAACAACATTCAGTACGACTCCGTGAGCCGCGTCCTAGGATGGCAGGTCCGGTTCCGCTGGATCCTCACCCCCGGCAACGACCTCTACCTCGTCTACCAGCACAACTGGCTGGAGGGCCCGTCGGGGGTGCTCGGGTCGGGGGCGTTCAGCACTCTCGACCGGCGGGCGGCGACCAAGCTGAGCTACACGCACAGGTTCTAGCGGGGCGGCTGGCTGCGTGTGGGTTGCGCTTGGTTCTGGTGGGGGTCGATGATTGCGCGGATGACAGGCGAGCCGCAGCGGCGACATCCGCGTCGGCAAATTCTCCCGCGTGGCGGCCTGACTAGGCATCTTTCGGGCAAACAGCTGTGTAGTTACCGTTGTTATAACGCAGCAGCTCCACCGGAGAGGGCATGACGAAAGAGACCACGATTCGCGCCATCGGCAACTCGGCGGGTGCCACGATTCCGAAGGCTATGCTCGAGCGGTATCGGATCGCAGAGGGGGACCGGGTCCATCTCGTGGAGACTGAAGAAGGAATCCTCATCACTCCGTTCGATCCGACATTTGCTGACGCGATGTCCATCTACGAGGAGGGGGCCAAGAAGTATCGGAATGCGATGCGCGAGCTCTCTAAGTGAGCGAGCCGATATGGCTGAACATATCCGTGGTCTTGGCCATTCATTCCGATCAGATTCGAGAACACGGAGGGTCGCTCGGCGTCAGAGATAGGGGCCTCCTTGAATCTGCTCTTGCCCGCCCGCTGAATTTGGCCGGGTACCAGCCGGACTCAGACGTATCTGCTCTTGCGGCGTCCTATGGTGCCGGCATTTCCCAGAATCACCCCTTCATTGACGGCAACAAGCGAGCGGCATTCCAGGCCATGTACACGTTTCTAGGGCTCAATGGCCTTACGATCACGGCATCGGAGCCGGACGTGGTGGACATGATGTTTGCGTTGGCCAGCGGCGGGATCGGGGAGAATGAGGTGGCAGTCTGGCTTCGCGATCACACGCAGGCTCGATGACCCCGCACCTCGAGCTGCACCGAACGGAGCGGATCGGCTGGCTGCGCGCGGCGGTTCTCGGCGCCAACGACGGCATCGTCTCGACGGCGAGCCTGGTGGTGGGCGTCGCGGCTGCCGACTCGTCACGTTCGGCAGTTCTGCTCGCCGGCGTCGCCGGATTGGTCGCAGGCGCCATGTCGATGGCCGCGGGAGAGTACGTCTCCGTCAGCTCGCAGTCCGATACGGAGCGCGCCGATCGGGCCCGTGAGGAGACGGAGCTCCGGGAGCAACCGGATCTCGAGCTCGCCGAGCTGACGCAGATCTACGTCAAGCGAGGACTCGAGCCGGACCTCGCGCGGCAAGTCGCCGAGCAGATGACGCGCCACGACGCCCTCGGAGCCCACCTCCGGGACGAGCTCGGCCAGAGCGAGGTGCTCTCGGCTCGCCCCGTGCAGGCTGCGCTCACCTCGGCGGCCACGTTCGCGGTCGGCGCCGCGCTCCCGCTCTCGGTGGCCATGCTGGTGCCCGGCTCGCGGGTGGGCGTGAGCGTGTCGGCCGCGTCGCTCGTGAGCCTCGCCCTGCTCGGATCGGTGTCCGCGCGCGTCGGCGGCGCGTCCACGCTGCGGGGCGCGATCCGGGTCGCCTTCTGGGGCGCCCTGGCCATGGCGATCACCGCGGCGGTGGGTCGTCTCGTCGGGACGGTCCTGTGAGACTCACTCAGGGAGGTGTCTGATGGCCTTCGTCACGACGAGGGTCGCGATCCCCATCCAGGAGTTCGACGTCGAGATGGCATCGACACGCAGGCTCCTCGAGCGCGTTCCCACCGACCAGGGGCCATGGAAGCCCCACCCGAAGTCGTTCGCGCTCGGGCATCTGGCTCAGCTGATATCCTGGATCCCGGGTTGGATCACGAGCACGCTTCGGGAGCGTAGCCTCGACCTCGCTGCCGCGCCCGGCTACAGCTTCGAGCCGACCGTGTCGCTCCTGAAGGAATTCGACGACAAGGTTCGCAGCGCGCGCGATGCACTCGTCTCGGTGGTGGGACCGGATCTCGACGTGGGTTGGTCACTGAAGAACGGGGCTCAGGTCCTGATGGCCATGCCCCGGGGAGATGTCGCACGCATGCATCTGAGCCACCTCGTGCACCACCGCGGACAGCTCACGGTGTACCTGCGCCTTCTCGACGTGCCGCTGCCGTCCATCTACGGTCCCACCGCCGATGAGAAGTGGGGGTAGCACTCTTGGTGACGTGCGCTCGCTGGCGGGCCCGACTAGAGTAGTGTCGCCGCCGCAGGGACGACGGACAGCCCAGGAACGGAGCAGCCCATGAGTCGGATCCGCCTCGCAGTCCTCCTGCTCGCCACCCTGGCGCCGGCCGCTCGGGCGCAGACGCCGCAGGTGCACCGCGACATCGTGTACGCGTCCGTCGACGGGAAGGACCTCGGCCTCGACATCTACATGCCCGCGGGCGTGACCCATCCCCCGCTCGTCGTGTGGGTGCACGGGGGCGCGTGGCGGAACTTCACGAAGGCGAATGTTCCACCCGTGTTCGTCGAGAACGGATTCGCGGTGGCGAGCCTCGACTTCCGCCAGTCCACTGACGCGCGCTTCCCCGCGCAGGTGCACGACATCAAGGCGGCGATTCGCTTCCTGCGCGCGAAAGCCGGAGAGTACGGATATCGCACGGACCGGATCGCGATCTCAGGCCTCTCTTCGGGTGCACACCTCGCCGCGCTCGTCGGCGTGACCAACGGAAACCACGAGCTCGAGGGCACCGTCGGCGGGTACCGCGATCAGTCGTCCGACGTGCAGGCGATCGTCAGCTACTACGGCGCTTCGAACCTGACCACGATCCTCGCCCAGTCGACTCCGTTCGGACTCGGCGTCCGCGAGCCGGCGCTCGAGCTGCTGCTCGGGGCGCTGCCGGACGCGACGCCCGAGCTCGCCGAACTCGCGAGCCCGGTCGTGCACGTGGACGCGGGCGATCCGCCGCTCCTCCTGCTGCACGGCGATCAGGACCCGCAGATGCCGATCAACCAGGCCCACGAGCTCGAGGGCGCGTACGAGAAGCAGGGTCTCGACGTCTACTTCGACGTCGTGCACGGCGCCGCGCACGGCGGCGCCGAGTTCTACGCGCCCGAGCACCGGGACAGGACGCTGGCCTTCCTGCGGAGGACGATCGGGCGGTAACGCGGGGGTGCCGGCGGACGGGCGCCAGGGAGTAGATTTCCTGCCATGTCTCCACGGCCGCTCGACACGACGCCTGAGGCCTGGGCTGTATACAACGCAGCCCTCGACCGGATGAGCGGTGGGGAGCGCGTCCGCGTTGCGCTGGAGCTGAGCGACGCGGTGCGTGACATGCGGCTGGCCGGTCTCCGTGCGCGCCATCCGGATGCCACTCATGATGAGCTGATCCGGCGCGTGGTTCTCGAGGACTACGGGATCGAGCTTCCGGCCATCAAGTGAGCCTCTCGGAGTTCCTCGGCGACGTCACGACGGTTCTGGACAACGCGAGGGTTTCCTACATCCTCACGGGGTCCCTCGCGGCCGCGTACTACGCGGCGCCGCGCGCGACACAGGACGTCGATCTCGTCATCGAGGTCACTGAGGCCCAGGTCGAGGCGATCGTGCGCGGGCTCCTGAGTGCGGGATGCTACGTGGATCGCGAGGCGGCCCTCGTGGCATGCAGGGTCCGCGGCCAGTTCAACGCGATCGACCCCAGGCTGGGCTGGAAGCTGGACCTCATCGTGAGAAAGGACCGGCCCTACAGCGTCGAGGAGTTCTCGCGTCGGCATCGTGGAGCGATCCTCGGCGTCGATATGTGGCTCGCGACACTCGAGGACATCGTGATCTCCAAGCTCGAGTGGAGTCGCCTCGGCGAGTCCGAGCGTCAGCGTCGAGACGTGGTTCATCTCCTAGAGCGCGGCTGGCAGGACTTGGATCGTGAGTATGTGGAGCGTTGGGTTGCGGAGCTCGGCCTAGAGGCCGAGTGGAAGCGTGCCCTGTCCACCCGCACCCCATGACCACCCCGACCCAGCGCGGGATCCGGTCCGCTCAGACGTCCGTCCTGCTGAACGCCGGCCTGGCGATCACCAAGCTGGTCGCCGGGGTGTTGGGCCACACCTACGCGCTGATCGCCGATGCGGTCGAGTCTACCGCCGACGTCTTTGGGTCGCTGATCGTCTGGCGTGGGCTCCACGTCTCCGGGCGCGCCGCCGACGAGGACTACCCGTTCGGCTATGGGAAGGCCGAGTCGCTCGCCGCCGCGGTGGTGGCGCTGATCCTCATGGGCTCGGCGCTCTTCATCACCGTGCACGCCGTGCGAGAGATCCGCACGCCGCACCTGACGCCGGCGCCGTGGACGCTGCTCGTGCTCGTCGGCGTGGTGTCGGTGAAGACATGGCTCTCGCGCCATGTCGGCGCGGTGGGCGACGAGATCGGGAGCCAAGCGGTGAGGGCGGACGCCTCGCACCACCTGAGCGACGCACTCACCTCGGCCGCCGCGTTCATCGGCATCAGCATCGCGTTGCTCGGCAGCCGCTACCGTGGGGGCACAGGCTGGGAATCTGCCGATGACTGGACCGCACTCCTCTCGTCGCTCTTGATCGCGTACAACGGGGTCGCGCTCCTCCGACCTGCTGTCCACGACCTCATGGACCGTGCCCTGGGGAAAGACGTCGTGGACGCGGTGCGCCGCGCGGCCGAGAGCGTCCCCGAAGTGCTGGCCACGGAGAAGCTCGCGGTTCGGCGCACGGGCCTCGTGTACCGCGTCACGCTGCACGTGCAGACGGCCGAAGACATGACGCTGCACGACGCGCACGTCCTCAGCGGGAAGGTGAAGAGCGCGATCCGCACCGCCGAGCCGCGCGTGGACTCCGTGCTCGTGCACATGGAGCCCTACGATCCGCAGGCCGCGCCCCCTTCGGTTGATCGGGAGATCGGCACATGACGTATGGGCTGCGGGCCGCCTCCCGGTCCGAATCGCCCCGGGCGCACGACCCGTCGGCGAGCGTCGCGGTGCTGATTCGTGCGCTGCTCGCCGTGGGGGTCGTGGTCGTCATGGTTGGGGGCGCGCTCGCGCTCATCCGCGACGGACGGTTGCCGATCGGCTCCATCCCTCCCGCGCTGCTCACGGAGGGGCTCGCGCGGTTCGAGCCGGCCGCTCTCGCCATGCTCGGGATCCTGCTGCTGCTCGCCACGCCGCCGATCGCGCTCACATGGATCGGGGTGAGCTTCGCGCGGGAGGGCGACCGTCGGTTCGCCGGCATCGTTGCGGGCCTGCTCGGCTTGATCGTAGTCGGCCTGCTCGCCGCGCTGCTCGCGGGAGCGGGTGAGGGCTCGGAGTCGCTCCCTCCCCCGAGCGGCCTGATGCAGCTCGGAGTGCTCGTCGCGGCGGCGGCCTCCGGGGCGCTCGGCGTCCAGGTCGGGCTCGGCGGCGCCGCGTTCCTGGTGCCGATCCTGTCCGGATTCTTCGGCGTCCCCATGAAGCTCGCGATCGGCGCCGGCGCGGTCTCGGTGGTGGTCAACTCGCTCGCCGGCGCTTCGTCGTACCTGCGCGACCGGATCCCGAACATTCGATTAGGGCTGATTCTCGAGCTGCCCACGCTCGTCGGCGCCGTCGCCGGAGGGCTGATCGTCGTCGCCGTCGCGCCGAGCGTGCTACGCGGCGTGTTCGCCGTCGTACTCCTCGGGCTCGCGATCCGCGTCGTCACGCGCCCTGGCGGCGGGGAGGTCGTGCGGGAGGGGGCCGATCCGCTCGGTGTCGCCGGCGCGTACCACGACCGCGCTTCCGGCGAGGACGTGACCTATGTGCCGCAGCGACTCCGGCTCGGGGCGGCAGCGGGCTTGGTGGGCGGCGTCCTCTCTGGGATGCTCGGCCTCGCGGGGGGCGTCATCAAGACGCCCGTCATGCACTCGATCATGCGCATGCCCGTGAAGGCCGCGGCCGCGACGAGCGTGCTCATGGGCGGGTTCACCGTGTCGGCGAGCGCGTACATGTACTACGTGCACGGGATCATCGATCTGTCCATCGCCATTCCCGCGGTGCTCGGCATCCAAATCGGATCGAGGACCGGCGCGCGGATGTCGAGACACGTGAGCGGCACCGTGCTCGAGCGGGTGCTCGCCGTCGTGCTGACGGGTCTCGGCGTCGTCTTGGTGCTGCAGCTGTTCGGTGTCGGGCCGGGTCCGACGGGGTCCTAGTCGCCACCGTCGCCATGCGGCGGCGGCACCTGGCCTCAGGGGCCTCCGTGCGCTCCCGGGAGCACGATCGCCGTGGTGCACCCGGCGTGTTCCGCGATCTCCGCGGTTCCCTGGCCGATGAAGAACGGCTGCCCGAGCAGCTTGGTCTCCGTGCCGAGGACGAGCAGGTCGTAGTCGCTCGAGCGCGACTCTCCGATGATGATCTCGCGAGGAGCTCCGCTGCTGAGGACGCGGATGGCGAAGCTCGTGTGATAGGCAGCGGCGAGCGGGTCGAGCTCCTGGCGGATCTCCTTCTCGGCTTGCTCGATATGAGAGCGCCGCGCTTCGTGGTCCCGCCGGTCGGTGACCGGGATCGATCCCTCGGTGAGCCAACTCTTGCTGAGCACGTGCAGGATCCGAACCTTCGCCCCGGTCGCCCCTGCGTAGGCGAAGGCGAGCTCCGCCGCATAGCGCGAGAAGATGCTCCCGTCCACCGGGACGAGGATGCGGTGGAAGGACATGCCTTCGCTCTCGCCGGCTGGCGTCGCCCCGCGGGCGCTGTCGTCGTCCCAGGGCTGGTCCGCCTCGCGGCCGCGCACGATCACGACTGGGATGGGCGACGTCCGCACGATCTGGAGCGCGAGCGGATCGTCCAGCATCCGCTCTCCCGCCGCGCCAAGCAGCAGTAGGTCGTAGTCGCGCCGCGATTCCTCGATGACCGCGTCCGCCACGTGCTGCGCGCGAACCTGCCGCACCGTGAAGTGGTCGCCCGCGCCGTTCACGACTGCCGCGGCCCGGTTGAAATGCTCGGCGAGGTTGGTACCCGCGAGGGACGTGCCACGTCCCGTGAGCATGCCGGCCAGCTTCGAGCTCGGGGCGCCCTCGTCCACATAGAGCGCGGTGAGCCGTCCGTTCGTGTTGCGAATGAGCGGCGCGGCGAACTCGATGGCGGTCATGGCGTTCGCGCCGCCCGCGGTCGGCACGAGCACACGGAGTCCCCCAGGACGAACCAGCGAGCGCCGTCCGCCCGCTTCCGCGCGCAGCCGCTCGTCGTCGCTCATGGGGAGGTGCGGCATGGCCCAGCGGAGGAGCAGAGGCGCCATGAACGAGGTCACCACGGCGACGAGCACGATCGTGGAGTACATCTCCTGCGTCAGAAGGCCGAGCGAGAGCCCGATGAGCGCGACGATGAGCTCCATCGCGCCGCGCGCGTTCATGCCGAAGCCGACCGCGAGGGACTCCCAGTGCGAGAGTCGGCCGAGGCGCCCGCCGATGTAGCAGCCCACGAGCTTGCCGAAGACCGCCACACCGATCACAACCAGCGGCAGCGCCCATCCCGAGAGCGACCACAGGTCGACGCGGATGCCGACGAAGGCGAAGAAGATCGGGGACAGCGACGATACCACGAACACCTCGATGACCTCGAGGGAGCGCGACTGCACGCGCGGCAGCTGGCGGATGAGGAGCCCCGCGACGAACGCGCCGAAAACCGCGTGCACGCCGATCGCCTCGGTAGCCGCCGCGGCGAGAAACGTGAACCCGAGTAGGAGCGAGATGTCCGCGCCCGTGAGGTCGACACGCTCGTTCACGAACTGGAGCGCCGTGCGGAGTGCCGGATAGGCGACCCAGCGCATGCCGGCGAGAAACGCCGCGAGCCAGAGCAGCGTGATGCCGAGCTCGGTGGGCGAGAACACTCCACCGGCTGCGATACCGGCGATGACCGACAATATCAGCCATCCTATCGTGTCGTCCACGACGGCCGCCGACAGGATTACGATCCCGGTTCGGTGCGCGATGAGATCGAGATCGAGCAAGATCTTCGCGATGACCGGCATCGCCGAAATCGCCATCGCCGTGGCGAGGAAGAGCGCGAAGATCGGGCGGTTGTCCGGGTCGGTCAGGTAAGCATCCGGCAGGAGCCAACCGAGCGCGAGGCCGGTCGCGAACGGAACCACCATGCCGAACACCGAGGCCATGAACGCGGCGCGCCCGAGGTTCCGCATCGCGCGGATGTCGGTCTCGATCCCCGTGAGGAGGAGGAGCAGCACCATGCCCAGCCAGGAGATGATCTCGAGCAGGTGGCGCTGCGATTCGTCCGGTGGGAACGCCAGCTCGAAAAGCGCCGGCGCGAAATGGCCGAGCAGCGTCGGACCCAGGACGATCCCCGCGAGGAGCTCGCCGATGACCGCGGGCTGACCGAGCCGCCGCATGACCTCCGCCAGCGCGCGAGCCAGCAGGAGCATCCCCGCGAGCTGCAGGAGGAGCGTCAGGATCGCTTGTCCTGAGATCGGACTGATTACCGCTTGCATGCCGCCTGTCGTTCGAGAAGCGTATTCGCGTTGGGTTGGTGAACGACCCACGGCGATCCGGCGGGCCGCCAACAGTAGAAACGAGGTCGGCGGGCTGCAACCCGGCGGCACGCATCCTGCATAAGTTTGCACAAGTTGGTTGCTGGCGGGCGCGGAAGAGAGGTATGTTCGCCGCCCGCGACCGGGGCGGGCGGCCCGTGCTCCCTCTACCGGTCCGACTCCTTACACCCGTTCGCGGAAACGATGGGCAGCTTCGTGGTCGAAGGCGGGCACCGGCTCGAGGGCCGGATTCGCCCTGCCGGCAACAAGAACGCCGCGCTCCCGTGCCTCGCCGCGACGATGCTCGCCGCCGAGCCAGTGACGCTCCAGAACATCCCGAGGATCCGCGACGTCGAGACGTTCCTCGAGATCCTCGTGTCCCTCGGGGCGGAGGTGACGTGGGGCGGGCCCCACGAGGTCACCGTAGACGCGCGCGAGGTCCGCCGTGCCTCGATCGACGAGGGCTTGGCGCGCCAGATCCGCGCCTCCGTGCTGCTCGCGGGGCCGCTGCTCGCACGCTTCGGTCAGGTGAAGCTTCCTCCGCCCGGAGGCGACGTGATCGGCCGCAGGCGGATGGACACCCATTTCCTCGCCTTCGAGCGGCTCGGCGCGAAGGTCTCGCTCGACAGCGGATTCACGATTGAGGCGGCCGAGCTACGCGGCTGCGACGTGTTCCTCGACGAGCCGTCGGTGACGGGGACGGAGAACGCGATCATGGCTGCCGTGCGGGCGAAGGGCCTGACGAAGCTCCGGAACGCCGCGGCCGAGCCCCACGTCCAGGATCTGTGCCACCTGCTGAATGCCATGGGGGCGAACATCTCGGGCATCGGGACGCACGTGCTCGAGATCGAGGGGGTCCAGGAACTGGGCGGGGCGACGTACCGAGTGGGTGCGGACCACATCGAGACGGGCTCGTTCATCGGGCTCGCAGCGGTCACCAAGAGCGACCTTACGATCGAGGGAGCCCCGGTGGAGCATCTGGACTCGACGCTCCTCGGATTCAGCCGCCTGGGCATCGAGTGCGAGATCCGGGGGGACGACCTCTTCGTCCACGGCGCGGCCGAGCACCACGTGCGGCAGGACGCCTTCGGCCAGGTGCCCAAAGTGGACGACGGCCCCTGGCCGGCCTTCCCGGCGGACCTGACCTCCATCGCGCTCGTCGCAGCCACCCAGTGCCACGGCACGGTGCTGATCCACGAGAAGATGTTCGAGTCGCGCATGTACTTCACGGACAAGCTCGTGGCCATGGGCGCGACGATCGTCCTGTGCGATCCCCACAGGGCGGTCGTCGTGGGGCCGGTGGCTCTCCAGGGGGGGGTGGTGGAGAGCCCGGACATTCGCGCGGGGATGGCACTGCTGATCGCGGCGCTCGGGGCGGAGGGCACCAGCCGGATCCACAACATCCGCCAAATCGAGCGCGGCTATGAGGCGATCGACGCACGTCTGACGTCGTTGGGGGCGCGGATTCGTAGGGACGAGCGGACGGACTGGTAGGTTCCCGAGCGGCGCACACCACCCGACAGCGAGGCACGAGTTCATGACGACGGAAGAGAAGAGCGAGGACGGGGGCAGGGGATCGCGCCAGAAGATGGGCGACGGCATCAAGCAGGGGCTCGGCGTCCTGTCCGCTTTCAAGGACGCGCTCGAGGAGACGATCCAGGAGGCCCGCGAACGGGGGGTCTCTCGACCGATTCGTGAACCAGGGCGAGATGGAGGCCGCCCTGGCGTCGCTCCGGAGTCGGGTGGCGGCCCTCGAAGAGCGGGTCTTCGGGCAGGCGCCGCAGGGCCAAGAGCCGCCTGCGGACGGGCGGGGAGGGACGAGCGCGCCTTGAGCCCCCCCGGGGGCTCGTCTATATTATCGGCTCGTTAAGAGGCCGCTCTGTTGCGGTGCTGTCCCGAAGTGGGGGAGTGGTTGGCCCCCGCTTTTTTGTTCGGTGTTGGTTTGGGGTGCTTCGCTTGTGCGGGGTGCCCCCGTTGCTAGTGGGAGATTGGTTCGATGCGTGTCTTGCCGGAGATGGAGCGGGAGCTGGCGGACCGAATCGAAGGCCTCGGCTATGAGTTGGTCGAGGTGCGCTGGGGAGGCAGTGGACAACGGCCCCAGCTCAAGCTTCGAATCGACCGTGCGGATTCAGGTCCGGGTTCCGGCGTGACGGTGGACGAGTGTGCGAGTGTGAGTCGAGCGCTGGGGTCGTGGCTCGACGAGTACGAGGCGCTCTCGCGGAAGTATATACTGGAGGTCTCGTCTCCCGGAGTCGAGCGACCGCTCGTACGGGGACGGGACTTCGATCGTTTCCGGGGCGAGCGCGTGGCTGTGGTCGGAAAGGATACGTTGGTGGGGCTCTCCACCCGCTTGGAGGGGGAGATCTTGGGCTTGGAAGCTGAGGGGTCGGAGGAAGAGGCGGTGCGCCTCCGGCTGTCGAGTGGCAAAGAGGTGAGCATTCCGCGATCGAAGATCCGGAAGGCCAGCCTCGTTTTCGAGTGGAAGTGACGGTGACGCGGGGTTCGTGAGGCTGAGGATATAGACATGGCGAATGCGGCTCAAATCGTTGCGGCTTTCAGGGACGTCGCAGCCATCAAGAGCCTGTCCGACGGGGAGATGATCGACCTCGTGAAGGACGGGATCCTGGCGGGGCTCGTGCGCCTCTACGGCGCTACCGTGCAAGCCGAGATTGCCATCGACGAGGACACCGCCGAGTTCGACATCGTTGTCCTGCGGCGGGTGGTCGAGCACGTCGAGGACCCCGCCTGCGAGATCTCTCTCGAGGAGGCCCGCTGGGACGACGAGACGTTCGAGGTCGGTGACGTCATGGAGGTCCCGGTCGCCTTCGAGCAGTTCGGGCGCAACGCCGTGCAGGCTGTGAAGCAGCGCATCGTTCAGCGCGTGCGCGAGAGCGAGCGCGAGCGCATCCGCGACGAGTTCGCCGATCAGGTCGGGGAACTCCTCTCGGGAGAGGTCCAGCAGATCGAGCGCGGCAAGATCGTGGTGATGCTCAACCGCGCCCGCGACGCCGAGGCCATCATCCCGTGGAAGGAGCAGAACCCGCGCGAGCGTTTCCGCCAGGGCGATCCCATCCGCGCCGTCCTCAAGAAGATCGAGGAGAGCCCCAAGGGGCCGCGCCTCATCCTGTCGAGGAGCGACCCGCTCTTCGTGGCCGCGCTGTTCAAGCTCGAGGTCCCGGAGATCCACCAGGGCATCGTGCAGATCCGGGAGATCGCTCGCGAGGTGGGTGGCCGCACGAAGATCGCCGTCTACAGCCGCGACGAGTCGATCGACCCGGTCGGCGCGTGCGTGGGCCTGAAGGGCTCGCGCGTGCAGGCGGTTGTGTCCGAGTTGGGTGGAGAGCGCATCGATATCGTGCCGTGGCACCCGGACACCGAGGTGTTCGCCCGCCGTGCGCTCGCTCCGGCCCGCGTCTCGAAGGTCTTCTCCGACACAGAGCGCCAGGTGATCACCGCGATCGTCGACGAGGACCAGCTGTCGCTGGCGATCGGGCGGAACGGCCAGAACGTGCGCCTGGCCTCTCAGCTCATCGGTTGGCAGATCGACCTCTACGGATCCAGGGAGTGGGTCGACCGCGGCGCTGATGCTGCGGCGTCAGCCACCTCGCAGGAGGATCAGTACGAGACTGCGGACTTCCCCCTGGCCGAGCTGGCGCTGACGCCGGGCACCCTCGCTGCGCTGGCTTCGGCGGGCTACGAGACGTTCTTGCAGGTGATCGACCTCGAGCGCCGCGATTTCCTCGGTATTCAGGGTATCGGCGAGGAAGACGCCGATCGGCTGCTCAAGCTCATCGACGAGCTGACCGTCGTCGAGGGAGACGCGGGCGACGAAGAGGACGAGAAGCCGAGTGGCAAGGGCCCCGCTGTCTCGGCTGTTCCGAAGGAGGGCGAGCGTGAGTCCGGCGAATAAGGTGTTCGGACTCTTGGGTCTCGCGCGGCGCGCCGGGGGGGTAGCCCCTGGTACGGAGGCGGTGCGCCAGGCGATCCGCGACGACAAGGCGAGGCTCGTCCTGTTGGCCGCCGATGCGTCGAGCGCTCAGATCGGGAAGGTCCGGCGGACGCTGGCCGGGCGGCCCGAAGTCCCGCACGCAGTCGTCGGGGACCGGGGCGCGCTCGGTGCGGCGCTCGGGCTGGCGCCGGTTACGGCGGTGGCCGTGACCCACGCGGCGATCGCGGAGAAGATGAGGGCCGAACTCGAGGGGTCGGGATCGGTGTTGGTCGCGGCCTGCGTGGAGGGATAGGGAGAGCATGCAGGTCTACGATTTTGCAGACGATCTCAAGGTCAGCGCCGACGCGTTGATTGCCCTCCTACGGCAGATAGGGATTCCCGTCACCGACGAAGACGCAACGATCAGTGAAGCCCAGGTGGCGAAAGTGCTCGCGAAGGTGGAGCGCGAGCGCCGGTTCGGGCACAAGGAGCCGGCCGAGGCCATCCTCGCCGCCCTCGAAGAGGCTTCTCTGTCGGCCGGCAAGCGTCGGCGCCGCAAGAAAGAAGACGTGGTGGAGCCCGAGCCGGAGCCGGAGCAGCCTGAAGAGGTCGCGGCAGCTCCCGAGCCAACCCTGCCGGAAGCGGCCGAGCCCGTGAATGGCGCTGCCCCAGCCCAGGAATTCGTCGAGGAGGAGCCCGAGGCCGAGGCGCCGGAGCAGGAGGACGAGGAGGAGGTCCCCGGCCGTGCCGCCGCGATCGCGGTCGTGCAGGCCCAGCCGGTGGTCGAGGTGCCCGAGGTCGTCGAGGAGCTTCTGCGCCCGCCACCGTCGCCCGCGCGCGCTGGGGCACCGGACGGGCCCGTGCGTACCATTCGTAGGCTCTCGTCATCGCCCGCCGCGAGCGCCGTACCCGGAGGCCAGGTGCGGATCCAGGCGGAGGGCTACACCGCCGACGGCCGCCGCAAGCGCAAAGAGAAGAAGAAGGGCAAGAAGCGCCACGATGTGGATCAGGACGAAGTGCAGTCCAACATCGCGCGCGTCATGTCCGAGCTGAAGAGCGGCGCGAAGAAGAAGCGTCGGAAGGGCCAGAAGCTCACCGCGGAGGAGCAGGAAGTCCTCGACGAGCAGGATCGACAGGAAACGGAGCGGGAGCGCACCACGGTGCGCGTGAACGAGTTCCTCACCGTGGCCGAACTCGCAGAGTTGATGGACGTTTCATCGACCGAGATCATCGGCTCAGCGTTCAAGAACCTGCACCTCCTCGTGACGATCAATCAGCGCCTCGACTTCGACCAGATCGAGATGCTGCTCGACGAGTTCGGCTTCACGGCGGTTCGCGAGGAAGAGTACGGCGCCGAGCCCGAGGTGGCTGTGGAGGAGGACGCGCCCGAGCTCATGAAGCCGCGTCCCCCGGTCGTCACCGTGATGGGCCACGTCGACCACGGGAAGACCCTGCTGCTCGACCGCATCCGGAGTACGAACGTGGTCGCGGGCGAGTCCGGAGGCATCACGCAGCACATCGGCGCCTACCATGTGGAGCTGCCGGACAACCGTAGCATCACGTTCCTGGACACGCCCGGTCACGCGGCGTTCACCGCCATGCGCGCCCGCGGTGCGGAGGTGACGGATATCGTCATTCTTCTCGTCGCCGCCGATGACTCGGTGATGCCGCAGACGATCGAGGCCATCAGCCACGCCAAGAACGCCGGCGTGCCGATGGTGGTGGCGATCAACAAGGTCGACCTTCCGGCCTCGGCGCCGCTCAAGGTCAAGCAGCAACTACTTCACCACAGCGTGAACGTCGAGGACTTCGGCGGGGACGTCCTCTGCGCTGAAGTCTCGGCCAAGACCGGCAAGGGGATCGAGGATCTCCTCGAGAAGGTGCTGCTCCAGGCCGACATGCTCGAGCTGAAGGCGAACCCGGACCGTGACGCGCAGGGCGCCGTCATCGAGGCCGAGCTGGACGTAGGAAAGGGACCGATCGTTACCGTGCTCGTACAGCGTGGGACGCTGAGGGTCGGGGACTCCTTCATCTGCGGCCTCTACGACGGACGCGTGCGCGCACTCCTCGACGAGCGTGGCCACAATCTGCGCATGGCGGGCCCCGCCACTCCGGTTCAGGTGCTCGGCGCGAGCGGCGTCCCGCAGGCGGGTGACTCCTTCCAGGCGATGAATGCGGCTGCCGCTGCTGACATCGCCAAGAGCCGCCAGCGGCTCGATCGCGAGAAGCAGATGCGCATCCGCGAGCGCGGCGTAAAACTCGGCGACTTCGGCGCGCTCGTCGCGGCCGGTCAGGTGTCGAGGCTTCCTTTGGTCATCAAGGGCGACGTGGACGGCTCCGTGCAGGCGCTGGCGGACTCGCTCGAGCAAATCGGCACCGACGAGGTCCGGGTCGAGATCATCCACCGTGGCGTGGGCGCCATCAACGAGTCCGACGTTCTGCTCGCGCAGACTTCGGGGGCGGTGATCATCGGGTTCCGCGTGCGCCCGCAGACCGCGGCGCGCCAGCAGGCGGAGAAATCGAGCGTCGACATCCAAGTCTACGACGTGATCTACGAAGCGGTCGACGACGTCACAGCGGCGCTCGAGGGGCTACTTACACCCGAGAGAAAGGAAACCGTCGTCGGCACGGCGGAGGTGCGCGAGACGTTCAAGGTCAGCAAGGTCGGCATGATCGCGGGGAGCTTCGTCACCGAGGGACGCATGGACCGCAAGGCGCGTGCGCGTATCGTCCGCAATGGCATCGTTGCCTACGACGGTGACATCTCGTCGCTCAAGCGCTTCAAGGACGACGTCAAGGAAGTGCGTGAGGGCTTCGAGTGCGGTATCGGCGTCGCGAACTTCAACGACGTCAAAGTCGGCGACCTCATCGAGTGCTACACTGTCGAAGAGATCGCTCGGACGCTGGCCGGCTCGAGCTGACGCGCCTCGGCGACTCGCCCGATGGTCGTCGCGTCGCTCACCTGGGAGATGTCTCTGCCCGGGTGCTCGTCGCTCAAGGAGAAGCGCTCCGTGGTGCGGTCCCTCCGCGATAGGCTGCGCGACAAGTTCAACGTGTCCGTAGCCGAGACCGGACTCAACGACGTCCACGCGCGGGCCGAACTCACCATCGCCCTGGTCGCGACGGACGGGCAGTTCGCCGAGTCGGTCTTCCAGAAGGCGGACCAGTTCGTCAATGAGCACGGCGGTGCGCTGATCACGGCTGTGCGGCGAGAGGTTTACCGATGAAGGGGAAGCGCGCGGCACGCCTCAACGAGCAGTTCAAGCGTGAGATCTCCGAGCTCATCCGCACGCAAGTACGGGACCCGCGCGTGGGGTCCGTCACGATCACGGGCGTCGAGGTGGTGGCGGACTTGGGATCGGCGCGTGTCTTCGTGCGCACCGGAGCCGACCAGGCGGAGATCGACTCCACGTTGGAGGGCCTCGCGGCAGCCGCGCCTTTCTTACGTGCGGCTCTGGGCCGGGCGCTGCACATTCGCAAGATCCCGGAGTTGCGCTTCCAGACAGATCGGTCGATGGAGGCCGCACTGCGGATCGAGCGGATCCTGTCTGAGGTGATCGTTCCCGAGGCCGAGGGCGACACTCCACCCGAGCCCGAATGAACGAGTCCCCGTCCGACTGCATCCTCTCGGTCGACAAGCCTGAGGGGCCGACGTCGCACGACGTGGTGCAGGCGGCTCGGAAGGCCCTCAGCCAGCGGCGCATCGGTCACACGGGAACGCTCGATCCTTTCGCGTCCGGGCTGCTGCTGTTGTGTGTCGGGCGGGCCACGCGTCTGGCCGAGTACTTGGGCGCGCTCGACAAGACCTACGAGGCGGTCGCCGTGCTCGGACGGACCACCGACACGCTGGACCGGGAGGGCGCGCTCGTCGAGGAGCGAAGTGGGTGGGAGTCGCTCGACGCGGCCCGCATAGGAGATGCGCTCGCCGGTTTCCGCGGCGATATCGAGCAGATGCCGCCCCAGTACTCGGCCAAGAAGGTGGGCGGCGTGGCGGCGCACCGCATCGCGCGACGCGGCGGGTCGGTGGAACTCGCGGCATCGCGCGTGAGTGTGTACTCCATCGAGCTGACCGAAGTGGACCTTCCGCGCATCGGCCTGCGCGTGAGGTGCTCCACTGGCACGTACATCCGCGCGCTCGCGCGCGATATCGGTGAGACGTTGGGCGTGGGAGCGCACTTGGTGTCGCTGCGACGCACGGCGATGGGAAGGTTCTCCGTCGAGCGAGCGCTCCCGTTCGACGCGCTCGCCGATCCTGACGCGGTCCGCGCGGCCGCGCTCGATCCCCTCGACGCCCTCGGGCACCTCCCCACGCTTGCGGTCGACAGCGCAGCGGCCGCGCGGCTCCTGCACGGTGGCAGCGTGCCCTGCGCCGACGAAGGGCTTCGGGGTCCCGTCGCGGTATCGCACGACGGCGTCCTGCTCGCCATCGGCGAGTGGAGCGAGGGCGCGTTGCACCCGCGGAAGGTCTTCGCTGAGTGAGCGGCACGGTGCGCTGGGAGCATCCGCCCGGGATTCCGCGAGACCGCGGCACGGTGGCGACCGTGGGCACGTTCGACGGAGTGCACCTTGGCCACTGGAGCGTGCTCAGAGAGATCAAGCGGCGCGCCGAGGCCACGAATCGGAGGAGCGTGCTGGTGACCTTCGATCCCCACCCCCTGCGGGTCGTGAGGCCGGAGCACGCCCCGTTGCTGCTGACCACGCCCGTCGAGAAGAAGGAGATCCTCGCCGAGAGCGGGCTCGAGTACGCGGTGTTCCTCTCGTTCACGCCGGCGCTCTCGAAGTACGAGCCGCGACGCTTCGTCGAGGAGATCTTGCTGGGCCGCCTCGGAGTCGAGGAGCTCGTGATCGGTTACGACCACGGCTTCGGAAAGGATCGCGCAGGGGATCCCGAGACGCTCGTGGCGATCGGATCCGAGTTGGGATTCACGGTCGATGTGGTGCCGCCCGTGAACGCGGGCGGGCAGCCCATTTCGTCCTCGCGGATCCGCGCCGCGCTCCAGCGCGCCGACATGGCGGAAGTTCAGGCATGCCTTGGACGTCCGTACTCCGTGCGAGGCGTCGTCGTACGGGGTGACGGCCGCGGCCGGGGGCTCGGCTTTCCCACCGCGAACCTCAGGGTGGGGGAGCGGGACAAGCTGATTCCGCAGGAGGGCATCTACGCCGTGCGCGCTCAGTTGCGGAGCGGCGCGTTCGTGGGCGCGCTCCACCTCGGGCCACGCCCGACGTTCAAGGGCTCGGAACCGACGATCGAGGTCCACCTCCTGGACTTCGACCGAGACATCTACGGCGAGGATGTCCGTGTCGACTTCCTGCATTACCTGCGCGAGATCAGGCCGTTCTCAACCGTGGCGGCGCTAGTGGAGCAGATGCAGGATGACGTCGAGGCGGCGCGCCGGGCTGTAGACGCCGCAGGGCGAATCGTCTAGCTTCCCCGGCTATCAAAGTGTCCGCTTTAGCGGACATTCCACGCTTCCCTTGCAGCGACTGACTCTCGCGGAGGCACGACGCCACATGGCCGTCGACAAGAACAACGTTATCCAGAAGTACCAGCTCCACGACAAAGATCGTGGAAGCGCCGCGGTCCAGGTCGCGCTGATCACCGCTCGCATCGCCGACCTCCGGCCCCACTTCGATACGCACGGGAAGGATCACCACGGCCGCCTCGGTCTGCTGAAGATGGTCGGCAGACGGCGCCGCCTCCTCGAGTATCTGAAGCGCACAGACGTCGCTCGGTACCGTGCACTGATCGCCGACCTCGGGCTTCGGCACTAGTGGCCCTTTGAGGGTCCATCCGGACGCGTTCGTGCGCCTCGGGCGGGAGACGGCCTACACCATAGCCGCAGAATCGGGCCCACGGGTCCCACGCTTTGCGTGGGTGCCCCGTGCCCCGGCGGCGGTCGCTCTCTCCTCCGTGCACTCGACGCTTCGGCCAACACACCTGCGGCCGTTGAAGAATCGGCCCATAACCGAAGAGAGTAGAGTCACATGATTCAAAGATTGGAGCGCCAGTTCGCTGGCCGCACGCTGTCGCTGGAGGTTGGCCGCATGGCCAAGCTCGCGCACGGCGCCTGTTTGGTGCAGTACGGTGACACGGTCGTGCTTTGCGCCGTGACGGTGGACGACAAACCGACGAAGTTGCCG
Source organism: Gemmatimonadota bacterium (assembly GCA_009692205.1). Lineage (GTDB taxonomy): Bacteria > Gemmatimonadota > Gemmatimonadetes > Longimicrobiales > Gaopeijiaceae > UBA2982. The sequence goes on along the minus strand of SHZR01000001.1, from coordinate 113,801 downwards.
TTCTTCCCGCTGACGATCGAGTACCGCGAGAGGACGTACGCGGCGGGCAAGATTCCGGGCGGATTCTTCAAGCGCGAAGGTCGCCCGAGCGAGAAGGAGATCCTCTCGGCGCGGCAGATCGACCGGCCCATTCGGCCGCTCTTTCCCGACGGATTCATGCACGAGACGCAGATCGCGTGCTTCATCCTGTCGGCCGACCAGGAGAACGATGCCGACGTGCTCGCGCTGGTCGGCGCCTCCGTCGCGCTCTGCATGTCCAAGGTTCCGTTCAGCGCGCCGGTGGCCGCGGTGCGCGTGGGACGCATCAAGGACACCTGGCTGATCAACCCGACATTCCAGCAGCTTCAGTACTCGGACGTCGACATCGTAGTCGCGGGCACAGCCGAGGCTCTCACGATGGTCGAGGGTGCCGCGATCGAGGTGCCGGAGGCGGAGATCCTCGAAGCGCTCCAGGTCGGACACCAGGCGATCAAGGAGCTCTGTGCGCTGCAGGTGGAGCTCATCGGTGCGCACAGCGTTCCCGACATGCAGTGGAGCCCTGTGGAGCCCGACGCCACACTGCGCGCCAAGGTCGAAGCGCTGGCCTCGGCGCGCGTCACCGAGGCGCTCACGCTCAGCGACAAGCAGGAGCGTAACCAGGCCATGGCCGCGGTGACGGAAGACGTCGTCAGCACGCTGACGGACGAAGACTCGGAGTTCGCGTCGCACGCCCACGCGGTCGGCGAGATCCTGCGCTCGATCGAGAAGAAGACGATGCGCCGCCAGATCCTCAGCAAGGGTGAGCGCGCCGACGGCCGTGGGCTCGACGACATCCGCCCGATCACGTCCGAGGTCGGCGTACTTCCACGCACGCACGGGTCGGCGCTCTTCACGCGCGGCCAGACGCAGGCGCTCGCGGTCGTGACGCTCGGAACGTCGCGGGACGAGCAGCGCATCGACTCGATCGATTCGCGCGAGGAAGTCACGAAGTCGTTCATGCTCCACTACAACTTCCCACCGTTCTCGGTGGGCGAAGCGCGTCCGTTCCGCGGCACGTCGCGGCGTGAGATCGGTCATGGGAACCTCGCCGAGCGAGCGATTCAGTCGCTGCTCCCGCCCTACGATGCCTTCCCGTACACGATCCGCATCGTTTCCGACATCCTCGAGTCGAACGGCTCATCGTCCATGGCGACGGTCTGCGGCGCGTCGCTCGCGCTCATGGACGCAGGCGTGCCGGTGAAGGCGCCGTGCGCCGGCGTGGCGATGGGACTCATCAAGGAGGGCGACGAGGTCGCCGTCCTGACCGACATCCTCGGCCTCGAGGATGCGCTCGGCGACATGGACTTCAAGGTCGCCGGTACGCGGAAGGGCATCACCTCGATCCAGATGGACATCAAGATCGAGGGGATGAACGAGAAGATCCTGAAAGAGGCGCTCGAGCGCGCCCGCACGGGCCGCCTGCGCATCCTCGACCTGATGGGTCAGGCGCTCTCGGAGCCCAGGAGCGACCTGTCGCAGTACGCTCCGCGGATCATCTCCATCCAGATCAACCCGGAGAAGATCGGAGAGATCATCGGGCCGAAGGGCAAGACGATCCGAGCCATCCAGGAGGAGTCGGGCGCGACGATCGACATCGACGACTCGGGGCTGGTCAAGATCGCAGCGGTCTCGGGCGAGGCGGGAGCACGCGCCCGCGAGATGATCGAGGCGATCGTGAAGGATCCCGAGATCGGGCGCATCTACGAGGGCCCGGTCAAGAATACGACGACCTTCGGAGCGTTCGTCGAGATCATGCCCGGCACGGAAGGCCTCTGCCACATCTCCGAGCTGCGCGAGGGTCGGACGGAGAAGACCGAGGATGTCCTCAAGAAGGGCGACATCACTCGGGTGAAGCTCCTGTCGATCGACGAGAAGGGCAGGCTGCGGCTCTCCCGTAAGGCGGCGTTGGCGGAGGACGCGTTGGCCGCTGGCGATGGTTCGAACGCCGAGGCGGCGAAGTAGCCACCCCATCATGATCGACCGCTCGCCTCGTCCGGCCGAGGGCGCGGACGCGATGGCCTGGACGTCGCTTGAAAACGGCGTCCAGGTCCTGAGCGAGCACATTCCAGGGGTGCGGTCGGCGGCTGTCGGGGTGTGGGTGCGGCAGGGCTCCGCGCACGAGTCCGAGATCGACACGGGCGCGAGCCACCTGCTCGAGCACATGGTGTTCAAGGGCACGGAGCGCAGGACCGCCGCGGAGATCGCGGTGGCGCTCGAAGGTCTGGGCGGCTCGCTCGACGCCTACACCAGCCGCGAGCACACGAGCTATCAGGCGCGCGTGCTCGACGAGCACGTCCCCGAGGCGCTCGATGTGCTCGCCGACCTGGTGCTCAAGCCCCGGATCGAGCAGGCAGACCTCGACCTCGAGCGGGAAGTCGTGCTCGAGGAGATCGCCCAGGTAGAGGACACGCCGGACGACCTCGTCTTCGAGTTGCACGCCGAGAGTCTCTGGGGAGGGCATCCCTACGGGCGCTCCATCCTCGGCACGAAGGACTCGGTGAGCGGAATGAGCGCCAATCGTCTTCGCGAGCTGCACACCGCGCGCTACGCCGCGCCGAGCCTCATCGTCGCGGCAGCGGGCAACGTGGACCCGGAGGACTTCAGGAAACGCGTGGAGGACCTGTTCGGTTCGGCCCCACAGGGCGCGGGGCCGGGAGCCATTGCGCCGCCTGCCGGAACGGCGTCGGGGGCACGGAGCCTGCCACGGGACTCGGCCCAGACGCACATCGTCTTCGGGACCGACGTGCCCGGCCACGCGCACCCGGATCGGCACGCGCTCGTGCTCCTTTCCACCGCGCTGGGGGGCGGAATGAGTTCGAGGCTCTTCCAGAGGGTCCGAGAAGAGCTCGCGTTGTGCTATTCGGTCTTCACGTATCAGGGCTTCTACAGCCTGTCGGGCGTCTCGGGCGTCTATGTGGGCACGCGGCCCGCGACGGCGGACAAGGCCGCGGCGGCCGTACGTGACGAGCTCCGCCGCGTCGTGGGCGAGGGCCTCCCCGAGGCGGAGCTCGAGCAGGTGAAGCGCCAGGTGAAGGGCCAGGTGATGATCTCGCTGGAGTCCACCGGCTCGCGGCTGCACAGGCTCGCGGGCTTCGCGCTCCACGAAGAGCCCCTCCTCGGCCTCGACGGCCTATTGGCCAAGATCGACGCGGTCACGCGCGAGGACGTTCTGAGGGTGGCCGAGTATTTCGACCCCCGCCGTCAGTTCGAGCTGCGGCTCGGACCCGAGTAGGAGGAACACACCGATGCTCATCGGCATCCCCAAGGAGATCAAGGCGGACGAGTACCGCGTAGCCGTCACACCGGCGGGAGCGGAGATGCTCATTCGCTCGGGCCATCAGGTGATCATCGAGAGGGGGGCCGGGCTCGGGAGCGGCTTCACCGACGATTACTACGAGAAGGTCGGCGCCCGCCCGATCGACTCCGCCGCCGACATTTGGTCCGCGGCCGAGATGATCATGAAGGTCAAGGAGCCGACGCTGCCGGAGTGGCCGCGGATGAAGAGCGGCCAGGTCATCTTCACGTATTTCCACTTCGCCGCGTCCCACGAACTGACGCGCGCGGTGATCGACTCCGGCGCGGTGGCGATCGCCTACGAGACGGTCGAGCTGCCCACGGGCCAGCTGCCGCTGCTCACGCCGATGAGCGAGATCGCAGGCCGCATGGCCGTGCAGGAGGGCGCCAAGTACCTCGAGCGTCCGCAGGGCGGGCTCGGCGTGCTGCTCGGGGGTGTGCCGGGCGTGCTTCCGGGTAAGGTGCTCATCCTCGGCGGCGGCGTGGTCGGCACCAACGCCGCCAAGGTGGCCGCGGGGCTCGGCGCTCGCGTCGCCATCATGGACATCGACCTCGAGCGACTGCGCTACCTCGACGACGTGATGCCCGCGAACGTGCACACGCTGTTCAGCACGCGGTACGCGATCCGCAAGCAGGTGGAGGATGCGGACGTGATCATCGGCGCGGTGCTCATTCCCGGGGCGAAGGCGCCGAGCCTCATCACCGAAGGCGACCTCGCGCTGATGCGCCCGGGTACGGTCATCGTCGACGTCGCGGTGGACCAGGGAGGCTGCGTCGAGACGATACGGCCGACGACGCACCACGACCCGGTCTATACCGTCAGCGGGGTCATCCACTACGGCGTGGCGAACATGCCGGGTGGTGTGCCGAGGACGAGCACGCTCGCCCTCACGAACGCCACTCTGCCCTACGCGATGGCGCTCGCCGGCAAAGGATGGAAGCGGGCGTGCGCCGCGGATCCGGCGCTCAAGAAGGGCGTCAATATCGCGGGAGGCCATGTGACGTATGCAGGCGTAGCGGAGGCGTTCGGCCTCCCGTGCAAGAGCGTGGACGACGTGCTTCTGGGGCCCGCGCTCGCGTGAGCGGGGGCTCGTTCGAGGTCCGCTTCACCCGGTTGGCTACGAACCCGGACCTGCCGCTGCCGGAGCGCGCGACCCCGCACGCGGCCGGCTATGACGTCCGCTGTGCGGAAGAGAGCGTGACGCTCCGCCCCGGGGAGATCCGGCTGGTGGCCACCGGCCTCCAGATGGAGCTTCCGGAAGGGATCGAGTGCCAGGTGCGCCCTCGATCGGGGCTCGCGCTCAAGCACGGGATCACGCTCCCGAACAGCCCGGGCACCATCGATCCCGACTACCGCGGCGAGCTGCGCATCATCATGCAGAACCTCGGGCCCGAGGCGGTGACGCTTGGGCGCGGAGAACGGATCGCGCAGCTGGTGTTCGCGCGGTTCGAGGCGCCGGACATCGTGCTCGCCGAGCGGCTGTCCGAGACCCGCCGCGGGGAAGGCGGCTTCGGCAGTACGGGCGTGTCCTAACAGGCGCCCCGTGGCGCGAAAGCTGGCATCGCCCCGTAGGTAAACGTATGTTCATCGCTCCCACGCCCCGATTCGCCTCACATCCAACGACCCTTGCTGGCCGAACTGAGTAGTTGGTTGAACTCGGGGCGACTCGTCCCGGTGAACGACATCGCCGTCGATCTGGGCACCGCCAACACCCTCATATACGTGAAGGGTGAGGGCATCGTCCTGAACGAGCCGTCGGTCGTTGCCGTCGAGCGAGGAAGCCGGCGCATCATGGGCATCGGGCTCGAGGCGAAGCGCATGCTCGGGCGTACGCCGGAGGGCATCCAGGCGATCCGGCCGCTCAAGGACGGGGTCATCGCCGACGTGGACGTGACGGAGATGATGCTCCGCCACTTCCTCAAGCAGGTGACCGCCAAGCGCATCTTCCGCATCAAGCCGCGCGTGGTCGTGGGCGTGCCGTCCGGGATCACCGAGCTCGAGAGGCGGGCGGTCCGGTCTTCCGCGATGTCGGCCGGCGCCAAGAACGTCTACATGGTGGACGAGCCCATGGCCGCCGCGATCGGCGTGGGGCTACCGGTCGAGACACCGACCGGCAACATGGTCATCGACATCGGCGGCGGCACGACGGAGATCGCCGTGATCGCGCTCTCGGGTATCGTGTCGAATGCCTCGATCCGCGTCGGCGGCGACGAGCTCGACACGGCGATCGTGACGTTCCTGCGCAAGAACTACAACCTCCTCATCGGCGAGCCCACCGCGGAGGCGATCAAGATCCAGATCGGCTCCGCGTTCGACTTCGGCGAAGAGCGCGAGATGGAAGTGAAGGGACGCGACCTCGTCTCCGGGATCCCCAAGACCGTCGCGGTCCACTCGCAGGAGGTCCGCGAGTGTATCCAGGAACCGATCCAGGCGATCGTGGAGGCCGTGCGGCGCGCGCTCGAGATCACGCCTCCCGAGCTCTCCTCCGACATCGTCGACCGCGGCATCGTCATGACGGGTGGCGGCGCGCTCATCCGCGGACTCGACCGGCTGCTCCAGCACGAGACCAACCTTCCGATCCACGTCGACGAAGAGCCGCTCACGTGCGTGGTGAGGGGCGCGGGTCGCATCCTCGACGACATGGTGAAGTACCGGTCGGTTCTCGTCCAATAGCGGAGCCGCGGCGTGCCATACGGGCCTGAGCCGGAGACCCCCGGGGCACGGCACCAGGTCATGTTCGCCGCGGGGATCATGATTCTCGCGCTGGCGATCCCGTATATGTCGGACGGCTTCCAGCAGCAGATCGCGGTCACGCTGCAGGCCAGCGCGCTCGCGCCCTTCATCGCGATGCAGGAGCGCCTCACCGATAGGCGGACGCGCGCCGACGAAATCGACTTTCTCCAGTCGGAGATGGACTCGCTCGTCGCGGTTACCTCGACTCTGTCCGCGCTCGCCGACGAGAACCGCGGCCTCCGCGAGCTGCTGGGCTTGGCGGAGCGCGCCGGACCGCGCTTCCTCCCCGCCACGGTGCTTCGGCCCGGGACCCCCGGGTCCGAGAGCATGTTCCTCGTCGACGTAGGCGCGAACGACGGTGTGGCCGAGGGAGCCCCGGTGGTGAGCGCGCGCGGACTCGTGGGCCGGATTCTCGAGGTGCGCGAGCGCAACGCCGTGGGCATGGACTGGACGCACCCGGACTTCCGCGCGAGCGCCATGCTGGTGGACGGGGGCATGTACGGGCTCGTCGAGAACGTGCGGGGCGAGTTCCGGGAGGAGGACCGTCTCCTGCTCAACGGCACCGCCTACCACGAGGCGATTCCCCCGGGGAGCCTGGTGGTCACGAGCGGACTGGCCGGCCTCCTCCCCCGTGGGATCCCCATCGGTCGGATCGACGCCACTGCCGAGGTGCAGGGGTCCTGGCGGAAGAGCTACTGGCTCCGCCCCATGGTGGACCTGGGCTCGGTCACCCATGTGCTCGTGGAGACCGTGGCGGGCGGCACGGACGTGGCGGACCTGTGGGTGGCGGAGCCGGGCGTAGACCCGGTCTCCGCGGCGCCCACGGGGGCTGCCCGGGTTCCCGGGCCGTAGCCGTGGGCCGGTCTTGGGGAACGTGGGTCCTGGTCGGGGGGTTGGTCGTCGCCCACTTTGTCCTGCACCTTGGGCTCGGCTTCGGCCGAGGGGCGCCCGACCTCCTGACGATTGGGCTGCTTCTGGCCTCGAGGGAGGTCGGCGTCGGAGCGGCTGCGGCGGTCGGCCTGGCGTTCGGGCTCCTGGAGGACGCGCTGGGGGTGCTTGCGTTCGGCGCGAACGGGGTGACCATGGCCGCGATCGGGATCGTGGGCGCGTTCATGAGGGATCTCTTCCTGGGCGACTCGCGCTTGTTCGTGATCTCATACTTCTTCGCGGGGAAGTGGATGCGCGACTTGCTCCACTGGCTGATGATCGGTGAGGAGCTGCGCCAGCCGTTCGCGCAGGAGGTGCTGCTCCAGGGCATCGTGGCCGCGGCCTACGCGGCGCTCGTCGGCATCGTGCTATTGAGCCTCACCGGAAGGACCGGGGAGCAGCTGTGAGCCTGCACCTCCCCCACGAGCGCCAGAGACGCGCCACGGGCGTGTACGTGGTGTTGGCGCTTTTCCTGGCGGTCCTTGGCATCGCGTTCTTCCGCATCCAGGTGCTGCGCTCGAGCACGTGGGCGCTGCGCGCCGAGTCCAACCGCATTCGTCAGCTGCCCGTGCCCACCCCGCGGGGCATCATCTACGACCGGGAAGGTCGCATCCTGGCCGACAACGTGCCCGGCTACGCCATTACCCTGCTGCCGGGGCCGCTCGACTCAGCGCGCGCGACCCTCGACCGCATGTCCAAGTACGTAGACCTCCCCGCGAGGGAGGTCGAGCGGGTTCTGACGACGATGTCGCGGTTCGGTCGCGAGGTCGTCGTCGACGCGGACGCGCCGTTCGCGGTCGTGTCCGCGATCCAGGAGCGGCGCGCGGAGTTCCCGGGCGTCTACGTGGAGATGCGACCGCGACGCAGGTACGTGCTTGGGGCGGCGGGCGGTCACGTGCTCGGATACGTCGGCGAGGTCACGGCCGAGGAGCTCGCCGACGAGGAATTCCCGAGCGACCGCTACACGCGGGGCATGATCGTCGGCAAGACCGGAATCGAGAAACAATACGAGGCGCAGCTCCAGGGCAGGCAGGGCCTCAAGTACGTCGAGTTCGACGCGCGCGGCAGGATCGTCGGTGACTTCGCGGGGGTGCGGACGGACGCGGGCGAGGCCGGTCGCGAGCTCGTCCTCAATCTGGATCTCGAGCTGCAGGAGTGGATCCACTCGATCTTCCCGGACTCGCTGTCGGGCGCGGTCGTGGCGCTCGACCCGGCGGACGGCGGAGTGCTCGCGCTCTACTCGGCGCCGACGTTCGATCCGAATGCTTTCGTGGGCGGCATCGAGCAGGATCTGTGGGACGGCCTCATCGCCGACGAGGGCAAGCCGCTCTTCGACCGCTCCGTGCTCGGCCTTTACGCCCCGGCGTCGACCTGGAAGCTCGCGGCCGCCGCCATCGCGCTCGATCTCGGCGTCGTCATGCCGGACGAGCACATGGAGGTTCAGTGCACAGGGTCCTTCCGGTTCGGCGACCGGGTGTGGCGCTGCTGGGACCCGGCCGGACACGGATGGCAGACGCTCGCGGAAGCGATCGGCAACTCGTGCGACGTCTACTTCTACCAGCTCGGGCTGCGTATCGGGCTCGACGACATGCTCCGGCGCGCGACGGACATCGGCTTCAGCCGCCGCTGCGGCGTCGATCTGCCGCAGGAGAGCCAGGGCATCTTCCCCTCGGAGCGCGCCTGGTGGAATCGGAACTACAACTATTCCCCGACGCAGGGTGAGGTGCTGAACCTCGCGATCGGACAGGGCCCGAACTCGCAAACGCCGCTCAAGATGGCCCAGTTCTACCTCGCGCTCGCGCGCGACGGGTCGGCTCCCTCTCCCGCCATCGCGCAGGGCGTTCCACTCGCCGAGGGATGGAGCCTCAACCTCGCGCCCGAGCACCTCGAGTCGATTCGGGAGGGCCTGCGGATGGTGACCGCACCCGGGGGAACCGCGCACTTCGGGACGGCGCTCGAGCACTGGGATGTGATCGGCAAGACCGGCACCGGACAGAATTCGTTGAGCGTGCAGGGCCTGGCCCAAAACCACGCTTGGTTCGCCGGCATGGCCGGCCCGCCCGGCGCTCCTCCCGAAATCGTCGTGGCCGTGATCGTGGAGTACGGCGAGAGCGGATCGAGCATGGCAGCGCCCATCATGGCCAAGACCGCGGACTTCTATCTCCGCCGCAAGCATGGCATCCCGGTCGATACCATCCAGACGTATCTCGAGCACCTCCGCGCCGGACGGCCCGCACCCTGGTACAGCCGGCGATTCCCGTCACCGCCGGGGGAAGGCCGATGATCCGCCTGCTGGACCGTTGGTCGGTCGACCCCAAGCTGGTGTTCGCGATCGGCGGATTGACGCTGTTCGGCATCGCGATGATCTACTCCGCCGGGGAAGTCCACATTCCCAACCCGGTCACCGACGAGGCATGGCTCCGCCAGCTGCTCTGGTTCGGGCTGGGGCTCACCGCGTTCACGGTGCTCTCGCGTGTTCCTCCGCGCTGGATCGAGTGGGTGGCGATTCCCGCGTACGTCCTCAGCGTTGTCCTGCTCGGGGTCACCCTGGTGGTCGGCACCGGGGCGGGCACCGCCGCCGGTGTAAAGAGCTGGATCGATCTGGGCTTCATCAGCTTCCAGCCGGCGGAGATCGCGAAGCTCACCACGATCCTCGTGGTGGCGCGGCTGCTCTCGCAGCGGGGTGCGGTGAAGCTGACCAGCCTTCGCGATCTACTCGCTCCGTCTGCGCTCGTGGGCCTGCCCCTCGCGCTGGTGGTGCTGCAGCCCGACATCGGCACCGCGATGGCGTTCGTCGGGATCCTCTTCGCGATGCTTTTCTGGGCGGGCACGCCGGTCGCGCTGCTCGTGCTCGTCGCGAGTCCCGTCGTCTCGCTCTTCCTCTCCTACGATACGCGCATCTGGTCCTGGTACATCCTCGGGGTCATCGCCTTTCTCTACTTCTATCGCTACCGGCTCTTCCTCTTCGAATCGGTGGCGCTCGTGCTCGCCAATTTCGCGGCGGCTACGATCTCCCGACCTCTCTGGAACTCGCTCGCGACGTACCAGCAGAATCGGATCCTTGTCTTCCTCGACCCGGAGGTCGACCCACGCGGCGCGGGCTATCAGGTCATCCAGTCCAAGGTGGCCGTGGGGAGTGGCGGTCTGCTGGGGCAGGGGTTCACCCTCGGTCCCCAGAAGCGATACGACTTCCTGCCCGAGCAGCACACGGACTTCATCTTCAGCGTGGTCGGAGAGGAGCTGGGCTTCATCGGCACCGCGCTGGCGATTCTGGCGTTTGGCTACGTGCTCGTTCGCCTGGTGCAGCTCGCCGAGCGCTCGCCCGATCCCTTTGCCGGCTTGGTGCTGCTCGGTATCTTCGGCGCCTGGCTGGTCCACGTCTTCGTCAACATCGGCATGACGGTCGGCCTGGTGCCGATCACCGGAATCCCTCTGCCGTTCGTGAGCTACGGAGGGACGTTCTTGTTCATGTCGTGGGTCGCGGTCGCGATCGCAGTGCGAGTAGCCCATGAGCGCTGACGAGCCGGTAGCCCACAGGAGCTCCATGGCCTGGTTCCGCAAGGACAAGAAGCCGCTCATCGCGCAGGACCGTCGTGACGTCCCCACGGACGTCTTCGACAAGTGTCCTGGGTGCGGGGAGATCACGTACCGTGAGCGCCTGGCGCAGAACCTGAACGTCTGCCCGGCGTGCGGCCACCACATGCGGATCTCGGCCGAGGCGTACCTGAGCATCCTCCTCGACCGTGGCACGTTCGAGGAGATGGACGACGATCTACGCGCGGCCGATCCCCTTGAGTTCTACGATCTCAAGGCCTACCCCGAGCGCATCGCGGGCGCGGAGGCCAAGGGCAAGAGCGAGGCGGTCATCACCGGCACCGGCAAGCTCGACGAGATCCAAGTCGCCATCGCGGTCATGGACTTCGATTTCATCGCGGGCTCGATGGGCTCGGTGGTGGGTGAGAAGATCGCGCGTGCCGGGAGACGCGCGCTCGCGGATCGCACGCCGCTCATCGTGGTGAGCGCGTCCGGTGGGGCACGCATGCAGGAGGGCATCTATTCGCTTATGCAGATGGCGAAGACCTCGGCCGTGCTGGCGCGTCTGCATGAAGCCGGCCTCCCGTTCGTCTCCGTGATCACGCACCCCACCACGGGAGGCGTGACGGCGTCGTTCTCGATGCTCGGCGACGTGAACTTCGCGGAGCCGGGCGCGCTGGTCGGTTTCGCAGGACCGCGCGTGATCGAGGAAACCATCAAGCAGGAGCTCCCCGAAGGATTCCAGCGGGCCGAGTTCCTACGCGACCACGGCATGGTCGACCGCGTGGTGGACCGCCGGGAGCTCAAGGAGATGGTGGCGCTGGTGCTGCGGCACACCTACGCCGGGTGGACCCGGTAGGCAGCACGAGGGTGGCGGGGCCGGACCGGCTGGATCCGCCCTCCGAGGATCCCCTTCTGAGGCTGCTCTTCCCCGAGCTGGCCACCGGGGTGGAGTGGGGGCTCGAACGCACCGAGCGCGCGCTCGCCGCGTTGCACAGTCCCCACCGCGCGTACCGCGCGCTGCACGTCGGCGGCACGAACGGAAAGGGCTCGGTGACGGCCACTTTGGCTTCGGTCCTCCAGCGGAGCGGCCGCAAGGTCGGCTGCTACACCTCGCCGCATCTCTGCTCCTTCCACGAACGCATCCTCGTGGGCGGACGCCCCCTTTCGGAGCCCGCGCTCATCGCCTACGCCAACGAGACGCGCGAGGCCATCGAGCGCTACGGGCTCACGTTCTTCGAGGCCGTCACCGTGCTGGCATTCCACGTGTTCGCGCGCGAGGGTGTCGAGGTCGCCGCGATCGAGGTCGGGCTCGGGGGCAGGCTCGATGCGACCAACGTGCTCGCTCCCGATGTGAGCGCGGTGACGAGCATCGCGATGGACCACATGGACTATCTCGGCGGCACGCTCGCCGAGATCGCCAGGGAGAAGGCGGGCATCGTCAAGCCGGGCGTCCCGTTCGTCACCAGTGAGAGGGATCCCGCGTTGCTCGAGATCTTCGCAGACGTCGCGCACCGGGCTGGCGCTCCCATGCACGTGGTCACGCCGGACCGCGTACGAGACGTAGTCGTGGCCGCCGACCACACGTCGTTCCTCATGACGACGCGAGCCTGGGGTGACCTGGAGGTCGTGACGCCGCTCGTCGGCGCTCATCAGGCCACGAACACTGCGGTCTCCGTGGAGATGCTCGAGCATGTGCCGGACGCGCTGCGCCCCGAGCGGCGGGCGCTGCTCGAAGGGATCCGGGCGGTGCGCCACCACGGGCGCAACGAGATCCGCGCCATCGACGGACGCACGTGGCTCTTCGACGTCGCGCACAATCCGGCGGGAATAGCCTCGCTCGCCGCCACGCTCGACCGCCTCGATCTCCCTCGGCCCCGCGTCGCCCTCATTGGCGTGCTCGCGGACAAAGACTGGAGAGCCATGCTTCCGCCGCTGCTCGGTCGGGTGGACGCGGCGGTGCTCACCGTGCCGCCCTCCGCTCCCGCGGACCGGCGCTGGGACGCGACCGCGGCTGCTACCGCACTCGGCACGGACTCGCGCGTGATCGCCGTGCAGGGCTTCGAGGCGGCGCTTGCCGAGGCCGCCGCGCGGGCGGGCAGCGGCACGGTCGTCGTCACGGGCTCGGTGCACACGGTCGGCAATGCGATGAGGCTGCTCGGGGTCGACCCGCTCAGCTAGATTCCGCGCCACCATGGCAACCTCGGCATTCGCGAGGCTTCCGGGGTTCCGCGACTTCCCCCCCGAAGATCTCGCTCTCCGCTCCCACATCCAAGAAGCCTGGCGCCGAGTTTCCCGGCGCTACGGCTTCTTGGAGTACGACGGACCGCCGCTCGAGCCGCTCGAGTTGTACGTCGAGAAGAGCGGAGCCGAGATCGCGGGGCAGCTCTACGCGTTCACGGACAAGGGTGGCCGTGAGGTGGCCATGCGGCCGGAGATGACGCCTTCGCTCGCGCGGATCCTGGGCGACCGGAGCCGTGGCATGAGCAAGCCGATTCGCTGGTTCGCGATGCCGCAGCTCTTCCGCTACGAGCGTCAGCAGCGCGGCAGGCTGCGCGAGCACTTCCAGTGGAACGCGGACATCGTGGGTGAGGACGACGTCGCGGCGGATGCGGAGGTCCTCGCGGTGGCGATCGACGGCCTGCGCGAGCTCGGGCTCACGGCGGCGGACTTCCGCGCGCGTGTATCGGACCGACGCCTGCTCCGCGAGGTGCTCCGCGCGCAGGGCGTGGCGGAGGACCGACTCGCCGCTGCATTCGGCATCATCGACAAGCTCGAACGCATGCCGCGCGACAAGGCGCGAGCCGCGCTCGTGACCGACGCCGGGCTCGGGGCGGCGGAAGCGGACGCACTGCTCGACTTCTTCGATTCGGCCGACATCGCCGCTGTTCAGACGCGCTTCGGAGACCGGGACGAAGTCGGTGTGGAGCTCGAGCGGCTGAAGCAGTATGTCGCTGCCCTCACGGCGATGGGGCTCGGCGAGTACGTCGAGGTCGATTTGCGCATCGTGCGTGGGCTCGCCTACTACACGGGCATCGTCTTCGAGTTGTTCGATCGTCAGGGCGAGTTGCGTGCCATATGCGGCGGCGGTCGCTACGATCGGCTGCTCGAGCTCGTCGGCGGCGAGCCGCTGCCGGCCGTTGGATTCGGCATGGGCGACGTCGTCCTTGGAGAGTTGCTCGCGGAGCGAGGGCTCATACCGGCGTACGCGCGCTCGCTCGACTACTTCGTGGTCTCGATCTCCGCCGAGCAGCGTCCAGAGGCGCTCCGCATCGCGCATGCGCTGCGCGACCGGGGAAGCAGCGTGGCGTACAGCCTGAAGGAGCAGAGTGTGACGAAGCAGCTCAAGGCCGCCGCGCGCGAGGGGGCGCGAGAGGTCCTCATTGTAGGACCCGACGAACTCGCGCGCGGGTGCGTGGTGGCGAGAAACATGGGGTCCGGTGGGGAACGCGAGATCGCGCTGTCGGAGTTGAGCTAGTCGAGGTTGAACCGCGAAGTGGACTAAAGGGGAGCATGGCTGACGAGAAGAAGTTGACGACGAGGGCCGAGGATTTCTCGGAGTGGTACAACGAGATCGTTCTCAGGAGCGAGCTCGCCGACTACGCGCCCGTGCGCGGCAGCATGGTCATCCGGCCGTGGGGATACGGCATTTGGGAGAACATGCAGCGCGCGCTCGACGCGATGCTCAAGGACACCGGGCATGAGAACGCGTACTTCCCGCTCCTCATCCCTATGAGCTTCATCGAGCGCGAGAAGGCGCACGTCGAAGGCTTCGCCCCAGAGCTCGCGATCGTGACGCACGCGGGCGGCAAGCAGCTCGAGGAGCCGTACGCGATCCGGCCGACGTCCGAGACCATCATCTACGCGATGTACGCGAAGTGGGTGCAGAGCTATCGCGACCTGCCCATCCTCATGAACCAGTGGGCGAACGTGATGCGCTGGGAGCTCAGGACCCGGCTCTTCCTGCGCACCACCGAGTTCCTGTGGCAGGAGGGGCACACCGCCCACGCGACCGCCGCCGAGGCGGAGGCCGAGGCGCTCATGATCCTGGGCGTGTACCGCCGCTTCATGGAGGAGTGGATCGCCATGCCTCCGTTCACGGGGGTGAAGTCGGACACCGAGAGGTTCGCCGGCGCGGTGAAGAGCCACAGCTGCGAGGCCCTCATGCAGGACAACAAGGCGCTCCAGGCGGGCACGTCGCACTTTCTCGGTCAGAACTTCGCCAAACAATTCGACCTCAAGTTCCAATCGGAGGCCGGCCAGGAGGAGTACGCCTGGAACACCTCCTGGGGCGTATCGACGCGGCTCGTGGGTGGCATGGTGATGAGTCACGGGGACGACGCGGGGCTCGTCGTCCCGCCGAAGATCGCACCGATTCAGGCCGTGATCGTCCCGATCCTCGGCGGTGAGGACGAGGCACCCGTGCGCGCCAAGACCGAGGAGGTCGCGGCTCGCCTCAAGTCGGCGGGCGTGCGCGTGAAGGTCGATGCGCGCGACCACATCTCGGCGGGCGCCAAGTACTACGAGTGGGAGCGGAAGGGCGTCCCGTTCCGCATCGAGATCGGGCCGAAGGACCTCGCCAAGGGTTCCGTCGCGCTAGTGCGCCGCGTGACGCCGGAAGGCGAGAAGCGAAAGGCCTTCATTCCCGAGGCGGAGGCGATCGCCACGCTGCCCGCGCGGCTCGACGCGTTTCAGGGCGAGCTGCTCGAGGCCGCGCGGCGCCGCCGAGACGCCAACACGGTGCGGGGCGTGACGTCCATCGACGAGCTCGCCGAGGCGCTCGACGGCGGCGCGGGCTTCGTGTTCACGGGCTGGAGCGGCGATCCCGCGGTCGAGGCGGAGATCAAGGAGCGCACCAAGGCGACACTCCGCGCGATCGTCGACGAGGAGTTCCGCTCGCCGAGCGCCCCCGCGAAATGCGTGTCGGGCAAGGGCGCGTCGGTGGCCGAGGTCGCTTGGGCCCGAGCGTATTGATGCCGGCACTGGCGCACGCGCGATGAGTCACGAGCACGACAGGGTCCTGATCCTCGACTTCGGATCCCAGTTCACCATGCTGATCGCGCGCCGGATCCGCGAGGAGCGCGTCTACTGCGAGATCCATCCGCCCACGCGCTCGCTCGAGTGGATCCGCGAATGGAATCCCAAGGCGGTCATCCTCTCGGGGGGGCCCTCGTCGGTCTACGACCCGGGCGTGCCGACCACGGACGCGGGCCTGCTCCATGCGGGCTTGCCGGTGCTGGGGATCTGCTACGGGCTGCACCTCATCACGCAGCTCGAAGGCGGCAAGGTCCATCACGGCAAGCGCGAGTATGGACGCGCGGAGCTGGCGATCGAGGCGGCCGAGGGGATCTTCGCCGGCTTCGAGCCGGGAGAGAAGACGACCGTGTGGTGCTCGCACGGGGATCACGTGGACGAGCCGCCTCCAGGGTACGAGCGGATCGCGTCCACGGACACGCTCCGCGTCGCTGCGTTCCGCGCCACGGACCGTCCGATCTACGCGGTGCAGTTCCACCCCGAGGTCGCGCACACGCGCCGCGGCGATGAGATCCTCTCGAACTTCTTGTTCGATGTCGCCGGTTGCAGGCCCACCTGGACCTCCGGCGCGTTCATCGAAGACACGGTGGAGCGGATTCGCGAGCAGGTGGGTGACCGCACCGCGATCTGCGGCCTCTCCGGCGGTGTCGACTCGTCGGTCGCAGCCGTGCTCGTGCACCGGGCCATCGGTGACCGGCTCACGTGCATCTTCGTGGACCACGGCCTCCTGCGTAAGCACGAGCGCGAGCAGGTCGAGAGGATGTTCCGCACGCACTACGACATGAAGCTCGTCGTGGAGGACGCGTCGGCGGCGTTCCTCGGCGACCTCGCGGGCGTCGTCGACCCGGAGGCGAAGCGCAGAGCGATCGGTGCGCGCTTCATCGACGTCTTCGAGCGCACCGCCATACGCGAGGGCACCGGCGCCGCGTTCTTGGTGCAGGGGACGCTCTATCCGGACGTGATCGAGTCCGTCTCGGCGGGCGGTCCGTCGGTCACCATCAAGACCCACCACAACGTCGGAGGGCTCCCCGAGCGGCTCCCGTTCAAGCTCATCGAGCCCCTGAGGGAGCTGTTCAAGGACGAGGTGCGCCAGGTCGGCCGCGAGCTGGGACTCCCCGAGGACTTCGTGGGGCGGCACCCGTTCCCGGGCCCGGGCCTCGCGATCCGCATTCTGGGCGAGGTCAGCGAGGAGCGCCTCGCGGTGCTCCGCGAGGCCGACGCGATCTACCTGGAGGAGATCCGGGCCGCCGGGCTCTACGACGAGATCTGGCAGGCGTTCGCGGTGCTGCTGCCGGTGCGCTCGGTGGGCGTGATGGGCGACGCGCGCACGTACGAGAACGTGCTCGCGCTCCGCGCCGTGACCTCACGCGACGGCATGACCGCCGACTGGTATCCGTTCCCGCACGAGGTGCTCGGGCGGATCTCCACGCGCATCATCAATGAGGTGAAGGGCGTGAACCGCGTGACCTACGACGTGAGCTCGAAGCCCCCCGCGACCATCGAGTGGGAATAATAAAAGGATGCAGAGCGTTGGGATGCGTAGTGGGCGCTACGATCGCTAAATGCTAAATGTACACGGGCGCGAAAAAAAATATCATATGAATAAAACACAGGTATTACTGCCGCTTGAACGCGCAACGCTACCGATCGTGACTGATCCATTTTTAGGTAAGCCTCTAACAATCGGCAGAGCGCGGTCTGCAACGATCCGGACATCATTATGCCTATAATTCTTTGTTTTGCGATCTCTGAAGTTGAATGTCTTGATTGAAATATCTAAAACTAGGTATCCATTCGATGCTAGAGCTGCCACGTCGAGAGACTTTCCGTGCCGCCCCTTACCAAATACGGTGTCAACCTTCCCCTCTGGCGGCAAGACTCTCAGCTTCGAGAAACGCTCGGAGACTGCATCTTTAAGCCAAAGAGCTAACTCTTTTGAGAACACTTCAGAGTAATGTCGTAATGCGTTTTGCGATTCATTGTTTTTGGGCTTAGCGCCTACTCTACGTAAGACACTAGAAAAATCTCTAATTTCCGCTTCCATTTAGACACGCCTCTGATCTCGGGGGGTGAGATTCGAGGATTGTGCCCGCGGGCATAAGTTTTTGGAAGCAGTTAGGTTCCAGCTCTCTCGGTAGTCGCCAAAAGCTTTGTAAACATGGGTCCATCGAGGGCGGACTGATGAGGAGTATGAGTTGTGCGAAAGAGTAGATAACTCCTACTGAGTGGGAGTAGGGCGGGGTCGGCGTGAGACGGCTCAGCCGTCCTCGCCGACCACCGCGTCGGCTTCGATCTCCACGAGCATGTCGGGGTGGATGAGGCGCCGGATCTCGACCATCGTCGTCGCGGGCGGATGGTCACGGAAGATCTCGCCGTGCGCCCTGCCGTACTCCTGCCAGCGCTCGATGTCCGTGACGAACATGCGGGTCCGCGTGACGTGCTCGACTCCGGCGCCGAGACCCGCGAGCGCCTCTTGGATGATCGCGAGGCAACGAAGCGTTTGCGCGTGCGCGTCACCGGGGGCGTGCACACTCCCGTCGGGATCGACAGGTGCGGTGCCGGTCACGAACACGCGATTCCCTGCACGGAGGGCTCGGCAATAGCCGATCTTGCTCTCCCAGGGGGCTCCGGTGAAATGGCGTTGGAACGTCACTTGCGTCTCTGGTGTGTGAGGGGTTCTCGGATGCACCGAGCGACGCTCGGGTGCTTGCCCTTACACACGAATCGCACGGAGGAGCCACGTGATGCGTTCATTGTCGGCCATGGTCTTGTTCGGTCTGCTCGCGGCCCCGCTCTCGGGTCAAACCGCCTGGGACAGCCCGGCGCTCCTCAGTCCGACGGTGCCGGGCGGGTTCTCCATCTTCCTCATCGAGCCGGCCGAGGGCGATCTCGGCGCGCTCGCGACGCTGCGCCACTCGGCGGGGCCCGTCGGGCTCGGGTACCGCGTGGGCATCGCGGAGGAATCCGGATCCGCGGGTGACGTGGCCGTCTCGGGCGGCATCGACGTGTCGGGGGTCCTCGCGCGTGCGGTGGAGGGCTCCGAAATCGACGTCATCTGGTGGGCGGGCGGCGGCATGAGCATCGGAACCGACTGGCTGGTCTCGGCGCCCGCCGGGATCATGCTCGGATGGAGCGGATCGGGTGGCGACGTGATCTTCAGCCCGTACGGTGGCGTGCACATGGTGCTCGATTACACCGGAAACGACGTCGACGCGGTGAATTTCGACGGCGTCGCTGACCTCGGCGTCGACCTCGTGCTCTCGTCCGGGTGGATGATTCGCGCCGGCGCGACCCTCGGCAGCAGCCGCGATGCGATTGCCGTGGGCATCAAGATCCCGGGCGGGGGCGGCTGATCCGCTACCTGCCGGCCTCGTTCCCCGTGCGGTCTTGGATGCGCACCTCGACCTCGGCCCAGATCTCGTTCATGTAGTCGAGGTCGCGCCCGTGCGCGTCGGCGAAACGCAGCAGGCCTTCGCCGTCGACCCCATGGCGCGCGAGGATCTCCGCGCGCTCATCCGCCGAGACCCGGAAGTCGGTCGCGGCGACCGCGGCGACGCGCAGATCGACGTAGGTCTCGATGAAAGTCTCGCGGTCCATCACGTCGGCGGGCACGGGGCCCTGCGCGTCCCCGCCGCAGGCGGAGGCGAGGAACAGGAGTGCGATCGCCAGAATTCGTCGTTTCATGCGGACCTGGTATCCCGGAGCGTGGCCCCAGGATCCTTGCCAGGATCCTTGATAGTCCCATCCGGGCGGCTACCGTTCAGGCGTACCGGCAACCCCGGGAGGACTCCAGATGAACACTCGCCCGAAGCTTCTCGTCGCACTGCTCGTCTTCGTGGCCGCCTGCACGGTGAACCCCGCTACCGGCAGGCGCGAGTTCTCGCTCGTGAGTGAGAGTCAGGAGATCGCGATGGGGCGGGACGCAGATCCGGGGATCGTCGCGTCGTTCGGCCTCGTGGAGGATGCGGATCTCCAGGCGTACGTATCCGGGCTCGGTCTGCGCCTGGCGGCAGTGTCGGAGCGACCGAGCCTTCCGTGGTCGTTCAAGGTCGTCGACGATCCGATCGTGAACGCATTCGCGCTCCCGGGTGGGTTCATCTACGTGACGCGAGGGATCCTCGCCCAGTTCGACAGCGAGGCCGAGTTGGCCGGCGTCCTCGGTCACGAGATCGGACACGTGACCGCGCGGCACTCGGCGACTCAAATGAGCCGCCAGCAGCTCCAGCAGCTCGGGCTGGGCGTCGGCATGATCTTCTCCGAGACCGTGCGCGAGTACGGGAGCATAGCCGCGGCCGGACTTCAGATGATGAACCTGCGCTACTCGCGCGGGGACGAGAGCCAGTCGGACGAGCTGGGGCTGCGCTACATCGGCCGCGCGCAGTACGACCCCGAGGCGATGATCGGCGTCTTCGAGATGCTCGCCCAGGTGAGCAGCGGGGAGGAGGGCGGGCGCGTGCCCGAGTGGCAGCTCTCCCACCCGTATCCCGAGAACCGCGAGGCGGCCATTCGGCAGCGCATCGTCGCGGAGCAGATCCCGAGTGGCGGCCGCGTCGCCCGGAACGAGTACCTCGAGCAGGTCGACGGGATCGTGTACGGCGAGGACCCGAGGCAGGGATACTTCAAGGCGACGCGCTTCGTTCATCCTGATCTCGCGGTGGACCTCACGTTTTCAGCGGGATGGACCACCGTGAACCAGCGCTCCGTCGTCGCCGCGGTCGCACCCCAGGAGGCCGCGATGCTCCTGATGGAGATCGTCACGGACGCCGCGGCGCCCGACGTCGAGCTCCGGGAGTTCCTCCGCCAGGAGGGGATCACCGCGGGTCAGATCCGGCAGGACGGATCAGGGCAGGTGGAGCGCGTGCGCGCCGACTTCGACGCCACGACAGCGGAGGGCGTGCTCTCCGGTGAGGCAGCCTTCCTCCGCTACGGCGGCAACGTGTACCGGATGCTCGGCTACGCCGCCCAGGCGAACTGGCGTGCGAACGCGAGCGCGGTCGCCTCGGCGATCTCGAGTTTCAGGCCGCTCACGGACCAGGCCATTCTCGCGGTGCAGCCTTGGACGCTCGACATCGTGACGCTGCCGGGGGCGACGTCGCTGACCAGCTATGTGAGTCGCAACCCCTCGCCGATTCCTGTCGAGGAGCTCGCGCGGCTCAATCGGGTGGCGGCCGCCGAGGTGCTTTCCGCAGGCACGCGCATCAAGAGGGTGGTGGGGAGCGCGAGGCCGTAGGGGAGACCGAGTGGGCGAGCGGCTCGGTTCGCCAGCCTATGCGCGGAGGGGGCGCCTGTCACGTGAATCCCATCGGGTCGTCCCATCCCGGCATCAAGAAGTCCCATCCAAGCATTGACAGGATTTTGGCCGCGGAGCTGAGGGAGTCCGAGAGTCTGTCGCGGCTTCCGCGGTGACACCGCCGGCTCGACTCCAATCGTCGTGGGCACGTCGACCCACTTCGCGAAGCCTCGGACGCCCGGTTGAGCGGCCTCGCGCGATCCCAGAGCGTCGCTCGACCCCCTCGTATCTTTGAGGCGTTCGTTTCGAGTCGGGCGACCACTGCGGTGGCGCCCGCAATCACCGGGGACGGGAGGGGAGGATGATGGATCGAGAGGCGATGGAGTCCGACGCGCGCCAAGAACGCATGGACCGGGTGGCGGTCCTGTACGGGGAGATCACGGCGGCGACGCGGGAGTTCCTGCGTGCGGTCGCGGAGTGCGACGAGCATCGCGACTGGGCCGAGGTGGGCTTTGCGTCGTGCATCGATTGGCTCGCGTGGCGGATTGGCGTCTCGCGCATGACGGCGAGCGAGAAGGTCCGGACCGCTCGCTCGCTCGAGAGTCTACCCGTCATCTCGGATGCGATGTCGCTCGGCGAGCTCTCGTTCAGCAAGGTGCGCGCGCTTACGCGCGTGGCGACGCCTGAGAGCGAGGCCGAGCTGCTCGCGTTCGCGCGCGCGGCATCGACGGCGAGCCTCGAACGACTGGTGCGCGGATGGAAGACGATGGACCGCGCAGGCGAACAGCACGTCGAGCGGCTCCGTCACAGGACGCGCTCGTTCTCGATCTTCCCGGACGGCGAGGGGATGTACCTGGTGCGGGGTCGCCTGACGCCCGAGGTCGCGGCGGTGCTGAAGCGCGCGATCGAGGCGGCGAGCGACGCGCTGTACGCGGGGACGGCGCAGGACGACGAGCCCGCGGATCCGGAGCAGCGCCGGGCGGAAGCGGTGGGTCTGATCGCCGAGCGGGCGTTGGTCGGCGGGTTCGGAGGGGAGGGCATGCCGGTTTCGGGCTCGCGCGCCGAGCGTTACCAGGTGGTACTGCACGTCGAGCCGGCGACGCTCCGGGCGGACGGTGAGCCGGGGATGTCCGAACTAGAGGACGGCACTCGAGTTTCAGCTGAAAATTCCCGTTTCAGCTGAAAATTCCCGGCGGCTGGCGTGCGACGCTTCGGTGGTCGAGGTCCACAATGGTCCGGACGGCTCGGTGCTCGACGTGGGGCGACGGAGTCGGTCTGTTCCTCCCGCGCTCCGGCGCACGCTCGAAGCCCGTGACCGAGGGTGTCGGTTCCCGGGCTGCGGGCTCCGAGTCACAGACGCTCACCATATCGAGCACTGGGCGGACGGGGGCGAGACGAGCCTGAAGAACACGCTTCTTTTGTGTGGCAGACACCATCGGCTCGTGCACGAGGAGGGTGTGCGCGTATTCAGCGACGCGAACGGACATGCGGTCTTCTTCTCGCCGGGAGGAAAGGCGATCGCGGCGTCTCCACTGCCGCCGAAGCTGGCGGCCGACCCCCTGGATGAGTTAGTGAGACGCAACCGCGAGCGCGGAGTCGCACCCGACTGGCGAAGCGGCATGCCGCGAGCGGGCAGGGACCATGATGTCCCGTGGGCGCTGGAAGCCGCTGCGCTCGAGGCACTCGACGCGTCAGCCCCACTTTCCGCTCGTCTCGTGTCTTTGTCCGCCCAATCGCCGGCCGACGCCGCGTGAACCGTCGAGGCTTCGCTCGAATCGTCGAAGCCCCGCGTGACCCGTCGAGGCTCCGAGCCGAAACGGTCCCGGCGGGAGGGCTCGCGCGCGGGATCCGTGGCCCGGATCTTGAGTTTCTCCTTGGCGTGACGGCGCGGAGGCTGCCAATGTGACAGCGCCGGTGCGCGCGAGAACATGACGGAGACGAGAAGACAGCCCCATGATCAGCGCAGAAAGACTGACCGTCAAAGCCGCGGAGGCCCTCCAGGGAGCGGCAGCGGCCGCCCGCAAGCGCGGCAACGCCGAGATCCACGGAGTCCACCTCCTCGGCGCGCTGCTCGATCAGGAGGAGGGCATCGTCGTTCCCATCCTCCAGAAGCTCGAGGCGCCGGTGCCGCTCGTCCGCGAGCGCGTCACCGAGGCGTTGGACAGAATGGCGCGGGTCGAAGGCGGCGCGGAGCCGAATCTGTCCCGCGACCTCCGCAAGGCGCTCCAGGGCGCGGAGGATGTGGCGCGCGAGCTCGAGGACGAGTACGTCTCCACTGAGCACCTGCTCCTGGGTCTGACCGGCGAGAAGGACGACGCGGGGAGGATTCTGCGGGACGTCGGGGCGACGCTCGCGGACGTGCGCGCGGCGCTCGAGTCCGTGCGTGGCTCGCATCGCGTGACGGACGATACTCCGGAAGACAGCTACCGCGCGCTCGCGCGCTTCTCGAAGGACCTCACCGAGATGGCGCGCCGGGGCAAGCTCGATCCGGTCATCGGCCGTGACGAGGAGATCCGCCGAGTCATCAAAGTCCTCGCGCGCCGGACGAAGAACAATCCGGTGATCATCGGCGAGCCGGGAGTCGGCAAGACCGCGATCGTCGAGGGACTCGCGCAGCGCATGGTCGCCGGCGACGTGCCCACGTCGCTCAACAACAAGAAGCTCCTCCAGCTCGATATCGGGTCGATGCTCGCGGGCGCCAAGTACCGCGGCGAATTCGAAGAGCGCATGAAGGCCGTGATCAAGGAGATCACGGAGGCGGAGGGCCGCTATGTGATCTTCATCGACGAGATGCATACGATCGTGGGCGCAGGTGCCGCCGAGGGCTCGGTCGACGCGGGTAACATGCTCAAGCCCGCGCTCGCGCGTGGTGAGCTGCGCGTGGTCGGTGCCACGACGCTCGACGAGTACCGCAAGTACATCGAAAAGGACCCGGCGCTCGAGCGACGATTCCAACCCGTGTTCGTCGCGCCGCCCTCGGTGGAGGACACGGTGGCGATCCTGCGTGGCCTGAAGGAGCGCTACGAGGTGCACCACGGGGTGCGCATCACGGACGACGCGGTCATCGCCGCGGCCAAGCTCTCCGATCGGTACATAGGCGGGCGCTTTCTCCCCGACAAGGCAATCGACCTCATCGACGAGGCCTCGAGTCGCCTGCGCATCGAGATCGATTCGCTCCCGACGGAGATCGACGTGGTCGAGCGCCGCATCGTCCAGCTCGAGATCGAGCGACAGGCGCTCCAGAAAGAGACGGACGGCTCGGCGGCCGAACGCCGCGGTGTCATCGAAGCCGAGCTCGCCGAGCTGCGCGAGAAGAGCCAGGGCATGAAGGCGAAGTGGCAGGCCGAGAAGGACGTCATCGGCGAGAGCCAGACGCTGCGCTCGAGCGTGGATACGCTGCGCGTGGAGGCCGAGCGCGCCACGCGCACGGGCGACCTCGCGCGCGCGGCCGCCATCAGCTACGGAGAGGTTCCCGAGGCCGAGCGGAAGATCGGTGCGTTGACCGCAAGGCTCGCCGAGCTCCAGAAGGACCAGAAGTTCCTGAAGGAAGAAGTGGAGCCCGACGACATCGCCGAGGTGGTTGCGGAGTGGACGGGCATTCCCGTGACGCGCTTGATGGAGTCCGAGCGCAAGCGCCTCGCGCACCTCGAGGAACACCTGGGCGCACGCGTGATCGGCCAGCAGGAGGCGATCGAGGCCGTGTCGAATGCGGTGCGGCGCGCCCGCGCGGGCCTCCAGGATCCGAACCGGCCCGTGGGCTCGTTCATCTTCCTCGGACCGACGGGCGTCGGAAAGACGGAGACGGCGCGTGCGCTCGCGGAATTCATCTTCGACGACGAGCGCGCGATGGTGCGCATCGATATGTCGGAGTACATGGAGAAGCACGCGGTGGCCCGCCTCATCGGCGCGCCTCCGGGCTACGTGGGCTACGAAGAGGGCGGCCAGCTCACCGAGGCCGTCCGCCGGCGTCCGCACGCGGTGATCCTCTTCGATGAGATCGAGAAGGCGCACCCGGACGTGTTCAACGTCCTACTACAGATCCTGGACGACGGTCGCCTGACCGACGCACAAGGGCGCACCGTCGACTTCCGCAACGTCGTCATCCTCATGACGTCGAACATCGGAAGCCAATACATCCTGGAGGCGACCCAGGCCGGTGCATGGGCGGACGTGGAGAAGGTCGTCCGCGGTCAGCTCCACACGCATTTCCGTCCCGAGTTCCTCAACCGCGTCGACGACGTGGTGGTCTTTCGTCCGCTCGGCGAGAGCGAACTGCGCAAGATCGTGGATCTACAGCTGCATCGGGTCGAGAAGCTCGCCGCGGATCTCGGGCTCGCGCTCGAGGTCAGCGACGCGGCCCGAGTCTTCCTCGCCAAGGAGGGCTTCGACCCGGTCTACGGAGCGCGGCCCCTCAAGCGGGCGATCCAGCGTCAGATCCAGGATCCGCTGGCGCTCCACCTCCTCGACGAGGAGGTCGCGGAGGGAACGGTCATCCGCGTGGATGTGGCAAAGGGCGGAGAGCGGCTCGACTTCGTAGACGTGCCCCGCGCCGCACTTCCTGCACGGTGACCTTTTGCCGAGATTCGTCGCCATGACCACCTCCCGGCGCGTCGGCCTGTTCGCATTGGCCGCGGTCGTGTCGGCGTGCACCACGCAGTCGGCGCCGAGCGAGGTGGCCCCCGTGGCCGCGCAGCTCTCGGTGGAGCGCTTCCTGGAGGCCGCAAACGCTCACGAGGTGGAGACGATGGGACGGCTCTTCGGTACGTCGAGCGGCCCACTGGGTGACACCGGCGGCACGTTCGGCTGCTTCTTCAAGAAGATAGGGTCGTGGTTCGGGGGCAACGCGTGCACGCGGCGCGTGGACGTGGAGCTGCGCATGGACGCCATCGCGTCGATCGTTCAGCACTAGGGATACCGCATCGTGCGCGAGGAGCCGGTGGCGGGGCGCACGAACCTGACGCGGCGCGTTCTGGTGGACTTGGAGATGGATGGACGCCAGATCAGCGAGGTACCGTTCCTCGTGGTGCGGACGGGAGAGGGGCGTTGGCTCGTGGAGGAGGTTCCCCTCGAGAGGATTATGGGCCGACAGTAGGCCCGGACGGACGGCACTAGGCGGGTCGCTCGACGAGCTCGACGAGGACTCCACCGGTGCCGGAGGGATGAAGGAACGCGACCCGGTGCCCACGGGCACCCATGCGCGGCACGCGGTCGATCAGGGGCACACCCTCGGCGTCGAGCCGAGCGAGGTCGCCCTCGAGGTCTTGGGTGCGGTAGGCGATGTGGTGCAGTCCCTGGCCATGTCGTTCGAGGAAGCGGCCGACGGTGGTGTCGGGACCGAGAGGCTCGAGCAGCTCCACGGCGCCCACGAAGGCGACGCGGACGCCCTGGGTCTCCAGGGTCTCCGGAGGCGTGCAGGAGCCACCGGAGAGGAATTCGAAGAGGCTTCGGCTCTCTTCGATGGAGTGGACGGCCACGGCGACGTGGTCGAGCGGCCGAGTGGCCGCGAGGGGTGAGGTCATGGTCGGATGCTAGGTCCGGCGGAGAACACCGACAAGGAGAATGGGGATGGCAACGAGTGAGATGATCTTGGATGTGACCGACGCGAACTTCGCCGACGAGATCGAGAAGGCCCCAGGCCTTCACATGGTGGATTTCTGGGCGGTGTGGTGCGGTCCGTGCCGATTGGTCGCTCCCCTCGTCGCCGAGTTGGCTGAGCAATACCACGGCGAGGGCCTCCACGTGGGCAAGCTCGACGTCGACTCCAATCCGCGCACGACCACGCGCTTCCGCGTGATGTCGATTCCGAGCATCCTCTTCTTCAAGGACGGCGCCCTCGTGGACACGGTGGTCGGGGCCGTTCCGAAGACGCAACTGGAAGAGAAGATCAAGAAGCACTTGTAGCGCCGCGTGGCGACGCTCTTCCTGGTCAGCACGCCGATCGGCAACCTGGGAGACCTGTCACCGCGCGCAGCAGAAACGCTGTGCGCGGTCGCCCGCATCCTGGCCGAGGACACACGCAGGACCCGGATCCTCGCCCAGCGTGCCGGGGCGACCGCGCCCCTGGTCTCGCTGCACGCGCACAACGAGCGCGAGCGGACCGGCAAGATCCTCGCGTGGCTCGCGGCCGGCGAGGACCTCGCGCTCGTGTCGGACGCGGGCACGCCGCTCCTGTCGGACCCGGGGGCGCGGGTCGTGGACGCGGTGCTCGAAGCGGGCCACCGCGTGGTCCCAATCCCGGGCCCGAGCGCCGTCCTCGCGGCTCTGGTCGCGTCTGGACTCCCGAGCGAGCGGTTCGCCTTCCTGGGGTTCCCGGAGCGCAAAGGGGGCGACCGGCGCGCGTTGCTCGAGCGGGTGGCGCGGGCCGAAGAGACCATCGTGCTGTTCGAGTCGCCCCAGCGCCTCGCAGACCTTCTCGACGCGCTCGCCGGTGTGTGTGGGTCGGCCCGGAGAGTGGCCGTCGCGCGGGAGTTGACCAAGGTCCATGAGGAGGTGACCCGAGGAACCCTCGAGGAGGTAGCAGCCTACTATCGAGGGCATCCACCCAAGGGTGAGGTCACCGTGGTCGTGGCACCCGCCGCGGAGGCCGATTCGACGGGAGAGCGCGGGGAGGAGGCCCGTGAGCTGGCGGTGCAGCTGCTTTCGCAGGGCCTGAAACCCTCCGAGGCGGCGAAGGAGTTAGCCGGCCGGCTCGACCTGAAGCGCAACGAGGCGTACCGTGTGGTGCACGAGGCGCTCGAACCCAACGAATGAATACCTTCCTCATCGCCGCGCTGGTCGCGGGAAACACGGCTCTTGCGGCCCCCCCGGCCGCGGACACGATCGGCATTGCGAGGCTCCGCTACGAAGGTGGGGGTGACTGGTACGCGAACGCCTCATCGCTGCCGAACCTGCTCTCGGCCATCCGGACGCGCACGGGCATCCCTGTGGCGGCTCGCGAGGCCACGGTGGCGCCGCTCGACCCCGCGTTGCCCGACCAGCCCTACACATACATGACCGGTCACGGCAACGTGAGCTTCTCCCCGGCGGAGCGCGCCGCGCTGCGGGCCTATTTGATCGGTGGCGGCTTCCTGCACGCCGACGACAACTACGGGCTCGACGAGTCGTTCCGGCGTGAGATGGCGGCGATCTTCCCGGACGCCGAGCTGACGGAGATCCCGGCGGACCATCCGATCTTCCACGTGTTCTACGATTTCCCGGAGGGAATCCCGAAGATCCACGAGCACGATGGCAACGCTCCGCAGGCGTTCGGTATCTTCTATGGTGGCCGCTTGGTCGTCTTCTACTCGTTCGAGACCGATCTCGGCGACGGATGGGAGGACGAGGGCGTCCACGACGATCCGCCCCAGGTCCGGGAGCAGGCTCTGCGCATGGGCGTCAACATCTACTTGTACGCATTGGGTCAGGCCGCCTCGTGAGCCCCTTCGGGCGAGAGCTCACGGACCGGATCGACTCGGTGCGCCGACACCTGAGCCGCCGCACGGCACGGGCGGTCGGGCTCTGGGTAGCGGCCGGCCTGGTCCTCGTGCTGGTGCTCGCTTGGATCGCGGTCGGGTCCGACGGCTGGCGACCCGGAAGCAACGTCCCCGCGCTCCTGGACGTGCTGATCGGGGCCTGGGTGCTCGCCGGCGTCGCGGCCTTCCGCGTGGGAACGGGGAGGTGGTTCGGCGAAGTCGCTCTCGCGCGGTCCGTCGAGCGGGCAGCCGGGCTGAACGCGGGCATCGTGAGGGGCTCGCTCGAACTCACCCGTGACGTGCCCGCGGGCGTGTCTTCCGCTCTCGTCGATCGGGCCGTGGCCAAGACGGTCTCGGGGCTGGAAGGGCGAGGAGAGGACGAGCTCGCCGGAGATCTGGGGCGGGCCGTAGCGCTGTGGACGCGCCGCGGCATGATCGCGGCTTCCGTGGCCGCGGTCGGGCTGATCGGGCTCGCCGTGTCTTCGCCGAGCCGCACCGCGGACGCCTGGGCCGGCGTGTCGTCCCCGGTGAGCACCATGATGGATCCCGTGCTGGTGCCGCTGGTGGTCACGCCCGGCACGCTCGAGGTGATGCGGGGGACCGACGTGCGCGTCGACATCCAGGCCGTGGGCCGCCTCGAGGTCGAGCTGCTCTGGCAGGCCGCGGGCGACATCGCGCGTTCATTGCGCATCCAGGTCGCCGATGGCACGGCGAGCTACGTGTTCGAGGCCGTGTCGGCCACGACCGAGTACCGCGTGCGGGCCGCCGACGGCGCGGAGACCGAGACGTACCGAATCGTTCCGGTCGATCCGCTCTTCGTGAGCGAACTGGTCGTGGGCGTCGAGTATCCCGCGTACACAGGGCTCGCGCCGGACGAGTATCGGGGAGATCCGCCGCCGCTGCGGCTGCCGGCGGGATCCCGTCTCACCTTCGAGGGCCTCGCCTCCCGGCCGCTGTCCGCCGCCAGCCTCGTCGACTCGGCGGGCGCGAACGCACTCACCCTGGAGGTCGAGGGCACGACGTTCTCGGGGGCCTGGACGCCCCTGCGTGGAGGTGTGTTCCCCTGGATATTCCTCGACCAGGCGCGCGCGCCCGCGGAGATCCAGCCGGAGCCGCTTCGGCTCTTGCTGGTCTCGGACTCCATTCCGTCGGTCGCGATCTTGCTCCCGGGCCAGGACACCGTGCTCCCGTTGAGTCTGCGGCAGCCGCTCATCGTGGACGCTCGCGACGACTACGGACTCCAGCGCTTCGAGCTCGTGGCCTACCGCATCACCGCGTTCGGCGAGCGGCTCGAGCCGGTCGTGCAGGGGATCGGCTTGGGGGGCACCCGAGCGGCGCTCGCCCGGCCGTCTCTGGATCTCACCGAGTGGGGGCTGCTGCCGGGAGACACCGTGCGCTACTTCGCTCGGGTGATCGACGTCCACCCGAGCGGCCAGATCGGTGTGTCGCCGGAGTACGCATTGCGCATGCCGCTGGTCTCGGAGCTACGACGCGAGGCGGAGGCGACGCTCGAGAACGTTGCCGAACGACTCGAAACGATGCGGGCCGAAGCCGAGCGGCAGGCCGAGGAGAGCTTGAATCCGGCGCTCGATGCCGCCGTGCAGCAGGACGTGCCCGAGCCGCGCGCGGGCAACCAAGCTGAGCCCGGCTTCCAGCAGCGCGAGGAGATGAGGCGCGCGGCGGATCAACAGTCCGCGCTCCTCAGTCAGGTGGACTCCCTGAGCGCCGATCTCGCCGAGCTGCAGAAGATGCTCGAGGACCTCGGCCAGGCCGATCCGGAACTGGTGGCCGAGCTCGAGGAGCTCCAGCAGTTGCTCGAACAGCTCGGGGCCGACCAGCAGCTCGATCCGCAGCAGGATCTCGAGCCCTCCCCGAATGCGGATGGCTCCCCGCCGGAGACGGCGCGCGATCCGGAGCTTCTCCGTCAGCAGCTCGAGGAGGCACTCGAGCAGGTCCGCCGCGCCGCCGTCGAGCAAGACTTCCGTGCGACGACGGACGAGACCGAGGAGTTGGCGCGCCAGGAGCGCGCGCTCGCGGAGGCCATGCGCGAGGCGGACAACCCGGAGCTCCGTGCCGAACAGCAGGCGCAGCTCGCCGAGCGCGCCGAGCAGCTAGAGAGGGAGATGCAGGAGCTCGCGGAGCGGTTGGCGCAGATGGACGAGCCGAGCGCAGCCGCGGCAGCCGCGGAGGTGCAGCAGGCGAGCCAGGCGGCCGCGGAGGCTCGCCAGCAGATGCGCGAGGCGGAGCGGCAGGCCGATCAGGGCGACAATCAGAGCGCCGCGGATCAGGCACAGCAGGCCGCGGATCAGATGCAGCAGGCGGCGGACCAGATGCAGCAGGCGCAGGCCGGCATGCAGGAGCAGACGCAGGCCGACGCGCAGGCGGCGCTCCAGCAGTCGGCGGACGACGCGCTCGCGCTCGCGCGCAGTCAGGCGGACTTGCAGGAGCGCATGCAGGGGGCGAGCCCCGAGGCGCTCAGTGAGATGAGGAGCGAGCAGGCTTCGATCCAGCGCGGCCTCCAGAATCTGGCCGAGAACCTCCAGGCCGGGGCGCAGGCGGGGGGAGGGGACCCGGCGCTGTCCGCGCAGGTCGGCCAGGCGCTGGAGGCGCTGAGTGGCGCCATGCAGGCGCTCGACAGCCGCCGCGGCTCTCCGAGCGAGGCCAGCTCGCAGGCCTCGCAGGCGATCGGCGAATTGAACCAGCTCGCGATGATGGCGATGGCGGGCGCCGAGCAGGCCGGCTCGGTGGGCGCCGGACAGAGCGGCCAGGACATCGCCGACCAGGTGGGCCAGCTCGCGCAGCGGCAGGGCGACCTCGTGGCGCAGACCGGCCAGATGGTCCCGATGCGGCTTGGCGAGCAGGCGATGCGGCAGCAGCTCGAACAGCTTGCCGAGCAGCAGGGGTCGGTGGCAAAGGACATCGAGAATGCCTCGCGCGAGCCGGGTGCGGGCGATGCTTTGGGCGATCTCGAGGAGCTCGCGCGCGAGGCGGACCAACTCGCCCAACAGCTCGCGCAGGGGCGCATGACACCCGAGGTCTTGCAGCGGCAGGAGAGGCTCTTCCATCGTCTGCTCGACGCGGGTCGGTCACTCGAGCGGGAGGAGTTCTCCGAGGAGCGCGAGTCGGCTCAGGCCGGAGAGTTCGAGCGTACCGACGTCGTTCCGCTGTCCGCGCTGCAGCTCGGACTCATGCAGTACGAGCTGCCTGACGGTGAGCAGATGCGGAGCCTGACCCCTGCGGTCCGTCAACTCGTGCTCGAGTACTTCGAGCGCCTGAACCGCGCGCCATCGCGCGCAGAAGCGCCGCGATGAGACACGTTGCCCTGGTGGCGACGGCGCTCGCGCTCGCCTCCGCTCCGGGGAGCGCGCAGGTGGGGCGGGGTGGGGACCCGCAGAGCCAGGCGCAGCTCGAGGCCGCCACGCTCGAGTCCCGCGGTGACCTCGAAGGTGCCGAGGCCGCGTTGCGCCGCCTCTTGGAGATCGACCCGACCTCGTCGGGCACGATCTTCGCGCTCGAGCGCGTGCTGAGGGCGCAGGATCAGGTCGGCGAGCTTCGTCCGATCGTCAGGGCGTACCTCGCGCGCTCCGCGAACCCCGAGGTGATGGCCCTGAACCTCCGCCTGCTGATCGAGGCCGACTCGACCGACGCGATGGTGACCGAGGCCGAGCGCTGGCTCGCCACCCACGGGAATCGTGCCGACTACCGCCAGGTCGCCGGGGCGTACGCAAGCGCGCTCGGCGAAGAGCGGGCGCTCGACGTGCTGAGGCGCGGCCGGTCCGCTCTCGACGATCGCAGTGCGCTCGCGCTCGAGATCGGCGATCTGCTTGCGGAGATGGGTGAGGTGGACGGCGCCGTCGACGAGTGGGCGCTCGCCGTCGGAGACGGGACCCGCTTGACCGAGATCCTAAGACGAGTCGCCGCGCTCGACGAGCGTGCTCCGGAAGCGGGTCGCCGCCTCGCGGACGCACTGGCGGATTCGGATATGCCCGAGGCACGTGAGGCCGCTTTGACGGTCGCGCTCGCACTCGACCTCGAGCCCGAGGCGCTCGCGTTGGCACAAAGCGCCGCGGACGACTTGGATGGCCGCTTGCGCGTAGCTTACCTGGAAGACGTGGGGCAGCGCGCTCGCGAGGCCCGACTCGCGAGCGTCGCCGCTTGGGCCTACCAAGAGCTCGGAGGCGATGCGGCGAACCCGGAGGACCGCCGGGAGCTGGAACGTCGCATCGTGGAGATCGGGCTCGAGGCAGGGGATACCGTCATGGCGCTGGAGGCTCAGCGTAGGGTGGCGGCCTCGTTCGCACGAAGCTCGGAAGAGGGACGGCGGGCGCAGGCCGAGGTCGTGCGTCTCGAGGCGGCGGCGGCCCCTGA
This sequence comes from Gemmatimonadota bacterium, assembly GCA_009692205.1. GTDB lineage: Bacteria > Gemmatimonadota > Gemmatimonadetes > Longimicrobiales > Gaopeijiaceae > UBA2982. The sequence continues at coordinate 81,211 of SHZR01000001.1, read as the reverse complement.
CCGAGCCGTCGATTCGTGGCGACAGTTTCGCGCCGTCTTTCCGGACGCGCCGGAGCTGGACGAGGTCGCGGCCGCCGTTGCGGTGAGTTTGCAGGCGCGTGGCAACGACGAGGGTGCGGCAGCCGTACTCGATGGAATCGATGGGCCCCGCAGCACTCTGGAGCGTGCGTACTTGCTGCTGAGTCGCAGCGAGACCGAGGAGGGCCGCCAGGCTCTGCTTCTCGCCGTCGGCGGCCTGCCTCCTGTCGAGGCGACGCCGATCATTCAGTTCAGCTCGCTCCTCGGCCGTCTCTCGAAGACGGGCGCCGGGGCGCTGGTCACCGCAGGTTTAGGCGCGCACCACGGACGGGGGGTGGTGGCTGCGCGCGCGCTCGCCGCCGAGACCGCGACGCTCCCGGAGGGGGATCGCCCACCGCTTCTCGCGCAGGCCGCGCGCATCGCGGAAGAGGGCGGCGCGCCGGAACTCGCGGTGGAGATCCGCCAGCGGCTGCTCGTCGAGCACCCGAACGCCCCCGAGGTCGCGGAGGCCTCGCTCTCCCTAGCGAGGCACTTGGGCCGACCGGGCGGCGATGAAGGCGCGGCCATCCGCTTGCTCGAGGATCTCATCACGTCTCGCCCCGGCGCCCCGATCGTGCCCGAGGCGAGGCTCGAGCTCGAACGCCTGAGGAGTCGCGGCTCATGAGGAGACTCGCTTCGATGCTTCTACTGGTCGGCCTCTTGGTCCCGGCCCGTCCAGCGTCCGCGCAGTGGATCCTCGTGCCGATGGACCGCCAACAGGCGGATCACCTGCGCGCTTACGGGCTCACCTACTGGGTCCTGGAGCAGTCGCAGAAGGCCGAGTGGCTGCTCAACTACCGCGGCGGATCGTTCCTGCTCCCCGACTCGCCCGGCGCGCGGCGCGAGGCGGCGCTTCGGGGCGTGACCATCGAGACGATGGACCCCTCTGCCGAAGCGAGGATGCGCGCGACCGTCGCGTCGTCCAACATGGAAGCCGTCCCGCTCGAGCGAGCCCCGAAGGTGGCGATCTACACTCCGCCGAACTCGGAGATCTGGGACGACGCCGTGACGATGGCGCTCGAGTACGCGGGCATCTCGTACGAGACCATCTGGGACCCGGAGGTTCTCAGCGGCGGGCTCTCGGAGTACGAGTGGATCCACCTGCACCACGAGGACTTCACGGGTCAGTACTCGAAGTTCTTCCTTACGTACGGCGGTGCGGACTGGCTCCAGGAGGAGGTCGATCAGAACCAGGAGATGGCTCGCTCCGTCGGCGCGCCGAACGTGCCCGCGATGAAGAAGCGCGTGGCCGCCGCGATTCGCACGTACATCGAGGAGGGCGGCTTCCTGTTCGCGATGTGCTCGGCGACCGAGACGCTGGAGCTCGCGTTGGCCGGCGCCAACGTCGACATCGCGGCCGCGTACGCCGATGGAACGCCGCCCGACCCGGACGCATCCGCCAAGATGGACTGGAGCCGCGCGATGGCGTTCACGGGCGCGCAGGTCCAGGTCTCACCTTCCGTGAACGCGTTTTCGGACATCGATGCACACCAGGTGAACACGCCCTGGCGGAGGGACCTGGGCGCCTACACCCTCTTCGATTTCTCCGCAAAATTCGATCCGGTCCCGTCCATGCTCACGCAGAACCACATCGCGGTCCTGCCGGACTTCTACGGCCTCACGACGTCGTTCAGTGAGAACCGCCTCAAGCCCGCGACGGTCGTGCTCGCCCGGGAGGGCACGTGGGCGAAGTACCTCCACGGAAACCTGGGCGAGGGTACATGGACCTACTACGGCGGCCACGACCCCGAGGACCCGGAGCACCAGATCGGTGATCCCCCGACCGATCTCGCGTCGCACCCGAATTCGCCTGGGTATCGCCTCATCCTGAACAACGTGCTCTTCCCGGCCGCGAAGAAGCAGACGCTCAAGACGTAGTTTGCTGCGAGACCGAGGCGGGCCCAAGGTGCCGGTGGACATCCCGGAGGGCTTCCCGCTCCGTCTTCCGAAGGAGGTGCTCGCGGGCCTCGACGGCGTCGACGACGTCGAGCCGCCCGAGCGGCCAGCGCGAGATCCCGCGCAGCTCCCGCTGACGCTCGCACGGGAGGCCGCCGCAAAGATCCGCGACGAGATCTCGCGCGCGGGCGGAAGGGAAGTCTGCTTCCTCGCCGATGTGGACGAGGGGCGCGTGGTGCGAGATCCCCGGGCGGTCGCGCGCGGCAGCTTTGCCGCCGTCCTGGTTGCGGCGCGGGATGCCCCGGCCGGCGGCGTGATGCTCCACAACCACCCGGGCGGCGTGCTCGAGCCGTCCGAGGCCGACATGAGCGTGGCGGCTCAGCTGTACGAGCAGGGCCTGGGCACCGCGATCGTCGACAACGCGGCCGAGCGGCTCTACGTCGTGGTCGAGCCGCCGCCACCCCGGCGGCGCGTGACCTTGGATGCAGGGGACCTCGAGGCCGTCCTCGCTCCAGGCGGGGCGCTGTCGGAACGCCACGCGGGCTTCGAAGACCGCCCAGGCCAGCGCGAGATGCTCAGAGAGGTCACGAAACGATTCAACGAGGGTGGCATCGCGATCCTGGAAGCGGGCACGGGAACCGGGAAGTCGCTCGCCTACCTCGTGCCGGCGGTGCGCTGGGCGCAGGAGAACGGGGGGCGCACCGTTCTCTCGACCAACACGATCAACCTCCAGGAGCAGCTCGCCCGCAAGGACCTCCCGCTCGTTCGCGACCTGCTGGGCGATGTGCGCTGGACGCTCGTGAAGGGGCGTGGCAACTACATCTCGATCCGCCGAGCACTTCTGGCGGCGGACGGCCAGGGGAGCCTCTTCGAGGAGGATCGCTCCTCGGAGATTCGGAGTCTGCTCGACTGGATCGAGAGCACCGAGGACGGATCGCTCTCCGATCTCCCGTTCTCGCCCTCCGAGGACACCTGGGAGGAGGTGCGGAGCGACCCGGACATGTGCCTGCGGGCGAAGTGCCCGCACTTCCAGCAGTGCTTCTACCAGAAGTCCCGGAGGCGCGCGGCTGCCGCTGAACTCCTGGTGGTGAACCACCACCTCCTGTTCACCGACCTGTCCGTGCGACGGGCGACGCAGAACTACACGCAGACTGCGGTGCTCCCGGCGTATCAAAGGGTCATCCTGGACGAGGCGCACAATCTCGAGGACGCCGCGACGGCCCACCTCGGGGTCGAGGTCACGCGCCGGGGGCTCTATAGGGCGCTCTCGCGCCTCGACCGGAAGGGCCGGGGCATCCTGACCGCCGTTCACGAGGGGGTGGCCGGGACGGCCAACGCCGCCGAGCTCCGGGAGCGCATGGAAAATCGGGTGCGGCCCGCGCACGCGCGCGCTCTGGCCTCGCTCGAGGCGCTCATCGAGGAACTGGAGCCCGTCGTCGCGCCGGGTGAGGGCGCGGTGCGCCTGGGGCCGTCCGGGATCGGGGAGCCCGCGGACCGCGACGAGGTGCGCGAGGACCTCCGGCGGGCACTCGCCGCGCTGGCGGAGCTCGAGCGCGAGGTGGCCGAGCTGAGGGCGCGCCTCGATCTCGTGGAGGAGCTCGCCGACCGTCTGGCGGGACGGATCTTGGACTTGCGCGCCATCGAGCGGCGCCTGGCGGCGGCGGCGCAGGGGTTGAGGCTCGTGCTCGCGCCAGGGGACGACAGTTCCGCCTACGTGCGCTGGCTGGAGTCGCGAGGCCAGGGCCGGCAGGCCAACCTGGTGCTCGCGGCCGCGCCCATCGAGCTGGGCGTGGTGCTTCGCGAGTCCCTCTTCGCGCAGGTCGAGGCGGCCGTGCTGACGTCGGCCACGCTCTCGACGCGGAAAGGCTTCGACTTCCTGCGGGGACGCCTCGGCCTCGATCCAGAGGTCGTCGCGCACAGTGATCCTCCTTTCGAAGTCACAGAGCGTATCATATTGTCGCCATTCGACTTCGCCTCACAGACGATGCTGGGTGTGCCCACCGATCTTCCGGCCGCAGAAGGTGCGGAGACCGACTTCCACGAGGCGACTGCGGGCGTCGTTCGAGGGTTCGCGGAGGTGACCGGGGGCGGGATCTTCGCGCTCTTCACGTCGCACTCGGCACTCCGCCGCGTGGCCGATCTCCTCCGGCGCGCCGGGGCGGAAGCGAACTGGCCGCTCTTCGTGCAGGGCGAGGGGGACCGCTCGCGGCTCTTGGCTCGCTTCGTGGCCTCCGGGAACGGGATCCTGCTCGGCACGTCCTCGTTCTGGGAGGGGGTGGACGTGCCGGGTGATCCACTGCGCGGGCTCGTGATCCAGAAGCTTCCGTTCCGGGTGCCGACGGAGCCGATCACCGCGTCGCGCATGGAGGCACTCGAGGCGCGCGGAGGCGATGCGTTCCAGCAGTTCATGCTGCCGCACGCGGCGCTGCGGCTCAAGCAGGGATTCGGCCGCCTGATCCGGTCCAGGACCGACCGGGGCGCGGTGCTCGTACTCGACGACCGCATCGTAACCAGGCGGTACGGCCGCTATCTGCGCGATTCGCTCCCCGACACTCCGCTCGTGAAAGGACCATGGACCGACGTGCGGCGGCGCCTGGAGGCCTTCTACGCGGCTGAGTAGCGGCGTAGATTGCTGCGCCGCCGTTGGTCGAGCGTCTCAGATCACCTTTTCACGTCGGACTTCGCGAACGATGAAGCGGATCCTCGGTATGGGTGTTGGCGTCGTCTACCTCGTCATCTCGTACGCGGCCTTTTCCCGGGCCAGAACGGGTTGGGATGCGGGGCACACGGACATCGGGTTCTGGTTCACGGTGATCGCTGGCTTCCTCTTCATCGCGGCACTGGCCGCGATCATCGGAACCTGGATCCACACCCAAGAGACGAGCGACGCCGCGCACTAGCGCGTAACGGTCGCCGGACAAGCCGATGTCTCGACCCTCCAAGATCGTCTGCATTGGCCTCAACTACGCCAAGCACGCGGCGGAATTCGGCAATCCGATTCCGAAGGAGCCGCTGATCTTCCTGAAGCCTCCGTCGTCGCTCGTCGGGCCCGGCGAGGCGATCGTGATCCCCAAGGGAGTGGGCCAGGTCGACTACGAGGGCGAGATCGGCGTCCGCATCGGGAAGCGCGCGCGCCACGTCACGAAGGAACGCTCCTGGGACTTCGTGGACGGGCTGCTTGCGATCAACGACGTGACCGCCCGCGATCTCCAGAAGGCCGACGGGCAGTGGAGCCGCGCCAAGGGCTTCGACACGTTCTGCCCGGCCGGCGCGGTCACCCCGCTCGCCCAGGTCGACCGTAAGGCCCTTTCGGTCACGACGCGGGTCAACGGCAAGGTCCGTCAGCAGATGGGTGCGGACGACATGGTGTTCGACATCCCGGCGATCATCGCGCACGTCAGCCGCATCATGACGCTCGAGCCCGGCGACCTGATCGCCACGGGCACGCCATCGGGTGTGGGGCCGCTCTCTCCGGGCGATGTCGTCGAGGTGGAGATCGGCAGCGTAGGATCGATATCCAACCCGGTCGTCGCCGAGAGTTAGGACCCGCCGATGCGCCGGACCAGCCAGCGGTTCGGGGCCCTCCCCGCCTACCCGCTCGCCGGCATGAAGGAGGTGCGGCGTCGGATCGAGGCCGCGGGTGTCGACGTCATCGACCTCGGCACGGGCGACGCGCTCCTCGACCCCCCGCCCGCCGTGGTGGAGCGCCTGCGCGAGGTCGCGGGCGAGCAGAGCTACTCGCGCTATGGCTTCCAGGCAGGACTCCCCGAGTTTCGTGAGGCGGTGGCCGCGTGGATGCTCCGTCGCTTCGGGGTCCGCGTGGATCCGGTGACCGAAGTGCTGCCCCTCCTCGGCTCCAAAGAAGGTCTCGCGCACCTGCCGTTCGCGTTCATCGGACCGGGCGACGTCGGCGTCATCCCCGATCCCGGCTACCAGGCCTACTTCGGGGGCGTGACCCTCGCCGGCGGCGAGCCCCACCTGGTGCGGCTCGAGCGCAAGCACGACTTCCTCGTGCCACTCGACGAGATCCCCGCGGACGTCGCACGCCGCGCGCGCATCGTCTATCTGAACTACCCGAACAACCCGACGACCGCGGTCGCGCCCGACGACTACTACCGGCGAGCCATCGACTTCTGTGCGCGCCAGGGAGCGATCCTCGCTCACGACCACGCCTACTCCGAGATCGCCTTCGACGGATATCGCCCGAGGAGCGTCCTGGAGTTCGACGGGGCGCGCGAGGTCACGATCGAGTTCCACTCCTTCTCGAAGACCTACAACATGACGGGGTGGCGGCTCGGTTGGGCGGTGGGCAATGCGGAGATCATCGGGGCGCTGTCGAGGGTGAAGACCTTCGTAGACACGGGTGGCTACCTGGGCATCCAGGCGGCCGGAGTCGCGGCGCTGGAGAGCTGGGAACGGTGGGTGCCGCAGAACGTCGCCACGTTCCAGCGACGCCGGGATGCCGCGGTCCGCGCGTTCCGGAGGGCGGGCTTCGACGTCGATTCCCCCAAAGCCACGATGTACCTCTGGATCCCGGTTCCTGACGGAGAGCGGTCGGAGGACTTCGCCCGCAAGGCGCTCGAGCGCGCGGGGGTGATCGTGCTTCCGGGAGCGTCGCTCGGAATGGGAGGTGAGGGCTACTTCCGCGTGGCGCTCACGGTCGACGAGGCACGCCTCGAGGCCGCGGCCGGCCGTCTCGGGGACCTGAGGTGAGCGGGCCGACCGGTGCAGGCGCCCAGGAACCGACACCTCCAGCCGGTTTAGCACCTGCGATGAGCACGCGACCCCCGGGCGTCTCGCCGCAGACCTTCCAGACCCGTATCGACGGGCTTGGCTCACGGCGGGTCCTGTGGAGTTCGTTCGGGTTCTCGCTAGCGATCCACGCGGCCCTCCTGCTCGGCGCGGGCTTCATCATTCGCCTCGCACCCGCGGCGGTGGCCGCGCTCTCAAGCCCGGCCGTGCCCGACGTAGGGGTCGAGGTGGTCTGGATCCTCGGCGGATCGCCGCCTCCCCCCGCGGAGCCGGCACGACCCGACGAGCCCGCGGCCGTGGGGCCGATCGGGGCGCCGCAGATCATCGTCGTGCGTCCGAGCCTCGGCGACGCGGACGGGGGCGTGGACTTCGTGCTGCCCAACTTCTCGGGCCCCGGCCGACCGGGAGCGACGCCGGCCGAACGACTCCAGCCCGGGCTCACCGACGAGCGCCTCTGGGCGCCGCTCCCGGAAGCGTTCAGGACGCTGACCCCGGAGCAGCGGGAGGAGATCTTGATCGCCGGCCGCTTCGGAGAGTGGAACGATTCGATCGCCGCCGCGGGCGCGGCGGCCGCTGCCTGGACCGATTGGACGGTCACGGACGGAGACGGCGACCGGTGGGGCATCTCGGACGGACAGCTCCACCTGGGCGGCCTCACCCTCCCGCTGCCGGTGACGTTCGAGGCCCCCGTGGGGCAGCGCGACTACATGCGGCAGTTCGCGGAGATCCAGCGTCAGGGGGCGAGCGCGCTCGTGCAGCAGAACGTCCGCGAGCGCCAGGAAGCGATCCGGGCGCGGCGGGACCGGGAGCGCGCCGAGGCTCAGTCGCCCGACACCATCAGGACGCCGCGGTAAGTCCCGAGCCAGAGATCTCCCTGGTGGCGACGCCGCTGGGGGCTATTTATAGTCTTAAGATCCCTCTGACGCGGCCGGTTCCACGCTCCCCATGGACTCAGGCAGGGCATTCTACGCGGGTCTCCTCGAAGCCCTGACCAGCGTCATGGGCTCCGCGAAGGGGTATCTGCGCGACCACGGCCCGAGGGTGGCGATGCTTTCGTCGCACCTCGGGCGCGAGCTCGGCCTCTCCAAGGCACAGTGCTCGGAGCTCTTCTTCGGAGGCATTCTGTCGGACATGGGCATGGTGGGCCTGGCCGAGGACGCCTGGGAGAACCCGACCCCAGCCTTGTCAGCCGACGTCCGCGAGCGTGTGCAGCGGCACCCGCAGCGCTCGGAAGAGCGCGTGCGCGGCGTCCCCCACCTCCAGGACCTCGCTCCCCTCCTTCGGCACCACCACGAGTGGTGGGACGGAAGCGGATACTCCGACGGGCTCACGGGCGAGGGGATTGCGCTCGGCGCGCGCGTTCTGCGCCTGGCGGACACCGTCGCCGCGCTCGGTCAGAAGCGGCCGCACCGTGGTGCGCTGGGACCCGAGGCGATCACCGAGGTCGTGCAGGCCGGGCTGGGCAAGGAGTTCGCGCCGGACGTGGGCGAGTGCTTCCTGACGCTACAGCGGGCGGGGAGCCTTCCGCTCTTCGACAAGGAGAGCTACCGGCACACGGTCATGCGAGCGGCCGAGAGCCTGCTCCCCGAGGAGGTCTCACCGCTCTCGACGAGCCAACTGCTCACGATCATCGCCAACCTGATCGACGCCAAGGACCCTTACACGGCCGGACATTCCCGCCGGGTGGCGGTCCTCTCGGTCGCGGTGGCGGAGCAGTTCGACCTCGACGCGCACACGCGCTCTGCCCTCTGGGCGGGGGGCTACCTGCACGATCTGGGCAAGCTCGCGGTTCCTCTGCGTGTTCTCGCCAAGTCCGGACGCCTCACCGAAGAGGAGTTCGCGTTCATCCGCGCGCACCCCTCGGACGGGGCCGAGATCCTGGAGGGCATTCCCACGCTCCAGCATCTGACGACCGGCGTGCGTTACCATCACGAGAAGTGGGACGGCAGCGGCTATCCGGAGGGTCTGTCGGGTGACAGCATCCCCCTGGTCGCGCAGATCATGGCGGTCTGTGACGCGTACGACGCGATGACGTCGACGCGCGCCTACCGGAACTCCCGCGATCCGGAATTCGCGCGGGGGGAAGTGGCGAAGGAGAGCGGCACCCAGTTCGGTCCCCTCGCGGCCGAGGCCTTCCTGCGCGTGCCCGAGAAGATCTTCGAGAACCTCCAGGCGCAGCGGCTCGACCTGAACCGGTGAGCGTCCTCCCATGCGACTGACGTACAGCACCGACCTGCCGGACCACGATCCCGCCACGGTCTTCGATTGGCACGAGCGCCCGGGGGCGTTGGAGCGACTGACTCCACCCTGGGGTGAGGTCGAAGTTCTGCACCGCGCGGGCGGGATCCGCGACGGCGGCGAGGTGCAGCTGCGCGTGCGGCGAGGGCCGACCTCCTTCCGTTGGAACCTGCGGCACCGCGACTACGAGCACGCGCGACAGTTCCGCGACGAGCAGACGTCGGGCCCGCTCAAGAGCTGGGTGCATACGCATCGCTTTTTCGCGCGCGACGGCGGAGGCACCCGCGTAGAGGACGAGATCGACGTCGAGCCGCCGCTCGGAGCGGCGGGTGCGGCGATCGGGCCGGCATTCCTCAAGCACGAGCTCGGCCGGCTCTTCCGCTTCCGCTACCGGCGCCTCTTCACCGACTTGGCGCGTCACGCCGAGTTTCGCGACCGGCCGCGGCTCACGGTGGCGATCACCGGCGCGGCGGGCATGGTCGGACAAAGCCTCACGCACTTCCTCACCACGGGTGGACATCGCGTCGTCCGATTCGTGCGAGACCGTCGCAGTGTGGGTGACGGCGCGATCTACTGGAATCCTGCCGCGGGCGAGATCGACGCGGCCGGCCTCGCGGGCGCGGACGCCGTGGTCCACCTCGCGGGCACGTCGATAGGGTCAGGACGGTGGACGGATGCGCGCATGCGTTCGATCCTCGACAGCCGCGTGCAGGGGAGCGAGCTGATCGCGCGTACCCTGGCCGAGATGAAGTCGGGTCCGCGCGTCCTGGTGTCGGCGTCGGCCGTGGGGTTCTACGGCGACCGCGGTGCGGAGTCCCTAGCCGAAGACGCGAAGGGCGGAAGCGGATTCCTAGCCGACGTGTGCCGCGCGTGGGAGGGCGCGACACGCTCGGCCGAGCGAGCAGGGCTGCGCGTCGTGCTCCTGCGTAGCGGCATCGTGCTCTCGCCCGCGGGCGGTGCACTCGGGCAGATGCTCCTCCCGTTCAAGATGGGAGTCGGCGGTCGCATCGGATCGGGCAAGCAGTACCTGAGCTGGGTCGACCTCGACGACCACGTGGCCCTCATCGTGCACGCGATCTACACGAAGTCGCTCTCCGGTCCGGTGAACGCGACCGCGCCTCACCCGGTGACCAACGCGGCGTTCACTTCGGCGCTCGGGCGCGCGCTCGGTCGGCCCACGATCGTGCCGGTCCCCGCGTTCGCCGTGAAGGCCGCGTTCGGCCAGCTCGGCACCGAGGCGCTCCTCTGGGGCCAACGCGTCCTGCCGGCCAAGGCAACCCAGGCGGGCTTCCGCTTCTTCTACGAAGGCATGGAAGAGTCGCTCCGCTTCCAGCTCGGGCGGGCCGACTAGGCTCTCGTCGGCCGTGGCGAAGGTTCGTGGAGCCGCGCGCTCGATGCGGATCTAGTCCGGAAGGATTTCGCCCTCGGGTCCGAGGGGAGGGTAGGGGCGTCCCGCCTCGCGCCGGCTTCGCGCGAGCGACGGATACGCCCACTCGAAGAGTCGGGCCGCGAACTCGTCGGGGGGAAGGCGAGCTTGATCGTACATGCCCACCGAGGCACGCTGGCGATGAGCCTCGAAGAGCACGAGGCCCGCCGCGACCGAGACGTTCAGCGAATGGACGAGGCCGACCATGGGGATGGTGAGATGCGTGTCGGCCAGAGCGAGCGCTTCCGGCGAGACCCCGCGTAGCTCCGCGCCGAGCGTGAGCGCCGTCGGCCGCGTGTAGTCCACGTCGCGGTAGTCGACCGCGTCGGCGGATAAGTGCGCCGCGCGAATGGCGAAACCCCGACCCCTGAGATGGCCGATGGCCTCCTCCACGTTCGGATGGCTCCGCACCGCGATCCATTTCTTGGTGCCCGCCGAGGTCGCGTGATGGATCGCGACCGCGTCCTCGGTTGCGACGACGTGCGCATCCAGCACGCCGACCGCATCGCAGCTCCTCAGGATCGCGGAGAAATTGTGCGACTTGTGCACGCGATCCATGAGGACCGTGAGGTCGGGCTGCCGGCGCGCGAGCGCCGTGCGCAGTCGATGGAAGCGCTCGGGAGTCATGGAAGGCGCGGAGTGTGTGGGGAGCGTCGGCCGCGCACAAGATCGGAGCGGACGGCTGCCACCCCGCGTCGAGCGCCTCTCCGCGCGTCGTCGCCATCGCCACGCGCCGTGCTCTTCCAGTAGCTTGCGCCAATACGTGCCCCCGCCGGGGTGGCGAAATCGGTAGACGCTGGGGGCTTAAAACCCCCTGGGAGAAGTCCCGTGTGGGTTCGAGTCCCACCCCCGGCATGCGTTGGGGCGCAACACCCTTCCCGCCGCCCGTCCTACCTCGCATGATGCTCGCGTGACCGACCCCATCTCCCGCCTGAACGCCGCCCTTTCCGGCCGCTACACAGTCGAGCGCGAGCTCGGCGAGGGCGGGATGGCGACCGTCTACGGAGATGGGGGCGCGGGTGGGGGGTTCATGAACGCGTCTGGCTATTGGCTGGTAGGAGCGGGTAACATGGCAGGTGCTACTGTCCCACCTCGTGATCCGCGAGGGAACTGGAATGCCCACTGAACGCCTGAGTCTCGACATCCTACTCGACCGCCTGCGTGCGCTCCTTCCGGAGCTACGCGCGCGTTACGCGGTCGACACACTCGAGGTGTTCGGCTCGCGTGCCCACAGCGATGCCGGCGAAGGGAGCGATCTCGATCTGCTCGTCACGTTCTCTGAGTCGCCGGACCTCCTCACATTCATTGCGCTCGAGGACGAGATCTCGGAAAGGGTGAGCATCCCAGTGGACCTGGTGATACGTCGGTCGCTGAAGCCCCGACTCAAGGACCGCATCCTCACCGAGGCGATAGCAGTTTGACAGCGAAGCGCGACGCCCTCGACGCCCTCGTGAAGAACATGGCGCTCGCGAGAGAGTTCGTCGGGGAAGCCCGCACCATCGCCCAACTCGAGGCCGATCCTAAGACGTTGTACTCCCTCGCGAGAGCCCTCGAGGTTGTTGGGGAAGCCACAAAGCGCGTACCGGACTCCGTCCGGAAGCTCGATCCCGCGATCCCTTGGAAGGAGATAGCGGGGATGAGAGACCGGCTGATTCACGCGTACGAGAACGTGGACGTGGAGTTGCTCCTCAAGACCGTTCGGACGCGAGTCCCCGAGGTGGAGCCCCGCGTACGCGACCTCCTGACGCGCGTGGCAGGGGAGCCAGAGTAGCGCCAACACCGGCCTGCGCCCTCGTGGGCACTGACCCGTTGTTGCGGTTGCGGCTCGGCGAGTGGGATACTCTTCGGCGTGCGATGGACCCGTGAACCAGGCAATTGATGTCCGACCCCATCCCCCGCCTGAACGCCGCCCTCTCCGGCCGCTACACGATCGAGCGCGAGCTCGGCGAGGGCGGCATGGCGACCGTCTACCTGGCCGAGGATCTGAAGCACCACCGCAAGGTCGCGCTCAAGGTGCTGAAGCCCGAGCTGTCGGCGGTGGTCGGAGTCGAGCGGTTCCTGGCCGAGATCCGGACGACGGCGAGCCTCCAGCATCCTCATATTCTGCCCCTGCACGACTCGGGCGAAGCGGACAAGCTTCTCTTCTACGTGATGCCGCGCGGGGAGGGCGAGTCGCTGCGGGACCGGCTCGACCGGGAGCACCAGCTTCCGGTGGACGAGGCCGTGCGCATCGCGACGAACGTGGCGGAGGCGCTCGACTACGCGCACCGACACGGGGTGGTCCACCGCCACGCCGTCCGAGCCGCGGGCGCAGTTCTGGGCCTCGACGAGTTGCTGGTGATCGGCAGCCAGGCGCTGCATGCTTCCGTCGCCGGTCCCTTTCCGGAAGAGGCTGCCCGGTCCGTAGAGGTCGATATCGTGGTGCCCGGCGATGAGAGTGGAGCCCAGGCGGATCTAATCGACGGATCCATCGGCGAGGCATCGATGTTCCACGGCACGTTCGGGTATTACGCGCAGGGTGTGGCTGAGACCACGGCGGTCTTACCCGCCGGCTGGCGCGAGCGCCTCGTGCGGTTCGAGTCACCCGCGGCGAATGGGGTGGTGGCGTGGTGCCTGGAGCCCCATGATCTCTGGATCTCGAAGGCTGTGGCCGGGCGACCCAAGGACTTGGAATTCTGCCGAGCCGTCTTGGACATGGGCCTGGTGAAGGCGCCCACGTTGCGTCGGCGGCTCGACGGCGTCGAGGATCTGTCAGACCGGGTGCGTTCCGCGGTTGCGGGGCGGATCTCTTGATCGCATGGAAGAAATGATGAGGTGACGCACCGGAACCGGGACCAGATGGGCTGCATAGTCGGCGCCATGAAGAGCGCATAAGGCCAGCTGCCCACGCCGGGATCCGCAGCTCAAGGCCGAGATGCTCGAGCTGAAGGCGAACCCCGACCGGGGCTTTTTCTTGATGGGGAGCCCCGGGAGCCCCGGGAGCGACGCTTCGTCACCCCGCCTGCGAAGGTCCGCTCAAGCTCGGCTGGGTCTCGGCGCGCCCCGCCCGATCGACCTTCGGAGCCCGCACCCGCAGCGCGAGCAGTACGAGGAGGCACACCCCGAGCAGGATCGGGAGTCGGGTGTCGGCCTTCACCAGCCAGTAGAAGTGGACCACGCCGAGCATCGCGGCGACGTAGATGCCTTGGTGCACCGTGTTCCAGCGTTTCCCGAGCCGGCGGATCCACCCCTTGGTGGAGGTAACCGCCAACGGGATCAGGATGAGGAACGCGGTGAACCCGACCGTGATGTACGGGCGCTCGGCCACGTCCGCGATCATGCGCCCGACGTCGAACACGTTGTAGAAGGCGAACCAGATCGTGAAGTGAGTGAAGGCGTACGCGAACGCGAAGAGGCCGAGCGGACGGCGCAGCCGGATGACGGGGTTCCAGCCGGTCAGGCGGCGCACCGGCGTGACCGCGAGCGTCACGAGCAGGAGCACGAGCGTGGCCATCCCCGTCACGTGCGTGAGCGTCTCGGCGGGGTTGGCGCCGAGCCAACCGCGGACGATCCCCCCCGCGAGCCATGCGCCCGGCGCGAGCGCGGCGATCCACAGAACGACCTTCAGCGCTGTGACCGCCCGCGTTGGACTCATGCCGGGGAAGCCGGGCGGGCGACTACTTCCAGCGCTCGAGGTCCATGCCGGCGTACATGTGCGCGACCTGATCCGCGTACCCGTTGAACATCAGCGTCGGGTGGTTCTGGAACAGCGTGGGGAGGCGTCGCTCGCGGGCCTGGCTCCAGCGGGGGTGGTCCACCTCGGGGTTCACGTTGGCGTAGAACCCGTACTCGAACGAGTTCTCCTGCTGCCACGTGTTGAGGGGCATCTCCTCCACGAACCGGATGCTCACGATCGACTTGACTCCCTTGAAACCGTACTTCCACGGCACGATGAGGCGGAGCGGTGCGCCGTTCTGGTTAGGTGCGTCCATGCCATACACGCCGGTCACCATGAGGGTGAGCGGATGCAGCGCCTCGTCCATGCGGAGCCCTTCGACGTAGGGCCAGCGGAGAATGGCGGCACGCTGCCCGGGCATCTCCTCCGGCCGCACGATCGTGCGGAACTCGACGAACTTCGCGTTCCCCGTCGGCTCCACCCGGTTGATCAGCTCGTAGAGGGGGAAGCCTCTCCACGGGATCACCATCGACCACGCCTCGACGCAGCGCAGCCTGTAGACCCGGTCCTCCAAGGTCACGGGCGCGAGGATGTCCTCGAGCTGGTAGTCGCCGGGCTTGTTGACCTCGCCCGAGATCGACACGGTCCACGGTCTCGGCTTGAAGTCGCCCGCGTTGTCGGATGGGTCGCCCTTGCCGGTGCCGAACTCGTAGAAGTTGTTGTACGCCGTGATGTCGCGATACGAGTTGAGCGACTCGTTCAGTTCGGAGCGCATGCCCTGGAAGCGCGCCGGGACTTCCTGGGGATCGTCCGATCCGAGTGCGCGAAGCCCTGCGGGGGCCGCCGCAAGCGCAGCCGCGCCGACTCCGGCCGCCGCGATGAACGTCCTCCGGTTCAGGTACACGCTCTCGGGTGTGATCTCCGAAGAAGCGATGTCAGTTGGGCGACGGATGATCATGGAGGGTCTCCCGCGGTCGGCTCGTACCTGCCGGACTCTATGCACTTTCCCGCCGATCCAACACCCCGTCGGCCGAACGGGTTCCTGCGGCCCAAGGCGAGGCCGGTATTATCTGTACCCGCTGCCGCGCTCGCGCGAAACGCGACGACGTCGTGCGACGACGTGGTGCGACGTCCCTCCCGGCCCTTCGGAGGTCACTCCTGAAGCTCTCGTTGCGGGCTCTGCTGCCCGGCTTGGTCGTTCTCCTCGCGGTGGGTGTGACGCTCGCCGTGCTTCCCGAGGCGACGCTCGCGACGATCACCGGGCGCTACGCGCTCGTCGTGTATGCAGCGGGAAGCGTGCTCGCCGCGGTGTTCCACCGGAGCCGTGTCGTCGCCGGCCTGCTCGCCCTCGCGTACCTCGACCTCGCGTTCGTCGATGTACCCAGCGCCGCAGAACGCTTCGTGCCGCTCGCGACGGTCGTCGTCGCGCTGCTCGGTGTGCTCGCGCTGGTGCGTGACCGGGGTGTGCGCTCGAGGGCGGGGTGGGTGCAGCTCCTGGCGTGCGCGGCTCTGGTGACCCTGGCGCATGCGGTCGCGCAGGACCCCGTCGCGTTGGCCGCCTTCGCGGACGTGCGCCTGCTGCCGAGTGGGTGGTCGGCACGCGCCCGGCTCCCCGAGGCCACGCTCATCGCCGGAGCGGCGTCGCTGGCGCTCTCCGCATACGGTGCCATTCGCTGGGGTGGGCCGGTCGAGCGAGCGCTCTTCTGGGCCCAGGCGCTCTTGCTGGCTGCGCTGCATCCATCGCTGGGCTCGACCCAGACGTCGTTCCTGTTGATGGCCGCGGGGGTCGTGCTCTCGCTCTCGGTGCTCGAGCAGTCGTACTTCATGGCGTACCGCGACGAACTCACCGGCCTCCCCGCGAGGCGCGCGCTGATGCGTGACCTCGCGGAGTTGGGCGGCACGTACACGGTCGCGATGGTCGATGGCGATCACTTCAAGAAGTTCAACGACAAGCACGGGCACGACGTGGGCGACCAGGTGCTTCAGCTCGTGGGGAGCCGGCTGTCCGCATCCCCCGAGGGGAAGCCCTACCTGTGCGGTGGGGAGGAGTTCACGCTCCTGTTTCCGAAACTGACCCGCGAGGACGCCCTCGCCGGCGCGGAGGTCGTGCGGGTGGCGGTGGAGGAGGCGACCTTCTCGCTCCGCTCCTGGGGACGACCCCGAAAACGGCCGAGCGGGTCGAAGCCCGCCAAGAAATCAGCGAAGCGCCCCAAGACACTGTCGGTCACGGTGAGCATCGGCCTCGCGGACTCGACCGGCGCCGACGCGTCCCCGGACACGATCCTGAAGAAGGCCGACCAGGCGCTCTTCCGCGCGAAACGCGACGGGCGCAACCGCGTCTCGCTCTGAGCACCGCCGCCCTCACAGGCGGTGTCGGCGCTTCGGGTTGGATGCCCTTTCGCGCGCGGCTACTTTGGGCGCAGTTCAATCCGGCCCGAGCTGGCCTTCGGAGCACCGCGCATGATCCGCCTCACGTTCCTCGGCACTGCTGCCGCCCGCCCCACGGTGGGGCGGAACGTGAGTTCGCTCGCCGTCCAGCGTGAAGGCGACCTCTTCCTCTTCGACTGCGGGGAAGGGTCGCAGAGGCAGATGATGCGCTACGCGACGGGCTTCGGCGTGCGCGCCATCTTCCTGACGCACGTCCACGCGGACCATCTCCTGGGCATTCCCGGCCTCCTCCGGACCATGGCGCTCCAGGGGCGCACGGACCCCATCACGCTCTACGGCCCGATGGGCTCATCCCGGTTGCTGAAGACCGTGGCCGCCCTCGGAGCCGACCGCGTGAAGTTCGAGGTCACCGTGGTCGAGTGTCGCGCGGGCGAGGGCCTGCGGATGGAGGAGTATGGCGTGCACGCGTTCGACGTCGAGCACGGCATGACCGCCGTGGGCTGGGCGCTCGTCGAGGACGCGCGCACCGGCCGCTTCGACGTCGAGCGGGCCCGCGAGCTGGGCATTCCCGAGGGCCCGCTCTTCGGGCGCATCCACCGAGGCGAAGACGTCGAGGTCGGCGGCAAGGTCGTATCGGCCCGTGATCTCGTGGGGCCGGCGCGCCCCGGGCGCTGCGTCGTCTACTCGGGGGACACGCGTCCGTGCGCGAGCACCGTGCGTCGCGCCGAGGGGGCGGATGTCCTGGTCCACGAGGCCACCTTCGGGGAAGAGGAGCGCGAGCGTGCGCTCGAGACCTACCACAGCACGGCCGCCGAGGCCGCAGGGGTCGCCCGGGATGCCAAGGTCGGTCAACTCCTCCTGACCCACGTGTCGGCTCGCTACTCCGAAGATGCGCGCCCCCTCGAAGAAGAGGCGTGCGCGGTGTTCGGGGCGGCGCGGGTGGCGCGCGATGGCTTGGTGATCGAGATCCCCTTGCGGGGTGGCGAAGTGGGTGTACCGTGAGCGAGTTCGCAGCGGTGGCCGTCCTGGGCCTCGGGGTCATGGGGGGCTCGCTCGCTCGCGCCCTGTCGGCGCTCGAGGTGCGGCCGCGCGTGATCGGATGGTCCCCGCGGCGCGAGGAGCGCGAGGCTGCGCTCGAGGCCGGTGTGGTGGACGAGGCGCCGAGCGAGTGGCGCGACGCGGTGCGGGGCGCGGACTTGGTGGTGCTCGCCACACCGCTAGGCGCGAGCTGTGACCTGATGGCGGGAGTGGCCGAGGCCGCGTCCGCGAGCGCCACGCTGTCCGACGTGGCGAGCTTGAAGGCGCCGCTCGCCCGCGCCGCCGCCGCAGCCGGGGTCGCGGAGCGGTGGGTGGGCTGCCACCCGATGGCGGGAAGTGAGGAGTTCGGCTTCGGAGCGTCGAGCCCCGATCTCTATTCGGGCGCCCGAGTCTGGACGGTTGCGTGCCCCGCGGCGGCCGACCGCGTGCCGCAGGTGCACGCGCTCTGGCGGTCGCTCGGCGCACGCCCTGCCGAGATCGATGCCGACGAGCATGATCGATTGATGGCCCGGGTGAGCCATCTGCCCCAGCTCACGGCGAACGCGCTCGCCACCGTGTTGATGGAGGCGAACATCCGACCGGAGCAGATGGGTCCGGGAGGGCGTGACACCACGCGCCTGGCCGGCAGCAACGCCGATCTATGGAAGGACCTCCTGGAGCACGCATCGCCCGAGCTGGCGAAGGGACTCCGGGAGCTGGCGAGCACCGCCGAACGGATGGCCGATATGTTGGAACGGAAGGACGTGGAAGACTTGGCTGATATGATGCGCACGACCCGGGCCTGGAGGCAGTCGTGAAGGTGACCGTACCCGGAGACAAGTCGCTCACGCAGAGAGCACTCATCCTGGCGTCGCTCGCGGAAGGCGAGAGCCGTCTGTCCGGGTTGCTCTACGGCGGGGACGCCGCCTCGACCGCGGCCGCGCTTCGCTGCCTCGGGGCGGGCATCGGCGTCCTGCCGCCCGATGGGTCCGAGGTCCTCGTCGAGGGGGTCGGCTTCACGGGTCTCACCGCATCGAACCGACCGCTCGACCTCGGCAATAGCGGCACGGGCACCCGGCTCCTGCTCGGGGTGCTCGCGGGGAGCGGGATCAGCGCGACGCTCACGGGAGACGACTCCCTGCGATCCCGACCCATGAAACGGGTGACCGAGCCTCTCACGCGCATGGGCGCGCGGTTCGAGTATGCTGCGGAGGCCGGCCGCCTTCCCCTAACGGTGCATGGACGGCGACCGCTCGACGCGCTCGACTGGACCACTCCGATCGCCAGCGCACAGGTCAAGAGTGCGATCCTGCTCGCCGGGCTCACGGGGGGGGCGTCGGTGCACGTGCAGGAGCCGGCGCAATCGCGCGACCACACGGAGCGCCTCTTCCAGAGCATCGGCGTGCCGGTGCAGTCCGGTCCGGTTGCCGGTGGCTGGAAGGTGAGCCTCGAGTCCCCGCCGGACCGGATCTGGCCGTTCGACTTCGCCGTTCCGGGTGACGTCTCGTCGGCAGCATTCGTCCTGGCTTTCGCGGTGCTGGGCGGAGCCGGAGACGGGATCGAGGTCGAGCAGGTCGGCCTCAATCCGACCCGAACGGCGTTCTTGGAGGTCCTCCAGCGCATGGGGGCCGACGTGCGCGTCGAGCCCGACACGAGTGCGTGGGGCGTCGAACCTGTCGGTCGCGTGTCGGTGGGGCCCGTCAGCCTGCGCGGCGTCGAGATCGGCGGCGCGGAAGTCCCTCGCCTGATCGACGAACTGCCGCTCATCGCCGCACTCGGTGCCCGCGCGGAGGGCGTCACGAGCATCACGGGCGCCGAGGAGCTGCGCGCCAAGGAGTCGGACCGGATCGCGGCCATGGTCGAGAACCTCCGGGCCCTGGGCGTCCGCGTGGAGGAGCGGCCCGACGGCCTGGACGTCGAGGGGAGCAATCAGCCTCTCCGGGGGCGCGTGCGCACGCGAGGCGACCACCGCATCGCCATGGCCTTCGGCGTATTGGGTGCGATCGGCTCGAACGACATCGAGGTGGACGACCGCGCCGCCGCCGACGTGAGCTTCCCCGGGTTCTGGGCGCTGCTGGATCGACTCGCAGGCGCGCGGCCGCGGGCGTGACTTCCGGCCGCGTCAATCCTGAGCGCGAGGGCCCGGTCGTGACGCTCGACGGCCCGGCGGGGTCGGGCAAGTCGACCACGGCGCGCGAGGTCGCTCGCCGGCTGGGCTTCAGGCACCTGGACTCGGGTGCCCTCTATCGAGCGCTCACGTTCGCGCTCCTCGACGCGGGTGTCCCGGAGAGCGCGTGGGCGGGGCTCGGCACGGAGCAGATCAAGGCGTTCGGCGTGTCCCAGCACCCGACCGAGGGGGGCTTCGAGGTGCGCCTGCGCGGGCGCGCGCTCGTCAGCGAGCTGCGGACCGCAAAGGTGACCGACCGCGTGGCCGCGCTCGCGCGGCTTCCGGCCGCCCGAGCGTGCCTGCTCGAGCTGCAACGGGAGGCCGGGGCGCACGGACGGCTGGTCGCCGACGGGCGCGACATGGGCTCGGTGGTGTTCCCCGACGCGGCGGTGAAGGTCTATCTGGTCGCCGACCTGGCGGAGCGCGCGCGACGACGCCTCCTGGAGACCGGCGGGGCGGCGAGCGAGGAGCGCGTCGCCCGGCAGGCGGACGCGATTTCGGAACGAGACGGCAAGGACTCGGGCCGGGACATCTCGCCCCTGCGGGTACCCGAAGGCGCGGTGGAGATCGACACGACGCGCCTCACCTTCGAGGAGCAGGTAGCCAAGGTCGTCGACCTCGTGCGCAGGTTGACGCTATAAAGGGGTCGGCCTAGCTTCACCGGGCTCCCCACCTGGCGTAAAGCGCGGTGCGGGGCCGCCGTCGAGCGAAAGCCGCTCGCAGCGTATCACCCGCAGCCCGGCGCTCGTCTCCCGAGCCCGGTCAGAGATCTCGCGCGTTCCGCGCGAGCCGAGGCTCCATGACTCCTTCTCGCACCAATTCCCCGTCGGACCCGACCCTCGCACACGACGCATCCTCCGACGATTCTCCCGGAGACGGCGAAGAAGTCGTGGTCGACGCGTTGACCGGCGAAGTCAGAACCCTGACGGCTGCGGAAATCGCGGCGGAGGAAGCCGAGGATCGGTCATCGAGGGTCGCGCTCGCGCAGGGAATCTCGCCCGAGCTGTTCAACGACCCGTACGGCGAAGAGCAGCTCGAGACCTCGAAGGAAGAGTTCGAGGCGATGCTCGTGCAGTTCAGCGGCGACTTCCAGGAGTTCCGCGAAGGCGAGATCGTCAACGCGAAGGTGCTCCGCGTAACGGCGTCGTCGGTCATCCTCGAGTTCGGCTTCAAGAGCGAGGGCGCGGTTCCGCTCGACGAGTTCAAGGAGGCACCCGAGCCCGGCACCGAGGTCGAGGTCCTGCTGGAGAGCCTCGAGGACGATGACGGCGTCGTCGTCCTTTCCAAGAAGAAGGCAGATTTCCTGCGGGTGTGGGAGAAGATCAGGGAAGCCCACGAAGCCGATCGTCCGGTCAAGGGCACGCTGGTCCGGAAGATCAAGGGCGGCGTCACCGTGGACCTCATGGGCGTGGACGCGTTCCTCCCCGGTTCGCAGATCGCGCTCCGCAGGGTGCCGAACATCGAAGACCTCATCGGCGAGGTCTACAAGTTCAAGATCATCAAGCTCAACAAGCGTCGGCGGAACATCGTCGTCTCGCGTCGCGTGATCCTCGAGGCCGAGCGCGAGTCGAAGCGCGGGACCTTGGTGAAGGAGCTGCTCGTCGGTCAGGTGCGCGAGGGCGTCGTGAAGAACATCACGGACTTCGGCGCCTTCATCGACCTCGGCGGTCTCGACGGGCTGCTGCACATCACCGACATGTCGTGGGGCCGCGTCGGACATCCGTCCGAGGTGGTCGACATCGCGCAGACCATCGACGTGAAGGTGCTCGATATCGACTGGAACCGCGAAAGGATCTCGCTCGGGCTCAAGCAGCTCCTGCCGTATCCGTGGACGGACATCGACAAGAAGTATCCTGTCGGCTCGCGCGTGCGTGGTCGCGTGGTATCGATCACCAACTACGGTGCGTTCGTCGAGTTGGAGAAGGGCGTCGAGGGCCTCGTCCACATCTCGGAGATGTCCTGGACGCGCAACGTTCGCCATCCGTCGAAGGTCGTGACGATCGGCAACGAGATCGAAGCGGTGGTGCTGAAGGTCGATCCGAAGGACGAGAAGATCTCGCTCGGCATGAAGCAGATCGAGGAAGATCCGTGGCTCGCGCTTCCGGCCAAGTATCCCACCGGCACGCGACTCACCGGCGCCGTCCGCAACCTGACTTCGTTCGGCGCGTTCGTGGAGATCGAGTCCGGAATCGACGGGCTGGTGCACGTGTCCGACATGAGCTGGACCCGGCGCGTGGAGCACCCGGCCGAGGTCGTGCAGAAGGGGCAGCAGCTCGAGGTCATGGTCCTGGACGTGGACTCGGAGAACAAGCGCATCAGCCTCGGCATGAAGCAGCTGCAGGAGGATCCGTGGCCGGCGATCTCGGAGCGACTGGCTCCGAAGGTCGAGCAGGACGGCAAAGTGGCGCGACTCCAGGAGAAGGGCTTCGTCGTGGATCTCGGCGACGAGATCGAGGGCTTCGTCCCGGCCTCCCATTCGGGTGTCGAGGAGGCCGAGAAGCTCGAGGAGTACTACGGCGCGGGTGACACGGTGTCCCTGCGGGTGGTCGAGTCTGACGCGGCGAACCGCCGCATCGTGCTCGAGATCACGGAGCGCCCCGCACGGAAATCGCAGGAGCAGATCGAGGCCGCGCGGACTGCAGCGCTTGCAGCCGCTGCTGCCGCCGAGGCTGCGGCGAAGGCCGGCGAAGAGGACGACGACGCGGAGCTCATTGCCGCGACCCAGGCAGGCAAGCGGAACAAGCCTCCTAGGGAGGGCGGATCGAGGGGATCGCGAGACCGCGGACCCGCTCCGACGAGTCCCGCGATCGTGGTCGAAGCAGCCGTGGCCGAAGCAGCCGTGGCCGAAGCGAGTGTGGTCGAAGCGAGCGTCGGCGAGGCGGCGCCGAAGCAGGAGGAGTAACGACGTGAGCGCGTGCGGCTCGTGATCGGGCGTCGCGCGTCGGTCTGGCTCGGCTTTGCCCTGACCGCGTGCCAGATCACGGGCGGCACGGGCCCGGGGGTCGAGCTTCCCCCGCCGGTTCTCGCGCCCGGCGCGGTTTCGCGGGCTGAGCAGGCCGAGGCGCAGCGACTGCTGGGCTCGGCCGAGGCGTCGTTCGAGGCGCGCCGGTTCCCGGAAGCACTTCGCACCGCCGCCGACCTCATGGAGCGCTTTCCGGCGGCTGACGTCTCCGGGGAGGCTCTGTTACTGAGCGCCCGCGTGGAACTCGCGCTGGGATCGGGCGACAGGGCAGATGCAGCCGCCGAGCGGTACCTAGGGCTTCTTCGGCCCGGAGACCCACGCGCCACGGCCGTGCGCCTGCTGCAGGTCGACGCGTGGCCGGGGAACGCCGCGCGTCAGCTCGACCGGCTCCTGAGGATCGACGAGACCGCGGGCGCTGCGGAGCTCGAACTCGCGATACCGATCGCTCGCGCCGCGGCCGACTCGCTGTCGGCCGAAGAGCTCGAGGCTGTGCTCGTGGCCGCTCCGACGGATGGCCCGCTCGCGCCGATCGTTCAGGTGCGTCATGCGGTCAACCTTCTCGAGCGCGGAGAGGCCGAGCGTGCCACGGCACTCGCGGCCGCGGCGATCGCCGCCGGGGCCGTGGCACCCGAGCGCGAGGTGGCTGAGGGCGTCATGCGCGGCGAGCTGCCAGCGGACCGGCGCCGAGCGACATCGTTCACCATCGCCACCGTGCTGCCGCATGGGGGGCCGCCGGCGCTGTCCGAGTTCGCTCGGCTGGTGCGGGAGGGCATCGAGGTGGCGGCGGCTACGGCGCTCGGAGAGCCCTACCAGGTGACGGTGACCCCCCGCGACGATCGGGGCGATCCCGTGATCGCGGCTGGGTTCGTCGCGGAGCTGGAGATCGAGGGTGTGGCGGGCGTCATCGGGTTCTTGGAAGACGAGGCGCTCCTGTCTGCGGGGCGGGCACGTCAGGGTGCCCTGCCCATCGTGTCGCCGACGGCGCGCACCGCGGTCGCGGCGGGCGAAGGCGTGTACTCGCTCGAGGGAGCGGACCCGCAGGCTGCCCAGGTCGTGGCGCGCTACGCGGCCTCGCGCGCGTTCCAGCGGGTGGCGATTCTGCTCCCGGAGAGCCAGACGGCGTACGAAGAAGCCGACGCATTCCAGGCGGAGGCCGAGAGGCTGGGAGTCCTCATCGTGGGCCGGTTCGCCTATTCACCCCAGGCGACGTTCTTCGAGAGTCAGATCCTCGGTGCTAGGGACTCCCTGCGGGCCGCGGAGGTCGCGGCCCTGGGATTGGGTGCGGAGGATACGCTGCGGGTCGAGATGTTGGAGCCGGTCGGCATCTTCCTTCCGATCCCTCCCGAGGACGTGGAGTACATCGCGCCGCAGCTCGCGCACTTCGCCCTCGATACGCTCGCCATCGAGTTGATGGGTACGTCCGGGTGGACCGATCCCCAGGTCCTCGAGCTGCTGGATCCGCTCTACCTGGACGGGGTCGTGGCGACCGTCCCAGCGGGCATCGGCCCGGGTTCGCCCGGGTTCGCTCGCTTCCAGGACGCGTACGAGCTCCACTTCCAACGGACGCTGGTGAGCCCGACGCCTGCGATCGGGTACGACGCCGCGCTGCTGTTGCTCGAAGCGCTTAGCCCGGGCCGCCTCTCCCCGTCCGACGTCCGCTCGTCGTTCCAGGGGCTGCGCGACATCGAGGGCGCCACGGGGATCTTCTCCGTGGTCGACGACCGCGTGGTGAGACGCACCGATCTCGTCCGGATCCTCAGACGCCGCCTCGTACCGGTGGTCTTCTGATGTCCATCGACGAGAAGCTCGAGCATCTCGAGGAGCTGCGGCGTGCCGCGGCAGTAGGCGGGGGTGCCGAGCGACTCAAGGCGCAGCACGAGCGCGGCAAGCTCTCGGCTCGCGAGCGGCTCGACCTCTTGCTGGACGAGGGCTCGTTCGTGGAGCTCGGTCGCTTCGTCACCCACCGCTCCACGGACTTCGGGCTCGACGAGCGCAAGATCCTGGGCGACGGCGTCGTGACCGGGTACGGCACCGTTCACGGTCGTCTCGTCTTCGTGTTCAGCCAGGACTTCACGGTCTTCGGCGGCTCGCTCTCGGAGGCGCACGCCGAGAAGATCGTGAAGGTGCAGGACATGGCGCTCAAGAACGGCGCTCCCCTCATTGGGCTCAACGACTCCGGCGGAGCCCGCATCCAGGAGGGGGTCGTGAGCCTGGGCGGGTACGCGGACATCTTCCTGCGCAACACCCTCGCCTCGGGCGTGATCCCCCAGATCAGCTTGGTCCTCGGCCCCTGTGCCGGAGGCGCGGTGTACTCGCCGGCCATCACCGACTTCGTCTACATGGTGCGCGGCACGAGCTACATGTTCGTGACCGGGCCGAACGTGGTGAAGACCGTCACGCACGAGGACGTCGACATGGAATTCCTCGGGGGCGCCGACGTGCACGCGTCGAAGTCGGGCGTGGCGCACTTCGCGTGTGACTCCGAGCCCGATTGCCTCGCGTCCGTCCGCGAGCTCTTCCGCTACATCCCGCAAAACAACCGCGACCTGCCGCCCTCCGGATCCGCTTCGGATCCCCACGACCGCCAGGATGAGAAGCTCCTGAAGATCGTGCCCGAGAACGCGAACCAGCCCTACGACATGCACGATGTCATCCGCTGCGTGGTGGACGACGGGGACTTCTACGAAGTGCACGCCAGGTTCGCGCCGAACATCCTCGTGGGCTTCGCCCACCTCGGTGGACACGCCATCGGGATCGTCGCCAACCAGCCCTCGGTCCTGGCGGGCGTGCTCGACATCGACTCTTCCGACAAAGGCGCACGCTTCGTCCGCTTCTGCGACGCCTTCAACGTGCCGCTCGTCGTGCTCGAAGACGTGCCCGGCTTCCTCCCCGGCGTCGCGCAGGAGCACGGCGGGATCATTCGGCACGGCGCGAAGCTCCTGTACGCGTTCGCCGAGGCGACGGTGCCCAAGGTCACCGTGATCACCCGGAAGGCTTACGGCGGTGCGTACGACGTCATGAACTCGAAACACATCCGCGGGGACATCAACCTCGCGTGGCCCCAGGCCGAGATCGCCGTGATGGGACCCAAGGGCGCCGTGGAGGTCCTCTTTCGGAAGGAGATCGAGGCCTCCGACGATGCGGCCGCGGCGACGGAGCGGCGGATCGAGGAGTACCGCGAGAAGTTCGCCAACCCCTACATCGCCGCCGCGCGCGGGTACGTGGACGACGTCATCGACCCCCGCGAGACCCGGCCTCGTCTGATCTCCGCGCTCGACATGCTCCGCCACAAGCGCGACGAGAACCCGACCCGCAAGCACGGCAACATCCCGCTCTAGCGACGTTGCCGCGGCAACCCCGAAGTCCCTCTCCGCATCCAAGACGTAGGTGCGAGGGACTCCATACTTCGGGAGAAGGGTCTGATGATGACGGGGTGGGGGAGGTGGGTCGGGCGGATCCTGGCGGTCGGCGCTCTGGCGCTCGGCGCCGCGTTTGCACCGGCGGCCGCGCAGCAGCCGGACGACGATTGCCTTTGCGTGGACCGCGACGGGAATCAGATCGAGGACTGCGCGTGCTTCCGGATGCCGCGCTTCGACACGATGATGGCCCCGTTCCCCGGCGCGAGACCGCGCCTGGGGATCTCGGTGGACGGGTCGCAGGGCAGCACGCTGGACGCGCAGGGCGCGCACGTGACCAACGTGCTGGAGGACGGTCCGGCGTGGGATGCCGGGATCCGCGAGGACGACGTGATCACTCGGATCGATAGCAACTCGCTGTTCGAGCCGCTCCCGGGTGACGCCGAGGAGGACTTCGACCTCGACGAATCCCTTCCGGTGCAGCGGCTCCTCGCGCTCGCGAGGGAACTCGAGCCAGGGGACGAGGTCGAGGTGACGTTCCTTCGCGACGGACAGGAGCGCACGGCCACCGTGCTGCCGGAAGACCTGTCGGACCGGAGCTTCGAGTTCGCGGTTCCGGACTTCGACGTCGAGCGATTCCGCGAGCAGATGCGCAACCTCGACCAGGACATGCGCGGATTCCAGTGGCGCTCGCCGGATCTGCCGTAGCCGCCGGACGCCCCGGAAGTCAGGATCTTCGGTGGCGGACCGGGTGCGCTCTTTCTCGACGGCGCGAGCGCGCGCTACGGGATCGAGCTGGTCGCGCTCAACGAGGGACTGGGGCAGTACTTCGGCACGAGCCAAGGCGTGCTGGTGGTGGACGTCGCGGAGGACTCGGCGCTCGGACTCCAGGCCGGGGATGTCATTTTGCGCGTGGGCGAGCGCGAAGCTGCGACGCCCGAGCGCGTCCGGCGCGTCCTCGGGAGCTACGAGGCCGGCGAGGACATCCCGCTCCACATTCGCCGCGACGGACGGGAGATCAGCGTGATGGGCCGACTCGGGAACTGACGGCCGACCAATAGAGAAGGGGCCGAGAGACTCAGTCTCTCGGCCCCTTCTCTGTGCGCGCGACCTACACGCCTACTTCACGAACAGCATGTCCCGGTACGTCGGCACGGGCCAGTAGTCGTCCGGCACTATGCGCTCCAGGCGATCGACCACGTCACGGACCGCCGTGAGCGCGGGCACGATGTCCTTGCGCATGTGCTCCGCCTTCGAGTGCACGTCGTTCCCGCCGAGCTCCTGATTCTTGCTGGCGAGGTGGTCGACCTTCTCCGTCAGCTGATCGATGAGGTCGTTCACCTTCTTCGCCGTCGCGAGCACGCCCTTGGTCTTCACGCCCACGTCCTCGGCGCGCTCTGCTGTCTGGAGCAGGTCGCTCAGGTACCGGACCGCGGCGGGCAGGAACATGGTCTGCGCCATGTGCTGGCCCGTCTCGCCCTCGATGTTGATCGTCTTGAAGTACTGATCGAGGCAGATCTCGTAGCGCGACTCGAGCTCGCGATGCGACAGAACGCCGTACTTCTTGAAGAGTGCCAGGTTCTTCTTGTCGACGAGCCTGGGCAGAGACTCCATGGTGGTCTTGAGGTTCAGTAGGCCGCGCTTCTTGGCCTCCTTCACCCACTCTTCGGTGTAGTTGTCCCCGTTGTACATGATGTGCTTGAACTCGTGGATCTCCTTCGCGAGGAGCTTGCGGAGCTCGACGTCGAACTTGGCGCCCTTCTTCTTCATGGCGCCGTCGAGCTTCGTGCAGAGCTCGTCGATGGCTTCGGCGACGATGGTGTTCAGCACGGTGGCGGGGAACGAGATGCTCTGGCCGCCCCCGAGCGCGCGGAACTCGAACTTGTTCCCGGTGAACGCGAACGGAGAGGTGCGGTTCCGGTCGCCCGCGTGCTTGGGCAGCTTCGGCAGGACGTGCACGCCGAGCCCCATGAGGCCGCCGGACTTGCTCGACTTCGCGTGCCCGGCCTTCTCGATCTGCTTGAACACGTCCTCGAGCTGCTCACCCATGAACGCCGAGATGATCGCCGGTGGCGCCTCGTTTGCGCCGAGGCGATGGTCGTTCCCGGCGTGGGCCACGGAGGCGCGCAGCAGGTCCTGATGCCTCGCGACCGCCTTGAGCACCGCGGAACAGAAGAAGAGGAACTGCATGTTCTGGTGCGGAGTCTCGCCGGGCTCGAGGAGGTTCTGCTCGGACGTCCCCATCGACCAGTTGAGGTGCTTGCCGCTTCCGTTCACGCCCTGGAACGGCTTCTCGTGCAGGAGGCATACGAGCCCGTACTTCCGCGCGACGCTGCGCATCGTGGCCATCATGAGCTGCTGATGGTCCGCGGCCTGGTTGGCGTCCTCATAGATCGGCGCCACCTCGTACTGCGCCGGAGCGACCTCGTTGTGGCGAGTCATGACCGGCACGCCGAGCCGGTACAGTTCGGTCTCGACTTCGTTCATGTACTCGAGGACGCGCGCCGGAATCGATCCGAAGTAGTGGTCCTCCATCTCCTGACCCTTCGGCGGCTTCGTGCCGAAGAGGGTGCGCCCGGTCGTGATGAGGTCGGGGCGGCGGTAGAAGAACTCTTCGTCGATCAGGAAGAACTCCTGCTCGGGTCCGCACGTCGCACGCACGGCCTTGGGCTCGGAGCCGAAGAGCGCGAGGGCTCGACGTGCCTGCTTGTCCACGGCGTGCATGGAGCGCAGGAGCGGGGTCTTGGCGTCGAGCGAGTCGCCCGCCCACGATGCGAACGCGGTGGGGATGCAGAGATACGCCCCGCCCGGGCCCTCCATGAGGAACGCCGGCGAGGTGGGGTCCCACGCTGTATAGCCGCGGGCCTCGAACGTGGCGCGCAGGCCTCCGGACGGGAACGAAGAGGCGTCCGGCTCGCCCTGTACGAGCTCCTTCCCGCTGAACTCCGCGATCGCGCGCCCGTCGCCGGTCGGCTTCAGGAACGAGTCGTGCTTCTCGGCGGTCGAGCCCGTCAGGGGCTGGAACCAGTGCGTGAAGTGCGTCGCGCCCTTCTCGAGCGCCCACTCCTTCATGGCGATGGCGACCGAGTCGGCGACCGTGGGATCGAGCTCCGTTCCGCTCTGGATGGTCGACTGAAGCGCCTTGTACTGCGCTTTCGGAAGTCGCGACTTCATCTGGTGCAGACCGAAGACGTTCTCGCCGAACACCTCCGCTAGGTCGATGCGCGTGTGCTTGGCGATGGCATTGGTCGCCGGCGCAAACCGGGCGGCGGCCAACACGTCGAAGCGGGGGGTGACTCGGGACATTGGGGCTGCTACCTCCTTAGTGGGCTCACGGGGCTGACGCGACTTCCGCAGGCAGGAAAAGTCGTTCGCCGGAGCCTGTCCCTCAAGGTGGCGGATGATTCGGGTCAGCCTTGGCTCCGGCGTCATTCCAGGGGAGGTTTGATCCTGGCGCCTTGACCGACGGCGAGCCGCGCACCAATTGTGTTGCGCAGATGAATCGACCTCTTCGGGTTCGCGAGACTGCCGCACGATACGGGTCCGTTCGCCGCGCCTTTCCTACGGATGCGGCGCCGGCCGATGCGCTTCACGTTCATCGCAGTCACATCGCGCGCTGGAAGCGAGGCGAGTCGCCGGGCCCGCACCACGCCGAGCAGCTCCTGAGGCTGGACACGGTGATCTCCCTGCTCAACACGTACTTGGAGCCGGAGGTCGCGCACGACTGGCTCTTCGGCGTCAATGCCCAGCTCGGCCACCGGAGCCCACTGGACGTCCTACGCGAGGGCCGCCTGTCGGAAGTCATCGCCGCCATCGAATCTGAGCGGAGTGGCGCCTTCGCTTGAGGCCCCTCGGCGGGGCGCTGCTGTGGCGGATCTTTCCTGGGATCCGTCGGCAGCCCCCGGCGAAGCCTTCAGTCCCACCTTCGTCAGCGCCGGCCAAACGAGTGGCCGGTTCGACCTCGGGGACCGGCCGCCCGTGCTCTATCTGGCCGAATCCCGTGAAGATGCCCTCGGGGAGAAGCTGCAGCGGTTCCGGGGGCGACGGCTCACCAACCTGCACCTGCGCGAGTTCGGCCACGGACTGGCCATCGTGCCCGTGACCCCTGCATCCCGGGTCGTCGAGAGCGTGGCCGACCTAACGGATCCGGCCATCCTCGTCCGCCTCGATGTGCGGCCCGACCTGCTCGCGAGCAGCGATCGCAGCGCGACACAGGCGATCGGCCGCCGTCTCCACAACGAAGGATGGAGCGGTCTCCATTGGTCGTCCGCGATCACCGGTGACTGGCATACGACGGTGGTGTTCCTGGATCCCCGCCGGGTCGGCCCGGGCGAGCTCAGCTTCGGCGTGCCCGAGCTCTTGACCCTTAGGCATCCGGCGGTGGTGCGGTGCGCGAAACTGCTCGGCATCGAGAGCGCGTGACCTCTTGACGGCCCGGCATTACGTACAGACTTAGATGCATGAGCATCAAGACCATCGCTGTCGACTCGCGCGTGTATGCGCGCCTGGCCGCCGCCAAGCAGGAAGGGGAGTCCTTTTCGAGGGTCATTGATCGATTGCTCGGCAAGGCTTCCAGCGCGCACACGGGGGCGAGCATCCTTAGGGAGCTGTCGGGCCTCCCGCCGTTGAGGCCCGAGGACGCCCGGGTCTTCCTGGACGTGCTCGGCGAGAACCGCGCCCGAGAACCGTGGTGAGTCCGTGATCTGCGTTGACCCCACGTCCTGGTCGAGCGCAATCAGCCGCTACCGCCGCCCCGTGAGCGCCTCCAGAAACGCGACCAGATCCACCCGCTCGGTGGCGGCGAGGTCCAACTTCCTGATGTCCCGATCCAGCAGGGGGTTGGGTCTGCCACCGTCGCTGTAGAACTCCACGACCTCGTTGAGGGAGCGAACGCTGCCGTCATGCATGTAGGGTGCGGTCAGCGCGACGTCACGCAGGCTCGGTGTTCGGAACTTGCCCCGGTCCTGCGCGTCGCCTGTAACGGCCTGCCGTCCCGGATCGCCTCCCCACGACACCCCCGTGTTGTGGAACAGGGGCGATGTCGGGCGAGAAGCCATTACGAAGGATCCCGCCGACCGCGGCCGTTTCCGTGCTCCGAGCCTGCGAGACATCGCGCTCACCGCACCGTACATGCACGACGGCAGCGTTCGTACGCTCGAGGAGGTAGTCGCCTTCTATGACCGCGGCGCCAACGCGAACCCGCTGTTGGACCATCGCATCCGGCCCCTGAGCCTCACGGAAGGCGAGCGTGCCGACCTGATCGCCTTTCTCGAGTCGCTCACCGGGCGTCCGAACTGACCCGGGACCCGCTCCGGCCGCCGCGCGGCCAGCGCTATCCCCGATCCAGCTCCTCCTGAGTCCGGCGCAGCAACGGCAGCACGGCCCGGTCCTTGTCGCGAGCCGCCGCTTCTTTCGTTCGTATGATGTCTCGCAACGACGCGACGGGAGCCAACACCTCCGGGTCGACCTGTACCATCAGCGTATCCGCATCCCGGATCAGGTCCTGGTAGCCGCGCGAGCCCGCGGGCTCGAAGATGATGTCGAGGTCGCCGAGCCGGGTCGTCAGGGTCCACGATCGAGCTGTCGTGAGCATCTCGGGCTCCAATGGAAAGGGTACGCCGTCCGGGTCACTGGCGGTTCGCAGCTTCGCGCCCATCTCGGTCAGCGCGGCGCAGAGCACAACCAGGTTGTCTCGGTCGAGCGCCGCTGTGACGTCCACGTCTTCGGTCACGAGGGGCGCCCCCCGGAGCCGTGCCGCGATCCCACCGATGACGACATAGCGCACGCCGTGGCTGTTCAGCGTGGCGAAGATCCCGACCGGATCGAATTCAGACACGCTTGGCCGTCATGCGGCGGATCGTCCGCACGACCCCCACGAGGCTCGAGAGCCGCTCGGCGGGCTCCTGAGCGAGACTCCTGCGGATGAGGGCCAGGTCGTGGTCGTCGGCCGGAGCGATGCCGAGCGTCAGCTCGTGGCCGGTCGCCCGAATCAACGAGCGCAGCGTCTCCACGGACGGCGTCACCTCCCCCCGCTCCCACCGCCCGATCGCGGAGGCGGCGACCCCGACCCTACCGCCCAGCCCGGACTGGGTCAGTCCGGCCCTCAGTCGCGCTTCGCGGAGCAAGACACTACTTACCATGTCCCAATCGTACAACATATCTGTCTATATCGCGACGGGCCCTTAGCCATTCACCGGGGCAGTCGCTGAGCCGTCACCTCCGGCGCGTACCAGCCGAATGACCCGCGCCTCCACGTCCCGACGGGGTTTCCGCTCGGATGCGCCTCGTCTAACTTCGCGGCTCTCCGCAAGCCGTTCTCGCTCCAGCGCCTTTCCAGGGGCCCGTTGATCCGCTCCGTGCTCGTCGCCAACCGTGGCGAGATCGCGCTCCGTATTGTCCGCGCCGCGCGGGAGCGCGGCATCCGGTCGGTGGCGGTCTACTCGGAGCCCGACCGCATGGCTCCCCACGTGCTCGAGGCGGACGAGGCCTATCCGATCGGGCCGGCGCCGGCCTCCCAGAGCTACCTGAGGGGCGACGTGCTCATCGAGGTCGCACGGCGGGCAGGGGTCGACGCCATCCACCCGGGATACGGCTTCCTTGCGGAGCGCGCGGACTTCGCGCGCGCCGTGGAGTCGGCGGGCCTGTGCTTCATCGGCCCCGCCCCCGACACCATCGCGGCCATGGGGGACAAGGTGGAGGCCAGGCGCCGCATGGTCGCCGCGGGCGTGCCCGTGGTGCCGGGGCTCACGGACGCGGTCGCCGATGCGGCGGGCGCGAGGCGCGCCGCGGAGGAGCTCGGCTTTCCGGTCCTCCTGAAGGCCGCGGCGGGGGGCGGAGGGAAGGGGATGCGCGTCGCGCACGACCCCGCCGAGGTCGAGCGTGGATACGAGGCTGCCTCGCGCGAGGCGCTCGGCGCGTTCGGGGACGGGCGGATCTACTTGGAGCGCTTCGTCGAGCGCCCACGGCACATCGAGATCCAGGTCTTCGCGGACGCGCACGGCCACGTCGTGCACCTCGGGGAGCGCGAGTGCTCGGTCCAGCGCCGCCACCAGAAGCTCATCGAGGAGGCACCCTCGCCCACGCTGACGCCGCGCGAGCGTGAGGCGATGGGGGAGGCTGCCGTGCGGGCCGCCGCGGCCGTCGACTACCGGGGCGCCGGCACCGTGGAGTTCCTCTACCGCGGCGGCGACTTCTACTTCCTGGAGATGAACACGCGCCT
The DNA here is from genome assembly GCA_009692205.1 of Gemmatimonadota bacterium. Classification (GTDB taxonomy): domain Bacteria; phylum Gemmatimonadota; class Gemmatimonadetes; order Longimicrobiales; family Gaopeijiaceae; genus UBA2982. Next base: position 48,078 of record SHZR01000001.1, on the reverse strand, counting down.
CCAGGTGGAGCATCCGGTGACGGAACTGGTGACCGGCCTCGACCTGGTCGACTGGCAGTTCCTCGTCGCTTCGGGTGAGCCGCTCGACTTCGAGCAGGCGGACGTTCGCCTCACCGGCCACGCCATCGAGTGCCGCATCACCTCCGAGGACCCCTACTCCGGATTCCTTCCCTCCACCGGGACGATCTCGCACCTCGAAGTGCCGGGAGGTCCGGGTGTTCGGTGGGACGGAGGCATCCAACGGGGCCACGAGGTTACGCTTCACTACGACCCCCTGCTCGCCAAGCTCATCGTTTTCGCGCCGGACCGAGCGGCCGCGATCGCGCGTATGGCACGCGCGCTCGACGAACTCGTGCTGACCGGGGTGCAGACCAGCGCGCCCTACTTGCGTAGCGTCATGGACGAGCAGGACTTCCGCCGGGGCGATCTGTCCATCGCCTACATGGAGGAGCATCCGGAGCTTCTGTCGCCAAGCCTCTCCGAGAGAGAGTTCTTGGCCGCGGCGATCGCTGGGGCTCTGCTCGAGGACGAGTACCGCGGGCGGCATCGGACGCCGCGGATCACAGCGGGTGTGCGGAACGGAATGTCGGACTGGCGTACGTCCGGCTGGCCTTGGCGGGGGAACGAATGGAAGAGCAGGTAGAAGTGACGGTGCGCGGCATCGCGGCTGGTGGCGCGGGCGTGGCGGACTTGCCCGATGGCCGTGTCGTGTTCGTGCCGCGCACGGCGCCCGGAGATCGCGTCAGCGTACGCATCGAGCGGAGCAAGCCCCGCTGGGCGCTGGGTTCGCTCTGCAAGGTCCTCGAGCCGAGCAAGGATCGGCGCGACGCTCTGTGCGCGCTCTACGACACGTGTGGAGGGTGTCAGCTCCAGCACCTACCCTACGAGCGGCAACTCGAGTGGAAGGCTCGGATCGTGGGGGACGCGCTCACGCGGATCGGCGGGCTCACCCCCATGGAGATCGGCGGAGTGGTGCCGTCTCCGCTCGAGACGGGCTATAGGAACCGCCTCACCTTCACGCTCCGCCGGCTCCCGGGCGGCCGCGTCGTCGCTGGCTTCCACGCGCTCCAACGGTCCGCCCACGTCATCGACGTCCACGGCGAGTGCGTGCTGCCGCGCCCCGCGCTGCTCGAGGCTTGGCGAGCGCTCCGATCGGCCTGGGGGACGGGGGCGCGGCTGCTTCCTGCGGGTGGGCGTCTCCGCCTCACGCTGCGGGAGGATGCAGGAGGTGTCTCTCTCGTCGTGGAGGGTGGAGCCGTGGGGTGGTCTGTCGGCCCGCTCGCCGCGGCGATCCCGCTCGCGTCCATCTGGCATCGAGCCGGGGATGAGACCGGGGAACCTCGCCTGCTCGCCGGCTCGGCGGGGCCTGCATCCACGGCGTTCGTACAGGTGAACCCCGAGGCTGCCAGGCTCTTGGTGGACCACGTCCTCGGGCTCGTCGGGCCCGCCGGGAAGGCTGTGGACGCCTACTGTGGCGCGGGCGAGTACGCCCGTTCGCTGGCGGCGACTGGGTGGGAGGTGACCGGCCTCGAGCTCGATCCGGTCGCGTGCGCCGCGGCGCGGCAGGGATCACCGGAGCGATGCCTCGTGCTCGAGGGGCGCGTCGAGGATCTGCTCGAGGAGGCGCTCCCCGCGGATCTGCTCATCGTCAATCCGCCGCGCGCGGGGCTCGATCCCGAAGTCGTGCGCATCATGGCCGCACATCGGCCCGCGCGCGTGATCTACGTGAGCTGCGACCCGGCGACCCTGGCGCGTGACGTGGGCGCGCTCTCGGACGTGTATGAGACTCGGTCCGTCCGGTGCTTCGATCTCTTTCCGCAGACCGCTCACGTGGAGACGGTGCTGGTGTTGGAGGCGAAGGGGCCCGCCTGATGCGTTACTACGTGGACCTCGGCGGGCGGACGGTGGAGGTGGAGCTCGGCGACGAGGGCGTGCGCGTCGATGGGCGCTCCGTCGAGGCCGTGCTCGCGCACGCCGAGGGTACACCCGTGCGCGGCCTCATGGTGGGCGTGGAGACCTACAGGCTCGTCGCGGATCGGGGCCCCCGCGGACGTTGGCAGATCCACCTGCGGGGGCGCGCGCTCGAGCTCGACGTCGTCGATGAGCGGACCAAGGCGATCCGGGACATGACCGGCCCCGGCGCAGGCGCCCAGGGCCCCCGCCCGGTCGTCGCGCCTATGCCCGGCATGGTCGTCAAAGTCGAGGTCGTGGAGGGCGACGTGGTTCAGGCCGGCCAGGGCATCGTCATCGTCGAGGCCATGAAGATGGAGAACGAGCTCAAGGCTTCCGGGCCCGGAAAGGTGGTGCGCGTCCACGTCCGCCGCGGTGACGCGGTGGAGAAGGACCAGATCCTGGTCGATCTCGATCCTCTGGAGACCGCGTCCTGACGATGGCTAGCTCGGGAATATCGGGAATAGGGGAGCCGGGCGAGTACCCCTTCACGCGCGGCGTCTACGCCGACATGTACCGGGGACGGCCCTGGACCATGCGCCAGTATGCCGGCTTCGGGACCGCCGAGGAGACCAACGCGCGCTTCCGCTATCTGCTGGAGCAGGGCCAGACCGGACTCTCCGTGGCGTTCGACCTCCCCACGCAGATGGGCTACGACTCGGACGGGCCCATGGCCGCCGGGGAAGTGGGGAGGGTCGGTGTCGCCATCGCGTCGCTCGACGACATGCGCCGCCTGTTCGACGGCATTCGCCTCGACGCGGTGTCGACGTCCATGACGATCAACTCCACCGCGGCGATCCTCTTGGCGCTCTACGTCGCGGTGGGCGACGAGCAGGGCATTCCGAGGGCGAAGCTCTCCGGCACGGTCCAGAACGACGTGCTCAAGGAGTACGTCGCGCGGGGCACGTACGTCTATCCGGTGGAGCAGAGCCTCCGGCTGGTGGCCGACATCATCGCCTTCTGCTCGTGTGAGATTCCCAAGTGGAATCCGATCTCGATCTCGGGCTATCACATGCGCGAGGCCGGCTCGACCGCTCCCCAGGAGGTGGGCTTCACGCTCGCGAATGGGCTCGAGTACGTGGAGCGCGCGCTCCGTGCGGGCCTCGAGATCGAGGCGTTCGCGCCGCGGCTCTCCTTCTTCTTCGCGGCGCACAACGACCTGCTCGAGGAGGTCGCGAAGTTCCGCGCGGCGCGGCGGCTCTGGGCCCGGCTTCTCCGCGAGCGGTACGGAGCGTCCGACGCGTCGTGTCGCTTGCGCTTCCACACGCAGACGGGCGGGTCCACGCTCACGGCACAGCAGCCGCTGAACAACGTGGCGCGCGTGACCGTGCAGGCGCTCGCGGCGGTCCTGGGAGGCACGCAGTCGCTGCACACCAACGGGTACGACGAGGCGCTGACGTTACCGTCGGAGGCGGCCGCGAAGCTCGCGCTCCGCACCCAGCAGATCCTCGCCGGCGAGTCGGGATTGACCCAGGCGGTGGATCCCCTGGGTGGCTCGTACTACGTCGAGGCCCTGACGGACGAGATGGAGCGCCGGGCACGCGAGTACGTGGAGGAGATCGATAGGCGCGGTGGCGCGGCCCGGGCGATCGAGTTCATGCAGGCCGAGATCGAGAGTGCGGCGTATCGCTTTCAGCTGGAGGTGGAGTCCCGCGAGAGGACGGTCGTCGGGGTGAACACCCAGGTGGAAGCGGAGGGTGCGCCGCGCATCGACCGGCCGGATTACAGCGCGCTCGAGCGGGGGCAGGTGGAGCGTCTGGCCGCATTCAGGGGCCGCCGCGAGGGGGTCTCCGCGCGCGCCGCTCTCGACCGCGTTCGGGGTGCTGCCCGGGGGAGTGAAAACCTCGTGCCCCCGATGATCGAGGCCGTGAAAGCCGGCGCAACGCTCGGCGAGATCAGCGACGGTTTGCGGGCCGAGTGGGGCACCCTCGACGGGTAGGCGCCCGGGCTGCCCCTCGTTAGCTTGCAAGGCTTTCTCCGGTGCCGGTTTCTCGCCTCCCCTCCCCATGCCCACGTACGACTACGAGTGCCCGAAGGGCCATCGCTTCGAGGCCATCCAGAAGATGACCGCGAAGCCGGGCGCCTCGTGCCCGAAGTGCGGCGCCCGCGCGCGCCGCAAGATCACGGGAGGCGCGGGCTTCCTCTTCAAGGGCGAGGGGTTTTACATCACTGATTCCCGCTCGGCCGACTACAAGAAGAAGGCGTCCGCCGAGTCGGGTGCTTCGTCGGACAAGCCCGCCAAGGCGAAGGCGGAGGGCGGCCCGGAGGTCAAGGCCCCCAAGACCTCGTCGGAATCCTGACGGTGCCCCAAGACACGATCCGAACCGCGCTCGGCGCGGTGCTCGCCGATTTGGGCGGCTCGGGCGTAGAGATCCGGCTGGAGCGGCCACGCGACCCACAGCACGGGGACCTGTCGACCAACCTCGCGCTCGCGGTGGCCAAGCAGCTCGGACGTCCGCCCCGTGAGGTCGCCGAGGAGATCGCGCGCCGGCTCGACCTCCAGGCTGCGGGCGTCGACGCGGTGGAGGTCGCCGGCCCCGGCTTCCTGAATTTCCGCTTGAGCTCGGGGGTGGTGGCGTCCGTTCTGGACGAGATCGTCGAGGGCAACGAGGACTTCGGGAAGAATGACGTCGGGGGTGGGCGCACCGTGATGGTGGAGTTCGTGTCCGCGAATCCCACCGGACCGCTCCACCTCGGCCACGGTCGCCAGGCCGCGCTCGGTGACGCGGTCGCGTCCCTCCTCCAGTGGACGGGATGGCACGTGCACCGCGAGTACTACTACAACGACAGCGGCCGCCAGATGGAGCTGCTCGCGCTGAGCATGCGCGCTCGGTATCGGCAGCGGCTGGGGCGCGACGAGCTCCTGCCGGAAGACGGCTACCGGGGCGCGTACGTCGCGGAGGTCGCGGAGGACTTGATCAAGGAAGTCGGGGACCGCTACCTGAACGACGATTCGAACGAGGCGCTGGACTACATCCGACACTTCGCGGTCCGCCTCCTCCGCGCGGAGCAGGACCGCGATCTGAGCGACTTCCGCGTTCACTTCGACGAGTACTTCCTCGAGTCCTCGCTCTACGCGGACGGGATGGTCGACGGCACGGTCAAGGCACTTCGTGCCACGGGCCTCGTCTACGAGCACGAAGGCGCGACTTGGCTGCGGACGACCGCGTTCGGCGATCAGAAGGACCGCGTGATGATCCGCGGCAACGGACAGCCGACGTACTTCCTGCCGGACATCGCATACCACAAGAATAAGTGGGACCGGGGCTATCACCGCGTCATCAACATTCAGGGGTCCGATCACCACGGGACCATGGCGCGCGTTCTGAGCGGTGTGCGTGCCCTCGGACTGCCGGAGGGCTACCCGGAGTACGTGCTGCATCAGATGGTGCGAGTCGAGCGGGATGGCCAGGAGGTGAAGTTCTCGAAGCGGGCAGGCTCCGGGGTCACCCTCCGAGAGCTCTACGAAGAAGTGGGCGTCGACGTGGCGCGCTACTTCTTCCAGATGCGAAAGCCGGACGCGCATCTCCTCTTCGACCTCGACATCGCGCTCGACCAGTCGGAGAAGAACCCGGTCTACAAGGTCCAGTACGCGCACGCGCGCATGTGCTCGATCTTCGCCAAGGCAGGCCTGGACCCGGAGGCGATCGCGCCGGGGGCATCGCTCGAGCTCTTGGGGCAGGACCTCGAGAGGGAGCTCGTCAAACATCTCGGCGAGTTTCCCGCCACCGTCGAGCGCGCCGCCGCGCAGGCCTCGCCTCACGTGCTCTGCGACTATCTCGAGCAGACTGCGGCGGCGGCGAACTCCTGGTACCACTCGGGGAATCCCACGCGGAATCCGGAGATGGCCGTCCTCGTGGACGAACCGCGGCTGCGTGCCGCGCGGCTCGCGCTCGCGCGCGCCGTGCAGATCGTGTTACGGAACGGCTTGACCATTCTGGGAATCACGGCGCCGACGCGCATGGTGCGTGCGGCCGGACCGGACGCTGCTTGATGCCGATGCGCGCGAACGATACGTCGATCCTGTGTGTGGGCAGCGTGGCGCTCGACTCCGTCGAGACGCCCTTCGGCAAGGCTGAGCGGGTGCTCGGCGGCTCGGCGGTCTACTTCACTGCGGCGGCGACGCTCTTCCACCCGGTGCAGGTCGTCGGTGTCGTGGGCTCCGACTATCCGCTCGCGGACCTGGATTTCCTGACCCAACGCGGAGCCGACCTGTCCGGCATCGAGCGCGGCGACGGCGAGAGCTTCTTCTGGGCGGGCCGCTATCACTTCGACCTGAACTCGCGGGATACGCTCGAGACTCGACTGGGTGTCTTCGCGGACTTCCAACCCAAGATCCCCGCGTCCTTCCGCAAGGCTCGGTTCGTCTTCCTCGGCAACATCGACCCGGTGTTGCAGCACGAGGTGCTTGACCAGGTCGAGTCTCCGGAGGTCGTGGCATGCGACACGATGAACTACTGGATCGACGGGAGCCGGGATGCCCTGGTCGACCTGCTCGCGCGCGTGCGCATCCTGATCATCAACGACGAAGAGGTGCGCCAGCTCGCCGGCGAGCCGAACCTGCTCAAGGCCGCGCGCTGGGTGCAGGCGCATGGACCCGAGCTCGTCGTGGTGAAGAAGGGCGAGCACGGCGCGATGCTCTTCGCGAAGGACTGGCTCTTCTTCGTGCCGGGCTTTCCGCTGGAGTCGGTGTTCGACCCGACGGGCGCGGGTGACGCCTTCGCCGGAGGGTTCGTCGGATACCTGGCTCGCGCGGGCTCGCTCGTGCCCGAGTACCTCAGGCGCGCGATGGTGTATGGATCGGTGATGGGATCGTACGCCGTGGAGGAGTTCAGCGTCGGTAGGTTCATCGACCTTCCGAAAGCGGACATCGAGCGGCGTGTGGCCCAGTTCCGGGAGATCACCGCATTCGAGACGCACGTCGGAACGTTCGCGGGTCGCTGATCCATGTCTGACGGCCTTTCCTACCGCGACGCGGGGGTAGACCTCGACGCCGCGGTCCGCGCGAAGGAGCGCCTCAGGGAGCTGGTCGCCTCGACGCGCGACGAGCACACGCTGTCGGAGCTCGGCGCCTTCGGAGGACTCTACCGGGTGCCGCCCGAGCTTTCCGAGCCTGTGCTCGTGTCGAGCGCGGACGGGGTCGGCACCAAGCTGAAGGTCGCGTTCGAGGCGGGTCGTCACGACACGGTGGGGCAGTGCCTCGTGAACCACTGCGTGAACGACATCCTCGTGCAGGGGGCGCGTCCGCTGTTCTTCCTCGACTACGTGGCCGCTGCCGCGATGGACGAGCAGGTCGTGCACGACATCGTCTGGGGCGTGGCCGAGGCCTGCCGCCAGAACGGGTGCGCCCTCCTCGGTGGCGAGACCGCACAGATGCCTGGCTTCTATGCCGCGGGCGAGTACGACCTCGCGGGCTTCGTCGTCGGGGTCGTCGAGCGCGCCCAGCTCGTGGACGGCTCCGCGGTCCGCTCCGGGGATGCACTGGTCGGGCTGGCCTCCTCGGGCCTGCACACGAACGGGTACACGCTGGCGCGCCGCATCGTGTTCGACGCGATGGGGCTCGGCGTGAACGATGAGCTCCCGGGCACCGGAAGGAGCGTAGCCGACGAGCTGCTCACCATCCATCGGAGCTATCTGCCCGCCCTGCGCGAGCCCCTGCGGGAGAGGCTCGTGCGCGGGCTGGCGCACGTGACGGGCGGAGGCATTCCCGGGAACCTCCCGCGCATCCTCCCGAGTGGGCTCGGCGCCACGGTGGTCCGGTCCTCCTGGGAGGTGCCTGCGGTCTACCGCACGCTCCAGCGCGCGGGCCGCGTCGAGACCGAGGAGATGGACAGGGTCTTCAACATGGGCATCGGCATGATCGCCGTCGTCGAGCCTCGGTCCGCCCCGGCCGTGATCGCCGCTGCGGCGAAGCAAGGCGTGGAGGCATGGGTCATCGGATCCGTCAGCCCGGGTGAGGGTGTCACCTACACATGACGCGCCGCGCAGCCCCTCTGCTCGCACTGGCCCTCCTCCTCTGGGCTTCGGGTGAGGCGAGGGCGCAGTCCGCGGCGGATCTCGCGAGTCAGTGCGCCACCTCGGGGGGCGACGCGAGCCAATGCGCGCGCGCCGCGGGTGCGGGGCGGGACTTGGCAGGATACGTCGGCGTGCTCGCGGGGCCGGGCGCGGCGCTTTCCGGTCAGAGCTCGACCCTGGGCATGCGGCTCGGGGGCATGCCCCGCATCGCCACTTCGATCCGCGCCGCAGGGCTCTCGGTGGTGACCCCGGATCTGACGGATGCCGCAGGCGCGAGGGAGCGTTCGAGCTTTGTGCCGGCGGCGGAGGCCACGCTCGCGCTCGGCGTCTTCGAAGGCTTCAGCCTCCTGCCGACGGTGGGTGGGCTCCTTTCTCTCGACGTCGTGGGGTCGGGGAGCTTCCTGTTCTTCTCGGATGCGGACGGATTCGACGGGCGCCTGGAAGTGCTCTCCTTCGGAGCTCGCGTCGGAGTGCTGCGCGAGTCGTTCACCCTGCCCGCCGTGACCGTCTCCGTGGCCCGCCGCTTCGCGGGTGCGCTGCGGTTCGGCGACGTCGGCGGAGCCGACCTGGGGGAGGTCCTCGTGGATCCCTCCGTGACGTCGCTGCGCGCCACCGTGGGCAAGGACCTGTTCGCGTTCGGCGTGATGGCCGGGGTGGGTTGGGACGACGTCTCCTCCCAGACCACCGTGCGCGCGACCAATGGCGTGGGCGGCTTCACGAACCACCGCGCCTCCGTGGACGCGAGTCGCCGCACGTACTTCGGCGGCCTCTCGAAGCAGCTCGGCGTGCTCTCGTGGTTTTCCGCGGAGCTGGGGTGGGTGCAGGGCTTCGACCCCGTCACGGCGGGGGGGGGCGCGTCGCCCGATACCGGGCGGACGTGGTACGGGAGCGTGGCCCTCGTTCTCAAGCTCTGACGTGTCCGGTCCCGACTCCCTTTCGCTCGCCGACGCCGCGCACCTCGAGTGGGCGCGTAAGCTCGGCCGCCGCGGGTGGGGGCAGGTGCATCCGAACCCGCTCGTCGGCTGCGTGATCGTGAACGAGGACCGCACCGTGGGGGAGGGATACCACGAGGTCTTCGGGGGGCCACACGCCGAGATCGTGGCGCTCGAGGACGCTCGGAGCCACGCGCAGGGCGCCACCGTGTACGTGTCGCTCGAGCCGTGCAACCATCACGGCAAGACGCCCCCCTGCTCGGAGGCGTTGCTGGCCGCGGGCGTGCGTCGGGTCGTCTACGGCGCGCGGGATCCGGGGCGCGAGTCGGGTGGAGGTGCGAACACCCTGCGGGCGGGAGGCGTCGAGGTCGTGGGCCCCGTGTGGGCCGACCGGGAGGGAAGGGCGGAGAACCCCGCCTTCTTCCACAGGGCGAAGCACGCCTCCCCGTTCGTCGCCCTCAAGCTCGCGATGAGCCTCGATGCCCGTATCGCGGCGAGCCCGGCTCAACGGACGCGCGTGACCGGTCCCGAGGCGGAGCGGGAGGTCCACCGGCTGCGCACGGGCTTCGACGCCATTCTGGTCGGGGCCGGGACGGTGCGCGCCGACAATCCTCGCCTGACCGTCCGGATGGTTCCACCGGGGCGCGAGGCGCCTCGTCGGATCGTGCTCGATCCCGACGCGACGCTGCCGTCCGGCGCGGCGCTCTTCGCGGCTCGCGAGGATGCCCCCGTGCACGTGTTCGTGCGCGAGGACGCCGCCGAGGCGCAGATCGAGCGGCTCGAGGAGGCGGGAGCGCACGTGCATCCGGTCGGGAGATCGCAGCGCGGGCTCGACCTGGACGACGTGCTCTCCGCCTGCGGGGACCTCGGCGTGCGCTCGATCCTGTGCGAGGGTGGGGCGCGCCTCGCCGACTCCCTGTTGCGCGAGCGGCGGATCCAGCGACTCTACATGTTCGTTTCGCCTGCCACCTACGGCTCGGAGGGCGTCGCGGCCTTCCCCTCCGACGCGGGGGTGCTCCGCTGGGACGACTTCGATCCGGCCGGTCCGCCCCAGCAACACGGCCGGGACACGCTCATCGTCCTCGACCGCCAGGAGCATCCCTAGTGTTCACCGGCATCGTCGAGGGCACGGGTCTCGTGCGCGACATCGAGAATCGCGAGACCACGCGGAGGTTCTGGGTCGAGACGCCCATGTTGGCGTCGGCGCTGAAGGCCGGCGAATCGGTAGCGGTGGATGGGGCATGCCTCACGGTCGTGGAGCACACGCCGCGCCGGTTCGCGGTGGACGTCATCGGCACGACCCTCGAGCGCACGATCGCGGGGACCTACGAGGAGGGGACCCGCGTGAACCTGGAGCGGGCGCTTCGGGCCGACGGGCGCATCGACGGCCATCTCATTCAGGGACATGTGGATGGAATCGGACACCTCGTGCAGTGTATTATGGACGGAGAGTTCTGGAGAATGGATGTCCGGCTGCCGCGTGACGTGGCGTCGCTCACGGTCGAGCGAGGGTCGGTCGCGATCAACGGGGTGAGTCTTACGGTGAGCGAGCTTGTCGAGCCCGACGTGTGCCGGATCGGCGTGATCCCGTTCACGCACGAGCACACGAACTTGGGCGAGCTGCGAGCGGGCGCCCCCGTCAACGTCGAGGGGGACCTGATCGGCAAATACGTCGGCAAGGTCCTCGCGGAGCGCGCGCCATGAAGCTCGACCGGGTGGAAGACGCCATCGAGGCCATTCGCCGAGGCGAGATGATCATCGTCGCCGACGACGAGGACCGCGAGAACGAGGGCGACCTGGTCATGGCCGCCGTGTCGGTGACGCCGGACCACGTCAACTTCATGACGAAGCACGGGCGCGGGCTGATCTGCGTCGCGCTCACTCCTGAGCGCGCCGACGAGCTTGACCTGCCGCTCATGACCGAGAAGAACACGGATCCGCAGGGCACCGCGTTCACCATCTCGGTGGATGCGCACCGTCGGTTCGGCGTGACGACCGGCATCAGCGCGCAGGATCGCTCGAAGACGATCGAGCTGCTCGTGGACTCGACGACCGCGCCGACCGACCTGCGGCGTCCCGGACACATCTTCCCGCTGAGGGCGAAGCCGGGAGGCGTTCTCCGCCGCGTGGGACAGACCGAGGCGTCCGTGGACCTCGCGACGCTCGCCGGCCTCGCGCCCGTGGGCGTGATCTGCGAGATCCTCAACAGCGACGGCACGATGGCGCGGCGCCCCCAGCTCGAGAGCTTGGCCGCCGAACACGGGCTCCGCTTCATCACGGTGGCGCAGCTCGTCGCCTACCGGCTCACCAAGACGCGCATCATCGAGCGCCTCACCGAGGCCAGCCTCCCGACCCGCTTCGGCGACTTCCGCGTCGTGGCCTACCAGAGCGTTCTGGACGGGCGAGAGCACGTCGCGTTGGTCAAGGGCGATCTCGCGGGCAAGGCCAACGTGCTCGTGCGCATGCACTCCGAGTGCATGACCGGCGACGTCTTCGGATCGCTGCGGTGCGACTGTGGCGAGCAGCTCGCCGCGGCCATGCAGAGGATCGAGGAGGAGGGGGTCGGTGCGATCGTGTACCTCCGCCAGGAGGGCAGGGGCATCGGCCTCGCGAACAAGCTGAGGGCCTATCGACTCCAGGACGAAGGCCTCGATACGGTGGAGGCCAACGCTCAGCTGGGGTTCCAGCCGGATCTCCGTGACTACGGCATCGGCGCACAGATCCTGCTCGACCTCGGGCTGAACTCGATTCGGCTCCTGACCAACAACCCGCGCAAGATCGTGGGACTCGACGGCTACGACATCGAGGTCACGGGCAGGGAGCCGCTGCGCATGGAACCCGGCGAGCACAACGAGCGATACCTGGACACGAAGCGCGCCAAGATGGGACACATTCTGTGAAGGGCGGCGCACCCACTGCGGGGTCGCGAGGCGTCCGGGAAGCGGCCGGTCTCCGTTTCGCGCTGCTCGCGGCACGATTCAACTCGGAGATCACCGACCGGCTCGTCGAGGGTGCGCAGCGCGCCCTGCTCGAGCACGGGGCGGTGGCCACGGACGTGGAGACGATTCGCGTGCCCGGTGCGTGGGAGTTGCCGCAGGCCGCTGCGCGGGCCGCAGAATCCGAGCGCTTCGACGCGATCGTGGCCCTCGGATGTGTGATCCGCGGCGACACGCCCCACTTCGAGTACGTGTGCAGCGAGGCATGTCGCGGCCTGGGCGCGGTCGCGCGCGCGGCGCGCGTGCCGGTCGCGTTCGGAGTGCTCACCACCGACGACGCCGAGCAGGCCCACGCGCGTGCGGGCGCGGGTCCGGACAACAAGGGGTACGAAGCCGCCCTGGCCGCGCTCGAGATGGTGGCGGTCTACCGTATGCTGGGGGCCGATTGACCGAAGCCAAGCTGGATGGCGCCGAGCGCCTACACCGCAGTCGCGCGCGTGCGTGGATCCTGCAGATCCACTACAAATGGGAGAGCGAGGGCTCCAAGGGGCCGCTGGCGGAGGCTCTCCGGGCCACGATGGCCACCAGGCACGTGTCCCCACGACGGCTACCCTACGTGCGTCGCGTGCTTGCTCTCATGGATGCCCACCTCCGCGAGATCGACGAAGCCCTCCGCGCGGCGCTCGACAACTGGCGGCTCGAGCGGCTCTCGTCCATGGACCGGGCGGTGCTGCGGATCGGGGCGACCGAGATCTTGTTCGTCGACGAGGTTCCCCCAAAGGTCGCCATCCAGGAGGGGATCCACCTGGCGGAGGCGTACGGCGGCCCGGACTCGCCGCGCTTCGTCAACGGCGTGCTCGATGCTCTGTACAAGGGAAGAGCTTTGCCGTGACCGCGCCGCGCGACACGCGTTCCGGGTCGCTGCGCATTCTGGTGGTCAACTGGCTCGACCGGGAGAACCCGCAGGCCGGCGGTGCGGAGACCCATCTACACGAGATCTTCGGCCGGTTCGTGCGGAAGGGCCACGAAGTCACGGCGCTCGTCTCGGGGTGGCCGGGGTGCGCGCCGCGCGCGCTCCTCGACGGCATCGCGGTGCATCGCTCGGGGGGACGGTACACGTTCTCCCTGACCGCGCCTCGCTACTACCGAAGCCACCTCGCTACGCAGGCCTTCGACGTGGTGGTCGAGGATCTGAACAAGGTGCCGGTGTTCACGCCGTTCTGGACGCGCGCTCCTGTGGTCCTCTTCGCGCATCATCTCTTCGGCACGGCCGCCTTCCAGGCAGGCCCGCTACCGGTCGCGCTCGCCACATGGCTGCTCGAGCGTCCGGTGCCGGCGGTGTTCAGGACCACCCCGGTGATCGCCGTCTCCGAGAGCACAAGACAAGACCTGGTGAAGCGGGGCATGCGCGCCGAGCGCATCCGCGTCGTGCCGAACGGCATCGACCTGGGCGACTTCGCGCCCGACCCGTCGCGGCGCTCCGGGCGGCCCACGCTCCTCTTTCTCGGTCGCCTGAGGCGGTACAAGCGCGTGGACCTCGTGGTGGACGCGGTGGCTCGCCTGGCGGCCGAGGGGGTCGACGTGGAGTTCCTGATTGTTGGGGAGGGCGACCAGCGCGGGCCGCTCGAGGCGCAGATTCGCCGCCTGGGCCTCGAGAGTCGGGTGCGCCTGTTGGGCTTCGTGACAGAGGAGGAGAAGCGCGAGGCACTCCGGCGGGCTTGGGTCCACGTGCTGACCTCATCCAAGGAGGGATGGGGCATCTCCAACCTGGAGGCCGCGGCATCCGGCACCCCGAGTGTCGCGAGCGACGCGCCGGGCCTCCGCGAATCTGTGGTGGACGGGCAGACAGGGCTGCTCGTTCCGCACGGCGACGTGCCGGCCCTCGCGGCCGCGATCGCGTCTCTTCTCGGTGACGCGGCACTCCGCGAAAAGATGGGGCGCCAGGCCCGGGCGTTCGCGGAGGGATTCTCATGGGATGCCGCCGCGGACGGCGTCGAGTCGGTGCTCCGCGACGTGGTTGCCGAGGGCGGTCGTCACTAGCTTTTTCGATCCGAACCCACAGCAGCGAGGCAAGGTGCGAGTCCAGATTACCGAACGACACTGCGAGGTGCCCTTGGAAGTCCGCGAGCGCGCCGAGACCGACGTTGCGTCGCTCGACAAATACTCCCCGCGGGCCACGTCGGCTGAGGGCGTGTTCATGGAGGAGAAGCTCGACCGCATCGTCGAGGTCATCGTTCATGTAGACGGCGAGGAGCCCGTCGTCGCCCGGGCCGAGGACACGGAGTTTCGCGCCGCGCTCGACAAGGTCGTGGACCGCCTCAGCCGCCGGCTGACCAGGCAGCGAGAGCTGCGTAAGGACCACCGGGCGCCGCCCTCGCGCGATCGCGCGGGCCAGGGATGATGCGCTCGCTTCGGAGGCGCGCCTGACCGTCAAGGGCCTTTCCGCGCGGAGGATCCTCGACGAGCGGACCGAGGTCCTCGCTCTCGATCTCCTGAACGAAGGGGTCGGCCTCGACCGACTCACGCACGACGCCGACCTGACCTCCCCGGGCCTCGCGCTGGCGGGTCACATCAGCCGAGTGCCCTCGGGGAGGATGTGGGTCTTCGGCGAGACGGAGATGACGTACCTCGCCACGCTGCCCGAGGATGACGCCCGGACTCGGCTGGCGGCGCTGTTCACGTTCGACGTCCCCGCAGCGTTCGTCACCAAGGGTCAGCGCGTCCCCGAGTACTTCCTCGATGTCGCGGGCCAGCACGCCGTGCCGGTGCTGCGCACGGCGAAGACCACCAAGGACTTCTACCGCCGCATCAAGCCGTACTTCGAGGTTGCGCTTGCTCCGTCGACGACCCTGCACGGATCGCTGGCGGACGTGTACGGCGTCGGCGTCCTCTTCGTCGGAGAGAGCGGCGTCGGGAAGAGCGAGTGCGTGCTCGACCTCGTGGAGCGCGGGCACCGCCTCGTGGCGGACGACCTCGTGTTCGTGACCAAGCAAGGCAACGACCTCTTGATCGGGCGTGGCCACGAGCTGCAGCGACACCACATGGAGATCCGTGGGATCGGCATCATCGATGTGCCCGGCCTCTTCGGCGTGCGCGCGGTGCGTCAACAGAAGCGCATCGAGGTGATCGTCGGCCTCGAGATCTGGGACAAGGACCGAGAGTACTCCCGCACGGGGCTCGACATGGAGCACGAGGAGATCCTCGGCGTGCGCATCCCGAAGATCACGATCCCGCTCAACCCCGGGAAGAACATCACCGTCCTCTCCGAGGTCGTGGCGATGAGTCACCTGCTTCGCTACACGGGGGTGGAGTCCGCACAGGCATTCGACCTCCGGCTCCGGCAGTACCTCGAGCAGGACTATGAGTGACCAGCCGCTCGTGAGAGGAGTGATCGTGGGGCACGGCGACATGCCGCGCGGACTCGTGGACGCCGTGCGCCGCATCGTGGGGGACGCCGCCGAGGGGCTCGAAGCGGTCTCGAACGATGCGAAGGGCCCGGACGTGTTGCTTCGCGAGTTGGATGCCGCGGCCGGTGAAGGACTCGCGATCGTGTTCGTCGACCTGCAGG
Organism: Gemmatimonadota bacterium; assembly: GCA_009692205.1. Classification (GTDB taxonomy): domain Bacteria; phylum Gemmatimonadota; class Gemmatimonadetes; order Longimicrobiales; family Gaopeijiaceae; genus UBA2982. The sequence goes on along the minus strand of SHZR01000001.1, from coordinate 32,677 downwards.
CCGGAAGCTGTGGCACGGCGGCTGCTTACGCCTGCCGCGGAAGAGCCCTCCGCGCGGTGATCTGCGGAGTGAACCTCCCGATGCTGCTCGACTTCGTCTTCCACCGCGAGCTGTCGATGGACGCACTGGTCCCTCGGCTGGTCGAGAGTGGCCGCGCCGCGATCCGTGCGGCCCCGGCCTCGGGCTAGCGTAAGGTGCCGATCGTCCTCATCAGGATCGACGAGCGGTTGATCCACGGGCAGGTCGTGATCGGGTGGGCCAACCAGCTTCGCCCGGACCGGTACGTGGTCGTCGACGATGACCTGGCGAAGAGCCGGTGGGAACAGGACCTCTACCGACTGGGAGCGGGCGGTGTGGAGGCCAACTTCGTGCCCAGCGCCGAGGCCCCGTCGCGCCTGGCCGAGTGGCGTGATGCGCCCGAGCGGACCATCCTACTCACGCGAGACGTCGGCACGATGCGGCGCCTGGCGGAGGGGGGCGGGTTGGCAGGTGAGGCCGTCGTGGTCGGTGGAGTCCACCACGGTCCCGGCCGAAGGGAGGCTCTCACGTACGTGCACCTTACCGAGCACGAGATGCAGGACCTGGAGTCGATCGCAGCCGGGGGCAGCGACGTGTACTCGCGCGACCTCCCGGATGCTCCCCGTGTGGATCTCGACGTGCTCAAGCGCCGATGGAAATCGTCCTCGTAAGCCTTCTCGGCGGCCTCCTCGCCCTGGACGCCACATCCGTGGGCCAGTTCATGACGTCGCGGCCACTCGTTGCCGGCGCGCTCACGGGCTGGGCCGTCGGCGAGCCGGCTGCCGGCGTCGCAGTCGGGGCGATCCTCGAGCTGTATCTGCTCGTGTCGTACCCGACCGGAGGCTCGCGATTTCCCGAGGGCTCGACCGCCACGGTGGTCGCGGTGGCTGCTGCGGGCACCGGCTCCCCGGGTGCGCTCGCCCTAGCGGTTGCGGCGGGACTGGTGTGGGGCCAACTCGCGGGGGCTTCCATCACGTACCTGCGCCGCGCGAACGCTCGGCTGGTGCCCGATCCGGGCCAGGGGCCGACCTCGACGCGCCGGCTCGCGGCGGGGCACCTGGGTGCGGTTCTGTTGGACTTCGTGCGCGGCGTCGTCGTGACGTTCGCGGGCGTGCTCGTGGTCCGTCCGCTCGTCGGGGGACTGGTCGCCTCCTGGCCCGTCCCCCCGGGCGCGACGTTCGGGCTGCTCCTCGTCGGCGGATCGGTCTCGGTCGGCATCCTGCTCAGGGACTTCGGCGGCTTCCGCCGGCACAGGACCGCCTTCGTGGTCGGCCTGGCCCTGGCCCTTCTGGGGGCGCGCCTCCTTTGACCGAGCGACTGTCACGCACGGCGCTCACGTCCGCCTTCCTCCGCTCGTTCCTCATCCAGGGCTCGTGGAACTACCGCACGATGCTCGGCGGAGGCTTCGCGTTCGCCATGCTGCCCGCGCTCCGGAGGATCTTCACGGACTCGGCCGCTATGGACGCCTCGCTGCAGCGCCATCTGGAGCACTTCAACGCACACCCCTACCTCTGCAACGTCGCGCTCGGCGCGGCGGTGAAGCTCGAATCGGAGGGTGCGGATGCGGAAACCGTGCGGCGCTTCAAGCTGGCGGTGCGCGGTCCCCTGGGGAGCCTCGGCGACGGGCTCGTCTGGGCGACGTGGCTTCCGGGCGTCTCGCTGCTGGCGTTGACGTTGTATTGGATAGGCCTGCCTGGATGGGTTGCCGTGATCGCGTTCCTGTTCGTGTACAACGTCGGGCACGTCGGTTTGCGGCTGTGGGCGTTCCGCGTGGGACTGGCCGACGGCCGTGAGGTGGGCGGACGTCTGGCGAGAGCCGATCTGGGCGGGTGGACGAGCAAACTGCAGGTCGTCGCGTCTCTCCTGCTCGGTGCCCTGGTCGGGGCGATGCTGGTCGGCGCAGATGGCCTGGCGGCGGCGGGGCCGGTGTGGGTGGCGCTCGCCGCCATCGCGTGCCTGGCCGGGCTGTTCGTGGGTCACCGGGCCTGGCGTCCCGCCGCGGTTACGGTCGTGGTGGCTGTGGCAGGCTTATCCGCTCTGGGACTCTTCCTATGACCGACAGGCTCTTGGTGCAGCGCGAGGTGGAGATCGTCAACCGAGCGGGCATGCACGCGCGTCCGGCCGCGGCGTTCGTGAAGATCGCGGGCCGGTTCGCGTCCGCGATCCGCGTGGAGAAGGACGGCCTCGAGGTGAACGGCAAGAGCGTCATGGGCGTCCTGATGCTCGCGGCGGAGCGGGGGAGTCGGCTCCGGCTTTCGGCCCAGGGCAAAGACGCCGAAGCTGCTGTAGACGCGCTCGCGGATCTCGTGGGCCGGGGCTTCGAGGAGATGGACGCATGACGATCGTGCTCGATGGGCTCCCCGCTTCCGAAGGGATCGCGGCCGGGAAGATATTCCACCTCCGATGGGGTGCCCCGATCGTCCCGCACGTGACCGTCGCAGAGGCCCAAATCGAAGCCGAGGTCGAGCGATTCCACGCGGCCCGCTCCTGGGCCAAGGCGCGTCTACTCGAGCTCAAGCGCTCCACAGAAATCCGGCTGGGGCCTGTGGAGGCCCGCATCTTCGAGCCCCAGATCCTGATGCTCGACGACGTCGAGGTCGTGGACGGGACACTGCGCTACGTGAGGGAGAATCGGCTCAGCGCCGAGCGTGCCTTCGAGTGGAGGATGCTCGAGCTGCAGGCGCTCTGGAGCCGGACGTCGCATCCCATGGTGCTCGACCGGCTCAACGACCTCCAGGACATGGTCATCCGCGTGCTGCATCGTCTGCTCGGCCACCACGACCCGACCGACCTCGCCACGCTCGAGGAGGGCGTGATCATCGTCTCGCGGGACCTGACGCCGAGCTTGATGATGCAGCTGGATCCGCGGACCGTGCTTGGTATCGCCACCGACCACGGCACGAGGACCGCGCATTGGGCGATTCTGGCGCGTTCGCTCGAGATCCCCGCGGTGGTGGGTCTCGGGGACGTGACGACGCGCGCGAAGGAGGGACTGGATGCGATCCTCGACGGACGCATCGGTCGCGTCGTGCTGGAGCCCGGCCCTGAGGAGCGCGACAGCTTCGGGTCGCGCCAGCGCCGGATCGACCTGTGGGAGGATGACGTCGCCGAGATCGCCGCGCTCGAGTCCGTCACCGCGGACGGACAGTACGTCGAGCTGCGCGCCAACCTCGACTTGCCGGAGGAAGCGTCTCAGGCCCGCGCGCATGGTGCGGTCGGCGTCGGCCTCTTCCGCACCGAGTTCCTCGTGGTCGGTCGCAACACCATGCCGGTCGAAGAGGCACAGTACGAGGCGTACCGCGCGGTCGCCGAGGCCTTTCCGTCGGGCGCGGTCTTCATCCGCACCTTCGACTTGGGCGGCGACAAGTTCCCGATGTTCCTGCATATGCCGCGCGAGGAGAATCCCATGCTCGGGTGGCGCGCCATCCGCGTGTGCCTCGACGAGCCACATCTGTTCCGCACGCAGCTACGCGCGCTGCTCCGCGCCACGGCGCATGGCGACGTGCGCATGATGCTGCCCCTCGTCAACGACGTAGACGAAGTGCGCGCGGTGAGGACGCTTCTCGACGAGGAGAGCGAGCGCCTCGTCCAGGAGGGGATTCCGTTCAACACGGGCTACAAGCTCGGCGTGATGATCGAGACCCCCGCGGCGGCGCTCGACGCGGCCGAGCTCGCGCGTCACTGCGACTTCTTCTCAATCGGCACGAACGACCTCGTCCAATACACGCTCGCGGTCGATCGCACCAATACGCGCCTGGCGAAACTGTACAACCCGTTCCATCCGGCGGTCGTGCGGCAGATCCACCAGGTCGCCCGCGTTGGGCGTGCCGCCGGGATCGAGGTCAGCGTGTGCGGCGAGATGGCCGCCCATCCCCTGGGCGCGTTTCTACTGCTCGGGCTCGACATCACCGTCCTGTCCATGGGATGGCCCTCGCTGCCCGAGATCAAGAAGATGGTGCGAGACATCCGCATCGAGGACGCGCGCCGAGCGGCCCGCAAGGCTCTCGCCGCGGACACGAGCCGCGACGTGGCCGCGTGTCTCCTCGAGGGCATCGGGACCTCCGTGGACCTGAAGGTGTTTTCCGGCCGCTGGAGCTTGTCGGTCCCCGAGTGATCGCGTAGCGTTTGGCCCCGCCGGATCTATCGGTCCGTCCTCCTCCCCCAGAAGCCGAGTCAGACCAGGTGCGCCACACGCTCTTCACGTCGGAGTCGGTCACGGAAGGCCATCCCGACAAGATCGCGGACCAGATCTCCGACGCCGTTCTCGACCACCTCCTCGCGGTCGACCCCCGTTCGCGGGTCGCCTGCGAGACGCTCGTGACGACGGGCCTCGCGCTGGTCGCCGGCGAGGTGACGACGGAGGGCTACGTGCACCTCCCCGACATCGTGCGCGGCACGCTCCAGCGGATCGGCTACACGAACGCGGCGCTGGGCATCGACGCGACGACGTGCGCCGTGCTCACCAACCTGGATCAGCAGTCTCTCGACATCGCCATGGGCGTCGACACCGGGGGTGCGGGCGACCAGGGCATGATGTTCGGATACGCGACGAACGAGACCCCCGAGCTGATGCCGGCGACGCTCCAGTTCGCGCACGCCCTCACGCTCCGGCTCGCGCAGGTGCGGAAGAGCGGTGAAGTGCCATGGATCCGGCCGGACGGCAAGGCGCAGGTCACCGTGGAGTTCGATGGGGACAAGCCCGTCCGTGTCCACACCGTGGTCGTGAGCACGCAGCACGACCCCGATGTGAGCGACGGTGAGATCAAGGCGATCGTTCGCGAGAAGATCATCAAGCCGGCGTTGCCCCCCGAGCTCTACGACGAGAACAACTGCATCCTGCACATCAACCCCACCGGCCGCTTCGTCATCGGCGGTCCCCACGGGGACTGCGGGCTCACGGGCCGGAAGATCATCGTCGATACCTACGGCGGTGTCGGACGACACGGCGGGGGTGCGTTCTCGGGCAAGGATCCGACAAAGGTCGATCGTTCGGGCGCCTACGCTGCGCGCTGGGCCGCGAAGAACGTCGTCGCCGCGGGCCTCGCGCGTCGCTGCGAGATTCAGTTGGCCTACGCGATCGGCGTCGTGGAACCGGTGTCCGTGCACCTCCAATCGTTCGGCACCGGCGAGGTGTCCGACGTCGATCTCGCCGACGCCGTCTCCGAGGTCTTCGACTTCAGGCCGCGGGCGATCATCGACCGGCTCCAGCTGCGGAATCCGATCTACACGCCCACCGCGGCGTACGGCCACTTCGGTCGCACACCCGAGAAGCGGGTGCCCGACGCTGGGGGCACGGAGCCCGTGCAGTTCTTCCCCTGGGAGCTGACCGACCGCGTCGAAGAGCTCAGGAAGGCGGTCAGGGCCTGACGTCGCGCCCCCCACGACGGGTAGGCGAAAGGGAGTGAGGGAGCGCCCGGGGGCCGGCACAGGGCGCCGGCGCTCGGCGAGAGAACCCGACAGGCGTTGCGGAGTACTGGTGGGGGCACCCGGGAGACGAGTCCCGGGGCGTCCCCCGCGCGGAGGTCTGCTCCAGGTGCTGGTCGAGGTCAAAGTCCAGAGTCTGGCCCTGGACCGCACGACGAACACGCCGGTCGTGATCCTGCAGGAGCTCGATGGCGAACGCGTCCTGCCCATCTGGATCGGTCCGGGCGAGGCGAGCGCGATCGCGATGCAGCTCGCCGACATGGAGTTTTCGCGGCCCCTCACCCATGACCTCATTTGCGCGGTCATGAAGGGCCTCGGGGGCAACCTCCAGAAAGTGATCATCACGAAGGTCGAGGCGAGCACGTACTACGCCGAGATGATCGTGAGGCGAAACGGCGAGGTCTTCTCGCTCGATGCGCGCCCCTCGGACTCGATTGCGGTCGCGCTCCGCGTGGCGGCGCGCATCTTCGCGCAGGACGACCTCCTCGAGGTCGCCGCCATCGAGATTGCCGAAGACGAGTCGGCGGGCGGAGCGTCCGCCGCGGGCAAGGGCGACGCGGCGCCGCACGAGGCGATGGGTCCAGAGGAGCTCAAGGAACACCTGCGGAAGCTGAATCCCGAGGACTTTGGGCGCTTCACTCCTTAGCGCCCGCCGCTTGCCGCGGTTCGGCGCCTCCGTCCTGCTACCGCTGCTGGCGGTGGCGCTCACCGCGCGCGACGTGCGCGGACAGGTCGCGGTCGACGCGGTTCTCCACGGGCGGGTGCTCGTCGGCGACGTGCCCCTGACGGTGGGCACGGTCGTTCTACACCAAATCAACGACGTGACTCAGGGGGAGATCGACTCGACGCGCGTGGCGTCCGACGGGACCTTCTCGCTGCGTCTGCCGGGCGTCCCGAACCCGACCCGCGGCGAACTCTATTTTGCGGCCGTTCGGCACGCCGGAGTGATGTACTTCGGATACGCCGTAACGGAAGCCATCCAACTGGATTCGCTCTACCAGATCCAGGCGTACGATACGCTGGTCGCACCTGCCGAAGGCGTGCCGGTGACCCTCGAGGCGCGCAATATCTTCTTCGAGCCCGACGGCGCCTCCTGGCGGATCACGGATGTCTTCCAGCTGCGCAACGATCTGGATCGGACCCTGGTCGCGAGGCCGGGTGGCCGAGTGTGGAGCTATCCGCTCCCCGACGTCGCGACCGAAGTCATCACCGGCGAGGGAGAGATCTCGGCCGACGTGATCACGTACGAGGAGGGGTCGCTCGTCGTGCGGGCGGCGTTGCCACCGGGTGAGCGGATGTTCGTGGTTCGCTATACGCTCCCCTCTCCGGAGGTGGAGATCCCGACCCCCGGCGCCACGGAGATGTTCGACGTGCTGGTGAGGGAGCCCGCGCCTCCGCTCGAGATCGAGGGTCTGGTGCCGGCGGAGAGCATCGAGCTCGAGGGTGGCGGCACCTATCGGCGGTTCGCGGGGGAGGACGTCGCGACTCCGTTTCTGCGGGTCGCGTTGGGCGAGGAGCAGGGCCCCCCGCCGGTGCGGTGGATCGCCGTGGTCCTCGCGGCCGTCCTCGCGGTCGGGGGGCTCCTCGCGTTCCGAGGCGGGTCCCGCAGGTCGACGCCCGTACCGGTACGGGTAGACCCCCGCCACGGGCTGCTCCTAGAGCTCGCCCGCCTGGACGAGGAATTCCAGGGTCGGCGGTCACCGTCCAAGGCGGCGCAGCAGGAGTACCAGAGTCGCCGAGCCGAGCTCATTCGCCGACTGAAAACGAGCACGTGAGGTGGCCGCGGTCAGCACGCGCGCCATCGTGTTGCGAGCGCACGACTATGGGGACTCGAGCCGGATCCTGCGCTTCTACACGGAGGGGTTCGGGCTCCTGAGCGTCGTCGCGCACGGCGTGCGCGGCAGGACGGGGAAGGGAGCGGGGGGCGTGGCGAGCTTCGCCTCCGGGGAGCTCACGGCTTACGTGAGGCCGCACCGAGACCTCCACACCATGAAGGACTTCTCCTCGACCCGGATGCGCGAAGGACTCGCGCGAGACACGCTGCGCTTCGCGGGTGCCGCGGTGGCGGCGGAGCTCGTGCTGTCCCACGCGGAGCAGGAGAGGCACGAGGGACTCTTCGAAGCGCTCGGGCGCGCGCTGGACGAGGTCGAGGGCGCCGACCCGGTGCATCTGCCCTGGGCGGTTCTCTCGGGACTCTGGAGGCTGATCGAGGCCCTCGGGTTCGCACCCCAGATCGAGGCGTGCGTCCGTTGCGGCACGCCGCTGGGTTCCGGGGACGTCGGCCGCTTTGACATCGTCGGGGGTGGCGTGCGGTGCCCCGCCTGCGCCGACACCTCGCAGGGGCCACGCATTGGTCCGGTCGCCCGCGCTCAACTGGTGGAGATGCTGGAGGGTGGGGTCCCGCGGCCGCTGACCCACGCGCGTCAGCACGTGACGCTGGTCGCCGACTTCGTCGCGTACCACGTGGTCCCCAGGCCGCTCAAGTCGCTTCCCTTCCTGAGCAGCCTCCTCCCGACCGAGGCGCCGTGATCCTCGGCACCGCGGGCCACGTCGACCACGGCAAGACCGCGCTCGTCCGTGCGCTGACGGGGGTCGACACCGACCGCCTGAAGGAAGAGAAGGCGCGAGGGATCACCATCGAACTCGGCTTCGCCGAGCTCGACCTCCGGGGGCGGGTACGGTTCGGCGTAGTGGACGTGCCGGGCCACGAGGACTTCGTGCGCGCCATGGTCGCGGGGGCGGCGGGCATGGACGTCGTGCTGCTGGCGATCGCCGCCGACGAGGGGGTGATGCCGCAGACGCGAGAGCATCTGGCCATCGTCGACCTACTCGACGTGCAGGAGCTCGTCGTGGCGGTCACGAAGTGCGACCTGGTGGATCCCGAATGGCTCGAGCTGGTCGATGCGGACATCGCCGAGCTCCTGGCCGGCACTCGTTACGCCGATGCGCGCCGCGTGCCGACGTCGGCCACGAAGGAGTCGGGCCTCGACGCCTTGCTCGATGCATTGCTCGACGCCGCGGCCCGCGTTCAGACCGCCGAGGCGGCGGATCTGGTCCGACTACCGCTCGACCGCGTGTTCACGATTCAGGGCACGGGAACGGTCGTGACGGGGACGCTCTGGAGCGGAACGCTGAGGGTCGGAGATCGGGTGCACGTCCTACCCCAGGGCCTCGACGCGAAGGTGCGGGGCATCCAGGTGCACGAGCGGGACGTGGAGGAGGCCCGGGCTGGAGACCGCACGGCGGTATCGCTCTCGGGGGAGGGCGCCGACCGAACGCTCGTGGCGCGGGGCGCGACCCTCGTGACGTCCCCCGACTGGACGGTGACTTGGATGGTCACGGCGCGAGTGCGCGTGTTGCCCGACGCGGGGTGGAGCCTCGTGCACCACCAGCGCGTGCACTTCCACCACGGCACCGCGGGGGTCTTGGCGCGATGCGCGCTGCTGGGCGCGGAGGAGATTGGCCCGGGGGAGTCCGGGTGGGTCCAGTTCCGTTTGGAAGAGCCCCTGACCGTGCGCGCGCGCGACCGCGTCGTGATCCGGGCCTACTCGCCCGTAACGACGATCGGCGGGGGGGTCGTCGCCGAGGCGATGCCACCCAAACGGAATCGGCTGGACGATCGCACGCGCGCGGCGCTGGAGGCGCTCGTCGAAGGCTCGCCCGCCGAGGCGATCGCGGCTCACGTGGAGCTGCAGGGATGGGCGGGCGCGGCGAAGCAGGCCTTGCCTGTGCACACGGGCTTCGCCCCGGTGCTCGTGGGGTCCGGGCTGGCGGAGTTGGGCGCCACGCGGATCCTCGTCACCGCGCAGCGTGGCTTCGGGCCTGAGGTGCGAGCAGACGCCCAGGAGCTCGTGCTGCGGGCGGTGGAGGAGGGGCACGCCGAGGACCCGCTCCGGCCGACGATCCCCCTGGCTGCGGTGCGTTCGGCGTTCCCGAGCTGGGCTCCCCCCGACCTCGCCGACGCCGTCGTGGGCGGTCTGGTCGCGGAGGGCCGACTGGAGGCCGCGGAGGGCGGTGTGCGCCGTCCCGGCCATCGCCCGGCCCTGTCGCAGGAGCAGGACGCGGCCTCGGCGCGGCTCGAGGAGATCTTCCTGTCCGGCGGGCTCGGCGCTCCTGCCGTGGACGAGCTTCCGGAGGAACTTCGCGCGAGGCGGGACCTGTGGCCGCTGCTGCGTCGGCTGGAGTCGCTCGGTGTCGTTCGGCTGGTGGCCGATGGGCTCTTCCTGGGAGGTGCCGAGTTAGACGCGGCGGCGGCGAGGATCCGCGCTGCGCTCGGCGGTCAAACGAACCTCGGGCCCACGGCGTTTCGCGACGTGCTGCCGGTGACCAGGAAGCGACTGCTCCCGCTTCTCGCCTACTTCGACGGTCTGGGCACGACCCTCAGGCGAGGGGAGGGCAGGGACGTGCCGGAATGACGCGGAGTGGGCCCGAAACCTGCAACGAAATCGGGTCGTCAAGGTACCAAAGGAAGGGCACCCACTCGGGGAGCGCGATTGAAGCTTAGCTACTGTCTGCTGGCCACCCTCACTCTGCTCGTCGCGACTGAAAACGCCTCTGCCCAGGCTCCCGCGTTCCCATCGCGGGCCGGCGGCGGAGGTGCTTTCGATCTCGAGCAGAACTACCCGAACCCGTTCAATCCGGAGACGACGATCCCCTTTACGCTCGGGGATGAGCTCTTCGTCGACGGGAACGCGGTCGTGGTATCGCTGCGCATCTTCAACCTGCTTTCGCAGCCCGTGGCGTTTCCGGTTGCCCTCTCCCACCCGGCAGGCGCGGGCGTGGAGGTGCGGTCCCTGGAGTACGCGCAGCCCGGGCGTCACGGGGCGTTCTGGGATGGGACCGACCAATCGGGGCGCCAGGTCGCCTCCGGGATCTACTTCATGCAGCTCACCGTCAACGGGCAGAGCGTCTCGCGGCGGATGTACGTCCTGAAGTAGGACGTCAGGGTGCGGCGGAGCGACGCGACTTCAGCGACCTGCTAGGGCGCCTTGCTGTTCAGCAGCTCCAGGAAGTCGGACGGTTCTTTGAGCGCGAGGAGTTGCTTCGCCACATCAGGGTCCTTGCAGAACTGCGCGATCTTGCCCAGGACCGGCAGGTACTGGTTCGATACCTCGAGCGGCGGTGCGACGATCAAGAAGAAGTGGTGGACGGGCGCGTCGTCGATCGCGTTGAAGTCCATGCCACCCACGTTGCGCCCATAGGCGAGCCGCAGGTGGTTCACCACCAGGGTACGACAGTGGGGGATAGCGATGCCGTGGCCGATGCCCGTAGACCCTAGGCTCTCTCGTCGCTTCAGCGTCTTGAACAGCGTCGCCTCGGACTTCTTGTCGAGCCCCAGGAGCGTCACCATCTCCTGCAGCAAGTCGTCCTTGGTCTTGGCTTGCAGGTCGAGCTTCACGGCGTCGGCGGTGAAGAGCTCTCTGAGGCGCATGGTGTGGGGCGTCCGCTCAGGCAGTTCTCGAATCTCAGGAACCCGACAATACCGCGTCCCGCGCCGTGCGTCGATCCCCGCACTACCCAAGCTTCTCGGCCTCTTGGGCGCTCGCTAGCTTCGGACATGGCTCCCGAATTCCTCTCGTGGCTCACCGACGGATCGACGCCGCTCTACTTGGCGCCGCAGGCCGGCGTGAGCGAGTCGCCCTTCCGGCGGCTCTGCCGCCGATTCGGCGCGGACGTGGTCGTGAGCGAGTTCGTGAGCGCGGCCGGAATTGTTCGCAACACTGAGCGCTCGCACGGCTACCTGCGCTTCGACGACGCCGAGCGTCCCATCGGCATCCAGATCTTCGGGGCCGACCCGAGCGTGATGGCCGATGCCGCCGCGCTGGTGGCCGAGGTGTACGCCCCTGACTTCATCGACATCAACTTCGGATGCCCCGTGAAGAAGGTGGTGAAGCGCAACGGCGGGTCGGGCTGCCTCCGCGATCTCGATCTCGTGGAGCGCATCATTCGCGCGGTCGTCGCCGCGACGCCGTTGCCCACGACCGTGAAGATCCGCAGCGGATTCGACGAAGCCACGCGCGATCCTGTCGGCATCGCGCTCCGCTGTCAGGACGCGGGTGCGAGGGTATTGTGCCTGCATGCACGCACGCGCGCGGACATGTACGGCGGTCACGCGCGCTGGTCGGAGATTCGTGATGTCGCCGCGGCGCTGGAGATTCCGGTGATCGGAAACGGCGACATCGCGTGCGGCGAAGACGCGCGGCGGATGCGCGACGAGACCGGATGCGCGGGTGTGATGATCGCCAGGGGTTCGCACGGAGATCCGTGGATCTTCCGGCGCGCCCGTGCCGCCCTGGATGGCGACCCCATGCCTTCGGAGCCCGACGTCGACGAACGGTTCGCGGTGTGCCTCGAGCACGCCCGCAACGCGATCGCCTTCGAGAACGACTCCGACAGGGCGATCGTCGACTTCCGCAAGCACCTCGGCTGGTATACGAAGGGTCTGCCGGACGGGCGGCGGCTACGCACCGAGCTTTTCCAGTCCAACACGCTCGAGGATGTGGAGTCGATGCTGGAGCGCTACCGCTCCGAGCAGGGTGCGCTGGCGTCCGTCTGACGCGTGGGTGGACCCCACCCCCCCGCATCGGGTATGATGAATGTCGTGTGAACTGGGGGCGTCACGGTCTCGACGTGTCTGGTGAACGCGGAGTAGCGTGCCGAGGACCCGATCCTCGTTAATCCTTGGGAAAATTCATAGCTGCCAACAACAACATGGCGCTGGCCGCGTAAGCTTCGCTTACTGGCCCGTCTCCTGGTTCGCCCGCCCGAGGCGTTCCTTGAGATGTCGATAAATCGGGCTGGTCCCCGGGCTGTGCCGCCGAGTTCGGGGACGAGACTCTAGGTGGCTGGTCGTGGGGTCGGTCGGTCGCTGACCGCCCGCGGCGAGACTAACAGCGATCTACGCACGTAGCGGCTCTGCTGGATCCTTTCGCGGACGCGGGTTCGACTCCCGCCGCCTCCATCAAGAAGATGCCCGAGCCAGAAGGTTGGCTCGGGCTTCTTCGTTTCAAGTCACTCGAGGGCGTGCGGCGGGAGGCGAACCCGCGCGGCCCGCGCAGCGGGACGCTTGGCGGGCTCGAGCCGACGAGCAGAGGCGTCGACCTTCAGCCAGCCGATCGACCGAGGAGACGACGGCGGCCGCAGGCCGCCGTCACTCCCGCCGCCTCCGCCGCCTCCGCACGGTCGATGCCCTTCACCTCGCCACGTACCTGCTGGCGCGTCGCGGCATGGATGACATTCGCCATCCTAACCGCCGATGCACGCCTCGATGCCGCCGCAGGGTCTGCCTAGGCGCCAACCTCGACGGGGCCTTCTCGGATGCGGTCGGTCGCCAGGTAGTAGCATGTCGCGCCGCCCCCCGCGCCGAGCTAGTTTCTCCCCCCTCAATCCCAGCCGGACCGCGCGTACCACGCGTCTCGGTCCCGACCGGGGGGCTCCATCGGAGGACGCAAGTATGGCCGTCTCGATCAGTCGGACCGTCCGGGTGTTGGCAGGCGTCGCTCTTTCCGGATCCGCCGTCTTCCTCGGGTGCGCTCCCGGCGATGCCGCGTCCGGAGGGCGGCCGACGCTCACCCGTCTCGAGGTCATCGACGTCGAGTCGCCGACCTACGAGGGACGGTCGTTCGGCGACGTAGGCACTTATGAGGTGATCTACGCCACGGCGTGGTTCACGCTCGATCCCGCGGACCGCCGCAACGCGCTCATCACCGATATCGACAAGGCGCCCCGCAACGCCGACGGCATGGTCGAGTTCTCGACCGACGTGCACATCATCAAGCCGGTCGACATGTCGCGGGCGAACGGCAGGATGTTCTACGAGGTCGTCAACCGCGGCAACAAGGGCGGCTTCAACGGCGTGGGCGATAACGACCCGAGCCTAAGCGCCGCGGCTGGGGACGGCCTCCTCATGCGGCAGGGCTACGCGATGGTGTGGTCCGGCTGGGAAGACGAGAGGCTCAGGCCTCGGGGGGACCATGGCGTGGTCGCGACCCTCCCGGTCGCCCGTAATGCCGATGGCAGCTCGATCGTCGGGGAGACGATCTTCGAGACGATCTTCGACGACACGACGGACAGCACGTTCACTCTGCCGTTCTACAAGGCCGCGAGCCTCGAGCAGCCTCAGGCTCGGATGCTCGTCCGCAACCACACGAAGTGGGTCGGCGGACCGCTCGTCGAGCGCGCCGAGGTGCCGAGGAGCGCATGGTCGTTCGTGGACGAATCGACGGTGAAGATCAACCGCCGCGATCCGTTCCTCGCCCCGTACGACGCGGGAGCCGCGTTCGAGCTCATCTATCAGGCAAAGGATCCCACGGTGCTGGCCTTGGGGCACGCAGCCACCCGAGACCTCGTCGAATTCTTGCGTCACGACACCAGCGAGGCCAACCCCCTCCGCGGAGCGATCCAGTATGCGATCTCCACGGGCAACTCCCAGAGCGGGAGGTACCTGAAGGACTTCCTCTACTGGGGCTTCAACGAAGACTCGCAGGGACGGAAGGTCTTCGAGGGGATGATGCCCGTGGTCTCGGGCGCTCACGGGATGCCCCTGAACGAGCGCTGGGGCGATGCCGACGCGACCGGCCGCAGCTACGAGAGAGAGCTCACCTCGAAGCTGGAGTTCCCATTCACATACGGCGTGCAGACCGACGCCGTCACCGGGTTCACCGACGGCCTGCTCGCTCGCTGCCAGACCAGCGACACCTGCCCGAACGTGATCCACGTGGACGGCGCCAACGAGGTATTCCTCAAGGGCCATGGTCTGTTGACGACGGACGGGCTCGGCAACGACATCGAGCTCCCGCCCAACGTGCGCGTGTACCAGGTCGCCAGCGTCCAGCACGGCCCGGCCCAGGCCGCCCGCCCGACCGCGACCTGCCAGCAACTCACGAACCCGAACCAGAGTCGCCCACACCTGCGGGCGCTCCTCCTCGCGCTCGATGCCTGGTCCACCGCGGGCACTCTGCCACCGGCCAGCCGTCACGCGCGCGTCGGGGACGGCACGCTGGTGCCTTCGCTGCCGCAGGCCGGCATGGGCTTTCCCGAGATCCCGGGCGTGCGGTACACGGGCTGGCACGTCAACGTCGCCGTGAAGGACAAGACGAGCCTTCCGAACCGGTTCATCGAAGGGAAGGAGTACACAGTGCTCGTGCCGAAGACGGACGCCGACGGGAACGATCTTGCCGGGATCCGCACGGTCGAGGTCCAGGTCCCGATCGGGACCTACACGGGCTGGGCCCTCCGGCGTGCACCGTTCGCGGAAGGCGAGGACTGCGCGCTCACGGGCCAGTTCATTCCCTTCGCCCGCACCGGGGCGGAGCGTGCAGCCAACCGTGACCCACGCCTATCGATCGAGGAGCGCTACGCCTCGCACGCCGAGTACGTGACCAAGGTTGGAGAGGCGGCGGATAGGCTGGTCTCCGAAGGCATCATGCTCCAGGAAGATGCCGAATCGATCAAGCAGGCCGCGGCGGCGAGCGACGTGCGACGCTAGGGTCGTAGATGGTCGTGCTCTTCGAACGTCGGCACCGGCCGTCCTTCGAGATGGGCGAACAGGACCTCGCACGCCGCCGCCGCGAAGCGCCGATAGCCGTCGTCGGTTGGCCAACCCAGGTGCGGCGTGAGCACCACGTTGTCGAGCCCGGTGAAGCGATGGCCGGCGGGCAACGGCTCGACGTCGAACACGTCGAGGCCGGCACCCGCGATGCGCCGCTCCGTGAGCGCGGTGAGTAGCGCCTTCTCGTCCACGATCGGGCCGCGCGCGGTATTGACGAGGTAAGCGCTCGGCTTCATGAGCGCGAGGCGGCGCGCGTCGAGCAACCCGCGCGACGTGGGCGTGAGCGAGGCGTGGATCGTGACGACGTCCGCTTGGGCGAGCAGCGCGTCGAGATCGCACCGCTCGGCGCCTGCGACGGCCGCCCCGGCGTCGGTGAGCCGCGGGCTCCAGCCGAGCACCCGCATGCCGAACGCATGGCCGATGCGTGCAACATGGCTGCCCACGCGTCCAAAGCCGATCACGCCGAGCGTCTTCCCATGGAGCACGGGCGTCGTGGGCGTTTGCCAGTCGCCGCGGCGGACGGCCGCGTCCTGTTCGGGAATCCGGCGCATGAGCGCGAGCGCGAGCCCGATCGCGAGCTCGGCAGCGCCAATCGAGTAACCACCCGACGCCTGCGCGACGACGATCCCGCACTCGCGCGCGGCCGCGAGGTCGATGTGAGCCGCGTGATTGCCGGTCTGCACGATCAGCCGCACGTCGGCGAGCTGCTCGAGGAGCTCGCGCGTGAAGCGTGTGCGCTCCCTGTTCGCGATCAGCGCGTCGAACCCGCGCAGAACGGCAGGAGAGCCGAACGGCGCCGTGAAGACTTCGACCGCTGCGCGCTCGCGTAGGCGGCGCACGTCGTCGGTGCTTGCCCACACGTCGTGTAGGTCGTCGAGGATGGCGACTCGCATCCCCCTCAGCCGAACAGCAAATAGCAGAGAAGCGCACCCACGACGCACATCGACAGGCCCCACGCGAGCAGCCCGTTGAAGAGTTTCCGGCTGTCGGTCCCCAACGCGGCCCCCGCGATGTACAGGGCGCCGACGGTCGAGAGCGAGGAGAGGTCGACGAGGCTCGCCGCCACGTTCATCGACCAGGCGATGGGCAGGGGATCGAGGCCGCCGAGCCGTGCGGCCAGCTCGGGCGCCATCGGCAAGAACGCCGGTAGCACCACGCCCGAGGTGCTGCTGTAAACCGACACGAGCCCGACCCCGAACCCGACCACGGGTTCGATGGTCGTGGGCGTCGAGAGATTCGCGATGCCCGAGGTGATCAGCGCGAGTCCCTGCGTCTCCTGCAACAGCGCGACGAGCACGGTGACGCCGGTGACCATGAGAATCACGCCCCACGGCATGCGCGCGATCGCCTTCGATTCCTCGACCGTGCGCAACAGAATCAGCGCGGTCGCGACGATGAGCGCTACCATGCCGACGTCCTGACGGAACCCGGCCACGCCGACGATGAGCGCCGCGATGCCCGCGGCCGTGAGCCAGTGACGCGTCTCCATCGGCTGGCTCGCGAGACCGAGCTGAGCCGCGTCTCCGCGCGCGGCGTCGGGACGAAATAGTCGCCACCCACCCAGCAGGAAGAATCCGCCGAAGCCGACGAGCGTATGCGCGAACGCGTTGTAGGCGAACGTTTGCCACTCGACCCCGCCGAGGCCGATGCGCTCCATGACGCCGTGTGCCACGATGCCCGTCGGTGCGAACGGAGAAAGCGTCCCGGCGAGCGCGCCGTTGCCCGTCATGATGACCATGAGCAGCGGCGGCACCCCAGCGGCCGCAGCGACGGCCATCGCCGGGGGCGCGAGCAGCGCGCTCGCGGGCGTCGCGCCGGCGCCGATCGTCGAGAGGACGAAACCGATCAGGAAGAACATGATGGGCAGCAGGCCAGCGTGGCCGCGACATAGGCGCACGGCACGCTCGGTAAAGCGCGCGAGCGTGCCGTTCACATCCGCGATGGCGAACAACAACGTGACGCCGACCAGCGTCACGAAGAGGCCCGTCGGGAAGCCTTCGAGGACCTGCGCCGGCGACATGTCGCCCAGGCCGACGCCGACGATGAGCGCGAGCGCGAGGGATACCACGCCGACGTTGAGGGTGCTGGTGATGCTCAGCGTGACGGCCAGGACGAGCGCCGCGACGGAGATCCAGGCTAGGCTCATGCGGGTGAGCCGAGCACTCGCGTGAGTGTCGTGATGTCGGGGAGCGCCTCGATCCCGTCGACGAGCTCGAACGCTTCGTCGACGGCCGCCTTCCCAAGGACGAGCGAGGCGCAGTCGCTCCACTTGTCGTAGAGCTCGTCGCGGGTAAACGGCAGGTCAGGACCCCCGCGGTACCTCTCGTCGGCGTGCTCGACGAGCGTACGGCCGTCGAGCAGGTCGACTTCTACGGTGCTTCTGATCTTCTCCCACCCCTTGGCCTCGATCACCGGATCCAGTACGCGCTCGACCTTACGCATGAGTGCTTGCACGGGCGCGCTCTGCACGAACTCGTCGTTGAACTCGTGGATGCCGGCTTTGCGGCGCAACGCGATGGCGCTCACCATGAACGCAGGGCAGAACTTCGCCTCGAGCTCGTTGGTCGCGATCGCGTAGCGCAGCGGGTTGAGGATGTTCGAGCCCGCCCGTACACGGATGGCCTTGATGTGCTCGGGTTTGACGTCGTGCGCGATCACGAGCCGGCGCATCGCATCCATGGTCGGGTGGCCGAGCACGCCGCACGGATAGGGTTTGATCGACACTCCGGGCGACACGATCGTGTGAGGCTGCCCAAGCACCGGGATGATCCGCTCCGGGTCGAAGCCCGAGCCGTGGCTGAACGTCTGGAAGAAGCCCCACGGGGGATCGAGTGCGTCCTTGCCGCCGGTGAGCCCGCGACCCGCGAGCTCGGCGGCCGTCACACCGTTCTGGGCCGCGCGGCCGACGTGCAACGGCTTCGTCATGCTGCCGAAGCTCACGCGAATGCCGGAGGCCGAACTCGCGGCGATCGCCAGCATGTGCGCGGTCGCCGTGGCGTCGAGCCCGAGTAGCTTCGCGGCGGCCACTCCCGCGCCGAACGTGCCCACCGTGCCCGAGGAATGGAAGCCCTTCTTGTAGTGATCCGGGTGAATCGCCTCCGCGATCTTGCATTCCACTTCGAAGCCGGTGAGAAAGGCCTCGAGGAACCGCGCGCCCGAGACGCGGCGTGGCTCGCCGAGTGCCATCGCGGCGACGAGCGGCGGAATCGTCGGGTGCGTGAGCAGGCCGAAGATGCGGTCGGCGCTCGTCGCGAGCTGCGTGTCGTCCCAGTCGAGGGCGTGGCCGGCCGTGCCGTTGACGAGCGCGGCGGAGGCAGAGCCCGTCCGGAACGGCCCGGGTCCGAACACCGTGGCCTCGGTGCGCGGATCGGAGCCCCGCACGTGCTCGCTGAGGATACGGCCGGCGTCCTGAGTGGAGCCCGCGAGCATCACGCCGAGGCCGTCGATGATGCAGCGCTTGGCGATCTCGAGCGCCTCGGCCGGGAAGTCGCGCAGTCGCGAGCGGCAGATGAACTCGACGACCGCACCCGTGGCGGTGGATGGGATCATTCGGGGTGGGCTTCCACCTCTCCGAAGCTGCAGCGCGCCGCGTCACCGTGGAATACGAGGCTCCTCCCGTCGCTGGCCCAGGTCGGGACGGAGAACGCCGACTGGTCGGCGGCACCCGCGGCGGATAGTCTGCACGTGCCCAGCAAGTACTGCTGGATAGCGAACCGGCCGGGGATGTCGTACACGATGCCGATGGCGTCCGCCTCTCTCTGCCCACCGGCTGCGTCCCGAGCGTTCTGAATCGAGACGTACGCAGCCCAGCGACCCGCCCAAGACATGTCCGAGGCCCGCCCGGGAAGGTCGAGCGCGACGAACGACAGCGAGCCGTCCGGCTGCATCACGATCC
The DNA here is from genome assembly GCA_009692205.1 of Gemmatimonadota bacterium. Classification (GTDB taxonomy): domain Bacteria; phylum Gemmatimonadota; class Gemmatimonadetes; order Longimicrobiales; family Gaopeijiaceae; genus UBA2982. Next base: position 13,790 of record SHZR01000001.1, on the reverse strand, counting down.
CCTCGTACTCCGGCGCTAGCCCGCCCTGGAGCGTCGCCCCGACGGCCTGGAGATCCGCCGGCGTCGGCGCCGAAGGCGTGGCCCAACCGTCGGCCAGGCACCGGAGGGCGAGCGCTCCGCGGCCCGCGTGCGCGTACCTCTGGACGACTGCGACCACGGCGTCCCCGAAGTGCAGCTTGTTGCACGCGATGGCCGAGCCCCCAGCCGTTTGGCGGAGCGAGACCGCGTCACCCAGGCGGAACTGATCCGCCGCGGGAAAGGCGGGTGGCCTCGGCGCTGGGGCGGGCGTGCTCGCGGGCTGGGCCTGGGGCGGCATATCCGCCGCCTCCTCCGAGCCGCCACATCCGGCGGCGGCCAAGGTAAGCAGCCCGATCAGGAATCGTCGCATAAGAATATCTCCAGGGTGGTTTCGGAGAGCGGTCTGGGGTCAGAAGTCGGTCAGCTCCGACAGGTCGAACTGCCTCGTGAACTTGATGGCGAGCGTTCGTTCCGACGGAGCCAAGGCGTCGCGCGGAAGAAGCCCGGTGACGCCGGTGACGTCCATCTCCAGACGCTCGTTGTAGACCACGAACAGGCCCGTGCCTGCGGTGTCGAGCCACCCGAAGCGGATGTTGCCGGACCAGACGCCGGTCTGGTCGCTGTACTGGATGAGGGACTGGAGAAAGATGTCGGGAGAGAACGCGTACCGGAGGCTCAGACGTGTGAGCGAGGTGTTGTAGTCTCCCTCAGGCAGCCGGATGCGATTGTGCGCGACGCTCAGGCTTCCCGTCAGGATGTCGCCCCTGCGGATCGAGACCCCCAGCGACCCCCCCCAGCGGTTGCCGCTCAGGAACTTGCCCAGGTCCCAGCGCCCGTTGAACGACAGGGCCGCGGACGGGTTCGTCCTGAAGTTGCCGTAAGAGTTCCAGCCCGTGTAGCTGCCGGCGGGCACGACAATGGGAGTTCCCCGGATGGCGAACGGAGAGCTGAGTCCCTCCTCGACCCACTGGAGCGCCGGAGAGAGCTGGCTCCCATCCTCGAAGCTCAAGTTCGAGTGCAGGTGCCGGAACTCCAGCTCCTTGAAGCCGGCCTGGTCGTACGCCCACGTCCGGCGGACGTGCGTTCTGAACTCCCTCCACCACGAGCGCGCCTCCGGCCGCTCGATGCGCTCGACCCGCATGCTGCTCTCGTGGAAACCGTTGTCCGGAATGAAGCCCGACTGCGGATCGAAGCTCTCTCCGACGCGATCGTGGTAGGCCCGCACGTACCAACTCGGGGTCAGGTACTCCCCGACCACGCTCACGAGCTCGCTCCCGCCGCTCACGCCGGGCTCGTCGGTGAGTCCCGCGAGGGCATTGAACGTCCACCGCTCTCCGATACCCAGGCGCGCATCCGCACCATACGTGCGGCTGTAGTCTCCGGAGTCGTCCGACGAGACGCGAGAGGTGTAGATGGCCCCCACGCGCGAGCGGCTGGGCAGCTCGCGCGCGAGGCGTGCGACAGTCCACCCCGTGGGGTCCTGAAGGCCGGTCAGCCCGTCGGTCCGCATGTGGAGGAGGCCGACGTCCATTCCCGCGGCTCGGCCAGAGAGGCGGCTCCCCCACTGGATCGGCACCTGGTCGCCCGCCGCTACGCCGATGCGGCGGCTGTGGAAGAGCGAGGTCCTCCCGTTGGTGCGGCCCGGGAGGAAGTCCAGCCCGACGGAGAAGAGGTCCGCGTTCTCGAGGAAGAACGGGCGCTTCTCGGGGAAGAACAGATTGAAGCGCGTCAGGTCCACCTGCTGGTCGTCGACCTCGACCTGGGCGAAGTCCGTGTTCACGGTGAGGTCGAGCGCGAGCCCCTGGGTGATCCCGATCTTCGCGTCGGCGCCCGCCTCGAGCGGGTACGTCACGCCGGGCTCCACGCGCGGGATCCGGCTCGCGGCGCCCAGCACGTACGGAGTCACGGTGGTCACGCGGCGGGGAGGCGGTTGGACCGCCGTGAGCTGCCCCGCCTCGGTCAGCCGATAGAACCCGAACTGACGCGGCACGGGTGACCACACGACCTGCTCGTTCTTGCGCCTGATGTAGCGCGTGAGGTTGAGCCCCCACACCTGGTCCGCGCCGGCGCCGTACCGCAGTGTCGAGAAGGGTATCCGCATCTCGGCGTACCAGCCCCGCGCGTCCTGGGAGCTGGCGACGGTCCAGCTTCCATCCCAACTGAGGTTGGCCCCGGCGTCTCCGCGCACCTGACCGTCGTACTCGATGGCGCCGGGGTTCGTCCCGAAGACGAAGCCGGTCTGACGATCGAGGTACGTGTCGAACACGACGAGGAAGGCGTCCGAATCGGAGAGGTTGGTGTCGCGCCTCCGCTCCCCGACGATGATCTGGTCGGGCTCGCTGTCGAACATCCACGCGCCGATGTACAGAGCGTCCCCATCCGTGAGAATGCGCACCTCGGTGGTCTCGGAGGAAGGCGCGCCCGCCACCGGCTCGTATTGGACGAAGCCGGTGAGCGGCTCGGCTGCCGCCCAGGCCGCCTCGTCGAGGCGGCCGTCGATGATCGGCCCGGCGTCCACTCGGGCTGCCGCCCCGGAGCGGACGCCCGTCGGGGCGCCTCCATCGACGGACTGGGCGAACGCCGGACACGGGGCGATCACGGCGGCGAGGATGACCGCCCACCCTCTTGGCATGGTCCTATTCATGTTGCGCATGGTCCTATTCATGGTCGGGAACTTTACGCAACGATGCCCTCGTTGTCGCCGGGGTTCGGTGGGCGTCTCATCAGGGCCACATTGTTCATCGGCACCTCGCATGTCCAGCCGCGCTGGTCGGCGAGGTGAACGAGTGTGGCGTGTCGATAGAAGACCACGTGCGTCGGATCCCTCCGGTAGCGCCAGTCGGCGAAGGATGCGTCATCGGTCTGGAAGGTGGTCATGATCGCGAGCCAGCCGCCCGGCCTCACGAGCCCGAAGAGCCGGTCGAACTCATCCGCCGGCCTGTGGAAGTGCTCGGCGGTCTCCGTGCAGGTCACGAAGTCGTAGTGCTCCGCCAGGGGCGCCTCGTCAGGGCAGAAGAAGGGGTCGTAGAGCGCCATTCGATGCCCGGCCTCGCGCAGGACGGCCGCGAGGGCTGGGCCAGGGCCGCAGCCGTAGTCCAGCCCGGACGACTCCGGGAGAAGCCTCGCCAGCAGTGGGTCCGTCAACCGGCCGAGAAACTTCCGATAGCCGGGGTCGTCGGGATCATTCTGATGGCTGAGATAGCGACGGTATTCCTCCCCAGGCGACGGGTGATGCAGCGGATCGAGGAACCGCGCTTCACACGTCCCGCAAGACCAGTAGGTGACCCCACCGAGGGTCATGAGCGGGGATGGATTCGCTTTGCGGCAGACGGGACAAGGGGCGTGAGCCATCGTGTACCCGTTCGGGGGTCGCTCCGTCCGCGGGGGGAATGGCGGCACAAGGTAGCGAGCGCGGAGTGAGGGGGGCACCTGTTGCCACGGGTGGCCGTCCCGCTGCACTTTCGGCCGAAGGCCGGTGGGGCCCTCACATTCGAGGAGACGGGCAATGACTCGATCCAGTTCAGACGCGAACGTCCCTGATCAGGGGGCGAGTCGGCGGCTCTTCTTCAAGTTCCTGGCAGCTAGCCCGCTGGCGGCCTTGGCCTATGCCGCGGTGCCCTCGCGCTGGCTCGAACCTCTCGCGGGCGAGTCGGCGCCCCCCAGGACGGGTCCCGTACCATGCGTCGGTTGCGGCGCGCCGGTCATTCCGCCGGCGACGCTCGTCGAGCCTCCCTCGGCCCCGGCGTTCCCGCAGGAGATCCCTCCTCAGCAGGCCCAGGAAGAGCAGCTGACGGGCAGCCTCATCGGGTCGCCCGACGACGCGGTCAATGTGTGGGACATGGAGCGCGTGGCCCACGAGAACAACCTGGCCCAGCACTGGGACTACCTGCACATGGGCGTCGACGACTACGAGACGCGCGTGGCGAACAGGGAGGGCTACCAGCGCTTGACGCTTCGCCCTCGTCGGCTCAGCGACGAGCCGCCGACCGCCCCGGACATGTCGATCGAGCTTCTCGGCCAGCGCTTCAATGCACCCTTGTTTCTCTGCCCCGTCGCGGCCCTCCAGGCGTACCACACGCAGGGGGAAGCCGGCGCAGGCCGGGCGGCTCGGCGCCGTGGCATCCTGCAGATCCAGTCGAACGTCAGCTCCATGTCGTACGAGGAGATCGCCGAGGCGCGGGGCGAGCCGCACTGGTTCCAGCTCTATTCCAATCTCGACTGGAACCGGAATCAGCGTGTGATCGACCGCGTGGCGGCAGCGGGCTGCCCGACGCTCGTGTGGACCGTGGACCTCCTCGGCGGCAGCAACCGGGAGCTGGCGCGCCGCTCGGTCGTCGGCGAGGGCACGAGTGGGCCGCTCTGCCAGAACTGCCACAACCATCAACAGGGCTACCAGAGGCCGATGGCTCGCGGGCTGGAGGGGCCGGCGGGCGAGCGTCCCCCCTACACGTGGGACTACGTGTCGCGCCTCAAGGACGCGAGCGACATGAACCTCGCCGTGAAGGGCATCGTCACCGCCGAGGACGCGGAGCAGGCGATCGAGCACGGCGCCGACATCATCTACGTGTCGAACCACGGTGGACGGGCCGAGAACAGCATGTGGGCGACGATCGACTCGTTGCCCGAAGTGGTCGCCGCGGTCCGGGGGCGGGTGCCCGTAATGATCGACAGCGGCGTGCGTCGCGGCGGCGATGTCTTCAAGGCTCTCGCTCTGGGCGCAGACGCGGTTGGAATCGGTCGCCCCTATGTGTGGGGCCTCGGCGCGTTCGGCGAGGACGGGGTCGACAAGGTCATCGAAATGATCTTGGCCGAGCTCAGGATCGTCATGGGGCAGACGCGGACCAACTCGCTCGCCGAGATCACGTCTCGCTTCGTGGTGGAAGGGCACGGTCCCATCATGACGCGGCATAACCAGTTCGGCTTCGGGCTATGAGGACGGTACGCATGCGAGTGATGCAGATGGCTTCTGGGGCGGGTCTTGGGCGGATGCTGACGGCCGGCATGGTCGGCCTGTCTCTCGCGCAGCCGCACGCAGTGGCCGCACAGCAGTCGAGCGTAGCATTCACGGTGTCGGGCAACTCGACCATCCGAGGCTGGACGTGTACGGTGCCCGGCACCGCCCAGATCACCCCGGGCTCGGCTACCCCGGTGCGGGGTCTCGCCGACGGAGTCCAGGCGGCCACGCTCACGGTTCGGCTGAACGACTTCGTCTGTCCTGAGGACGAGATGAGGCAGCATCTCCTGGAGGCGATGAGGGCGACGCAGTTCCCGGAGATCACTTTCCGACTCCAGAGCTACCAGGCGAGTGGCCAGGGCGTCGTCGCGACGGGTACGCTCACCATTCTCGATGCCACCCGAGAGGTCAGCCTGCCCATCACCCTGACACCGTCGGGGTCGAGTGTCCGGATCGAAGGCGGGCTGCCGCTCGATATGACGACCTACGGCGTGGAGCCGCCGGTGGTCATGCTCGGGATGATGCGCGTGCGACCGCAGATTCGCATCGAGTTTTCCGCAACGCTCACGCCCTGAATCGCGGGGCGTCAGCGCGACCCCCGCGGGGGTTGCCATCTCCCGAGAATGGAAACGACGCCATGCTGACCCAACGCTACGAAGCGCCGACCACGGTCGCCGACGCGGTTCGACTGATGCAGGCCGATCCGCAGGCGACGCCGCTGGCGGGCGGAACCGACCTGCTCGTCCAATACCGAGTGGGCCTGCGCCGCCCTTCCGCGTTCGTCGACTTGAAGCGAATTCCCGGCCTGGTAGGAATCACCCTGGACGAAGTGGGCATGCGGCTCGGCGCGGCGACGTCGGCCGCCGAGGTCTGCGAGCATGGGGAAGCCCGTCGTCTCTGGCCGGGGCTCGTCGAGGCGGTGGGCCTGTTGGGCTCGACGCAGATCCAGGGTCGGGGGAGCGTGGGGGGGAATCTCTGCAACGGGTCACCTGCGGCCGACACGACGTGCCCGCTCATCGTGAATCGGGCGCGCGCCGTGATCGCGGGGCCCCAGGGTGAGCGCACCGTCGATGTAGACGGCTTCACGACCGGGCCCCACAAGACGGTGCTTGCACCGGGCGAGGTGCTCGTGGCCCTGTGGGTTCCTCGTCCGGCAGCTGGGACCGGGGACGCCTACCTGCGGCTCATACCGCGATCCGAGATGGACATCGCGGCCGCCGGCGCTGCGGTGAGCGTGACGTTGGACAAGGGCGGGACGTGCACGGCGGCTCGCGTCGCCATCGCCGCCGTCGCGCCGACGGCGCTGCTCGTGCCCGCGGCCGCGGAGGCGCTCATCGGGACCAAGCTGGACGACGCGGCTCTGGTGCGCGCGGGCGAGGCCGCCAGCGCCGCCGCCAGGTCGATCGGCGACAAACGCGGCACGGCCGCCTACCGGAGAACGGTCGTGGGCGTGCTCACCCGTCGCGCGGCGTCGATCGCCGCCGCGCGCGCCCGCGCCAGCCACTAGAACGCCACCACCAGGAAGAGATCAGTGTCGACGATACACGTACGCACGACCGTCAACGGCGAGCCCACCGAGTTCCTCTGCGAGCCCGCCGAGACCCTCCTCGATGCGCTCCGCAACCGACTCGGGCTCACGGGCACGAAGGAAGGGTGTGGCACGGGCGACTGTGGCTCCTGCTCGGTGCTGCTGGAGGGCCGACTCGTCCCGTCCTGCTTGGTGCTCGCCGCCGAAGCGATCGATCGGGAGGTGCTCACCGTGGAGGGCGTCGCGGTTGGCGACGCACTTCATCCCGTGCAGCAGGCGTTTCTCGAGCAGGCGGCCCTGCAATGCGGGATATGCACACCGGGCCTTGTCGTGGCGGCCAAGTCGCTGCTCGATCGGAACACGAATCCGACGGAGCAGGAGGTTCGCTTTTGGTTGGCGGGTAACCTGTGTCGTTGCACGGGCTACGATAAGATCGTGCGGGCCGTGATGGACGCGGCCGAAGTCATGCGAAACGAGACCAGCGAGGTGAGGGCATGAGCGCGGAGCGAACCTTCGAGTACATCGGCACGCGGCCGATCCGCCACGACGGTCTGGACAAGGTCACCGGGCGTGCCAACTACGGTGCGGACTTCACTCTCCCGGGCATGCTCCACGGCCACGTGCTGCGGAGCCCGCACGCGCACGCCCGCATCGTTTCGATCGACACGTCGGCGGCAGAGGCCACGCCGGGCGTGAAGGCGGTGATCACCGGGAAGGACATCCCGAAGACGAACGCGAAGCTCTCGTTGGGCGAGGCCGCGATGGAGCTCGGGCCCATGGGCGACAACGCCCTGGCTCACGACAAGGCGCTCTACGAGGGTCACGCGGTGGCGGCGGTCGCGGCGACGTCCCCCGAGATCGCACGTGAGGCCGCCGAGAAGATTGTCGTCGTCTATGAGGTGCTGAAGCCGGTGATGACGGTCGACCAGGCCCTCGCGCCCGGCGCCACGATCCTGCACGACGACCTGGTCACGAAGGGAAAGCCGCTGGCCGACGCCCCGAAGCACACCAACGTGGCGCTGCGCATGGAGCTCAAGCGCGGCGACCTCGAGGCTGGCTTCGCGGCGGCCGACCTGATCGTCGAGCGGACGTTCACCACGCCCATGGTCCACCAAGGGTACATCGAGCCGCACGCATGCGTCGCACGCTACGGTGAGGATGGGCAGGTCCTCGTCTGGACGACGACGCAGGGGCACTTCATCGTGCGCGACGCCTCGGCCGGCATCCTCGGCATCGATGCCGCGAAAGTGAAAGTCGTGCCCAGCGAGATCGGCGGGGGCTTCGGCGGCAAGATCCCCGTGTACCTCGAGCCCCTCGCCATCGTGCTCTCCCGCAAGGCCCACCGGCCCGTGAAGATGGTGATGTCGCGAGACGACGTCTTCCGTGCCAGCGGTCCGACTTCGGGCACGAAGGTGCGCATGAAGATTGGGGCGAAGAAGGACGGCACCCTAGTCGCGGCGAGCGCATCGCTCTACTACGAGGCGGGCGCGTACCCGGGCTCGCCGGCCGGGGCGGGGGCGATGTGCGTGATCGCACCCTACACCATCCCGAACTTCATGATCGAGGCCTACGACATCGTCGTGAACCGCCCGAAGGTGGCGGCGTATCGGGCGCCGGGCTCTCCGGCGGCGATGTTCGCGACCGAGTCGGTCATCGACGAGATCGCGCAGAAGCTGGGCATGGATCCGATCGACCTGCGCCTGAAGAACGCGGCCCAGGAGGGTGACTCAGCCCCGTACGGGCCCAAGTACGGTCCCATCGGTCTCAAGCAGGTGCTCGAGGCCACCAAGGCTCATCCGCATTGGAAGGCGCCGCTGGGCCCGAACCAGGGCCGGGGCGTCGCGTGCGGCTTCTGGTTCAACGCGGGGCTCAACTCGACCGCGACGGTGTCGCTGAGCGCGGACGGCAGCGCGACCGTCGTCACCGGGAACCCGGACATTGGAGGCACGCGCGTCGCGCAAGCCATGATGGTGTCCGAGGAGTTGGGGATCCCGGTCGAGCGCGTACGGCCGACCGTGGCCGACACCGACAGCATCGGCTACAACGACCTGACCGGCGGAAGCCGCGTCTGCTATGCGACAGGCATGGCGGTCATCAAGGCAGCGCAGGACGCGCGCGACCAACTCTGCGCTCGCGCGGCGAAGATCTGGGATGTGGATCCGAGCTGCGTGGCCTGGGAGCGTGGGCGGGCGATCCCGCTCAACGGCGCGAGCGACAAGGAGCCACTCACGGTGAGCGCGCTTGCCGCGAAGATGACCGCGACGGGTGGACCCATCGTGGGTCGGGGCGCGGTCAGCGCGCCGATGGCCGGGCCCGGATTCGCTACCAACATCTGCGACATCGAGGTCGACAAGGAGACAGGCGTGAGCCGCGTGGTTCGCTACACGGCGATCCAGGACGTCGGCAAGGCGGTGCATCCGAGCTACGTGGAGGGTCAGATGCAGGGCGGCGCGGTGCAGGGGATCGGCTGGGCCCTCAACGAGGAGTACATCTACGACGAGGCCGGCCACCTCGAGAACGCCGGCTTCCTCGACTACCGGATGCCGGTCGCATCGGACCTGCCCATGATCGACACCGTGCTCATCGAGGTGGCGAACCCGTTGCATCCCTATGGGGTGCGCGGCGTGGGCGAGGTCCCGATCGTGCCGCCGCTCGCCGCGGTGGCCAACGCGATGGCGGGAGCCACGGGAGTCCGCTTCACCGATCTGCCGTTGTCGCCTCCGCGCGTGCTGAAGGCGCTGAGCGGAGCGTAGATCGGTGGCGACGATCTACTTCTCGGCCGCGCTCACCGACTTCACCGGCGGCATCGAGTCGCTGACGGTGGACGTCCCGCGTGTGCGCGAGCTCATGCAGGCGGTGACCGAGCGCTTCCCGGACCTCGCCGACCCGATCGAGATCATGGCGATCGCGGTGGACGGCGAGGTCTACCAGGAGCCGGACTATCTGAAGCTCGGGGAGAACAGCGAGATCCACTTCGTCCCCCGCATCGCGGGGGGGTGAGGAAGCGCGCGCTGTGCTACGGTTGAGCGAAAATCTCCATCACGATGACCTGCGGGAACGGGCTCTTTCGCACCTCATAGAGTCGGTTGCCGTGCGCGGCCAGAATGAGCGGAAGGTCTCGCGTGCGGTCCACCTCGACGCCGTCCTCGAGCCTGATCAGGCGCGACTCGAGTACCTCGACCTCGCCCTCTTCCGGCACTTCCTGGGTGCGGAGATCGTGCTGGACGAGCGCCATCGATTCCCCCCAGGGAACGATCGAGCGGAGCAGGTGGGATCCCTCGTTGGCGTCGAAGCGGCGTCCGAGCCCCATCCCATCGGGCGTGTAGACGACGATCGGGTGGAAGTCGGCGAGCTCCCGGCCCCAAAGCAGCGTGCCGCCCCAGTCGTGGAGGCGGATGCTCGACTGGACGAAGCTCACGTCGAGAACTCCACGAGAGGTGCACAGGAGGCCGGACGGCGTGAGCTCCTCGATGGCGATCTCTTGGAGCTCCACGCCGAGCGTCTCCACTCCCACGACGGGTGGGGCGGGGGCGAAGGAGCGGACGGGCCCGTCGGGGCCGGTCTCATGCACGACCTGGCCCTCCTGGAAGTAGCTCATGTAGGTCCGCCCCGCGGCCGAGCAGAAGCCGGTCTCGCCGAAGGCGAACGCCCGAAAGCGATCCGCGAACTCGACGCCCGCATCACCCACCGAGAAGCGCGAGATCCACGAGCTGCCAGGATCCCAGACCAGTAGCTCCCCCGCGGCGCTCCACGTGATGCCCGACGGACGATCCAGCGCTCCGGCATCGAGCCCGGTTTCGGTGACGGAGCCGACGTGCGCGCCGTCCTCATCGAAGACGTGGACGGCCGGCGCCTCCAGGTCGAGGACCGCGAAGTGGCCATCCGGCGCCGCCTCGACGTCCCAGATCCCGCCGAATACCTCCCACGCGTCGCCCTCCGCGGCGCCGACCACGAACAGAGTGTCGAGCGCGAGGGCCTGCAGGGTCGGCGGTGGCTCCGAGGGGCCACCTTCCGCCCCGCACCCGTAGAATACGGCGACCGCGGCCGTAGCGAGCGTTGCCGCCCGGCCTCCCGACCCTCTCACTGTCCCGGCATTCCGGGGATGGTGATGGCGCCTCCACCCTGGAGGTGCGCGAAGTGTCCACCGACGTTCAGCTCACTCTCCAGCAGCACGCCGAGCGGATAGCCGCCTTGAAAGAAGATCCCGTGGCGCAGTGCCATGATCTCCCATTCACCTTGGACCGTCATGCGGTAGGTCGGGTCCATGAAGTGGTCGACCGCCTCGTCGAGGGCCGCGCGCACGTCCTTCACGGCCGGCGAGGCCAGGACATCCGCGAGCACCTCCTGCATGATGCTCGCGTTATCCCAGATCATCGCTGCCTCCGGGCTGATGAAGATGATCCCCGGGGAGATGGAAGGAGCCAAGGGGAGCTCACTGGGGAAGAACAGGGGAGGTTCTCCGTAGCTGAGCTTCGCGAAGTAGCGCGTCGTGACGGTATCGACTCCTGCCGCTCGCTGCTCCCGTCCGGGGAAGTCCGTGAGGGGTTCGGTGGCAGCGAGCTTCAACCAATGGCCGGCCCAGGTGAGGCCATCGAGGTCGGCATACCCGGTCCTGAAGGCCAGCGTATAGGGATGATCGTAGAGGACCCCCATGTCCTTCGGCGCGCTCGGGAGCGCAAGGTCGGGGCGGCTCAGGTACCGCTGCACCGCCCCGTCCAGCGCGGCGCTCCGATCTCTTACGCCTATGCTCGGATCGGCCAAGACACCCAACATGTCACGGTAGAAGGCGTTGGCATGCGCGATGACCCCCGCGGCGCGCTCTCCGAGGACTGCGTACCCGCGCTCCGCTTCGGCCGCGACGTCGTCCGCTGCGCCCTCGGCCCCGACCAGGGCCGTGAGCCGCTCGACCATGTCGAGCTCGAAGCCGAACGTCGGGACGTCGCCGCCCGTGGCCCGTACCGCATCCCCTTCGGCGGCGAGTTGCCCGAAGAGGACGCCGTGGGCGCGTTCGACGCGGAGGAGGAGGTCGTACAAGTCCGGGTATTCGCGCTCGAGGACCGAAGCCCCGTGGGCCGAGTCGGCGGTGCCCTGTGCCGTGCCTGGATCGGGGAAGACCAAGGCGAGCACGAGTCCCGCGAGGAGCGGCGCGAAGCCAATCTTGAGTGTCATTTTGACCCGCTGTCTGGGAGCGGAGTGGATTCTGCAACACCTCTACCCCAGAATCGCCACGGGGCTTCCCTAAGGCAACCGGGCCCGACACTGGTGAAACACAGGCACGCGGCGCCCGCGAAGGTGTATTCTTCGAGCATCACACGATGACGGGAGTAGATGGATGAGATTCGGAGGTGACAAGGGGATCGTGGCGTTGTTGGCTACGCTGTCTGCCCTCGCCGTACCTGGCCACGCCGCACGCGCGGACTTGCCGCATATCACCCTCGAGAAGTCGGTTCCTGCCGACACCTCGACCGTGTCTGCGGTTTCTGAGATTCGCCTCTTCTTCACGGGTGCCCCCCTCATGCGGGGGGCCTCCGTCCGCGTCGTCACCACCGGACGCTCGCTCATGCGGAGCAGCCCGCCCGCTGCCGACCCCCATGACCCACGGCAGATCTTTGTCGAGGTCAGTCCGCCGCTGCCGCCGGGGGCGTATGTCGTTCAATGGCGATGCATCGCCGATGACGGGCACGTGATGAGGGGAGACTTCACTTTCGAGGTGACGGGGTGACGTTGGAGCGGGTCCTCGCGACCCTCCAGCAGTGGGTTCTCTTCGCCGGCGTCGGGGTCGCGGTCGGATGCGTGGCGTGGCGCGCGCTCGTTGCTCCGCGCGCGGCACGGATGGTGGGCGACACCCACACGGCTCGGCTGCGCTTGATCGAGCGTCGGGTTGCCGGCGTGGGGGCGATCACGGTCCTGGTGCTGGTCGCAGCGTGGGCCCTGAGGATGGTGGTGCAGGTGATGGGGTTCCGCGACCCGTTCGTGCCTCTCTCCGAGGATGTCTCGTTCCTCATGTTCGAGACCTTCTGGGGCACCGTTTGGATGGCGCAGGGAGCCATTCTCCCGCTCCTGGCGGCGGCCTTCTGGCGTGCGCGCGGCCCTCTGACCGAGGAAGCGGGGCAGAGGATTTCTTTTCGCTTCTCTGCGGCCTGGGGCGTCGCCCTGGCGCTCGTCCTGATGCTCGTGGCGACGCTCGCGCTGTCGGGTCACGCCATGGGGGTCGACTCCGGGAGGCCCTTCATCGTCGCGGCGGATGCGCTGCACACGCTGGCCTCGGGAAGTTGGATCGGCTCCCTGTGCATCATCCTGACGGTTGGGCACCCCATGGAGCGAAATGGAGAGGACGTCGCCCTGTTCGCCGCTCAGCTCCGCGGCTTCTCGACCGGGGCTCTCGTGAGCGTGTCTACACTCATCGCGATGGGCGTGGTGCTCGCCTGGACGCACCTCGATGTCCCGTCGAGCCTCTGGACCACCGGTTACGGGCGGATCCTCTCCGCCAAGATCGCCGTGGCGGGCATGGTATTCGCGGCTGGCCTGTGGAACTGGCGCGTGGGATTGCCCTCTTGTGAGACCTCGGACGGAGCGGCCGCGGTGAGGCGTAGGGCGGCCTTCGAGGTGGCTCTGGCTGCCGGCGTGCTGCTCCTCACCGCCATCCTCGTGCATTCGGTGAAGCCGTAGGCGGAGCTCGCCGGACCAGAAACGTCCTACTGGTCCCTATCTGACGACGGCGGTGGGGACGGAGCGGCTCTGGCGACTTCCGTCGCCGAGCTGACCGTTTTGGTTGAGGCCCCAGCAGTACTGCGACTCGTCCACCGTGATGCCACAGGTGAGCGCGCCCCCCGCGAAGAGCGATTGGAATCGCCGGCCCCCGGTCACGAGCGTAGCCGTCGTCCGGTTCCCGGTGGTGCCGTCGCCTAGCTGCCCTTGGAGGTTCTGCCTCCAGCAGTAGGCGGAGCCATTGTCGAGGAGAGCACAGGTGTGCACGGCGCCGGCGACGAGCTGAGTGGCCGGGGCGGGGAGGCCGACCACTTGGACGGGCTGCGCGCGCCCTTCCGTCGAGGCGTCTCCGACCTGGCCGAATCGATTGTCTCCCCAGCAGAGGACCTGTCCGCCGCTGATCCCGCATGTATGCGAGCTGCCCGCTGCCAAGGAAAGGAGAACGCTACGATCCAGCGAAGTTGACGATGCAAGCGCACTAGCGCCCGGATCCACGAGGCCGCGGTAGGGGCGTTCCCCTAGGCCACGGCTCCAGGATCCGGGACAAGGGTGCGGGGGGCAGTCTCGACCAAGTCGTTCGCC
>SHZR01000032.1 GCA_009692205.1 Gemmatimonadota bacterium | reverse complement strand
GAAGTCGGTCACGGTCGAGTGAGGGTCGTCCTCCAGCGCGTCTCCCGCGCGGAGGTCCGAGTCGATGGGCGCGTGGTGGGCCGCATCGGTCGGGGGCACATGCTCCTCGTCGGGTTCGCGGCCGGCGACGGCCCCGACCAGATCACATGGATGGGGGACAAGGTGCTTGGCATGCGCGTCTTCGCCGACGCCGAGGGCAAGATGAACCTCTCGCTCGAGGATGCCGGCGGCGACCTGCTCGTGGTGAGCCAGTTCACGCTCTACGGCGACGTATCGAAGGGCAGGCGGCCGAGTTTCGTGGACGCCGCTCCGCCGGAAGTCGCCTCGGGGCTCTACGAGGACTTCGTGCGGACGTTGCGGTCGAAGACGACGCGTGCGGTGGAGACGGGTGAGTTCGGAGCGATGATGGACGTCGAGCTCGTGAACGACGGCCCGGTCACACTCGTCATCGAGCGCGCCTGATGACGAGCACAGTGACGCCGCGCCTCGTGCTCGCGTCGGGCTCGCCGCGCCGTGCCGACGTGCTCCGGCAGCTCGGCCTCGATCCGGAGATCCGCCCGGCGGATGTCGACGAGTCGTACCTCGCCGGCGAGACACCGGTCGCGCACGTCGAGCGGCTCGCGCGAACCAAGGCCGAGGTCGCCGCAGCGCGCGACCGCGGCGCGCTCGTGGTGGGGGGTGACACCGTCGTGGTGACGGACGGCCGCGTGCTCGGCAAACCGAAGGACGCCGACGACGCCGTGTCGATGCTCGTCTCGCTCGCCGGCAGGTCGCATGAGGTGCTCTCGGGCCTCGCGCTCGTGGGCGCGCACGGGACGGTGAGCGCGGTCGCGCGCGCCGAAGTGCGCTTCCGCGCGTTCGACCGCGAGGCCGCGCGGATCTACACGGAGACCGGCGAGCCGCTGGACAAGGCGGGGGCGTACGGCATCCAGGGGCTCGGGGCCGCGTTGGTCGATGCGGTCGACGGGGACTACTATTGCGTCGTGGGCTTCCCGGTGGGCGCCTTCTTGGACCTGCTCGCGCGCGCCGGGTGGCGCTACGACTTCGGACGGCTCACTCCGATTCCGCGCTGAAGCGATCCGCATGGGCACGCCTTCCATCCTCGCGATCGACCAGGGGACCACGGGTACGACGTGCCTGGTGGTCGCACAGGACGGCCGCATCCTCGGGCGGGCGTACTCGGAGTTTACGCAGCACTTCCCGAAGCCCGGCTGGGTCGAGCACGACGCGACGGAGATCTGGGAGGTCAGCCAGCGGGTCGCGCGGGAGGCGCTCGATCGCGCGCAGAAGGCCGAACATGCGGACGTGCGCGCCATCGGCATCACGAACCAGCGCGAGACCGTCGTCTTATGGGATCGAACGACTCTCGAGCCCGTAGCGCGGGCGATCGTATGGCAGGACCGGCGCACGGCGCCGCTCTGCCGCCAGCTCAAGGACGCCGGCCACGAGCAGGAGGTGAGGGCCCGCACCGGCCTGGTGCTGGACCCCTACTTCTCGGGCACGAAGATCGCGTGGCTGCTCGAGCAGAACCCGGGGCTCCGCGGGCGCGCCGAGCGCGGTGATCTCGCGGTCGGCACGATCGACTCGTGGCTCGTCGCGCGCCTCACCAACGGTGCGACGCACGCGACCGACCCGACCAACGCCTCGCGCACGCTGCTCTACAATCTCCACGACAGGGACTGGGATCCGTGGGCGCTGGAGCTGCTCGGCGTGCCGCGCGCGCTCCTTCCCGAGGTGCGTCCGAGCGCGGGCGACTTCGGCACCGCGGTGGGAGAGCACCTCGGCATCGAGGTTCCGATCGCGGGCGTGGCGGGCGATCAACAGTCGGCGCTCTTCGGCCAGGGGTGCTGGTCGCCGGGGCTCGCGAAGAACACGTACGGCACGGGAGCCTTCCTGCTCCTTCACACCGGTTCCGAGCCGGTGGCGTCCCGCCACGGTCTGCTCACCACGGCCGCGTGCGACGCCGAGGGCGGCGTGGCATACGCGCTCGAGGGCTCGGTGTTCGTCGCCGGGGCCGCGATCCAGTGGCTGAGGGACGGCCTCGGGCTGGTCGCGCGGGCCGACAAGTCGGAGGCGCTGGCGCGCTCGGTCGAGGACAACGGGGGCGTCTACTTCGTGCCGGCGTTCGTCGGATTGGGAGCGCCGCACTGGGAGCCGGAGGCGCGCGGCACGCTCTTCGGTCTCACCCGGGGCACGTCGCGCGCGCACGTGGTCCGCGCCGCGCTCGAGGCGATGGCGTACGGGACGGCCGAGGTCCTCGCCGCGATGGAGGCCGACTCGGGTGTGAGGACCGCGGAGCTCCGTGTGGACGGCGGCGCGGCGCTGAACGACTGGCTCATGACGTTCCAGGCCGGTGTGCTCGGCGTGCCCGTGCGGCGCCCAGCGCTGGTGGAGACCACCGCGCTCGGCGCGGCGGGGTTGGCGGGCATCGCGTCCGGCGTTTGGGCCACCGGCGACGAGTTCCTGGCGGCGCAAGGTGAGCCGCGACGGTTCGAGCCGGCCATGGCTCCGGCGGACGCGGCAGGCCTCATGGAAGGGTGGGGCCGGGCGGTGCGGGCGGCGATGTCTTGGGCGAGGGACGTCGGATAGAGCGCCAGGCGCCGGCACCGGAGGGCGCCGCCAGGGTATCAAGACCCGCTCCAGACTTGGCTTCCGGACCGGTCGGGGTGCCCGCGTACGGACTTTACCGGACTGGTCGCCTCGGAGCCCGGCCGACTAGATTGGGCCTCGAATCAGGGCGCTACCCCACGGGGAGGATTACACACATGAAGAAGAACGGGCGTTTCATGGTGGGCCTGGTCGGTGTGGCCACGGTGGTGACGTACCTGATCTGGACGGGCGTGAGCGAGACGATGGTCTACTACCTCACCCCGGTCGAGCTCATGCAGAAGGTCGAGACCGATCCGACCTTCCACGACCTCGGCGTGAAGGTCTCGGGACATGTCGTGAAGGGCAGCTATCTGCGCGTCGAGGGTGAGCTCCTGCACACCTTCATGGTTCACGACCTCGCCGACGCGTCGGTGACGTTCCCGGTCGAGTTCCGCGACGCGCTCCCCGACACGTTCACGGACGACGTCGAGGTCGTGCTCGAGGGAAGGCTCCGCGCGGACGGCGTCTTCGAGGCGACCACGCTGCTCACGAAGTGCGGCAGTCGGTACGAAGCCTCGCCTGAGGAACTCGCCGGGTGATACTCCTCGGAGAGTTCGCTCTTTGGATCTCTCTACCGGTCGCACTTTGGGGGATGGTCCTCGGCTACACCGGGGGCCGGACGCAGCGCGGCGACCTGGTTCTCAGCGCCGAACGTAGCGTCTACGCGGTCTTCCTCCTGCTCGCCCTGGCGTCCTCCGGGGTGGTGGCGGCGTTCCTAGGGGACCGCTTCGAGTACTGGTACGTAGCCAACTACTCGAACCGCGAGCTCGAGCTCTTCTATAAGATCACCGGCCTCTGGGCCGGCCAGCGGGGCTCCTTGTTGTTTTGGGCGCTCCTGCTCGGGTTCTTCTCGTCTCTCGCGGTCTTCATGAACCGCGCGAAGAACCGCGAGTTCATGCCGTACGTGGCGGGCGTGCTCCAGACGATCCTCGCGTTCTTCATCGTCGTCCTACTCTTCGCGAACGTGAACCCGTTCGAGCAGCTCGGCTTCACGCCGGCGAACGGGCAGGGGCTGAACCCGCAGCTCCAGAACTATTGGATGACGATCCATCCGCCCACGCTCTACCTCGGATTCACCGCGTTCACGATCCCGTTCGCGTTCGGAATCGCGGCGCTCCTTTCGGGCCGCCTCGACTCGCGTTGGATCCAGCTGACGCGGCGTTGGATCCTGACCAGCTGGCTCTTCCTTTCGGTCGGCATCGTCATGGGGATGCGCTGGGCCTACGAGGAGCTCGGCTGGGGCGGCTACTGGTTCTGGGATCCCGTCGAGAACGCCTCGCTGCTGCCCTGGCTCACCGCGACCGCGTTCCTGCACTCGATCCAGATCCAAGAGACGCGCGGCATGTTGAAGGTCTGGAACATGTCGCTCGTGCTCCTGACGTTCCTGCTCACGATCTTCGCGACGTTCCTCACGCGCTCCGGGCTCATCGAGTCGGTGCACTCGTTTGCGCAGGAGATCAGGATCGCGCTGATCTTCTTGGGCTTCATGGGAGCGGTGCTCGCGGCGTCGATCGTGCTGATCCTCTATCGACTGCCATCGCTCAAGAGCGACAACCAGATCGAGTCGTTCGTCTCGCGCGAGTCGGCGTTCCTCTTCAACAATCTGATGTTCATCGGCATCGCGTTCACCGTGATGTGGGGAACGATGTTCCCGCTCATCTCCGAGGGCGTGACGGGGCAGCAGATCAGCGTGGGTCCGCCCTTCTTCCAGAAGGTGAATTTCCCGCTTGGGCTGATCCTGCTCGCGCTCGCGGGTATCGGGCCCGTGATCGCCTGGCGGCGCGCCACCAAGAAGAATCTCCAGCGGAACTTCTCCACGCCCGTGATCGTGGGCCTCGTGGTCGCGGCGGCCCTCTGGATTTCGGGCGCAAGGCATGCGCTCGCGCTCACGACCTGGGGCATCAGCGCGTTCGTGTTGACGGTCATCGTCACCGAGTTCTGGAAGGGCACGCGCGCCCGCGCGCGCATCGAAGGGGAAGGGTACGCCACCGCGCTCTTCCACCTCGTGTCGCGGAATCGCCGCCGCTGGGGCGGCTACATCGTGCACGTCGCCATCGTGTTCATCTTCATGGCGTTCGCGGGCGCCGCCTACAACGTCGACGAGCGGATCCACATGGTGCCCGGCGACGTGGCCGAGGTGACCTCGCCGATGGGCCACACGTACGCCCTCACGTACGAGGGCCTCTCCGTCTCGCTCAACAACGGGCAGCGCAACCTGATGTGGCAGGCGATCGCCACGGTCTCGGTGACGAAGGACGGCAAGCCGCAGGGCATCCTCACCACCGAGAAGCGACGCTACGCGACCCAGGAAGCGGGTGCGCCTCCCATGACCGAGGTCGGCATCAGGTCGTACCCACTCGAGGACCTCTACCTGATCCTCTCCGCGCTCGACGACATCGAGGGCGCCGTCAGCGCGGACTCCGAGGCGCAGGGGCTCGACCTCCAGGTGCTCATCAAGCCGCTCGTGAGCTGGATCTGGCTCGGCACCCTCACGCTCGTGGGCGGCACGCTCATCGCGCTGTGGCCGAGCGTCGACCGGCGCCGGGCCGCGGAGACGGAGCCGGAGCTCGCAGCCGAACCCGCCACCGCCGGGGCCTCGGACTGACGCCGAGCGGGGGGATGTCGTGACGTTCTACCTGGGCGTGGCGCTGGTCGTGGCTGCGGTCCTCCTCTTCATCCTGCAGCCGGTCGTGAAGGGGCTGCACGCATCGCTCGAGCGCGGGGACGACGAGCTCACCGAGACGGAGGCCCGCAAGCGCGTCGCGCTGCTGGCGCTTCGGGATGTCGAGTACGACTTCCTCGCGGGTAAGCTGGACGAGGACGACTACCGTTCCATGAAGAGCCAGCTCACCGCGGAGGCCCTGGCGGCGCTCGAGGCCGACGAAGCCGCGCGTGGAGCCGGAGCCGCGACCACGGACGCCGACCTCGAGGCCGAGATCGCGCGGGTGCGCGCCGGGCTGCGCAGCGGTGTCGTGTGTGCCGACTGCGGCTTCGCCAACGACAAGGGGAGCCGCTTCTGCTCGGCTTGCGGGCACGCGCTCCACGGCAAGGCCGTCGGCGAGGCGGCAGGGCGTTGATCCTGGTCACGGAGCCGGTACGCACCGCGGCCGCGGTACCGGTCGAGACCGTGGTCGAGGCGCGCGGGCTGGTGAAGGAGTACGGCGCCGTGGTCGCGGTGGACGGCATCGACCTCGCGCTCGACTGCGGCGAGTTCCTCACCGTGTTCGGGCCGAACGGGGCCGGGAAGTCCTCGCTCCTCAAGATGCTCGCCGGAGCCATGAGAGCCACGCGCGGGACCGTGTCGATCGGGGGCATCCCGCTGGACTTCTCGCAGGGGGAGTGGCGCAGGCGCGTGGGGATGCTCTCCCATCAGGGATTCCTCTATCCCCGGCTCACCGCCGAGGAGAACCTGCGCTTCTACGGCAGGCTCTTCGGACTCGACGACCTCGAGCGCCGCATCCAGGCGCGCCTCGAGCGCGTCGGGCTCGCCGACCGTGCCGGCTTCGCGGTATACAAGCTGTCGCACGGCATGCGCCAGCGCCTCGCGCTCGCGCGCGCGCTGCTGCACGACCCGGATCTCGTTCTGCTCGATGAACCCTACACCGGGCTCGATCCCGCCGCGGCTTCGGTGCTGCGCGAGGTCTTGAAGGAGCTTCGGAGCAGCCGGCGCACCGTCGTCATGGTGACCCACAACCTGACCGAGGGGCTCGCGCTCGCGACGCGTGTCGCGATCCAGGTGAGAGGGCGCCTCGCGTGGGAGGGCGCGCGCTCCGACGTCGAAGAGGACGGCTTCGAGCGCTTCTACCACGAGGTCGTCGACCAAGGCGTGCGAAGCCGCGTATGAGCCTCTATCTGCGTCAGGTCGGCGTGATCGTCTGGAAGGATCTGCTCCTCGAGCTGCGCACGCGCGAGCGCTTCGCGGCGATGGGCGCTTTCGCGGTGCTCGCCGGCGTCCTCTTCAACTTCTCGACCGATACGAGCCTCGTGCGACCCCAGGACATCGCGGCGGGGCTCATCTGGATGACGCTCGTCTTCGACGGACTCCTGGGGGTCGGCCGGACCTTCCACATGGAGAGCGAGGACGGGGCGCTCCAGGGTCTCTTGATGTCACCGGCGCCGAAGGACGCGATCTTCCTCGGCAAGACGATCTCCAACTTCGCGCTGCTCTTCGTGGTGGCGCTGCTCGTGCTGGGTGTGTTCATGCTCTTCTTCGGCCTCGAGATCGGATCCAGTCCCCTCGCGCTGCTGCTGGCGCTGGGACTGGGCTCGCTCGGCTTCGTGGCCCTCGGAACCCTGTTCTCCGCGGTGTCGGCCGGTACGCGCATGGGGGAGACCGTGTTGCCGATCTTGGTCTTTCCGCTTCTCGTACCCATGGTGATCTACGGCGCGGGGGCCACCGGAAGGCTGCTCGCGGGGCGCCCGGTCGCGGAGGTCGCGGGGAACCTCCGGATGCTCGGGGCGTTCGCGCTCGTCGCGCTGGCCGCGGGCGCCGCGTTGTTTCGCTTCGTCGTGGAGGATTGATGTCGTTCACGGGAATACGTCGCACGGGGGTTGTGCTCGCGGCTCTCGGGCTGCTCGGCCTGGGCCTCGTCTACTACCTGTCGTTCTTCTGGGTGTCCACGGAGGCGAGCCAGGGCATCGTCCAGCGCATCTTCTACGTGCACCCACCCGCGGCGTGGACGACCTTTGTCGCGTTCGGCATCGCCGCGCTCACGAGCGCGATGTACCTGTGGCTGCGGGACGAGCGCCTCGACTGGGCAGCGCAGAGCGCCGCCGAGGGCGGGATGGTATTCGGCACCATCATGCTGACTACGGGCCCGCTCTGGGGGAGGATCGCGTGGGGCACATACTGGACGTGGGAGCCGCGCCTCACCCTGACGCTTCTGCTCTGGTTCATCTTTCTCGGGTACTTCATGGTGCGCAGCTCCACGGAGAACCCGGATCAGGGCAAACGCTTCAGCGCCGTCGTGGCGATCATGGGCTCGATGCTGATCCCGTTCATCCACCTGAGCGTGATCTGGTTCCGCTCGCTCCATCCGCAGCCTGTGGTCATCAAGGCCGAGGGGCCGTCGCTTCCCGGGGACATGCTCACGCTGCTTCTCACGAGCCTAGGCGTCTTCTTGGTTCTTTTCACCGGGCTCTTCATGCTTCGCTACGCGCTCGAGGGAGCGCGCCATGAACTCCAACTGCGCGCCCGCCGCGCCGCCGACTGAACGGCTCCGCCATGCCCAGACTCGTGAAGCTCATCGCCGTCGTCCTTCCCCATCTCGTGCTCGGGGTCTCGTTCACCTCGCTCGCGGCCCAGGCCACCCAGTCCGCCGGTGCCGCGGGCGTCGGCGGCCTCCGGGCGTATTGGCTCGTGTTCATCGCCTACGCGATCGTCATCCTGATGGTGCTCGGCTGGGTGATTTCGATCGGGCGGCGACTCAAGGACATCCAAGAGCGCCTCGGCAAATAGGGTCCTCGGGGGCGCGTCTCCGATGACCGTCGGATCCGGCGGGGTGGGCACCGCGAGCCGGGCGCTGCTCGCTCTCGTCGTCTTCGGCTTGGCGGGGGCCGCTGCCGCGGGTGCCCAGACCCCCCCGACGGCGCAGACGCCGACCATGCCGAGCACGCTGCGCTACGGCTCAGGCCTGCTCGACATCCCGGTCTCGAGCGTGCTGCCGCACATGTCCGGTACGGCGACCTACTCGGGCTTCTGGGTCGGGCTCGACCGCACCGTCCTCGTGGACGGGGCGGGGAACGCGGTGGGGTTCGGGCCGGCGTCGGACGCCTACCACTGGGACACGTCGGTCGCGTTCGGACTCTTCGATCGCGGCGAGGCGGGCGTCTCGGTCCAGTCGTTGAAGGGCGGCGACACGGGGGGCGACGTCTGGGGTCTCTTCGGTCGCGTGCGTCTCTGGGAGCCCATCGACCAGGGGATCGGGCTCGCGGTCGGGGCGCGCTACCTGACCAGTCCCGATTTCGCCGACGGCGCGCGCTACTCGCCGGGCCGGCTTGGTTTCGCGGACAGCCGCCTCGTGCGCGACTACACCGGCGGCACGAACCTCAGCGCGTATGGCGTCGCCACCGCCTACCTGCGCGGCTTCGACGCGGGAGGCCGTCTCTGGGAGAACGACGTCACGTTCACGCTCGGATACGGCGGCGGGATGTTCAAGCAGGGTGGGGCGGTGGGCTTCTACGGTGACGGGAACGCGAACGGGTGGTTCTACGGCACGTCGGTCAACATGCGCACGACCGCGCGGTCGCAGCTCACGGTGATGGCCGAACACAACGGCTTCGACGTGAACGTCGGGGCCCAGTTCGATTGGGACGGAATCCGTGCCGGTGTGAATTGGCTCGCCTCCAACCACGCGGAGCCGCAGGGCGGGCACTCCTCCGAGTATCAGAAGGGCAAGCTCGGCATCCTGCTCTCCGTGGCGGTCTGTCCGAACGAGCGGACGTTCCGTTGCCGACCCCGCATGATGAGGCGCGTGGAGCCCGACACCATCCGGATCCCCGCGCCCCCGCCGGACACCGTGATCGTGCGGAGCGAAGTGACCGCCGTGCCGACGCCGGTCGGAGAGGACATCGTGGTGTGTCTCGCCACGGGCCAGAACATTCCGCTCCGGGTCACCGCTGCGGGCGATACGCTCGTCGGTCCGACGTTCGCGCCCCTAGAGTCGCTCCGGCCGGCGATGACGTTCGCCGGTGGCTACGCGGGCGGAGCGTTCTGGTACGAGGGGAACGCGGTGATCACGTTCGAGGGCGCTGACTTCGGCAAGCTGGGGGATACGTTCCCCATCGACTGCGATCAGATCGCGCGCGTGGGCCAGAACCAGGGGGTACCGCTCTTCGCCGATCGCGCGGCTGAGCGGCCGCTCGTGATCCTGTTCGTTCCCGTGCGCCCGGGGGCGTGGGCGAGGTACGAGCGGGGGATACGGTAGAGCCGCCTCCCTCAGTTCGGGACCCGCGCCCTCAGTTCCTCGAAGAAGTTCTGCACGAGGATCATATCGCCTTGGGCGTTGTCCCCCAGCGGACGCACCATGATGAACCGCTCCCCGTCCGCGGTGACGTCGTACACGGCCACGTACTCCCCGGCCGGGAACAGCACGCTCGTCGGCCCCGCCGAGAACGTGGGCGTCGTCTCGACCCGAACCGCGACCATGTCGCCGGCCCCGTTCCGGTAGAAGATCTCCCGGCCGTCGCGTGCCCAGACCTGCTCCAGACGGTGCTTGCATATCAGAAATCCATTTCTATTATGCATGCATGCTCGCGCGCCTCGCAACCAGGACCATCCAGGACCGACTCGATAACAACCCTGCCGTCGCACTCCTCGGACCTCGGCAGGCCGGCAAGACCACCCTCGCCCGCTCGCTTGGTGGCACCTACTTCGATCTCGAGCAGGAGGCCGAGCGTCTGCGGCTAGACCTCGAGTGGGACCAGCTGGTCTCGGGGCGAGGGCTCGTGATTCTGGACGAAGCTCAGGCTGCTCCTGAGTTCTTCCCGCGCCTGCGGGGCGCGATCGACGAGGATCGCAAGCGGAACGGTCGGTTCCTTCTTCTCGGCTCCGTGTCCCCGGCGTTGATGACCGCGGTGTCGGAGTCTTTGGCGGGGCGCCTCGCCCTGGTCGAGCTGACCCCGCTTCTGCTGAGTGAGCTCGCGACCGAGGCGCAACGCGCCCGCCTATGGTTGACCGGTGGATTCCCCGACGGGGGCGTCTTGGGCCGGGGCGCATTCCCCACATGGCAGTCCGACTACACGACCCTCCTCGGCCAGCGGGATCTGCCGACATGGGGCATGCCCGCGCGGCCGGCGACCACCCACCGCTTGGTGAAGATGCTGGCCGCGCTGAACGGACGGCTCTGGAACGCCGCACAGCTCGGCCGCAGCCTCGGGCTCTCCTATCACACCGTCAACTCCTACGTGGACTATCTCGTGGGAGCGTTCCTCGTGCGTCGACTCCCCCCCTTCCACGCGAACCTCAAGAAGCGGCTCGTGAAGAGCCCCAAGGTCTATTGGCGTGACACGGGACTCCTCCACGCGCTCCTGAACGTTCCCGATGAACGGTCGCTCCTGCAGCAACCCTGGGTCGGCGCCAGCTGGGAGGGCTTCGTCATAGAACAAGTGCTCGGTCAGCTGGGCGCGACGGGGCGCGACTACGATGCGTATCACCTACGAACCAGCGACGGACGAGAGATCGACCTGGTGCTCGAGTTGGGCGGAGAGCGGTGGGCGATCGAGGTGAAGCTGACCACGTCGCCGGCCGCGGATGACATGCGGCGCCTGGACGAACTCGCTGGAGCGATCCGGGCGAGCCGGGCCTATCTGATTACGCGCACTAGCCGCCCGGCCGGCGACGACCGGCGCGCATCGGCGAATCTGCCGTGGCTGCTGGAGCGGCTCGGATAGCGAGCCCCTTCACCCGGGAGCGTCTCAGCCTCCGAGAAGCCGCCTCGCGAGCATCGACTGCATGTCGCGTCGCCCATCCACGACCAGGTAGACGACCACGCGCTGGGCCATCACCCGGTACACGACACGGTAGGGTTCGAAGAACACCTGCCGATACTCCCGAATCCCGAGCGCGAGGAGTTCGTCCGGATAGTTTCCGCGCTCGGGGACCGTGCTCAGGGTCTCGGCGACGGAGAGGAGACGTTCGAGCACATGGTCGGCCGCATCCTCGGATTCGTATCGCCCGAGGTACTCGTAGATCTCCTCGAGGTCCCGTTCGGCACCCGCCGTGAGACAGACCTCATGGCGCATCGCGACCGGCGCCCCTCGAGCGGAGCGAGCGGACGACGTCCGCCAACGGACGGGTGCGGCCCGCCTCGATGTCCGCGCTCCCGAGCGCCAAGAGCTTCAGCAAGGCGAGCGTATCCTGGGTCGCTTCGTAGGACGCCACGTCCTGGATGACCGCCCGAGCCTCGCCGTTCTGCGTGATCACGAGGGGCTCCCTGTCCTCCTTGAGTCGATCGAGGACCTCGGCTGCGTTCGCCTTGAGGTAGCTGATGGATTTCACCTGAGTGGAATAGCGCATGTTCGGCCTCGCTGGGGTCGGACCGAATATAGACCTTTAATGGTCTATGCGCGAGGATAGCCTGCGAGGGCGCTCCGATGGCCCGATGGGCTCATCGCGCGATCGGCTGCTCCATCACACGGTTGCTCGCGTTGAGCACTGCCTTGACCGCCGCGTTGGGCAGGTCGTCCTCGCCCTCGCACGGCGCTGCACCCAGCAGGCGCCTCTTCTCGTCGCCGCGCGTTCCATTGAGGCGGGTGACCACGACCCATCCGTCGAACGCCTTCACGGCCTTCACGCCGACCACCTCGAGCTCGAGCGCGTGGCCGTTCCCGTTTTCCGGGCCGTGCCCGTTTCCGTTCCCATTCGTGGGCCGCGACGCGAGCGTCGCGCTCACCGTCGCCTGGGAGGCGGCCTTGATGACCCCTTGCTGGGTCTCGAGGCAGGGCACGGTTTCCTCGTAGATCTGCCCGCCCCACTCGAGCCTCACGGAAACCCTGCCCGACCCGTCGGGGGTCGTGCTGTGGTCTAGCCGGTCGAACCGGAGGCGGGAGCGAACGTTACCTGGCGTGTCCATTCGTTCTCGGCGTTGAGCCTGGGGGGGTATCTGTAAACTGCGAGAAGCGAAACGGCGCTCGCAAGAGTGACGTCCCGCCCGCACATTCCATCGTCCCGGAGCGCTCCCTTAGCTTGGCGTCGATCGAGGGGAGCACGAACGGACTTTCGCTTTCTCTTCGGGTCATGTACCTTGGGTGCCGGAACCCCGCATCCAGGGCCACGACAGCCTACACGGAGGGGAGATGGCGACCGCCCAAGCGACCGAGCCCAGAGCGACAGATCAGAAAATGAGCGAAAAGACCGACAAGTCGGAACAGAAGAAGACGGACCAGAAGAAGAAGGCCCTCGACACGGCGCTCTCGCAGATCGAGCGGTCGTACGGCAAGGGCGCCATCATGCGGATGGGCGAGGACGGGGCGCAGACCGTCATGGAGGCGATCTCGACGGGCGCCATGAACCTCGACGCCGCGATCGGCATCGGCGGGATTCCGCGGGGACGGATCAGCGAGATCTATGGACCCGAGTCCTCCGGAAAGACGACGGTCTGCCTGCACGTCATCGCCAACGCACAGCGCGCGGGCGGCATCGCGGCGTTCATCGACGTGGAGCACGCGCTCGACGTCAACTACGCGCGTATGCTCGGCGTGGACGTCGACAACCTCCTGGTCTCTCAGCCGGACACCGGCGAGCAAGCTCTGGAGATCGCCGAGGTCCTGATCCGCTCGAACGCGATCGACGTGGTGGTGATCGACTCGGTGGCCGCGCTCGTCCCCCGCGCGGAGATCGAGGGCGAGATGGGCGATACGCACGTCGGGCTCCAGGCGCGCTTGATGAGCCAGGCGCTCCGCAAGCTCACCGGTGCCGTGGCCCGCTCGAACACCTGCGTGATCTTCACGAACCAGATCCGCGAGAAGATCGGCGTGATGTTCGGCAGCCCCGAGACGACCTCGGGCGGACGCGCGCTCAAGTTCTACGCATCGGTGCGGCTCGACATCCGCCGGATCGGTGCGATCAAGGACGGCCAGGAAGTGATCGGCAACCGCACGCGCGTGAAGGTCGTCAAAAACAAGTGCGCGCCGCCGTTCCGGCAGGCCGAGTTCGACATCCAGTACAACGAGGGCATCAGCCACACGAGCCTGCTGGTCGACCTCGGCGTGGAGCACCGCATCCTCGACAAGTCGGGATCCTGGTTCTCGTATGGCGACCTGCGCCTGGGCCAGGGCAAGGAGAACACGAGGGTCTTCTTCACGGAAAACCCGGACATTGCCGCAGAGGTCGAGGCGCGCGTGCGCGCGGCGCTCGGCGCGGCGGCCGACCCGGCCCGCCGGGATCGCTCGGTCAGCTCCGCGGACCAGTCCTTCGAGACCGTCGAGGAATAGGGAAGCGGGGGGTACGTCGGACCAGGGGCCGCGGGCGCGAGGCGTCCGCGGCCTCTTCCGTGTGTGTGGGTTGGAGGCGGGGCTCTCCGCAACGGCATCGCCCGATTATTGTTACGGTCTTCCGACACCCCCACGAGTCCATGAAGACCGCCGAGATCCGCAGCCAGTTCCTCGAGTACTTCCGGGCGCAGGGACACTCCGTCCTGCCGAGCTCCTCGCTGGTCCCGGCGAACGATCCGACGTTGTTGTTCACCAACGCCGGCATGGTCCAGTTCAAGCGAGTCTTCCTCGGGGAGGACTGGGCCGGGGTCGCGCGCGCGGCCACGTCGCAGAAGTGTGTGCGCGCGGGGGGCAAGCACAACGACCTGGAGGAGGTGGGCCGTACCGCGCGGCATCTCACGTTCTTCGAGATGCTCGGCAACTTCTCCTTCGGCGACTACTTCAAGAAGGACGCGATCGGCTTCGCCTGGGAGCTCATGACGAAGGTGTACGGTCTCGACGCGAATCGCTTCTTCGCGACCGTCCACCACACGGATGACGAGGCCGCGGAGCTGTGGGCAGGCGAAGTCGGGCTGCCGCGAAATCGGATCTTCCGTCTCGGCGACAAGGACAACTTCTGGCAGATGGCCGACGTGGGTCCATGCGGGCCGTGCTCGGAGTTGCACTACGACCTGCGCACGGACCGGTCGGGCACGTTGGATACGGACGAGTTCGTCCGCCTGAACTCAGCAGGGACGATCGTCGAACTGTGGAATCTGGTCTTCATGCAGTACGACCGGGACCCGCAGGGTACGCTGCATCCGCTTCCCGCACCGTGCGTCGATACGGGCGCGGGGCTCGAGCGGCTCGCCTCGGTTCTGCAGGGAAAGGACTCCGTGTTCCATGCGGACATCTTCGCGCCGTTGCTCGCGCGCGTGGGCGAGGTCGTCGAGCGTCCCTACGACCCGACGTCGGAGGAAGCCGTCAGCTACCGCGTGCTGGCGGATCACGCGCGCGCGGTCGCGTTCCTGCTTGCCGACGGCGTCTTCCCGTCGAGTGATGGCCGGGGCTACGTGCTCCGACGCATCCTCCGGCGCGCCGTGCGCCACGCGTGGCTGCTCGGACGCCGCGAGCCCACGCTCGTGGGCGTGGTCGACGCGGTGGTCGAGACGATGGGCGAGACGTACCCAGAGTTGGTGGCCCAACACCCGCACGTGCTCGCGGCGACGCGCGCGGAAGAGGAGCGGTTCCTCGCGACCATCGAAGGCGGCATGGAGCGCTTCGAGCAGCTGGCGTCGGGGAAGGGCGGCACGATCGCGGGCGACGAGGCGTTCAAGCTCTATGACACGTTCGGCTTCCCCCTGGACCTCACGGAGCTCATGGCCGCCGAACGCGGCTACGGAGTGGACGTCGCGGGCTTCGAGCGGGCGCTCGATGCGCAGCGCTCGCGCTCGCGCGCCGACCGCGCTGCGAGTCAGCCCACGCTGGCGGGAGGCGTCGGCGGCGACGGGTGGACGAGCCTCTCCGACAAGGACCAGGCGTTCGTCGGTTACGACGAGCTCGCGGCACACACCGAGGTGCTCGCCTGTCGCGTGGCGGAGGGGAAGGTCGGCTTGGTGCTCCGCGAGAACCCGTTCTACGTCGAGAGCGGCGGTCAGGTCTCGGACGTAGGCGAGGTGCGCGGTGAGGGGTGGACGCTCCGTGTCGCCGACGTCGTCAAGGTCGGTGCGCGCACGGCCGTCTTCGGCTCGGTGACCGGCACGTTCCCCGCGGTGCCGGCGCGACCGCTCCAGGTTTCGGCGGAGGTCTCGGGGCCGGTGCGCCGCGACACGATCCGCAACCACACGGCGACGCACCTTCTGCACGCGGCGCTGCGAGAGGTGCTCGGGAAGCATGTCGTCCAGCGCGGCTCGCTCGTCGCGCCGGACCGACTCCGCTTCGACTTCTCGCACACGGCCCCAATGAGCCCCGAGGAACGCCGGCGCGTCGAAGAGATCGTGAACGAGGGCGTGTGGGCCAACCACCCCGTCCAGATCGAGCAGCGGCGGTACGCGGACGCGGTGAAGATGGGCGCGATGGCGCTCTTCGGAGAGAAGTACGGGGACGAGGTGCGCGTGGTGGGCATCCCGGGTGTGAGCATGGAGCTCTGCGGTGGCACTCACGCGAGTTCCACCGGAGAGATCGGACTCTTTCGCCTGGTGAGCGAGTCGGGCGTCGCGGCGGGCGTCCGGCGCGTGGAGGCGCTCACGGGCAGGGGCGCGTTCCGGCACCTGGCGGCGAAGGAGGAGGTGCTCGCGGAAGCGGCTGCCGCGCTCAAGACCCTACCAGACAACCTGGTGCATCGCACCAAACAGATCCTGGCCGAGAAGGCCGGGCTGGAAGCGTTGATCGACGAGCTCCGCGCGGGCGGAGGTGCGGGCGAGGTCGACGTCGCGTCGGAGACGTTGGACCTGGGCGGGGGCGCGACCGCGAAGTACCGAGGGCTGAGGCTCAAAGCCCGGGGGCCGGACGATGCGCGCAAGTGGGGCGACACATTCCTCGCGCGAGGGGAGCCCGGCGTCGCGGTGATCGCCGCGGAACTGCCGGGCGAGAAGCAGGCCCTGTTCGCATTCGTGACGGACGATCTCATTCGCCGGGGTGTGCGCGCGGACGCGGTGGTGCGCGAGATCGCAGCCATCGTCGGTGGGCGCGGCGGCGGGCGGCCGCACATGGCGCAGGCCGGTGTGGAGGATCCGAGCCGGATCGATGAGGCGCTCACGGCCGGCGTGGCGACGGTCCGTGGGCTTCTGGCGGGGGCCGCGAAGTGAGCGCCCTCACCGTGTGGATGGCGGGTCGACGCCCGGCCCCACCGGTCGATCTGGCTGCGGCGTTGCAGGTGGACAACGCGGGCGGCGCGTTCGACGTCGCGCTGTCCATGGCTGCGCGCACCCGCCTCGCAGAGGCGCGCGTGCGATCCGGTCGCGTACGCGCGAGCGCATTCCGTCTGCTCGAGGCCGACGCGCTGATCACGTACGCGTGCGAGACAGCACTGGACGCCGAGGACCCGGAGGGCGCTCTCCGACGAATCCTTGCCTCGACGAGCGACTGAGGGTCGCGACCGGTGACGGCCCGGGATCCCTCTGCGCTCGTCGACGTCCACAACCACCTCGTGCCCGGGGTGGACGACGGCGCGCGCGATCTCACGGCGGTGCTCGATTCGGTCGAGCGCATGACGCGCCTGGGCATCCGGCGGATCATCACCACGCCGCACATCGAGGGTAGCCTGACGCTCGACGCAGCGCGCCTCGAGAGCCGATTAGGTGCGGTGACCGCGGCGTGGGAGCGCGCCGCGGCCGCGATCCACGAGAGCTTCCCCGAGGTCGAGTTCAAGCGCGGACACGAAGTCGCGCTCGACACGCCCGAGGCGGACTTGTCCGATCCGCGCATCCGCATGGCCGGCACTTCCTTCGTGCTCGTGGAATGGCCGCGCCTCCAGCTTCCTCCGGGCACTGCGCGCGCCCTCGCGCGCATCCGCGAGAACGGGTATCGGCCCATCGTGGCCCACCCCGAACGATACTCCGGAATGAGCCAGGCTCTGGGGGTCGCCGGCCAGTGGCGTGACGCGGGCGCGTACCTGCAGGTGAACTACGGATCCCTCGTGGGGAGATACGGGGCCGAGGCGCAGAGTACGGCGCTGCGCCTCCTGCGGCGCGGATGGGTCGACTACCTGGCGTCGGACTTTCACGGGCACGCGAGCCTCAAGGTCTACAAGGACGAGGCGTGGGCCGCGCTCGAGGCGTTCGGTGCCGCCGAGGTGCTTCACTATCTGTGCAGAACGAACCCGGGCCGGATCTTCTCCGATGAGCAGCCGCTGCCCGTGCCGATTCTGCCGACGGACCGCAGCTTCTGGGTGCGCATGAGGGAAATCCTCCACCGGTCGCGGGCATGAGCACGGAGGCCGTCCGAGCGGAACTCACCGAGCACGCCGCGGTCGTGGGGCGAGTATCGGAAGAGATGGCGGGCGGAATCGACGAGCTGGTCCGCCTGGTGCTCGACACGCTGCAGGGTGGGGGCAAGTTGCTCTTCTGCGGCAACGGAGGCTCGGCCGCGGACGCGCAACATCTGGCCGCCGAGTACGTCGTGCGCTTCAGCCGCGACCGCGCGCCGCTCGCCGCGCTCGCGCTGACCACCGACACGTCGGTGCTGACGGCGGGGGCGAACGACCTGGGGTTCGAGCTCATTTTCGAGCGTCAGGTGCGAGCGCTGGCGCGACAGGGCGACCTGCTCATCCTGCACTCCACCAGCGGCGTGTCGGAGAACCTGCTGCGCGCGGCCGCGGCGGCGCGCGACCTCGGCGTACGAACCGCGGCGCTGCTGGCCGATGGCGGCGGGCCGCTTCGCGAACGCGTGGACCTGGCTCTCGTAGTGCCCACCTCCTCGCCGGCGCGCGCGCAGGAGATGCACATCACGATCGGCCATATCGTGTGCGAGCTCGTCGACCGGGCGGTCACGTCGTGACTCCGTGACCCACACCGCGAAGCCGTCCGCGCCGCCGTCCGTCCTGTGGATCGCGCGCAAGCTGGAGGACGCCGGACACGACACGTGGGCGGTCGGCGGTGCCGTCCGCGACGTGCTGCTCGGGAGGCCCTCGGGCGACTGGGACCTTGCCACGCGCGCCCGACCCGAGGACGTGCAGAGGCTCTTTCGGCGTACGGTGCCGCTCGGCATCGAGCACGGAACGGTCGGCGTTCTCAAGGACGGCACGCTCTACGAGGTGACCACATTCAGGCGGGACGTGCAGACCGACGGTCGCCACGCGGTCGTGGCCTTCGCCGAGACCATCGAGGAAGACCTCGGTCGCCGCGACTTCACCATCAACGCGGTCGCGTGGCACCCGCTCAGAGAGCAGCTCCTCGACCCGTTCGGTGGAGTCGCCGACATGCAGCGACGTGTGCTGCGCACCGTCGGGCGAGCGGAGGAGCGCTTCCGGGAGGACTACCTGCGCATCCTGCGCGCGCTCCGCTTCGCCGGACTCCTCGACCTCGAGATCGAGGCCGAGACCTGGACCTCGCTCTGTGGCCTGGTGGCGCATCTCACGTCGCTCTCCGCGGAGCGGATCCGCGACGAACTGGTGAAAGTACTGGATGCCGATCCCTCACCCGGGCGCTCGCTCGGTCTGTACGCGGACTCGGGGGCGCTCGGGGTGCTCTACCCGGAGCTCGACGCGCTGCGAGACTCGCTTGCACCTAGCGAGACTCCCGATCGTTGGGGGCTCTCCGTGGCGACCGTGGAGGAGCTCCCCCGAGGACGTCCGTTGATGCGTGTGGCGGCGCTCGTGCGCGAGCTCGCACCCGAGGATGCGGCGGCTCTCCTCCTGTGGCTCCGGTTCTCGAACGCTCAAATCGACGAGACGGCCTACCGGGCCAAGGCAGCGGCTCTGCCCGAGGCCGGCGCCGGACCGAGCGCCTACCGCCGCTGGTTGAGCAGGAGTGGGCCGGACCGCCTGGCCGCACTCGCCCGGCTCGACCTCGCGCGCGCGCGCGGCGAACGCCGCCTGGGGCTGCACGACCGGGTGGAGTCGGTGGTCGCGGCGTGGCGCACCGCGAGGAAGGTGCGCGCGTCAGGACCGCCCCTGGTCGTGGGGGACCTCGCGCTCGACGGGCGCGCACTCATCGGGCTCGGCCTGAAGCCTGGTCCGCACTTCGGTCGCATCCTCGAGGGACTGCTCGACTGGGTGCTCGA
This sequence comes from Gemmatimonadota bacterium, assembly GCA_009692205.1. Taxonomy (GTDB): domain Bacteria; phylum Gemmatimonadota; class Gemmatimonadetes; order Longimicrobiales; family Gaopeijiaceae; genus UBA2982. The sequence continues at coordinate 5,835 of SHZR01000032.1, read as the reverse complement.
TGATCCGGAGCGCAATCAGTGCGAGCTGCTCGCCGAACGCGCGCTCGAGCTGGCGAGGAGCGAGGCCGGTGGCTGACCTCGACCTCTTCGGCGCGCCCGAGGCGCGGCCGCGGCCGGAGCCGCGTGTGCCGGAGCGCTCGGCGCCGCTCGCCGCGAGGATGCGCCCGCGCACGCTCGCCGAGTTCAAGGGCCAGGAGCACCTGCTGGGAACCGGCAAGGCGGTCCGCGCGATGATCGACGCAGGCCGGCCGGGGAGCATGATCCTGTGGGGGCCTCCCGGGAGCGGTAAGACGACGCTCGCGCGGCTCGTGGCCGCCGAGAGTGGAATGACGTTCGTCGCGTTGAGCGCGGTGAGCGAGGGGATCGCGCGCGTGCGCGAGATCATCGCCGAGGCGGACGAGCGGCTCCGCACGACGGAACGGCGGACCATCCTGTTCTGCGACGAGATCCACCGGTTCAACAAGGCGCAGCAGGACGCGTTCCTCCCGCACGTGGAGCGCGGCACGGTGATCCTGATCGGTGCGACCACGGAGAACCCGTCGTTCGAAGTGGTGCGGCCGCTGCTCTCGCGGGCGCCCGTCTATGTCTTGAATCCGCTCTCTCCGCCGGAGATCCGATCCATCCTCGAGGAGGCGCTCTCCGACACGGAGCGCGGTCTCGGCTCGGAAGGGCTCACGGTGGAGCCGGACGCGCTCGACTTCGTCGCCGCGGCCTCCGACGGGGATGGGCGCCGGGCGCTGGGTGTGCTGGAGGCCGCCTCGGCGCTCGTCGGGCGAGGCGGACGGATCGACCTGGCCGCGGCGCGCGAGGCGCTCCAGCACCGGTTCGCCACCTACGACAAGGGCGGGGAGGAGCACTACAACGTCATCTCGGCGCTGCACAAGGCGGTGCGGGGGAGCGACCCGGATGCGGCGCTCTACTGGCTCGCGCGGATGATCGACGGCGGGGAGGACCCGCTCTACATCGCGCGCCGGCTGGTGCGCATGGCCTCCGAGGACATCGGGCTCGCCGATCCCGCGGCGCTCCAGGTCGCGCTAGCCGCCAAGGACGCGTTCCACTTTCTGGGGGCGCCCGAGGGCGAACTCGCCCTCGCGGAAGCGGCGTTGTACCTGGCTACCGCCCCCAAGTCGAACCGCGCGTATGAAGCGTGGGGTGCCGCGATGGCCAGGGCCCGCGAGACTCCCGGGGCGCCCGTGCCGCTGCACATCCGGAACGCGCCCACCGATCTGATGGAGGAGCTCGGGTACGGACGCGACTACCTGTATGACCCCGCCGAAGCGGAGGGCATCGCGCGCCAGGAGTACCTGCCCGACGCGCTTCGCGGCGAGGTGTTCTACCGACCGGGAAAGTTCGGCGCGGAGCCCGCGATCGCCGAGCGCTTGGCTTGGTGGGCCGAGCGGCGGCGGGGCCCCCAGGCGCCGGGGGGCGGGGCGTCCGGTTCTCGGCGGCAGGGCCCGTGACTATCGTTCGGAGGGTGAACGAGGCGCAGCCAGGGCGGAGGTAGCAGGATCCCTACGGAAACGATCGATGTGCGGAAGCCGGTGGACCGGGCGGTGCTCGTCGGAGCACCCGACCGCGAACTCCCCAAGCGTCTCGCCGACGAGCATCTGGAGGAGTTGGCCCGGCTCACCGACACCGCCAGGTGCCGCGTGGTCGGGACGGTCGTGCAGCGGATCACGCACCGCCACCCGCGCCTCTACATCGGTGAGGGCAAGGCGCAGGAGGTGGCGGAACTCGCCCGTGAGACCGGCGCCGATGTCGTCATCTTCGACGAGGAGCTGACGCCGGCGCAGGGGAAGGGTCTCGAGGAGCTGTTGGGCGTGCGCGTCATGGACCGCTCCGAACTCATCCTGGACATCTTCGCGACGCGCGCGCGCTCCAAGGAAGCCAGGATGCAGGTGGAGCTCGCGCAGCTCGAGTACATGCTCCCTCGGCTCAAGCGGATGTGGACCCACCTGTCGCGCATTCGCGGCGGCATCGGCCTCCGTGGTCCGGGCGAGACGCAGCTCGAGACCGACCGTAGGCTCATCGGCAAGCGCATCAGCGAGCTCAAGCGGAAGCTCGGGGACGTCTCCATGGCCCGCGCCGTACAGCGTTCTGGGCGGGGGGAGAGCTTCCGGGCCTCGCTCGTCGGCTACACGAACGCCGGCAAGTCCTCTCTGCTGCGGGCGCTCTCGGGCTCGGAACTCTTCGTGGAGGACCGGCTTTTCGCGACGCTCGATTCCACGACGCGTACCGTTCCGCTCGGCTCCGGGCGCGACGCGCTGGTGACGGACACGGTGGGCTTCATCCGCAAACTTCCCCACGACCTCGTCGCCTCGTTCCGATCCACGCTCGAGGAAGCGAAGGAAGCCGACGTGCTGCTGCACGTCATCGACGCTTCCCATACGGATTGGGAGGAGCAGTACGGGGTGGTGAAGGCCGTGCTCGCGGATCTGGGGCTGGCCGAGCAGGACACGATCCTCGTCTTCAATAAGATCGATCGTCTCACGCACGGGGAGGAGCAGTCACTGCGCGAGCGGATCCGCGCGCTCGAGTCGACGCCGGCGGTATTCGTCTCCGCGCACGACGACCGCTCGCTGGACGCGCTGCGCGACGCGCTACGGGCGCGTGTCCAGGGGCGCCTCGCGCACGTGGTCGTGCACGTGCCCTCGACGGACGGGGAGGCGATCGCCGCGCTCTACCGCGAGGGTGAGGTGGTTGCGCGGGTCGACCAGGACTTGACGGTCTCGCTTACCGCGTGGGTCCCCCGGGCCCTGCTGAGCCGCATCGCGGGGCGCTCGGGAGTCACGTTCGAAGACCTGGCCTGACTCGCGGCCGAGCCCGCTCCGACGAGGGCTTCTGATTATCTTCCGCTCCCAGGCTAACTGCATGGGACGAACCTGTTTCGCGGCGGCAGTATGCGGCTGTATGTGAACATCGATCACGTGGCGACGGTGCGGCAGGCGCGCCGTACCGACGAGCCCGATCCCGTGCGCGCGGCGGTGCTCGCCGAGCTCGGCGGGGCCGACGGGATCACCGTGCACCTGCGCGAGGATCGCCGCCACATCCAGGACCGCGACGTGCGGCTCCTCATGGGGACCGTGCGCACGGGCGTGAACCTCGAGCTGGCCGCCGCGTCCGAGATCCTCGACCTGGCGTGCGAGCTGCGACCCATGCAGGCCACGCTCGTGCCGGAGAAGCGCGAGGAGATCACGACCGAGGGCGGTCTGGCGCTCAGCGTGCCGACTCAGCTCGATGCGACGAAGCGCGCGCTCGCGCGCCTATCCGACGCGGGTATCCGCACGTCCCTCTTCATCGATCCGGACGAGGCATCGATTCGCGCGTCGGTGGACATGGGAGCGGATGCCGTCGAGCTCCACACCGGCGAGTACGCCAACACGACCGGCGCCGAACGGCTCGCTCAGATCGAACGGCTGAACCGCGCAGCGTCGCTCGCGCGCAAGTTGAGCTTGGCTGTGCACGCTGGACACGGGCTCACCTATGAGAACGTGCATCCGGTCGCGGCGATCCCCGAGATCGAGGAGCTGAACATCGGGCACAGCGTCGTATCTCGCGCGGTCTTCACCGGGATGGAGGCGGCCGTGCGCGAGATGGCGGAGATCATCAGGCGGTCGCGGTCGCACGCGTGAAGCACTGGGGGAAGCTCCTCGCCGGGATCGTCATCACGGTCCTGATGTTATGGTGGGCGCTCTCGGGCGTGGCGTTCGCGGACGTATGGGCGAACATCCGCACCGGAAATCCGTGGCTCCTGCTGGCGTCGGTCGCGGTGGCCACGTTCGGCTTCTTCCTGCGCGCGTTGCGCTGGAAGGTCCTACTGACACCCGTGAAGCCCGATACGAAGCTGCGTTCGAGGTTCGCCGGGGTCTCCATCGGCTTCATGGCGAACAACATCCTTCCCGCGAGGGTGGGCGAGTTCGCGCGGGCTTACGCGTTCAGCCGGCTCGAGCCCGTCACCGCGAGCGCCGCGTTCGGGACCCTGGTGGTCGAGCGCTTCATGGACGGGGTCGTCCTGCTGCTCTTCCTGGTGCTCCCCATTTTCGCGCCGAGCTTTCCGTCCGATGGCGCGTTCGCGAGTGGCACGGGCGGCACCATCCTGCGCGCGGGTGTGGCCACTGTGGCCCTGGTCCTACTCGCCCTCGTGATCATGGCCGTGTGGCCGAGGGCGTTCGTGCGCGCGGCGCACGGGGCCGCGCGCTTTCTTCCCAAGTCCATCACCACGCCGGTTCTGAGCGGGCTCGACGCGTTCCTCGGTTCGATTGCCATCATGAAGGATCCCAAGCTGCTCGCGCTCGGCTTCGCCTGGACGCTGCTGTTCTGGAGTTGGCACGGTATCTCGTTCTGGCTGGGGATGTTGGCGTTCGGCATCGACACCGGATTCGTGTCGGCGATCTTCACGGAAGCGGTCGTCGGATTCGGCGTGGCCCTCCCGTCGGCGCCAGGGTTCTTCGGCACGTTCCACTTCGCCGCGAACGTCGCCTTGCACGACGTCTACGGAGTGAACGAGGCCCAGTCCCTGGCCTTCGCGTTCGGCTACCACTTCGGCGGCTGGATCCCCATCACGCTCATCGGGCTCTGGTACGCGTGGAAGCTCGGCTTCTCCCTCGGCGAGGTGGGCGCCGCGGAGGAGCGCGTCGAAGCGGCGGTCGCGCACGAGACTCTGGAGGTCGAGCCCACGCGCGCTGGAGAGGCGTGAGCCCGACCGCGTTCGTCTCCGCACCCGCGAAGGTGAACCTCCGCCTGCGGGTCCTCGGCAGGCGCACCGACGGCTACCACGACATCGACACGCTCTTCCAGGCGATCGACCTGACCGACGACGTGAGCGTGCGGCTCGGCGGCCCGGGCGTGCGACTCGACGTCGCCGGGGCGGACGTTGGCCCGCCCGAAGGAAATCTTGCGTACCGGGCGGCAGCGCGTCTGATGGCCGAGGTGGGCTTCGACGGCGGCTGCGACATTCGGCTCGTGAAGCGCATCCCGGCGGGTGCGGGCCTCGGAGGTGGGTCCTCGGACGGGGCTGCCGTGCTCGGCTGCGTCGCGCGACTCCTGGCACTCGCACAGGGTGACGCCCGGGTCGCGCGCGTCGCCGCCGAGCTGGGCTCGGACGTACCGTTCTTCCTCGGAGCGAGCCCGCTCGCCCACGGGCGGGGGCGCGGCGAGCTGCTCGAGCCCCTCGAGCCCCTCCCCGCCGCCGACCTCGTGCTCGTGTCGCCGTCCGTGCACGTGTCGACCGCCGCCGCGTACGAGGCACTCTCGAGTTCGCGTCGGGGAGGACCGGGCACGCCGGAGCCGGAGGCTCACGAACCTCGAAGTTGGGCCGAGGTGGCCGCGCTCGCGTCCAACGACTTTCAGCCCGTGATCGCCGCGGCCCACCCCGAGGTGCGCCGCGCACTCCATGCGCTAGAGTCGGCGGGCGCGTCCTTCGCGCTCATGTCCGGAAGCGGCTCCAGCGTGTTCGGCCACTTCCCGGACGCCGCGAACGCCGAGGGTGTGGCAGCGAGGCTGACCGCTGAACTCGGTTGGCCGTGCCGGGCAGTGCGCACGCTCGAAGTGATGCCGGAGCCGCGCGTCGCATAAGTCGACAGCGTACAAACTGCGTGTAGGACGGAGCTTGAACTGGCCCCGTACGCTCGGGCAGGATGGTCTCGCTGGCCCAACAAGTGTCCATCTCGCGCCGATCACCTCCGACATGGACGCCCGACGGAGCGTCGGTGACGTTCCTCTCTGACCAGGCCGGCCCGTCTTGGGATCTCTGGACGAAGCGCGCGGACGCGAGCGCGCAGGCCGTGCTCTAGCTCGACCAGGAGCGGGCGCTGGCCGAGTCGCTGTGGTCGCCGG
>SHZR01000031.1 GCA_009692205.1 Gemmatimonadota bacterium | reverse complement strand
GCTTCGAGCGCGCGCGCGGAAAGGAGGGTCTCCCGGTCCTTCGCGCCCTTCCCCCTGCGCACTCGCAACAGGCCCCTCTATACATCGAGATCCTCCGCTCGCAGGCGGACAACCTCACCAAGGCGCAGTCCCGACGAGTATAGAATCATCACGAGTGCGCGGTGCTTCGGGTGCTTGAGCTGCTCCAGGAACCGAGCGACTTCTTCCTTGCTGAGCACGTCGGGCAGATGTCGCTCCCTCCGGGGACGCGGGAGATCCGCCGCGAGACCGGGCTGCTTGAGCACGGATGCCAGTAGGAGCCTGATGGCGCTCACGGCCTGGGTGTGATAGCTAGCCGAGACCTCGCGCTCCTCGACGAGATGGATCAGGTAGCGCCGCGCATCCTCGGAGGGTCGCTCTCCGATTCTCCCCCCGCCCCATTCGAGGAATCTCCGGATCTGCCCGGCGTACACCTTTCGCGTTCTCGGGGTGTAGCCGAAAAGCATCTCGTCCTGGAGCCGCTCGAGTACCACCGTCGCATCCGTCATCGGTACGGCTTCCGGCGACTCCGGGCGCGCCGCCTCTCCCTGAATCGACGTGATGCCGAGCTCCCGGTCGAGCGCCTCACGCGCCTGGAGCGTATCGGGTAGGCGCCACACACGACGCACGGGATCCCACCGCCTCCCCGGTAGCCGCTTCACCGCCCGGACCAACGCCGGGTCGTAGGGCACGCGGAGATGGATCTCGCCGTCGGCTAGCGCCGCGGCGACCGGCGACGGCGACGGCGCGTCAGGGGACATGCGGCCAGTCTAGGCCGCCCCTCGGGGCCCAACCATACGCCGTTGGGCCGACCGGCCCAGCCACTCGCGCCGCATCCGCGAGACCTCGTCCGCCTCAGAACCGCGCGCCGACGCGATGGACACCGGGCACAGCGGCCCAGCCGCGCCAGGCAGTTTACCCCCCCTATCCCACACGTCGGGCTGTACCGGATCGGCCCCCGCCCACACGGGGCGATGCCGGCGTCACCCCGCAGGGGTCATCGACGCGGCGCGCGATGCGGTCACGAGCTACTCAGGCTATACGCCGCGTCGCTGAGCGAGTCCAGTCAGGTTTGAAGCAGAGTTGACGAGCGGACCCCGAAGGGGTGACGCCGGCATCGCCCCGCCGCCAGCTAGATCCGATCCAGAATCCAGCCCGGCGTGAACCGCGTGAGCCACGCGCTCAGCATCGTCAACCGCCCCGTGATCAACATGAGCCCGAGCAGTACCAGCAGCACGCCCGACGCCTTCTCGACGACGGGAATCCAGCGGCGGAACCGCTTGAACGTCTGCAGGAACTTGTCGAGCGCGAGCGCGGAGAGGAGGAACGGAACCGCGAGGCCGAGCGAATAGACGCTGAGGAGTCCCACGCCCGCCCACATCGTCTCGCTGGCGAAGCCGTACGTGAGGATCGCGCCCAGGATCGGCCCGAGGCACGGCGTCCAGCCTGCACCGAAGGCGGCGCCCACGCCCAACGTGCCCAGGTACCCGGCGGGCTTGTCCGCGAGGTGGATGCGCTTCTCGCGCAGGAGCGGTGTCAGGCGGAGCACCCCGGACAGGTGGAGGCCGAGCACGATGATGAGCACGCCGCCGAGACGGGCGATCCAGACCTCGTAGAGCCGGAAGAACTGGCCGAGGAACGATGCGCTCGCGCCGAGCAGCACGAAGATGGCGCTGAAGCCGACGACGAAGAGCGTCGCGTGGACGAAGGTGGCCTTCCGGTTCACTCCGGCCTCGAGGTCCTCGAGGCTCATGCCCGTGACGAACGTGAGGTAGCTCGGCACGAGCGGAAGAACGCACGGCGAGAGGAACGAGAAGAGTCCCGCCATGAACGCGATCGGGATCCCGACATCGACGTCGCTCATGCGTCCCCTGCCCCCTCGCGGGCCCGGAGCTCGCGCTCGGTCGGCTCTCGCCCCTCGATCCTCGCGCGCCGCGCCTGCAGGTACGCGCGCACGCCGGTGGTCAAGCCGAACCACCCGGCAACGATCGCGACGAGCCACCCGACCAGCGTGGGAACGAACGCGGCGACCGCCGCCCCGAGCAGGATCACGATCGAGAGCGTGCCGAGTACTGTGCGGTCCTCACGGCCGAGCGGCCGATTGCCGGCGAGCGCGCTGCCGAACACCTCTCCCGCACGCACGACCGAGGCCATGGTGATCCGGCCCGGCGTCTGACCGAGCGTGCGGAGCTGCTGCTCGAGCCGCTGCGGCACGGACCCTTCGGGGTCGAGCGACTCGGTGGAGACGGTCGCCGCCGACGTGAACGGCCGCGAGCTACGTACCGGGCGGCCCGGCAGAACGATCTCCACGGAGGAAGCAAGGTCCGCGAGGAAGAGACCCTGCAGCTGACGCGCGAGGCCTTCGTCGAGGACGCCGACGTCGAGTTCCCAGTTCCCCATCAGGCTCGCGGTGTTGAGGTTGCTGGACCCGACCCTGCACCAGACCCCGTCGACCACGGACGTCTTCGCGTGCATCATCGGACCCTGCCACTCGAAGATGCGCACTCCCGCCTCGAGGAGGAAGCGATATCCGCCACGCGTCATGCTGCCCACGATCGGCCAATTGTTGTGCGCCGGCACGAGGATCCGCACGTCCACACCTTGCTGCGCAGCAGCAGCGAGCGCCTCGGAGAGCGCGCGCGGCGCCACGAAGTACGCGTCGGTGATCCAGATGGACTCGGCAGCGCGACTCGCGTTCAGGTGCAGCGTGCGGTAGACGCGCGCGCGTCCAGGCTCGCCTTCGATGAGCCAGACGGGCGTATTCCCCACGTCGACCGCCGGGCCCAGCGCGCCGGCCAGGCTGAGCGGTCCTTCCACCTCTCCCCATACGCGCTCGAACGCGAGCGCGGCCGCACGCGCCGCCGGCCCGCGAATCGACACCCCCGTGTCCCGCCACGGCGCCTGGGCCCGCGTGCCCGCCCACTCGACGCCGACGCACATGCCGCCGACGTAGGCGATCTCTCCGTCGACCACGACGAGCTTCCGATGGTCCCGTTGCAACGCGCCGAACGGGTCCCCGAACCGCAGCGCCGGGCGGTTGAAGGGCCGTACGAGCACGCCGGCTTTCCGCAGCGGTTTCCAGAACGCCCTCGGCGTCGCCCAGCACCCCAGCCAGTCGTGGATCAAGTAGACCGGGACACCCTGTCGCGCCTTCCTGGCTAGGCTATCTCGGAGGTCCCGGCCCACCTCGTCGTCGCGCAGCAGATAGTTCTCGAAGTAGACGAACTTCGTCGCCGCATCGATCGACTCGATCCACGCCGCGAACATGTTGCTTCCCTCGAAGTGGAGCTTCAGGTCGTTTCCGACGATCGTCGGCCCGCCGGTCGCGCGCTCGATCTCCGACCAGGGCCACTTGTTGCCTTCGGCGCGCCGATCCTGTGGGCGCCTGCGGGTGACGGGCCTCGACCCGGATCGAGCCGGTTCGGTCATAGACTGAGGGTCGGGAGGCATGGGCGCGAGCGGGCTACTCCGCGCGCAGCGCCTCCATGGGGTCGATGCGGGTGGCCCTCCGCGCGGGCACGTACGCCGCCAGCACCGCCACGGCGGCGAGCACCGCACCCACCGCCAGGTAGGTCGTCGGATCGGTCGGGGTGACGCCGAAGAGGAAGTCCGTCAGGAAGCGGGACAGGACGACGGCCGCCAGGACCCCCCCGACCAGCGCGGCCAACGCCAGCAGCACGCCCTCCTTGAGCACCATCCCGAGGACCTGGCTCTGCCTCGCGCCCAACGCCATGCGCACGCCGAACTCTCGGGTGCGCTGGCTCACGGTGAAGGCGAGAACGCCGAGGACGCCGATCGCTGCGATCAGGAGCGCCAGCACGGCGAACGAGGAGAACAGGACGGCGTTGAGTCGCTCGGGCGCGACGTCGTCCGAGCGCAGGTCCGCGAGCGTGTTGACGTTGTCCACGGGTCGGTCGCCGTCCATCCCGCGCACGATCTCGGTGACGCGCCGCGCCACTGGGCCGGCGGCGCCGGTCGTGCGGACGATCAGCGCCGAGCCCGCGCCCGCCTGCTGCGCGGGGCGGTAGATGGTATGCGCGCCGACCACGGAGAGTCCGTACTCCCGCGTGTCGCCCGCGATCCCGGCGATGCGCAGCCACTCCCCCCATGCACCATCGAACTGCTGCTGCGCCAGCCGGCGGTTGATGGGGTCCTCCGTGCCGAAGAGGTCGCGCGCCATGCTCTCGTTCACGATGATGACACACTCCGACGTCCGGTCGTCGGCAAGGGTGAAGCCGCGGCCGTTGACGATCGGAATGCCCACCGTGGAGAAGTATTCGGGCGAGACCGCGTTGACCTGCCCCATCGGCGACACGATCCCGTCCTCGGCGAGCCCCTCCACACGAAACGTCCGCTGGGTCAGGGTGGTCGCCTCGAAGGGCGCGCGCAACGCGTAGGCAGCCCTGCGGACCCCGGGGAAACTCACGATCTCTTGGATGACCTGGTCCATGAGCAGCAGGTTCTCCGCCTGGTCGGTCCCGGTCGTGTTCGGGGCCTGCATCGTTACCACGTTCTCGTACTCGATGCCGGTGTCGACGCGGGTGAGGTTGACCAGGCTCCGGACGAGTAGGCCCGCGCCGATGAGCAGCGTGAACGAGAGCGCGAGCTGGCTCACGACGAGAGCGCGCTGCACGTGCTTCCTCGGCAGTCCGATGCCCCCGCGAGCCCCGCCGGCCGCTCCCGCCGCGTTCCCGAGACCGTGGATGCCCGGGAGCGACGGCGCCCACGCGAGCAGCAGCGCGACGGCTATCGCGACCGTCGCGGTGAAGACCAGGACCGGCACGTCGATGCCGATCTTGCCCGTGCGGACCGTGAAGCGGTTGGTGTACTGCACCAGCAGATCGAGCCCGACGACGGCGAGCCCGAGGCCGACCACCGCGCCGCCCACCGCCAGGACCAGGTTCTCGGTCAGGAGCTCCCTGCGCAGCCGGCCCCGTCCCGCTCCGAGCGCGGCGCGCACCGAGAACTCACGCTCGCGTCTCACGATACGCGTGAGCGTGAGGTTGGCCACGTTCGCGCACGCCAGCACGAGCACCAGCCCGACGGTCCCCATGAGGACGAGGAGCGTGGGCCTAGCTCCCCTCGTCAGCTCCTCCTGCCAGGGGGACGCCACGACGGCGTAGCCGAGGTGGGGCGGATACGCCTCCGGATAGGCTTCGTGCGCCGAGGCGCTCAGGGACGCGAGCTCCGCCTGGGCGGCCTCGGGCGTCACACCCGAGCGCAGTCGCGCGAACACGTCGGTCATCCGGTGCGTGCGCGCGTCCTGCATGGTCGCGCTCTGGTAGTGCTCGTTGGTCGCGTAGTTGACGAAGAAGTCCTGCGTGCGTGTCCCCGTGTAGTGCGTGCCGGGCGCGAGCACGCCCACGATGCGCGTCGGCGGCGGCGCGGAGAACGCGTAGAGCTTCACCGTGCGGCCGAGCACGTCTTCGGCCGCGCCGAACGCGCGCGTCCAGTAGTCGTGCGTGAGCACCATGACGGGCTCCGCGCCCTCGCCGTCGTCCTCCGCTTCGAGCGTGCGCCCGAGCGCGGCCTGGAGCGCGAGGACGTCGAAGTAGTTGGACGTGACCAGACCGCCCACGGCGCGGTGGGGATCCTCGTCGGCCACCACCGTGAAGGTCCAATCTCCGTACTCGACGAACTGGTCGAGCGTGCGCGATCCCTCGCGGTAGTGCTGGACTTCCTGAAAAGAGAAGAGCGCGTTCTGGACGCCGGTTCCCATCGCCGGCTGCCGGACGTAGAGGATGCGGTCGGCGTCGGGATACGGCAGGGGTGTGAGCAGCACGCCGTTGATCACGCTGAAGATGGCCGTGTTGAGGCCGATGCCGAGCCCGAGCGTGAGCACGAACGCGAACGTATAGCCGGGCGCTTTGGCCAGGCTGCGCAGGGTCTGTCGCAGGTTGGGCAGCATGAGAGTGGTGGGTACTACACCGTCTCGATGGGGCAGGTCAGTCCCTCGAGCGGCAACTCGACGCCGGCCTCGTGGCACTCCTTACAGAGGCCATAGATCTCGAGGCGCCTCCGCACCGGCACGAAGCCGTGCTCGTGGCGCACACGGTTCTCCACGCGGAAGAGCTCGTTGCTCTCGAACTCGACCACTTTCCCGCACTCGAGACAGATCAGATGCTCGTGGATGGGGTGGCTGGAGAGCCGGTGCTCGTAGCGCTTGAACCCCTCGCCGAAGTCGTGCTCGGCGACGAGCCGACTCCGCACCAGCAGGTCGAGCGTCCGGTAGATGGTCGCCTTGCCGATGCGCTGGCCGCGGGCTCGCAGCTTTTCTGCGATGTCGTCCACGGAGAGATGCCCTTCCGATCCGAACACGAGGTCCGCGACGACTTCGCGCTGTTGTGTGACCGGTAGGCCGAGGTCGCGCAGGTACCTGCCGAAGAGCCGGATGAATGCGGACCGGTCGCGCTCGGTGGTGGCGAGCCTCAACTCTTGCTTGGTTCCGTCCACTCTGCCTCGAACTCCTCCATTAGGCGCTCGAAATTGTCCGCGGACCCCTCGATCTCGACTTCGCGCGGCTCGCCCCGCTCTTCTCCCCCACGCAGCACCACTCCCTTCATGAGGATGGGAAAGCGGTCGGGCGGCACCTCTCCTTCGGTCGTGAACGACGATTCGACGGTGACGCCCTTTCCAGTCTGCTCGGCCGTGTAGGCCACGGTGACCACCCCGCGCCGCTCCCCGTCCGCCTGGAAGGTGCTGACCGCGATCAGCCCCTGTTCGCGGCGGCCGCGACGAGAGGGAGGGAAGATCCAGAGGCGGTCGAGCGCCTGCACGCCGAGGCGCTCGCGCAGGCCCACGAGCGTCCTCGGAAGCGCTTCGGGCACTCCCGGGTCGACCGTGTCCGTGTCCGCTCTACGCTCGGTCATGCGACTCCTTTCGCGGCACGAACGCGGGCGACCGCCTCACGCGTCGCCCCGATCACCTCGTCGATCGCTCGGTCCATGGGGCCCGGGACCATGGCGCCGGCGGCTTTCACATGTCCGCCCCCCTGGAACCGACGCGCCAGCACGTTCACGTCGACGGCTCCATTGGATCGGAACGAGATCTTCACCTCGCCCTGCTGCGTGAGCCGAAACAGCAGTCCGACCTCGGTGCCCGCGATCGAGCGAGGAATGTCCACGATACCCTCGAGATCGTCCGTCGTGGCGCCCACCTCCTCGAAGGCATCCCGCGGGACCGACATCCATGTCACCCCCGCCTTCGCATCGTGCTCCAGCGTGCCCAGCGCCCGCTGCAGGAGCTGGTACCTACGCAGCGGCGCCCTGCCGTAGACCCGCTCATGGACCAGCTCCGGCTGGACGCCTCGAGCGATCATGTCGGCCGCCACCTCGTGGCATCCCGACGTCGCGTTGTCGAAGCGGAAGCCTCCCGTATCGGTGAGGATGCCGACGTAGATCCCTTGGGCGATGTACTCGTTCCAGGGCCCGTTCGTCGAGGAGATCACGTCGCAGACGAGCTCCGCCGTCGCGCTCGCCCCTGGGTCCCGGAGCGAGATGCCGCCGATGGGAAGATCGCCCGGTGGATGGTGGTCGATGACCACGGTGGCCAGGTGGCTGATCGCCTCCTGGATGCGTCCGATCCGCGGCAGCTCGCCCGTGTCGAGCACGACGGCGAGGTCCGCCTGGTCCAGTAGGTCCCGCGCGCGGCTCGACCCCGCGGACACGATCCAGTCCTCGTGCTCGACGAGGAACCGGAGCGGATCGGGGAAGGCGGTGGGATTGATGATCCAGGCATCGGTGCCGTTGGCCCTCAGCCATGAAGCCAACGCGGCTTCTGATCCCGCGCCGTCGCCGTCCGCATTCAAGTGGGTCGTCAACACTGCACGACGCGATGCCTGCAGGGCGTGCTTGGCCTGCTTGACCGCGGCGGCCCGATGGGCGGGCGTCCGGTAACCCAAGCGCTCTCCTGACCCTGAAATGGAAGATCCTGCAAGAAGTCCTGCGAAGCGCCCGCGCTGGCCCCTCGAGCCGCGAAAGTTAGTCCGACCCGGGGGAGGGCCGCCACGGCGCACGGCGGATCAGCGAGGTCCGCCACCCGGGAGGACCTTCCGCACCTTCGCCCACGTCGAGGCCAGGTGGACCGCTCGCGGCGCCTCGGAACCCCCGACCCGCGCCCCCACCAGGGCCGTCAGGAGCGCGTCGGCGCGGTTGGTGTGCGGGGCGAGCTCCACGAAGGCGTTCCCCAGCTCGCCGAGCGTGTGGGCGTCGGATCCCGCGCCCCGGAGCTTCCCATGCCGCACCGCCAGCTCCTCCGCCCGGCGGTTCAGGTCCGCGCCGTGGAGCCGTGCGTTGAACACCTCGACGACGTCGCAGAGCGGCGCGAGCTCGTCGGCGAGTCGGCCGCCCCCACCCTTCCCCCCCGCATACGGATGCGGGAGGTAGGCGATGCCGCCCTGCGCCTTGATGCGCGCGATCGTCTCCCGCGCCGGCGTGCCCCTCGGAATCTCCTCGGCCAGGTAGAGCCCGATCACGTCGACGCCTTCGGCGGTCTTCACCTCCTCGGCGGGGATCACGTGCTCCGGGTGCCGCTTCGCCATCGCGAGCGCGACTCCGAGCCGGTCGTGATCGGTGATCGCGATACGCCCATATCCGAGTTCTCGTGCCCGCGCGAGGACCGCGTCGGGGTCGGAGAGGCAGTCCCACGACCCCGCGGTGTGGAGGTGCAGGTCCATCCGCAGCGTCGACGCGGCACCCGCCCGCTCGCGGAGACTCGCGAGCACACGCGCTGTTTCGGCCTCGAGTTCCTCGAGGGTGCCGCCGTTGTCGAGGAAATGGTCGGCGGCCGCGCGTTTGCGTGCGGGGTCCATCTGCGCCGCGATGATGCGGCGGGCTTCCGTCGGGTCGATGCCGCGCAGACGCACCATGCGATCGAGACGCACCACCTCAGGAGCGTCGACGAGCACGGTCACGTCGAACTCCGCCTGGAGCTCCTTCTCGAAGAGCAGCGGGACTTCGGACACCACGAGAGGCGCGCCGGACGCGCGTTGGTCCCGGATCCAGCGCGCGCGCAGCTCGGCGATGAGGGGATGCAGGAGGCGCTCGAGCCGGTCGCGCGCCGCCGCATCGGCGAACACGAGCGCGCGCATGCGGGCTCGGTCGAGCGTTCCGTCGGGAGCGAGCGCGCCGTCCCCAAACGCCGCCCTCACGGCCTCGAGACCGCGCGAGCCCGGGAGGACCGCCTGACGCGATAGCTCGTCCGCGCTCACGACCGGAACGCCCGCGGCAGCCCAGAGCGCAGCCACGGTCGACTTCCCCGACCCGACGTTGCCGGTGAGGCCGACCGAGATCAAAGGCCGGACGCCCTCACCGGATGCGCGGCGTGACGACCTGGAAGTCGTCCTCGGTGTCGCGCGTCCGGTCGGGCCCGTAGGAGAGGACCCAGACGGAGTCCTTGGAGGCCGCGATCTGATAGGTGGATCCCCAGGGATCCAGCGTCGCCTCGGGCGTCGCGTACCGAGACTCGAGCCAGGCGAGCCACGCGCTCCCCGCCGGGAGCACGCCCGTGAGCCGCTCCTGATCGACGACGTTGCGCGCCACCTGGGCCATCTCCTCCTGGGTGCTCCAGCGCGCGAGCGGGACCGCGATGGGTTCGGCGGCCTCCAGGAGCATCGCCCGAGTCTCGGGGAAGTAGACCCAGGTGAGGGCGGCGAGCAGCGCGAGCAGGAGCAGCCTAGTCATCGGCCGGGCGCCGCATCAGCCGGCGCATGCGCGCGCTCCACGCCAGGTAGCGCGCAAACTCGCTCGCCGGGGGTGTCGCACTCGCATCCCCGTACGCCGTCTCCATGCGCCAGTCGATGTACGAGCGCGGCGGCAGCGGGAGGAAGGGCGCGCGCGCGTACCACCGCCGGGCGCGCATCGCCCAGGCAGCCCCCAAGAGATGGGGCAGAATCCACGGGCGCCGAAGCGCGATCCCGGCCATGCGAGCGTACAGCGGCGACTCCTACCGAAGTGGGCTCCCCGCCCGTCGGAGAGGCCCTTAGAATTCGGTGAGAATTTAGACCCGCCCGACCGGCTTCACAACGACCTCGTCCTCCACGTGCACACGTGGATCATGGCGCGGGATATGGACTGGCGGGCCCACGCCGGGGGCGCCGCGGCGCGGCGGAGCCCGTCCGGTCGTCGTCGCGTATACATTTGTTTTTCGCGCCGAGACGAGGCGCCCGATCCCCCTCTCTTCAGCGACCTGCTAGGGAAGCGATGGCCAACCGCCTGGGCTCGGAGTCGAGCCCCTACCTTAAGCAGCATGCGCACAATCCCGTCGACTGGTTCGCATGGGGCGAGGAAGCACTCGCCGAGGCCCGGTCCCGCGACTGCCCCATCCTCCTGTCGATCGGCTACTCGTCGTGCCACTGGTGCCACGTCATGGAGCGCGAGTCGTTCGAGGACCCGACCGTCGCCGCGCTCATGAACGAGCTCTTCGTCAACATCAAGGTGGATCGGGAGGAGCGGCCGGACCTGGACCAGGTCTACATGAAGGCCGTCCAGGCGATGACCGGCGGCGGCGGTTGGCCCATGACGGTGTTCCTCACACCGGATCAGGTCCCCTTCTACGGCGGCACGTACTTCCCGCCCGAGTCGCGCCACGGGCTGCCGTCGTTCACCCAAGTGCTCCGCGCCGCCGCGAACGCGTACCGGGACCGCCGCGACAAGATCATGGAGAGCGGCGCGAAGCTCGTCACGGCGCTCAGCCGGGCAGCGGCGCGGTCCGGCACCGGAACCGCCGGCGTGGAGCTGCTCGACGGCGCGTACCGTGCGCTCTCCAACCAGTACGACGAGGTGCACGGCGGCTTCGGCAAGGCGCCCAAGTTCCCGCAGCCGGTCACGCTCGAGCTGCTGCTCCGCCACCACCTCCGCACCGGGAACGCCGACGCGCTCGACACGGTCGTGCACACGCTCCGGCGTATGGCCGCGGGCGGCCTCCGTGACCACCTGGCGGGCGGCTTCCATCGTTACTCGGTCGATGCGCGCTGGCTCGTGCCGCACTTCGAGAAGATGCTCTACGACAACGCGCTGCTCGCGAGCGCGTACCTCTACGCGCACCAAGTGACGGGCCACGCCGACCTGCGTCGGGTCGCCGAGCAGACGCTCGACTACCTGGCGGCGGACATGCGCGCCCCCGACGGCGGCTTCTGCTGCGCGCGGGACGCGGACTCCGAGGGAGAGGAGGGCCTCTTCTACGTGTGGACTCCGGAGGAGATCGACGAGCACCTCTCGCCCGAGGACGCGAGGCTCTTCGCGCGCGTCTACGACGTGGGCCCCGGGGGCAACTTCGAGGGAAAGAGCATCCTGCACCTCCCGCACGAGCTCGCCGCGGTGGCGCGCGCGGAAGGCATGTCGTTGGAGGACCTCGAGGCGAAGCTGGCCGCCGCGCGGGCCACGCTGCTCACGGTCCGCGCGCGCCGCGAGCCGCCCTTCCGCGATGACAAGGTGGTGGTGTCGTGGAACGCGCTCGCGATTCGCGCGTTCGCCGAGGCCGGTGCCGCGCTCGGGCGCAGCGACCACGTGGACCTCGCGCGCGCGAGCGCGGACTTCCTGTGGACCGCGCTCCGGCCCCAGGGACGCCTCCTGCACGTGTACATGGACGGTAAAGCGAAGATCGACGCGTTCCTGGACGATCACGCGGCGCTCGGCAACGCGCTCCTCTCACTCCACGGCGCGACGCTCGAGGTGCGCTGGCTCAGCGCCGTGCGCTCGATCTGCGACGAGATCCTCGACCGGTTCTGGGACGAGGCGGCAGGTACGGTGTTCGACACTGCGTCCGACGCGCCCGCGCTCGTGCTCAGGCCACGGGACGCGATGGACAACGCGACGCCCTCGGGTGCGTCGCTCGCCGCGGAACTCCTCGCTCGCGCCGGCCACGTGTTCGACGAAGACCGCTACAGGAAGGCGGCGACCCGCATCCTCGACTACGAGTCTGAGGTGCTGACGCGGTACGGGCCCGCCTTCGGCCGCATGCTGTCGGTGCTCGATCGCACGCTCGCGGAGCCAATCGAAATCGCGATCGTGGCTAGGCGCGGTGATCCTGCGGCTTCCGCCCTCATCCGCGAAGCGAACGCCGGTTTCCGGAGGAACCTGACCGTGGTGGGCCGCCACGCAGACGATTCGGCCGTGGACGTACCGTTGCTGGCAGACCGCGATCTGGTGGGCGGGCGGAGCGCGGCGTATGTCTGTCGAGGCTATGCCTGTCGACTGCCCGTGACGGAACCCGACGCGATGAAGCACTGACCCCTCCACCGGGGCGCCGGCCGAGGTACTTTATAGCCGTCGGGCGAGCGCACCCCACCTTGGAGTTGCATGGCTACGCAGGAGAGGGAACTCCTCGAGACCAGGGAGCTGGCCGGGCTGACCTCCGGGCAGCTCCTCCGGTTCTATCGCACCATGCTGACCTCGCGTCGGATCGACGACCGCGAGATCAACCTGAAGCGCCAGAACAAGACCTACTTCCAGATCTCGGGCGCGGGGCACGAGGCGATCGGCGTCGCCGTGGCCGAGCACTGCAAGCCCGGCCACGACTGGTTCTTCCTCTACTACCGCGACCGCGCGATGGCGCTCGCGCTCGGGCAGACACCGCTCGACCACTTCCTCCAGGCCGTGGGCGCCGAGGCTGACGGAGCCTCGGGCGGCCGGCAGATGCCGAACCACTGGGGGAATCCGGACCTCAACATCCCTACCAGCTCCTCCCCGACGGGGACACAGTTCCACCAGGCCGTTGGAGCGGCGGAAGCGGGCACCAAGATCGCCCGCATCCCCGGACTCGCCGATCGCATCGCGCGCTTCGGGGAGGACGAGGTGGTCATCGTCACCACGGGCGACGGCGCGACCTCCGAGGGCGAGTTCTGGGAGTCCCTCAACGCGGCGTGCGCGTTGGGACTTCCGGTCGTCTACGTCGTGGAAGACAACGGCTACGCGATCAGCGTGCCGGTCGAGGTACAGACGGCCGGCGGAAGCATCTCCAATCTTGTGTCGGGCTTTCCCGGGCTGAACATCGTGGGGTGCGACGGGACCGACCTGGTGGACTCGTACCGCGCGGCCGGTGAGGCGATCGCATACACGCGGCGCCGGCGGCGTCCGTCGCTCATCCACGCGAGCTGCACGCGGCCCTACTCGCACTCCATGTCGGACGACGAGACCGCCTATCGGACGGAGGAGGAGCGCGCCGCGCAGCACGAGCGCGACCCGCTCACCAAGGCCTACGCTCTCCTCGTCGAGTTCAGGATCGCCACGCCGGAGGAGCTCGACGCGCTCGCCGCCGAGGTCGAGGCGGAGGTCATGGCAGCCTCGGACGAGGCGCTCGCATCGCCGCCTCCGCCCCCAAGCAGCGCGATGCGGCACCTGTACTCGGAGGAGGTCGACCCGACGTCGGCCCCGTTCGACACCGCGGAGGCCCCGCACGTCGGGAGCGACAAGCTCCTCACCATGGTGGACCTCATCAACTCCTGCCTGAAGTCGGAGATGGCCCGCGACCCACGCGTCGTCGTGTTAGGTCAGGACGTGGCGGACTGCTCGCGCGAGCAGGCCCTCTCGGAGGTCAAAGGCAAAGGCGGCGTGTTCAAGGTCACGTACGGCCTGCAGCGCGAGTTCGGGTCAAACCGCGTCTACAACGCCCCCATCGCGGAAGCCGGCATCGTCGGCCGCGCGATCGGGATGGCACTTCGCGGCCTCAAGCCTGTCGTCGAGATCCAGTTCTTCGACTACATCTGGCCCGCGATGATGCAGATCCGGGGCGAGCTCGCCACGCAGAGGTACCGCTCCAATGGCGTGTTCGCCGCCCCCGTCGTCATCCGCGTCGCCTACGGCGGATATCTGAAGGGTGGCGCGATCTATCACTCGCAGACGGGCGAGTCGATCTTCGCGCACTGCCCCGGCATCCACGTGTGCATGCCATCCACCGCGGTGGATGCCAACGGGCTCCTCCGCACGGCGATCCGTTGCGAGGATCCGGTGCTCTTCCTCGAGCACAAGCACCTCTACCGGCAGGTGTACAACAAGGGCCGAGACCCCGGCCCGGACTTCATGATCCCATTCGGCAAGGCGGCCGTACGCCGGAGCGGCGCGGACGTGACGGTCGTGACGTGCGGCGCGCTGGTGAAGAGGAGCCTCGACGCCGCGCGGATCGCGCACGAGGAGCACGGCATCGACGCCGAGGTCATCGACCTGCGCACCGTGAAGCCGCTCGACATGGAGTGCATCGCCGACTCCGTGAAGAAGACCGGCAAGGTGCTCATCGTCCACGAGGACAGCCTCTCGTGGGGAATCGGGGCGGAAATCGCCGCGCGCGTCGCCGACGACCTGTTCGAGTGGCTCGACGGCCCGGTGCGACGCGTGGCGTCGCTCGATACCTGGGTGGCCTACGCGCCGGGCGTCGAAGACGCGACCCTGCCCCAGACGCCCGACGTCGTCGAGGCGATCGTGGAGCTGGGGGAATACTGACCGGAAGGTCGGCTAGAGCCTCAGCCCTAACGTCGCCGTCACGAAGCGCGCGTCCCCACTGCTCCGGCTGACGTTTACCAACCGCACCTCGCCAAAGCCGCCGAAGCCCAGCGCGCCGATGTTCACGCCGAAGGCGCCGTGGAAGCCGCTGTCGCTGACCGCATCCACCCCCGCGACGTCCAGGCTCGTGCGGTAGCTGCCCACGCCGCCGAGGATGTAGGGCACCAGGCCCACGCCCGGGAGGTTGAGGACGAGGCTCAGCGCGCCCGAGAGCATGCTCGACGACGGGTTCGCCGCGGCCTGGCCGAACTTGTGATAGCCGCCGTCCGCGCGCAGCGCGATGGGAATCGCGGGGACGCCCAACTGCAGGCCGGCCATCCCGTGCCAGCCCGCCTCGGCCGCGTCGCCGAAGTCCCCGATCGGTGTGCTGAGCCCGGCGCCCGCCATCAGGCGCACCTGAGCCGCCGCGGCTGCCGGAACCGACAGGAGCACGAGGGCTGCAAACAGGGTGAGACGGCGCATGGCTTCTTCCTGGAGTCTGGGTCTGCGTATGGTCGGCACCAAGCTGGCATCGCGGCACCCGGCGCAGCAACGGGCGATCCGCGCCTCCTCGTTCAGAAGACCCAGCTCGCTCCGGTCACGAGCGCCGTGTACCGGTAGTCCGACGCGCCCGGCGCGAAGCTCTGCAGACCAGCCGTGGAGTACCCCCACGCCAAGGACACTTCCTTGACCGGCGCGAAGCGGTATGCGACGCGCGCGGAGCCGCGGAACGCCGCCGCCGGATCGCCCGCTGAGGTGACCTTCTGCATCCCCGGCGCGACCTCGAGCAGGAGGCCCCACGCCCTTACGTCATGAGCCCACCGGCCGGTGATCTCGGCGATGCCGTAGAAGTCCGGATCGAAGTAGCCCTCGGTCAGATCCTGCTCGAACGAGAACGCGCGCATGCTCCCACCCAACGCGAGCCCGCGCCCGAGCTGCCGGTTGATCGCGAGGAAGCCCCTGGTGCGGTCGTTGGCCTGCGTGCCTTCGAAGGTCGTGCGCCCCGCGGACGCGTCCACGCGCCAGCCGGACGCGGGCGTCCACCTGCCGTCGACCGTGACGCCGGTCGTGGTCACCCCACGGTCCGCGAGTGCCGAGGTGGCATCGAGCGCGCTCGAAGCGAATCCGAGGCCGACCGTGTACGGATGGCGAGCCGGACTCCTGACACCGAAATGATACGCCGCGGTGGTCGCGGCTCCCGCTACGTCGCTATCGCTCCCACCACCCCCGGCCGAGAGCGTCCATCCCGGCTCGATCTGGTAGCTCGCCGTGACCGTGACGCCCATCGCGGAACGATCGAGGGCTCCTTGCTCGAGGAGCCGGCGGTAGGCGTCGGCGCGCACCTCGAGCCGTGGTGTGGGATGCCAGCCCGCCGCGAGCGTCGTCGTGAGCATGACGTTGCCGTCCGAGTCGTCCTCCCAGACGAACGACGGGCGCGCGATGGGACTGAGCGCGAGGTCCACGCCGCGCAGTTGTTCGCGCATGTCGCTGTTGGTCGGCACGATCGCTTCGGCGGTGCGCAGCACCTCGAGCGCGGCGGCGTTGCGGTCCTGCCAGCGGAGGATCTGCGCCAGCCCCACCAAGGAGGCCACGTTCGCGCCGTCCACGGCGACGGCTCGCCGGTAGGTCGCCTCGGCCTCGACGAGGCGATTCGACCACCCGAGCGCCCTGCCCTTCCCCTGGAGCGCGCGAACGTCTTCGGGACTGGCGGCCAGGATGCGGTCGTACTCCGCGATCGCCCCGTCGAGCTCGTCGGAGAACGTGAGCGCGTTGGCGAGCCCGAGGCGCGACTCCACGTCGTTCGGGTCGCGTGCGAGCAGCGAGTCGTACGCCGCCCGGGAAGCATCGAAGCGGGACGCCCATGAGAGTACCTGAGCCTGCTGACGACGGGCCGCGCCGTTGTCGGGTGCGATCGACAGGAGCGGATCGTAGCTCGAGAGCGAAGCCTCGTACCTGCCGGCCCACGCCTCGAAGAGCGCCCTCGCCTCGAGCCCCCCCGCATGGTCGGGGTTCGCCTCGAGGATCTCCGCGAGCGCGTCGAGGGCCCGGTCGGTCTCGCCGGCCCACGCCCATACGCGAGTTCTGCCGACGCGCGCGTCCAAGTTGTCGGGCTCGACCTCGAGCAGGTGGTCGAGGTGCGCTTCGGCGACGTCGTACTCGCCGCCCCACGCGCGTATGAGCGCGATCCGGTGGAGCGCGACGCCGTCGTCCGGGTCGCGCGCCAGGCGCTCCTCGTAGAGCCTGAGCGCGAGCCCCGTGTCCCCACTCACCCACGCCTCGTGAGCCGGATCCACCTGGGAAGCCGAGGAGAGCACCGACGGGCCGGGGGACTTCCGCGGCTCGGTGGTGGCACTCGCCGGACCAACCCCGTAGGGGTCGAGCCGCGCGAACAGGTCCCGCATCGCCGCGTACGTCGGGCGCGCGCGCTCCGTCTACTCGGGCGCTTCCCAGGTCGGCCACCCGTACCGCGCCACCTCGCCACCCGGACGGGGCACCTGGACCTCACCACCCGTCCCTCGTACTGCGGCTACGATGCCGACGTCGTCGATCTGGCGGGTCCCTAGAGCGCCGAACACCGAGTCGGGCCACGCGGTCACGCCCAGGCGGAGTCGCCATTGGCCGTCGGTACCCATCTCGGCACCCCGCGCGTTCGCGCTGCCGGGTCCGTACAGGACGGTGCGGCTCGACGGATCCGTGATGTTGAGGAGCAGCCACGGGATGCGCACCTCGAGGACGTCGGCGGTGCGCTCCCAGAAGCCGTCGGGCCCGGGGCCGCCGGGCAGCAGGCCTCGGTCGTAGCCCACCGCGAGGAACTCCGTCGAGTCGCGGGCGAAACGGCGGCGGTTCACCGCCACGCGCAGCGAGTCGTAGCGGCCGTCCTCGTTCGGCACCGGGTAGTAGGGCAGGTTGAAGCGCTGCTCCACGCGCGCGTGGAAGAGGCCGAGCGGCGGATCGGCGATATCGACTCTGCGACCCTCGAGGCCCACGCCCTCCTGGCCGACGTCCACGAGACGGAACAGGTTGGACGGCGGATCGGCGAGGACGCGGACTTCCGACCCACTGGCTTGCAGCACGAACTCCACGCCCACCGGGAGTCGGTCTCCCACGCGGCCCGGCCAACGGAAGTCGCCCGCCGTCGCGTCGACGATGTCGAAGCCCACGAAGACCGTGTCGCGGGGCGACGCATCTGGTGCCTCGATCAGCAGCCACACATACGCCTCGTCGTGCGCGGCGCGCACCGTGAGGCCGGGCTCCTGGTAGAGCGGGTCGACCGATGCCCACGACCGGAGCCGCTCGGCCAGCGTGGCGCCCGCGACGGCTGGCGCGGCCTCGAGCGCCAGGATGCCGTAGTGCTCCTCGGCATCGAGGCGATTGTGCCAGAGGCGCCCGCGGTCGGCGGGGATCTCGAACTCGATCGTCACCCAATTCTGCTTGAACCACTCGTCGATCCAGGCGAAGAGCGCGCCGCCCGCCATCCCGGCCTCTGCGAGTTCGAGCGTGAGCCGGGCATTGGCGTCCGCGACCTCCTGCTCGGTGAGTCCGCCGTGGTGCCACCCCTGGGGCTGGAGGTGGCCCGTACCGAGCGATGCGGGGATGCCGTACTCGGAGATCACGACCGGCATGCCGTCGTGATGGGCCTTCAGATCGCTGAGGTAGCCGAAGTAGTTCGACCGGCCGAGCGTCGACGCGGAGGCTTGGTAGGCATCCCCGAGGAGCATGAAGTCGGGGTAGTACGGGTACGCGTGGAACGACGCGAAGTAGCCTGCCGGCAGCCGGCTGGTGGGCGTGACGAGCGCGGCGTCGAGCGCCTTCGCGTCGTTGTCGTACTCACGCTCCCGCACGCGCGGGGTCTCGCCGCGCGCACGCCGAATCGCCATCTCCTCGTCGACCGTCGTCTCGGTGGGGTGCGCGAGCGGATCGAGCGTCGGCCAGTTCGTTTAGGCCACGGGGCGCTGGGCTCGATACGTCTCCGTCTCATAGGCGACGAGATGCTCCGTGGCGCGCGTAGTCCAGGCGTCCATCGCGTTTCCGCCACGCAGCGTCAGGTAGCGACCCTCGAATCCGCCCTGGCCGCCGCGGATCGAGTCGAACGCGAGCGCGCTGAACGGCTCCCACTCGCGACCGATGATGTAGGCGAGCGTCCAGCGCGATACGTCCGCCGTGTAGTAGCCCGAGGCGTGACCGGGACGAGGCTGGACGTCGGCGCGGCCGTGCAGCAGGTCGACCACGCGCGTCATCTCTGCGAAGAACTCCCCTTCATAGGCCTGCCCGGCGAAGTCGTGCTTCACCGGGAGTTCGGCCCACACGCCGTGGATGAGCCAGAGCGTCCGGTCGGAGTTCGCCGCGTTCCAGTCGTGGAGCGCTTGGTAGAACGGCGGCGGATAGATCGTATACACCCGCACCACGTTGGCATTCATTTCCGCCATGGAGCGGATCCAGCGCGCGTAGGTCGCCGAGTCCGGAAACTCGCTCGGGTACTTTCCGGGAAGCGCGGCGCCGAGGTTGACGCCCTTGATATAGAACGGATTCCAGCCGTCCTCGCCGCGTACCTCGAAGCGGTCGCCGTTCGTGCGCGCTGGGTAGACCAGCGTGTCGGGCAGAACGAGCGAGGGGCGCTGCGGCGCCGCGGCCGTGAGCGTGATCCTCCCCAGGTACTCGAGCGCGGTCGCGTGATCGGGAACGAGCTCCAGGACCCGCGTGAAGCGTTGGCGGAGCGTGGCGACGTCACCGCGACGCCACGCCGCGAGCCCGAGGCCCGTGAGGGCGTCCACGTTGTCCTGGTCCGCCGCGACGGCCACGGTCCAGAGGGCCACCGCCACCGAGTCCGCGCCTTCCCGCAGTGCGACGTAGCCCAGGCCAGTGCGCGCGTAGTGGTCGTTGGAGCAGCGCGCCAGCGCCGCCTCGAAGCGCACTCTCGCGACATCCATCTCGTTCCCGCTATAGGCGACCCAGCCCGCTTCGGCGTCCGCGCCCGAGGCCCGCGGGCAGACTTCCTGCGAGATCGCCGGCCCCGCAGAGATCGCGAAGGCGAACAGGTGCAGCGCCAGGGATCGCGCGTGCGACGCGAGGGTCATCCTCTCTCCGTGCTCCGGCGTGTGCGGGTCAGCGCAGAGTATACAAGCCCCGCACCTCAGCGTTATAGCGACTCGTTTCGAGCGACCGCCTAGACGACCGGGAGCCCGGGGTCGATCTCCCTCGCCCAGGCGACGATCCCGCCGCGCATGTTGCTCACGTTGACCCATCCGGCCTCACGCAGGAGGAGCGCGGCATCCTGGCTGCGCTGGCCGATGCGGCAGTAAACCACGACCGGACGGTCTGCGGGGATCTCGCCGAGTCGGCTCTCCAACTCCTTGAGCGGGATGAGCCTCGCCCCTCGGTCCGCGAGGTTGCTCACCGCCCACTCCCAAGGCTCACGAACGTCGAGGAGGTAGGGTGGCGTGTCGGAAGCGAGCTGCGCCGCGACGACGCTCGGCTCCACGTCGGGCACGCCCTCGCCCTCGCCCTCGGCCGCATCACCCGATAGTGGGCGGGACGTGATGCCACAGAAGACGTCGTAGTCGATCAACTCCGTCTGCGTCGGATGGTCGCCACAGATCGGGCAGGCGGGATTGCGCCGGAGCGTCACTTCCCGCCACTCCAGAGCGAGTGCATCGAAGATGAGCAGCCTTCCCGCCAGGCTCGTCCCGACGCCGAGCAGGAGCTTGAGCGTCTCGAGCGCCTGCATCGATCCGATGATGCCCGGCAGAACACCGACAACGCCTCCCTCGGCGCAGTTCGGCACCAGACCCGGCGGTGGTGGCTCGCGGAACAGGCACCGATAGCACGGGCCGCCCTTCGTCGCGAACACGGAGACCTGGCCTTCCCACCGGAACACCGACCCATACACGTTGGGCTTGCCGCTGAGCACGCAGGCGTCGTTCACGAGGTAGCGCGTCGGGAAGTTGTCCGTTCCGTCCACGACGACGTCGTAGTCGGCGACGACCTGGAGCGCATCGGCCGACGAGAGTCGCGTGCCGTGCTTCACGACCTGCACGTGCGGGTTCACGTCACGCAGCCGCGACGCCGCGCTCTCGAGCTTCGATCTCCCGATGTCCTTCGTCCCGTGTAGGAGCTGGCGCTGCAGGTTGCTCTCGTCCACGGTGTCGAAGTCGACGATGCCCAGCGTGCCGACACCCGCGGCGGCGAGATAGAGCGCGAGGGGTGAGCCGAGCCCGCCCGCACCGACGCACAGGACGCGCGACGCCTTGAGGCGCTTCTGCCCCTCGAAGCCGATCTCGGGCAGCGCGATGTGGCGCGCGTACCGCACGAGCTCGGGCCGTGTCAGGCCGTGGGGATCCATGGGCAGGTCGCCTTTCACGCCCTCAGAGGCCGGGCGCCAAGGCGGTCCCGCCGTCTGCCACCAGCTGGAAGGCGAGCGCATCCTCGCGTAGTCGATCCGCGGTCTCGGCATCGCCACCCGACGCTTCGTGCGCGTCGGCTAGGAGTAGAGCAAGCGCATAGTACTGGGTGGGGATGTTCAACGTCGACCTGTCCTGCCAGATGGGTCGATCGCGGATGCCACGGTACAGATAGACCTCGTCGTAGAGCCGCACCGAGCGCTCCAGATTGAACCACGTGCCGCCGTAGCGTTCGCTACCCTGCACGAGATCCGCACGGGGCAGCGCGGACGGCCCGCGCGGCTCGATCTTGGTCGCCAATCCGTGGCGGACACCCCAGGGGCGCAGCCCGAGCTCACTGAGCATGCCGCCTTCCGCGGCGAAGTAGATCGGACGCTCGCCGATGGAGTCGTGGATGATCCTGAGCGCCAGCAGGTGGCCACGATTGAGAACGGTCCCGGCGGGGTAGGTCACCGCCAGCGCGGGGAACGGCACGACCATGTCCTCCGCCAGTCGCGCGCGCGACACTTGGTCCATCTCGTCTGGCGGAAGCCGCGTGATGGAGGCCGACGGCGGCGGTCGGTCGGCGTACAGGCCCGCCGCGATCGTCGGATCGAACAGACGCTGACTCTCCGGTCGCGTGTGACGCTCGAGCTGACGCGGGTACCAGTTCGTGAACAGGTACTGGCCCACGATGACCGTCACGTCCTGGCGAATGCCCTCGACCTCCTGGAGGTACCACATGGGGAACGTGTCGTTGTCGCCGTTCGTGAAGAGAATGCCGTAGGGTTCGACACTCATGAGCAGGTCGTAGGCCCAATCGCGCGCGGCATAGTCGCCCGCCCGGCTCGCCCAGCTCCAGTTGAGCACCAGGGGGATGACGGCGACCACGAGAATGGGCGCGGCGGCCGCGTACCGCCGGGCCGTCCCGATCATGCGCGCGAGCATGTGCCACGTCCACGCGAGCCCCACACCCGCGAGGCAGCCCCACACGAGGAATCCCGCGACGAAGAAGTAGTCGCGCTCGCGTACCTCGTGGAGGCCGATGTCGGTGACCTCCGGCGAGAGCGAGTACCCGTACTTGAAGTTCAGGTAGACGACGAGGCCGAGCGTGAGCGTGCCCGTGAGCACGAACAGGTAGGTGAAGATCGCTCGGTCGCTGCGCCAAGCCGTCCAGAGTCCGACCGCGCCGAGCGTCAGGAAGAGGGCGCTGAACGGAAGTCTTGCCGGGCTCGGCACCTCCGAGGGGTCGATCCCTCGAGACCACTGCCAGTCGAAGTACTGCCAGTACATCTCGAGTTGGGCGGCGACCGGCGCTTTTCGCTGCGTCACGGGCGGCGTCTGGTACTGGACGCGCGCCAGGTTGTCGGCGAGCGGCTGGCAGGTCGGGAGGCCGTCGACGAGTCCGCGCACGGGACCCGGGAGCGCGCGCTCGTAGATCGCGACTGCCGCGCCCCCGAACGACTCGCAGGTCGGCTCACCCTCGTTGATCCTCGGGTCGCGCGCCGCGCGCACCGGCAACACGAAGTTGAACGAGAGGCCGAGCATCACGAGGAGCGCGGCTCGGCCGAGGACCGCGGTTCTGAGGAGCGGACGCGCCCCGGACACGAGGACGAACAACGCGAGCGCGGGTGCCGGCAGCAGCGACATCGGATGATTCGTCGAGCCGATCGCAAGCAGGAACACCGCCCAGAGCAGGTAGCGGGCGCTGCCGGGCTCGTCCTTGCGGTCGTGCCAGAGCACGGCAAGCCAACTGACCGCGGCGATGATCAGCACGCTCACCGTGTAGACCTTCTCGTTCACTGTCGACTGGTTCCAGACGGTGAACGCCGTGGCCCCGATGACGGCGGACACGGCGGCTCCCACGCGCGCGAACGCTCCCTCCGCGCGCAGATCGTGCAGCACGCGGTGGGCGATGAGGTAGAGGAAGCCCGCGGCCGCGGCGCTCGTGGTAGCGGCGAGCAGATTGACGCGCACCGCCACCGGCAAGCCGAAGGGCGCGAGCAGGAGCGTCCACACTTTCGCGACAATCACGAAGAACGGATTCCCCGGCGGGTGGGGAATCCCGACGAGGTGCGCGGTCGCGATGTACTCGCTCGTGTCCCAGAACGCGGTCGTGGGAGCCAGCGTGACGACATAGAGCAGCCACGCGCCCATTGCCGCGAGCGCGGCGGACCCGTACGCGGGTCCGTACGCCGCGCCGGGGGCGTCTCCCACCGTTTCCAACTCTCCCGCTTCGACCATCCCTCCCCACACCTCCGTGCCATCGTGACAACGCCGCGCTCGGATCATGCCGCTGCCTGGACCCGGGGAGCAAGGAGCACGTCCCGGCCCGCTACCTACTTCCCCTGACCGGGAATACCTTCCGCTACCATGACGCCGCCCAGGTTGCGAACTGTTCGATACGCCCGCGCCTGGCTCGCGGGTCCCACGAACTTTGTGGACGAGGACGTCGCGTTGGACCGCGCCGACCGGCAGGTACCTGGAACGCTGACGCGCCCGCGCTCGGCCTCCGCACCCCTCCCCGCGTGGGTCGTGCTCCACGGCCTCACGCGGCGCGGTCGGGCGCACCCCCAGCTCCAGCGGTTCACACGCGCACTGGTCCAATCTGGGGCGGTGGCCATCGTCCCCGAGGTGCCCGAGTGGTGCGACTTCGCGCTCGCTCCGGCCCTCACGGTTCCCACGATCAAGGCCGCGATCGCGGGCCTCCGCCAGAGCGGCTGGGCGCGCGACGCTCCTGTCGGCGTGATCGGCTTCTCGTTCGGCGCGCCTCACGCCATCGCCGCCACCGCACATCCCGACCTCGCCTCGGCCGTCGCAGGGTCGGCGGGCTTCGGTGCCTATTGCAGCCTGGAGCGGACGATCCGGTTCCTCATGACGGGAGTGCACGAGTGGAAGGGGCAGAGCCATCGCGTCACGCCCGATGCCTACGGACGCTGGATCCTCGGCGCGAACTTTCTCACGGCGGTACCCGAGCACTCGGGGGCCGACGACGTCGCTCGTGCCCTGCGCTCCCTGGCGGCTCTCGCGGGGGACTCCGGGGTTCCCTCGCTCGACCCACGGCTCGACGCGAGCAAGTCGGAGCTACGCGCGATTGTGGCCGAGGAGCAACGGCCCCTCTTCGACCTATTCGCGTCCGCCTCGGACGCGCTCCCCGATGCCGTGATGGCAGCCCAGGTCGCGGAGGCTCTGATCGCGGCCGCGAGGCGGATCGATCCCGCGGGAGAGCCTGCGGCGGCTCTCGCGGGTGTGACCCTGCCCGTGCACGTCCTGCACGGCCGCCACGACAGCCTGATTCCGTTCTCCGAAGGACTACGCCTCCGGGACGCGCTTCCGGCTGACACCTGGTCGAAGGCGACGATCACCTCGCTGTTCGGTCACTCGGGCGAGGAGTCGCTCCTCGCGGCACTCAGCTCCGTGCGCGAGCTACCAAACTTTCTCCTGGCGCTCCGGGGCATGCTTCGGCTGGTGTAGCCGGATTCGCCCGTCAGTCGGCGCGAGAGAATTCGCGCAGCGCCACCCGCACGACCGGGTCCTTGTCGTGCGCCGTCTGCTTGATCAGATCCCGGGCTTGGGGCGTCCCGATCTCTTGGAGCGCCCGATACGCAGCGATGCGAACCTCCGTGGTCGGCCTGGAGAACATCGAAGGGACCGCGTGCTTTTCGATGGCGTGCACCGCGCCGGGATCCCCGATCTGGCCGAGCGCGCGCAGGAGCGGGATGCACACCGCGGGGTTGTGCTCGCCCTCCAGCACGTGGAGGAGTGGGCGCAGCGCGCGCTCGAGCCCGAGCTGGCCGGCCGCCACGGCCGCAGCCACGCGAACCCTCGAGTCGGGATCGTCGAGGAACCCGAGCACGAGCTGGCCGGCCTTCTCGTCACCGAGCTTGCCCGTCGCGTGGAGAGCCTCGGCGCGCACGCGCGCGTCGGTGTCGGCGAGCGCGCTCGTGACCAACTCGATCGCTCGGGGCCCGCCGATCTCTCCGAGCATGGCCACCCCGTCCCTCACGAGGAACCGGTTGTCGTCCGCGACCATTCCCTCGATCACCGGACGGCTCGCCTCGCCCATCGAGATCAGGGCGTCGTGGTAGACACGACGAACATCTCGGTCCACAGCGCCGGTGAGCGCGCCCTTCAAGGCGCTCGCCATCACGAGGCCGAGCCGTCGACAGAGTGCGAAGTATGCCGTCCGACGCGCCTCATCCGACTCGTGGCCCATGCGCTGGACCAGCCTGCTCGCTACCGCGGGGTCGATCACCGAGCCGGCGAGGTCGACGTACCGCGCATCGGGCGGATCCCCCGCCGCGCGCACCAGCGTCTCTACCGCGTCCGCCAAAGGATCGAGCGCCAGGCGGTCGCGCAGCCGGCCCGCGAGGCTCGCGACGCGGTCGCGCGCCTCGGGCTGTCCGGCCAGGAAGTCGCCCACGGCCCCGGGGAACGCTTGTAGGTCCAGTTCGATCTGCGAGCGCTCGACCGCGATGGGCACCTCCGCGACGGCCACTGCTGCGATGGCCACTTCGGCGACCGGCTCGATCTGGAGGTCCGGGGCATCCGGTGCGGACCAGGGAGCCGGGGTGGGCTCGATCGGGGCGGGGAGCGGTGCTGCGCCGGCCCACGGGTCCTCCGGGATCGCATCGAGCACCTGGGAGGCCGGGAACATCTCCGGTTGCACCGGGGGCGCGGACTCGACCTCCGAAGGCGGGGGGGCCAC
>SHZR01000030.1 GCA_009692205.1 Gemmatimonadota bacterium | reverse complement strand
ATGGAGCCAGCCGGGATCGAACCGGCGACCTCCTGGTTGCAAACCAGGCGCTCTCCCAGCTGAGCTATGGCCCCTGAGTGGACTGACCCTTCAGTCCTCCTCGCGCTCCCACAACAATAACTCGCGGCGGCAGTCCGATCAGGTCCAGGGGCGACTTTGGATCTCACGCCACGGAATCACGTCGACTGCTCAAGGAAGGACCGTCACCGTCACCGAGCCCGAACCCGCTCGTTCGGTGGTCGCCCTGATGCTCGCGATGCCCTCACCGACGCCGAGCACCGTCGTAGCGGCCTGAACGCCGAAGACCGACGCCGTGGTGGAACCGACCGTAGCGACCGAAGGATTGCTGGACGACCACGACACGCTGCCCAGCGCATACGGCCCGCCGCTCTTGGCGAATCCGTTCGCGTAGAAGGACTATCCCGGCGCTGGGTGCATGGAAGTCGCGAAGATCCAACGCGTATTCTTCCACCTGACGTCGATCTGAAGCGCTAAAATCGGCCTCCTCAGCCTTTACTTCAACAACCACAACTAGGTGGTCAAGGACAAGGACAGCATCGATGCGGCGACGTAGGCGATAAAGAGGGTACTCCAGCAGGACCCGCCACTCCGACGCGCCCGGCTCTTCACGGACAAGCCAGGCGAGGTCATGGCGGAGCAGTCGTAGCGAACTGTCCCAGGAGACAGTTTGGGATGTGTACTGTGAGATGAAGCCGTCTGTTGCGTATCCGCGATGGAGTTCGGCCAGTATCTCCTCATCAGTCGCCCTGAGGAAATCTGCTACGGATCGATTCACATACGCTGGCATCCTGCTCCGATCGAGTACCTACTCGCAATTGGAAAAGGGGCGCACAAGTGACCCGTCACCGGATTTTTTCGCAAACACGACGCGTACGGGTATAACGTCAGAGAGTATAAGATGAGATTTCGCGATTCGAGATTACGCGATGACTTTTTCCTCGACCTACTCACTTGCGGCGGCGAGCCCGAAGGCGTCCAATTCCACCCGATATCTGTGTACGCATAACATCTCGAGCCGAACCAGGAACGAAAGCCATGGACCAGGAGACCGGACGACCGAAGGCGAGGACAGGGGGCTCGAGCGCGTGGCTCCTCCTCTTCGTCACCCTGTGGCTACCTCAGGGGACGGCGTCGGCGCAGGACACGGCCACATCGGGGCGTGCTTCGTACACGGCCGCCCAGGCGCAGCAGGGCGAGGATGTCTACCGGGGAGCCTGTGCCCGGTGCCACCGGGCGGACCTCGGGGGTGACGGCGACGCGCCGCCGCTCACCGGGCCCGGCTTCCGCAGTTCACGCGGGAGCCGCCCGGCCGCGGTACTCGCGGGGTTCATCCGCACGACCATGCCCCCAGGTCGGCAGGGCACGCTGACCGAGGACGAGTACCTCGCCATCACGGCCTACCTCATGCGGGAGAACGGGATGACGCCCGGCGCCACCGAGGTGAGCTTCGACTCGGACGGAGGGCTGCTGGGGTCGGTGGCCTTGATCACCGACGACATTCCGCCTCGCCCCGGTCGTCCCAGCTCGATCCCATCGCCGTGGGGCCTCGACGAGCCGCCCGAGTTCGGTGACGTCTCCGAGACCGCGACGGGCATTACTCATACCTACACTCGAATCGAGAACTTCACTCCGGTCACCGACGCCGAGCTGCAGAACCCGGCTGCGGAGGAGTGGATCAATCCGCGTCGGACCCTCAACTCCTGGGGCTATAGCCCCTTGGATCAGCTCAACACGGAGAACACCCATCTCCTCGAGCTGGCCTGGGTCTGGGGCATGGAAGACGGGATCCGCACCCAGCCCACACCCCTCGTGCGCAACGGGATCATGTTCCTGCCCAACTGGGGCACCGTGGTGCAGGCCCTCGATGCGGCCACCGGCACTCTGTTCTGGGAATACCGCCGGAAGTTCGGTCCGGAAGGGCCGATCGGGCGCGGGCGGTCGCGGACCATCGCGATTTGGGAGGACCTGATCATCGTCTCCACCGCCGACGCCTACATCATCGCACTCGACGCCCGGACGGGGGTGCTTCGCTGGGAGACCGCGCTCGCCCCGCCGGGCAACGAGCACGAGAACTCGAGCGGGCCGATCATCGCGAACGGAAAGGTGATCGACGGCATCAACGGATGTAACGACACCCCCTGCTTCATCACGGCCCTCGACGCCCGCACGGGACGGCAGCTTTGGAAGCGGTACACGATCGCGCAGCCGGGCGAGCCCGGGGACGAGACCTGGGGAGGCAAGCCGGTGGAGGAGCGCAACGGCGGCGAGGTGTGGAACCTCGGCAGCTACGATCCGCAGCTCGGGCTGGTCTACTACGGCGTCACTCAGGCGAAGCCATGGGCAGCCGTCACCCGGGGCGCCGCGATGTCCGACTCGGTGCTGTACAGCAGCTCGACGCTGGCGCTGGACGAGAACACGGGTGAGATCGTCTGGTACCGGCAGCATGTGCCGAACGAGTCCCAGGACATGGACGAGGGGATGGAGCAGATCCTCATCGACGGCGACGGCCCCCCCGCCCTTGTGACCGCCGGCAAGCACGGCATCCTCTGGAAGCTGGACCGCCGCAACGGAAGGTTCCTCGACCTCGAGGAGATGGTCTATCAGAACCAGCTGCTGATCGACTACGAGACGGGCGCCGTCCAGTACCGCCCCGATATCCGGGACGCGCAGATCGGGCAGTGGCTGTCGGTCTGTCCCTCGACGGCCGGCGGGAAGAACTGGCACAACATGAGCTACCACCCGGGGGCCAACCTCATCCTCGCCCCGCTCAGCCAGTCCTGCATGGACATCGTCCACAGGGAGAACAACTCTAGCCGGGTTTGGATGGAGATGCCTGAGACGGACGGCCTGATCGCGAAGTTCGGCGCCTACGACGCCCGGACGCTGGAGGAGGTCTGGAGCGTCGAGCAGGAGGCGCCCTTCCTCACTTCCATACTCACCACCGCCGGCGGGCTCGCCTTCGTCGGCGACTACGACCGCTGGATACGCGCCTACAACGTGCGCACCGGCGAGAAGGTCTGGGAGAGTCGGCTGGGCACGGCGGTCCAGGGCAGTCCCATCACGTACATGGTCGCCGGGGTGCAGTACCTGGCGGTGCCAGCCACGGTGGTCGGTGGGAGCCCGTGGGTGGTCTCCACGCTCCTCGCGCCCCAGATCCACATACCGCCCGGCGACCGACACAACGCGATGTACGTCTTCCGGGTGGGCCAGAGGTGAGGTAGGCCTAGAAGTGCTTCCTAACCCAGTGAAAAGGGGCTACCCCATGTCCCCAATGCATTCGTTCGTGCTCACCACCATGGCGTGCACCCTCGCCACCGCCGGCCTGGCCGCGCAGGATCGCCTCGAGACGAACCCGTTCGCCGGCGATTCGGCAGCGATCGTCGCAGGAATGGGCCAGTTCAGACAGCGCTGTGCCGACTGCCACGGGACGGACGCCCGCGGCGTGCGAGGTCCCGACATCACGCAGGTCTGGTCTTCCGGCCGCACTGATGGGGGTCTCTTCCAGACCGTTCGCCGTGGTGTGAGCAACACCGAGATGCCCGCCTTCCCGGCGCCGCGCACGTCCGACCGCGACGTCTGGCAGATGCTGGCATACCTGCGGACTCTCGCCACTGCGGCGCCCACGGAGCCGCCGCCGGGCGACGCCGAGCACGGCGCGCTCCTGTTCGAATCCGAGTGTGCGGGCTGCCACCGTGTGAACGCCGAGGGCGGGCGGCTCGGCCCGGACCTGTCTCGCATCGGTTCGTCGCGAAGCCGCGAGGTTCTCGTCGCCCGTCTCCGCACGGGAGTCGACGAGTCGCGCCCGGGCTTCCAGCCGGTCACGATCACCCCCGAGTCCGGCCCCGCCATCAGGGGAGTGAAGAAGAACGAAGATCTCTTCTCGGTCCAGATCCTGGACACACGCCAGCGCATCCAGGGCTATGAGAAGGACCAGGTCAGATCTGTGGTCGACGGCCCGCGCTCGCTCATGCCCGTCTTCGGCCCCCAGCGTTTGAGCGACGCCGACCTGAACGACCTGGTGCGGTACCTGGGGACTCTTCGTGGTTTCGATCCGTCCGTGCCGCCCCGCCCCCCCGTCGTCTTCTGAGGAGCTGATGAACGTGACTACCAAGATCTTTGCCGCGTTCGCGCTCTTGCTCGCCACGCCGAGTGGTGTGTTGGTCGCGCAGGAGACGCCTCCACCTCCGCCCGTGACGACGCAGGACATTCTCGCGGGCCTGCCGTCCGACGGCTCGAGCTGGCTCACCTTCGGCGGCGATTACGCGAATCAGCGGCACAGTCCCCTCACGCAGATCACGCCGGAGAACGTCGCTCGCCTCGTGCCACTCTGGACATTCCAGACGGGCACGCTCGGCAACTTCGAGACGACCTCGCTTCTGCACGACAACGTGCTCTACGTGACCGGGCCGCTGAACGTCGCGTGGGCGATCGACGCGCGAACCGGCCGTCAGATCTGGCGCTACCGGCGCGAGTTGCCGAGCGACCTCACGGCCTGCTGTGGCCTGGTCAACCGCGGCTTCGCCATACTGGGCGACAAGCTGTTCATGGTCACGCTCGACGCGCACCTCCTCGCGCTCGATGCGCGAACCGGGTCCATCGTTTGGGACGTCACGCTCGAGAACTACGCGGTCGGATACGCCTCGACCATCGCGCCGCTGGTGGTGAAGGACAAAGTGATCGTCGGCGTGGCCGGCGGGGAGTACGGCATTCGCGGCTTCATCGACGCGTACAACGTGGAGAGCGGAGAGCGCGTTTGGCGATTCTATACCGTTCCAGGCCCCGGCGAGCCCGGTAACGAAACGTGGGCCGGTGATTCGTGGAGGACAGGGGGCGCGAGCGTGTGGGTGACGGGCGCGTACGATCCGGAGCTGAACCTGCTGATGTACGGCATCGGCAATCCGGGCCCGGACTACTTCGGCGAGATCCGAGAGGGCGACAACCTCTACAGCAACTCGCTCGTAGCGCTCGATGCCGACACCGGCCGCCTGCGCTGGCACTACCAGTTCACGCCGCACGACGTCCACGACTGGGACGCGACGGAGGTGCCGATCCTCACCGACCTCCCCATCGCCGGGCAGACCCGCAGGGTCGTGATGTTCGCCAACCGCAACGGCTTCTACTACACCCTCGACGCGGCGACAGGCAGGCTCATCGTTGCCAAGCCGTTCGTCGAAACGACGTGGGCGAAGGAGATTGGCACCGACGGACGGCCCGTCCTGCTCCCTGGGAACGTTCCCACCGAAGAAGGGAGCGTCACGTGCCCCGATCTCACGGGCGGCACCAACTTCTGGCCCCCGAGCTTTGATCCCTCCACGCGCACGTTCTTCGTGAACGCGCGTGAGGTCTGCATGACGTTCTTTGCGTGGGAGCCGGAATACATACCGGGGGACCGGTTTACCGGTGGCGCCGGCCAGCGGGTGCCGGAGTCGGAGAGCCCGGCCTACGGCGCCCTGCGCGCGATCGATCCGATGACTGGTGAGCGGAAGTGGGAGTTCAGGTACCTGTCGCCGTCGACCGCGGGCCTGTTGACGACCGCTTCCGGGCTCATCTTCTCCGGCGACCCCGACGGGAACGTCCTCGCGCTCGACTCGCGCAACGGGCGGCTCCTCTGGCACTATCAGATGGGTGCGCCGTTGCACGGCACGTCGCCCACCACGTACATGGTAGACGGAAAGCAGCACGTGCTCGTGCCGGCCGGAACCACGCTCACGGCCTGGGCGCTCCCCTAGGGGCCTCGTCGCGCTGGCGGTTCTCAACGCAAGTCGTAGACCCGGGGTCATGGTGGCGCGCCTCATGATGCCCCATCCCATCCCCGCCCGTCTGAGAGGAATCGCCGCGGCGATCCTCCTCGTCCTCCCGCCCGCCGTGGCGGCGCAGCAGGTCACGCCGAGCGCCCGCGCGCTTCGCATCACGGAGCGGATCACCGTCGACGGGCAGCTCGACGAGCCTGTCTGGATGACGGCCCCCGTCATCACGGAATTCTTCCAGACGGTTCCTGACGAGGGCGCGCCGGTCACACAGCCCACGGAGGTCAGATTCCTCTACGACGACGACTACCTCTATATAGGGGGCTGGATGTGGGATGACGGTCCGATCCAGACCCGCCTCGCTCGTCGCGACGCTGGAACGGGGGATACGGACGTGTTCGCGGTGCACTTCGATGGCTATCACGACCACCGGACGGCCTACCGGGTGGCGACCAATCCGTCCGGGTGGATCAAGGAAGAGCTCGTGGTGGGCGCGCGCGGTGGGCAGGGCGGCGGGGGCTTCAACGTCGGATCGTGGGACCCCGTCTGGGAGACCAAGTCCACCATCACGGACCGGGGTTGGTTCGTCGAGATCGCCATCCCGTTCAGCCAACTGCGCTACGGCACTGACGACATCCAGACGTGGGGACTCCAGATCGAGCGGAAGATCCGCCGCCGTGGCGAAGACACCGTGTGGGCGTTCGTCCCTCGCAGCGAGCCCCAGGGCGTGGCACGGTACGGGCACCTGAAAGGGCTGGAGGGACTGAGCGAAGGAAAGCGTCTCGAGCTGCTCCCGTTCACGACGGGACGAGCCGAATACCGTGACATTCCCCTCAGCCCGACGGCGTCGTTCGAGAACCCGTTCCGGAGCGGCCACGACTACTTCGGCAACATAGGCGCTGACCTCAAGTACCGTCTGGGTACGAACTTCACGCTCGACGCCGCGGTGAATCCGGATTTCGGTCAGGTCGAGCTGGATCCTGCCGTCATCAATCTCACCGCGTTCGAGACCCGCTTCGACGAGAAGCGCCCGTTCTTCGTCGAAGGAGCGGACATCTTCCGGTTCGGTGACGGACGCGAAGGGTCCGACGCCCAACTCCTCTACTCCAGGAGGATCGGGCGGGCTCCGCAGGGCTCGGTCTCGAGCCAGGCCGAGTACGCAGACGCCCCCGGCGCGACGACGATCCTCGGGGCTG
This sequence comes from Gemmatimonadota bacterium, assembly GCA_009692205.1. GTDB lineage: Bacteria > Gemmatimonadota > Gemmatimonadetes > Longimicrobiales > Gaopeijiaceae > UBA2982. Next base: position 19,019 of record SHZR01000030.1, on the reverse strand, counting down.
CGAAGATCACGGGTAGGACGGCGGATGGCTGGTCGCTGGGGATCCTCGACGCCGTGAGCGATCGGGCCGTGGCCCCGTGGGTGGCCGTGGACGGAACACGGTCGCGCACCGAAATCGAGCCTCGCACCAACTACCTCGCGGCGCGGGCAAGGCGAGACCTGAACGAGGGCACCCGCTCCTTCGGCGTAATCGCCACCGCCGTGCATCGGGACCTGGGCACCGCGGCCCTCCAGTCGCAGCTCCGGAGTTCGGCGTACGCCGCCGGGGCGGACGGCCGGATCGAGTGGAACGACCGGGCCTGGGTGCTCGGCGGGAGACTCGCCGGAAGCCGCGTGGCCGGCAGCGCCTCTGCGATCGCGAGAGCACAGTTGAGCTCGGCGCGATACTTCGACCGCCCCGACGCCGATCACCTCAACTACAATCCAGCGGCAACCTCGTTGACGGGATTCTACGGGACGGTGAGCCTCGACAAGCAGAACGGTGCGTGGCAGGGAGGCCTGGGGCTTTCGGCAACGAGCCCGGGCTTCGAGGTGAACGACATGGGCTTCCAGAGCGCCGCGGACCGCGTCGACGTGGGCGGCGACTTCGGCTACCGGCAGCCGACCACGGGGCGGCACTTCCGCACATTCAGCGTGGCGGCCACGGCGGGCACTTCGCTGAATTTCGGGGGAGAGGCGCTCGCGAAGAACGTCGGGCTCTCGTTCAACGCCACGCACATTTCTCAGAATGGGTTCAACGCCTGGATCTCCAGGAATTTAGAGGCCTGGAACGACCGGCAGACGCGCGGCGGCCCCCTCACCCTGGAACCCAGCGGGTGGTCCGGCAACGTGAGCGCGAACTCGGACTCCCGGAAGGCCGTCCTGACACGGGTCGGGTTCGGCTATGCGGAGGACGCTGGCGGGGGCTGGAGGCGCTCCGGCAACCTGAGCCTCACGTTCCGCATCAGCGACATGTACGAGATCGTGCTCGGGTCGGGCCTGACCAGGAGTCGCTCGGCGGCGCAGTACGTGCAGACCGTCGCCGATTCTCTTGCCACGGGCACGTACGGAAACCGGTACGTGTTTGCGTCGATCGATCAGGAGACCCTCGAGTTAGAGACTCGCGTGAACATCACGTTCACGCCGAATCTGACCTTCGAGTTGTACGCGCAGCCGTTCATTGCCAGTGGCGACTATCTGGCGCTCAAGGAGCTCGCGGCCCCCAGAAGCTTCGACTTCCTCCAGTACGGCAGGGACACGGGAACCAGCACTCGCGGCGCCGACGGCCGCTACGACATCGATCCGTCCGGCGGCGGCACCGGGACGTTCTTCGTGACGGATCGCGACTTCAACTTCCGGTCACTCCTCGGCAATGCAGTGCTCCGTTGGGAGTGGCGGCCCGGCAGCACGCTCTTCCTAGTTTGGCAACAGAGTCGCTCGGAGCGCCTCACACCCGGAGCGGGCGACCCGGAGTGGAGGTACGGACGATTTGCGTTCGGTCCGGATACTCGCGCCATCGCCCGGATCGCGGCCGACAACACCTTCATGGTCAAGCTCACCTATTGGCTGAACCCCTGAACGTGCGGGTGGCCTGTCCCTCGGGCCGTAACCCCACGGGACGATCAGACGGGACGGTAGACCATCACGTACAGAGTCGGGCCGCCGTGCGTGCTGTCTGCGCTCGAAGCTGTCACGGGAAGGAACCCGCTCGCCTGGGCCCGCGCCTGCGAGATCAGCTCGTCGGCGTCCGACCGCAGCAGGAATCGCCGCTGCACTTCGCGCTCGGCGGCCTTAGTCACAGCGCACACATATCCGTCCTGCGTCCCACAGCGCTCCTCGAGGGACGGCCGCGGATCGCCGGCCGCCACGGCCGCGGCCCGCGTCCTCTCGAACGGGATGAAGCCTCCCTGCAGTCCGCCCCCGACGCCTGATCTCCCCATCGACGATGCCCCTCAGGATATCATACTGACCTGCGGAACCGAACACCCGCCCGTCGAATACCGGACTCTCTTTCTGTGATCGTGAGCTTGGTGACAGCCATGACTGGCGGTTGAATGCCGCCTCCACAGCAGCCCAGGAGCATCGTGCCCGCTACGCCACTCGCGACGACCCTTCTGAGTCTCATCCCCTGTCTCCAAGGCAGAATCTTGGGAAAGCGCCCGCGGGCTGTGCGCGATTCGACAGAACGGCTGCTGAGCACTACGGACTGCATATTGTCGCCCGTGGGTGGGTATGTCCAACGGGCACGAGGACGCCGGTTGTGAGGAGAGGCAGGCGGTCGCTCGGCGTGGCGCTTGCTGCGGCTGCACTCCCTTGGCTCGCGTGCGTTCCCTCGCCGGAGGCTCGCGGCTGGGAGTGCCTCGCGCCCGCGAACGCTGGCGGCGGTTGGGACCTGACGTGCCGATCGGTGGGCCAGGTACTCTCCGAGTTGGGCCTCGCGCACGGGCTCGTGCGCACGACCAACCTCCCTGGCGCCGGTGGCGGCGTCGCATTCGCGCGCACCGTTGCGCAGCGTAACGACGACCCTTCGGTCCTGATCGCGGCCAGTCCGTCGACCACACTGCGCCTCGCGCAGGGGCAGTACGGCGATCTCACTGTCGACGATGTGCGATGGGTAGGGGCCTTGGGTACGGAGTACGGCATACTCGCCGTGGCGGCCGACGCGCCCTGGCGCAGCCTCGATGATCTCCTCGCGGCCTGGCGGCGCGACCCTACCTCGCTCGTGGTCAGCGGGGGCTCGGCGGTCGCTGGTCAGGACCACATGAAGGTCCTTCTGCTCGCGGACCGCGCCGGGATAGATCCGCTGCGTATCCGCTACGTGCCCTTCGACGGGGGCGGAGAGGCGATGACCGCGCTGCTGGGGGGCTTCGTGGACGTCTTCTCGGGGGAGGCCTCCGAGGTCGAGGGTCAGGTCGCCGCCGGCCGGCTGCGTGTGCTGGTCGCGCTCGCGCCTGAGCGGATGGATGGTCCGCTCTCGTCGGTGCCGACCGCACGAGAGTCGGGCATCGACGTGACCTGGGTCACATGGCGCGGCTTCTACGTTCCTGCTGGGATCAGCGACATCCAGTACCAGGCCTGGGTCGACATCCTCTCCCAGGTGGGCCAGTCTAGCGCGTGGGAGCGTGCGCGCGTCGTCAACCGACTCCAGCCGTTCCTTCTCGTCGGTCCCGACTTCGCCGAGTTCGTCAAGCAGCAGGTCGATGACTTCCGCGAGATGTCGCGCGAGATCGGCCTCATCGAATGACCTCTCGCGAGGATGTGGCGGCCACGGCGAACGGCGAGAAACCGTCGCCGGAGTGGCCGGAGCGCATTCCGGGCGCGGTGCTCGTCGTGCTCGGGGTGGCTGCTGGGCTCGAGGCGACCACCTTCGACGTGGCGTTCCTGAGCGACCCAGTCGGGCCCAAGGCGCTTCCCTACCTCGTGGCGGTCGCGCTCATCCTGTCGGGCATCCACCAGGCTCTCCGTCCCGATCCAGGAACGCGCTGGCCCGAGCGCGCCGCGCTCGTGAGGATGGGGCTCGCGAGCTCGGCGTTCCTCGGCTACACGCTCGTGCTGCCCTGGCTCGGGTTTCTCCTATCCACGACGCTGGTGGTCGCCGCGCTCTCGCACCTCTTCTTCGCCGTGCCGCGAAGGGGCGTCCCGGCCGCTGCCGGACTCGCCTTCGCACTCTGGCTCCTGTTCGTTTGGGTTCTCGCGCTTCCCCTCCCGGTCGGTCGGCTATGGATGCGTTGAGCCACCTGGTCGGCGGCTTCGCCGTCGCCCTGCAGCCGCTCAACCTCGGGCTGGCGTTCGTCGGCGTGCTGGTCGGCCAGCTCGTCGGCGTGCTCCCGGGGATTGGCCCGATCAATGCGATCGCGATCCTGATCCCCCTGATCTTCGCGACCGGGTTGTCACCCGAGTCCGCACTCATCCTCCTCGCGGGCATCTACTACGGATCGCAATACGGCGGCTCCATCAGCGCGATCCTGCTGAACGTGCCCGGCGAGGCCTCGGCCGTGGTGACAGCGATCGACGGTCACGCGATGACGCGCGCCGGGCGCGGGGGTCCGGCGTTGGCGATCGCAGCGATCGCGTCGTTCGTCGGGGGCACGCTGTCGGTCTTCGGGCTCGTGCTCCTAGCCCCGCTGCTCGCCGAATGGGCGATCGGGTTCGGCCCCGCGGAGTATTTCGCACTGATGGTGTTCGCGTTCTCCGCACTGTCGACCCTCTCTGGCGGGAGCGTCGCGCGAGGCCTCGCGTCCACCGCGCTCGGCCTCTGGCTTGCCACGGTCGGCCTCGATCCGCACAGCGCGGTCCCGCGCTACACGTTCGGACAGATCCAGCTCCTGGACGGCATGGATTTCGTCGTGGTCACGATCGGCCTGTTCGCGGTGAGCGAGGTGCTGCAGCTCCTCGAGGAAGGCGGCGCGGGCGACGCGGCGGCGCTCGCCTATGGGCGCGTGAGGATCTCCCTGAAAGATCTGCGCGACTCGATGGCAGCCATGCTGCGCAGCGCGGGCCTCGGCTTCCTCGTGGGTGTGCTCCCCGGAGCCGGCAGCACGATCGCGGCGTTCCTCGCCTACAGCACGGAAAAGCGGGTCGCGGGCCTCTCGGGTCGCTTCGGCCAAGGCGACATCCGCGGTGTCGCCGCGCCCGAGTCTGCCAACAACGCGGCCGCGACGGGAGCGATGATCCCGATGCTCACCCTCGGGGTGCCCGGAAGCGGAACGACCGCGGTCATGCTCGGCGCGCTACTCGGGCTGGGTGTCACCCCTGGGCCGCTCTTGATCGAGCAGGAGCCTGATCTCTTCTGGGGGCTCGCGGCGTCGATGTATGTCGGCAATGTCTTCCTGCTCCTGCTCAACCTGCCCCTCGTAGGCGTCTTCATTCGCGCGCTCTCGCTGCCGCGCTGGTTCCTGATGCCGGGTGTCACCGCGCTCGCGTTCGTCTCAGTGTACGCGGTCAACGGCAGCGCGTTCGACCTGGCGCTCATGACGCTCTTCGGCGTGGTGGGCTACGCGATGCGCAAGTTGGGATTCCCGCTGGCTCCCGTCGTGCTGGGCTTGGTGCTCGGGCCACTGATGGAGAAGAACCTCCGGCGTGCCTTGGCGCTCTCGGGTGGGGAGTGGCGCGTGCTCTTCGACTCACCGATCGCGATCGCGCTCTGGGTCCTGGCACTGGCGAGCCTGGCCGCGCCGGTCGCGATCCGCCGCATCACGGACTTGAAGGCAAGCGACGCCGCCACGGACGCCACCAGTTCATAGGGCCCCGACCCCGAGCCTGTCTAGGCGCGCGCGTCCAACTCACCCCACAACTCGAACGCCCGTTCGATCTCGTCCGGGATCTCCTGCAGCCGCTGCGTCGCGGTCCGGATGTCGCCCACAGGCCCCTGAAAGAAGCTCGGGTCCGACATACGCGTCTGGATCGCATGCCGCTCGTGCTCCAGTTCTTCGATCCGACCAGGGAGAGCGGTCCACAATTGGCTCTCCTTGTACGAGAGCTTCTTCGGCTTCCCCGCATCGGACGGGGTCGGTGCTCGTGGCGCTCGTGCCTTACCCGGGCTTTCAGACACGGAACTCGCCGCGGACTCCTGGCGCGCCACCGTGCGCTTCCAGTCGGAGTAGCCGCCGACGTATTCCTTGAACGTGCCCTCGCCCTCGAAGACCAGCGTGCTGGTGCAGAGGTTGTCCAGGAAGGTTCGATCGTGGCTGACGATGAGCGCGGTGCCGTTGTAGGTCCCGAGCCGAGCCTCGAGCAGCTCCAGCGTGTCGGTGTCCAGATCGTTCGTCGGCTCGTCGAGCACGAGGACGTTGGCGGGCTGTGTGAAGAGGCGCGCGAGAAGGAGTCGGCTCCGCTCCCCGCCGGACAGACTGGATACGGGCTGGCGAGCGGTGTCGGGGGGAAAGAGGAAATCCTCGAGGTACCCGTAGATGTGCTTCCGCTCCTCTCCGATGGTGACGTACTCGTTCCCGTCCGACACCGCGTGGGCGACGGTGGATGCGGGGTCGAGTTGCTCCAGAAGCTGATCGAAGTAGGCGACTTGGATGCTGGCCCCGTGTTTCACGATGCCGCCGGTAGGCTCGAGCCTGCCGACCAAGAGATTGAGCAGGGTGGTCTTCCCGCAGCCGTTGGGCCCGATGATCCCGACCTTGTCGCCCCTCTGGATGGTCGCGCTGAAGTCGCGGACGACTGCCGTGGTGGACGTCGGATAGCTGAAGGAGACGTGCTTCGCCGCCACGACTCCCGTCGTGGAGCGACCGGCTTCCGGCACCTTCATCCGCACCTGGCCGATCCGCTCCCGTCGGGCGGCGCGATCCGCCCGCAACTGCTTCAGCGCGCGGACGCGGCCCTCGTTGCGCGTGCGACGCGCCTTGATGCCCTGGCGGATCCACGCCTCTTCGATTGCGAGCTTACGGTCCTGCAGATCCCACGACTTGTCCTCGTTCGCCAGCAGCTCCTCCTTGCGGGCGAGATAGGTGGGATAGTCACAGGCCCATGACGTGAGGCGCCCCCGGTCGAGCTCGACGATGCGTGTGGCGATGGCCTGCAGGAACGCGCGATCGTGCGTGATGAAGAGAACGCTCGCCTTGAACCTCAGGAGCATCGATTCGAGCTGGTCGATGTGGTCCAGGTCGAGGTGGTTCGTGGGCTCGTCCAGGAGCAGCACATCTGGATCGTGCACCAATGCCCTGCCGAGGAGCGCACGTCTCTTCTGGCCACCGGACAACGTGGCGAAGGGCTGCTCAGGATCGAGGTGGAGTAGGGAACAGAGTCGTGCCGAGTGGTGCTCCTCGGCCGAGGTATGGTCCGTGCCGGACGCGATGACCTCGAGCACGGTGCCCTCCCGTCGCTGCGGCAACTCCTGCCCGACCAGGGAGACTCGAACTCCGGACTCGAGCACGACCTCGCCCCCGTCGTGGGCCACCTCGCCCATGATGATCTTGAGCAGCGTGGACTTCCCCTCGCCATTCCGGCCGAGGAGGCCTACGCGTTCGCCACGCTCGATCTGGAGGGTGGCGTTGTCCAAGAGCAGTGGGCCACCAAAGGCGATGCGCAGTTGTTGGCAACTTATGAGGGCCATGGACGAACCATCCCCAGATCGGCCCGAATGTCAACACGAGGAGCGCCTTCGTGGGGTCCGGCTCGAAGCCGGACCCCACGAACGGTCGCGCGGCAAGCTTACCGCCCGGGAGGGGGCGCTCCAGCGCCACGCCCGCGCCCACCACCACCACCACCACCACCACGCGCGGCGGCCGCGTTCTCGGTAGACGGCGGCACCATGCCCTTGGCGCGCAGATACACGTATGCCGTACCCGCCATCTCGTTGTCGTGGGAGATATTGTTGGCGAGGATGGCCGCGAGCGCGATCTGGCCGCGCCCCTGCGCGACCAGCTGGCTCACATTGGCATCGCTGAGCGATGCATACGCGGCGTCGCAAAGGACGAACGAATCAGCAAGTGCTTTGACAATATCAGCCTTGGTCGTGAGCTCGACTTCGAGTTGACGGCCCATGACCGGATTCGGCACTCCATTCACTGCGGCGCACGTGCCGAACTGCGACTGCGCGATGTGCGAAAAGAGCGCGCCGTAGACTCGCATCTCCGGCATTGAACTCGGTTTGAAGCCGTAGTCGGCTTCGGGCATCTTCTCGGCCGCCTGCGTCAGGTTGGTCTTGAGCGTCGCATACGCACGCTGAACGGCAATCGTAATGGTCGTTGGCGGCGGGGCGGGCGTGGCCTGGGCAGAGGCGGCCGACGCCGTCAGGACGATCGCCGCGCCGATACATGCAATGCGCACCATGATGTTCTCCTTCGAGAGAGTCCAACGAACGATGACTTGTCGTCTGGGCTAAGAACTGACACTTCCTATCCTCTAAAGGTTGAGCGCGGCCTCTTCGACCTCGGACTCGGTGTCGCTCTAGAACGCGAACATATAGGTCAGCTTCGCGATGATCGCACGATCTACGAGCTCACCCGTCGTGCCCAGGCGCCGCTCGTTGTAGACGAGGTAGAAGTCGCTCAGCGGACGATGGATGACGTGTAGGCGAAGGTTCGAACTCCACCGCCGGGTGTCCGTGTTGTACTGGACGAGCGCGTTGAGGAAGACACGCGTGTTGACGCTGAAGTTCATGCGCGTGGCGATCAGCTTCGAGACGTAGGACGCATTGGGAAGGTCGATATCGTTGATCTGCAGGCTGACCGACGCGTTGAAGTGCTCGTTCGCGCGGACGGTGGGCGCAAACGTGTAGCCGTTTCGATGCCCATCGTAGAAGTCGCCGGACGAGATCCGTGTTTCGTAGGAGACGCGCGCCGCGTTGTTCGAGCGGTAGAGGACGAAGTACTCATTGAAATCGTACTCTCCGGGAGCGATGTCCACGCCGCGCGCGGCGTTCAGGGTGAACGGGGCGACGTTGTCCTCCAGGTTGCGGTTCACGCCGCCTTCGAAGAACCCGCTGTCGTTCATGCCCAGCACGATATGCCAGTCGAAGTAGCGGGACTCCGTACCTGTTCCATCGCGCCGATCAAACTGATCGAAATGGAAATGCGGACCGATCTCGCGGATGCCGAACGTCTTGGAGGCCCACTCCGGCCGAACGTTCATCCGCCCGTACGACGCGATGTGGTTCACGCCGAGTCGCGGAACGAACCCGAGTTCATCGTGGAAGCGCTGTCCGATCACTTCATAGATCCCACGCGCCAGCCACGTTCGTGACGTGTAGTTGAAGTTCGCCCGCGCGGTGAAGTCGTCGCCGCTCCCTTGGACGACGGACTGTGGCGCGGCCGTCTTCACCGCATACGCGCCCATCGACAGTTGGCCGAAGCGGAAGTTCGCATCGAGCCCTCCGACCCGGTTGTAGTCCTCGCCTCTCGCGTCCTTGTTCAGGAGCATCACGCCGATGTCGGAGTTGGCCAGGATGGCGCGACCGAAGCGCACGGCGGTGAAGTTGGTTGCTGTTACCGGGTCCTGTCTCGCTTGCTGGACGTTCAGCGCACCGATCGAGTAGGGCCCGACACGGCCCGTCACGCGCGAGCCGACCTGGATGGGAATCGCGTCGCCAGATTCCGACAGCCCGAGCTGCCGACTGAAGAACAGCTTCAGATCGGGCGGCGAGTTCTGGCGACCGGCCGCCGCCGGACTGGCGCTGCCCACGGCCGTCGAGCCGGTGGAGGGCAGCCCGAACTGGAAGATGCCGGAGTTCTCCAGGAAGAACTCGCGCTTCTCGGGGAAGAGCAGGCTGAACCGCGTGAGGTTCACCTGCTGCTCGTCGGCCTCGACCTGCGAGAAGTCGGTGTTCACAGTACCGTCGAGTGTCAACTCGCTCGTCAACCCGAATTTCACGTCGAGACCGACATCGACGTTACCATCTGCCGGCGTCCTACCCACGGTGCTCGAGCTCGCAGCCGCGTAGGGCTTCACGCGCAGATTCCGGCCCGGGCGCAGTTGCCGCAGCTCGTCGAGCGACCCGGCCATCGAGACGCGGTCGAGACTGTAGATGCGCGGCAGCGGCGCCCAGTAGCTCTCCTCATTCGTCCGCCTCAGCCGGCGCTGGAAGTTGAGCCCCCATGCCTGCGGATCCCGCTCCGTGAACTTCAGCGTGAGAAACGGTATACGGATCTCTGCATACCAGCCGTTCGCCGTCACGCGGGTTCGCACGTCCCAGATGCCGTCCCAGTTCGCGTTGCTCTCGCGCCCTTCGTTCGACATCTGCGCGTCCCATTTCGCGCCCGCCGGGTTCGTGGCGAACTCGAAGCCGTTGCGCTGATCCGAGAATGTGTCGAGAACGATGAGGACGGCGTCGCTGGACGCCGTGTTGAAATCCTTCCTCAGGTCACTGACGACGAGCGCGCCCGGCTCGTCGTCGTGAGCGAACACGCCGAAGTAGAGCGCGCGCTCGTCATAGAGGACGCTGACCTCGGTGTCGAAGGTCGCCGGCCACCCCTCACGCGGCTCGTTCTGCAGGAACCCGCTCGCCACCGGCGCCCCCGCCCACGCGGCTTCATCGAGTGCGCCGTCGATGGCGATGGGACCGCTCGCGCGCTCCGCGATCAGCCTCCGCTCGAGACGCGCGGTGGCGTAGTCGATGGCAGAAGGGGGGGTCTGGGCGAACGCCGGCGTGCCAGCGAGCAACCACGCCCATACACTCAGGGAGAACGAGCGCCGAGTCATCTGGGGATTCTACATCATGGTGACGCACAGTGCTCAGTATCGAGAAGATCTAGGCCTTTATGGAAGACCGCCCACATCCATGACCCCCGGAAGAGCTGGCGTTATTGCAGTCATGTCTGGATTCGGCCGTTAGCCATTTGGAGTTCGGCGCCGGCTCCAGCACGATCCACGCGTCGAACGTTCCGACGATCGAGCGAATCGCCTCGGTCGACTCATCGGGACCCTACATCGATGAGCATCCGAGACCTAACGCTGCGATCTCCTCTGCCTTGTCCACGGGTAGACTGGAATTCCACGTCATCGATTTGGGCGAGACTAGCAAGTTGGGCTACCCGATCGATGAATCGAAGAACCACCTGTGGCCGAACTATTCGTTACGTGTGTTCTCGATACCCAGCAATCATGACCTGGTCCTGGTCGCCGGCAGGTTCAGGGTCGCATGCACGCTCAGCAGCATCCTGAGCGCACCGGACGATTGCAGGATATTGGTGCACGACTTCTGGGATCGACCGCAGTACCACATCGTCTCGAAGTATTTGGAGACGATCGATTGAATCGATACGATGGGGCTATTCAGGAAGAAGCCCGGCGTCGACCCTTAGAAGCTGCGATCACTCCTATCGAAGTATCAGTATCTTCCTGCATACAGGTCGATCGCCACCATGGGCGCCTGGATCAAGCATAAGGTTCATCCTTCAATCGATCGGAGCTGACCGATGTCGATGCGACACCTCGCGCTGCTTGCGGCGCTCTTCGTCACGATACCCGCCGCGCTCGTGGCGCAGCAGCAGCCGCAGGCCGCCACCGACATCTACGCCGAGCAGATCCAGGCCGTCCTCAAGAACATGATCGGCGCGTCCATCGACCGTCAGCTGAAGGTGGCGGACATCGGGGGCGACGAGAACGCTGCCGTGGGCATCCTGCACCGCACGAGCGAGCACGACACCGACGGGGCGCACACGGGCCTGGTCCATGCGCACATCGCCGAGGTCTACGTGATGCTCTCGGGTTGGGGAACGCTCCTGACCGGGGGCGAGCTCTTCAACCAGGGCGAGCTTTCCGCGGGCAGTATCGCGATCGGACCCAGCTTCAACGCGGAGTCCCGGGGCGGCGTGGAGCGTGAGATCGAGACGGGCGACGTCGTCGTCATTCCTGTCGGGATGATGCACGCGTGGACCTCGATCCCCGACCACGTCACGTACCTGAGCATACGCATCGACCCGGACCAGGTCCTCCCCGTGGGTTACGTGAATCCGGAGATCCAGTAGGCGACCGGGAGGGGGCTGCAGCCGGCCTCGCAGCCCGATTACACTCCCGTGACGTCCCCGGGGAGAGGATCGACGGCATGGACGCGATAGCGGACTCGAGATCCGAAGGCGGAAAGCGTGTCTCGGTTTCCGACCTGAAGGCACGCAAGGGCGGTCCGCCGGTCGTGTGCCTGACCGCATACACCACGCCCGTCGCTCAGCGACTGGACCCGTACGTGGATCTGCTGCTGGTCGGTGATTCGGTGGCCATGGTCGTCTACGGCATGGGCACCACCCGCGATGTCTCGCTCGAGACCATGATCGCGCACGGCACGGCCGTCATGCGCGGCTCTACGCGGGCTTGCGTGATCGTCGACATGCCGTGCGGATCTTATGAACGGAGCCCGCGGGATGCCTACGCGTCCGCCCGTCGGGTGATGGACGAGACGGGAGCTCAGGGCGTGAAGATGGAAGGCGGCCTCGAGCTGGCCGCGACAACCCGCTACCTCGTCGAGCACGGAATACCCGTGATGGGGCACGTCGGGCTATTACCGCAGCGCGTAAGCACCCGCAACAACTTCAGGATCCAGGGCCGCGACGAAGAGAGCTGGCGGCGCGTCTTCGAGGGCGGCCGAGCGATCGCGGAAGCCGGGGCCTTCTGCCTGGTGATCGAAGGAACAATCGAGCCCCTCGCGCGCGCGCTCACGGAAGCGGTCGCGATTCCGACGATCGGCATCGGCGCCTCGCCAGCCTGCGACGGGCAGATACTCGTGACGGACGATCTCCTCGGGCTGTTCAGCGATTTCACGCCGACCTTCGTCAAGCGATACGCCGAGATCGGCGAGACGATCGAGCGGGCGGTTTCCGCTTACGCCGACGATGTTCGGGCACGCAGGTTTCCCGCGCCCGAGCACTGTTACGGCGTCGCCCCCAGCAAGAGCTGAGCGAGCCCCCGATGGTCACCGTGACTTCGATCGCCGAGCTGCAGGAGCGCATCCGCGATTGGCGCCGCGCGGGTGACTCCATCGGTCTCGTACCGACGATGGGAGCGCTGCACGACGGGCACTTCGCATTGATGCGCCACTGCCGCGCGGACGCGACCCGCACATGCGCGACAATCTTCGTCAATCCCACGCAGTTCGGTCCGAACGAGGACTTCGCGAGTTACCCGCGCACTGTGAGCGCCGACGAAGACAACCTGCGCGCAGTGGGCGTGGACCTCCTATTCATGCCTTCTGTCACCGAGATGTACCCGCCGGGTCACTCGACGCGCGTCCGTGTCGGCCCCCTCGGCGAGACACTCGATGGAACGTTCCGACCGGGACACTTCGAGGGCATCGCGACGGTCGTGACCAAGCTGCTGCTCCAGGCACTCCCGGACGTGGCTGTGTTCGGCGAAAAGGACTATCAGCAGCTCCAGGTGATCAAGCGCATGGTCCGCGATATCGACATTCCGGTGCGCATCGAGGGAGTGCCCACGGTGCGAGAGCCCGACGGCGTCGCCCTGTCGTCGCGCAACGCCTACCTGACGCCGGCTGAGCGAGCGGTCGCGCCGGCCTTGTATCGCTCGATCCGCTCCGTGGCGCAGGCCGTCGCCGAAGGTGGCAATCCCGACCGCGAGGCGGCGCGCGGCGTCGAAGCGCTCGAACGTGCCGGATTTGGTCGCGTCGACTACCTCACGCTCCGCGACGCCGAGACCCTCCAACCGGTCGCGGACGCGTCGCGGCCCACTCGCGTGCTCGCGGCCGCTTGGCTCGGTCGAGCGCGGTTGATCGACAACGTCTCGGTCGCGCCGTTGTAGAACGAGTCGCGCGCCGGCTCGAGCGCTCCTCATTGTCCTCTCTCGGGTCGGCCGACACCTTGGTCGCCCACCCGTCCACCACGAACGACCTCTCCAGGCCCATGACCATCCGCTTCAGCGACTTCGCCTCCTCCATCCGCGTCGAGACCGCCTTCAGCGTCTTGGCCGTCGCCAAGCGACTCAAGGGCGAGGGCAAGGACGTCATCGAGCTGGAGATCGGCGACAGCCCCTTCGCCACTCCCGCCGCGGCGGTCGAGGCGGGCACCCGCGCGATCCAGGATGGACTCACGCGCTACGGCCCGTCGCTCGGGCTACCCGAGTTCCGGGCGGCTGCTGCGGCGTACGTGAACCGCGAGTATGGTCTCACCGTCACCGCGGCGAACGTCGTCGCCGGTCAGGGCGCCAAGATCTTCGAGCAGCTCTTCTGCGAGGCGTTCCTGAACCCGGGCGACGGCGTATTGGTCTTCAGCCCCCACTTCCCGACCTATCCGCCGAACATCGAGCGGAGGGGAGCGCGCGTGGTCCTCTCGCGGCTGAGCCCGGCCCGGGAATTCCGCCCAGACCCCGCCGAGGTTCGCCGGTTCGTGAAGGAAGACCCGAGCCCCCGAGCCATCTTCATCAACAGCCCCCACAACCCGACCGGGGGCGTCGCCACGCTGGAGGACTTCCAGGCGATCGCCGAGGTGCTACGGGGGACCGACGTCGTGGTCTTCAGCGACGAGCCGTACGATCGCATGGTCTGGAAAGGACGGCACCACTCTCCGCTCGAGGTGCCGGGCATGCTCGAGCGAACGGTGGCGGCCTACACGTTCTCGAAGTCGTTCAGCATGAGCGGGTGGCGGCTCGGGTTCGCCGTCGGAGCCCCGGCCACGATCGACATGATGGGCAAGCTCACCAACACGACGCTCTCGTGCGTGCCCCCGTTCGTCCAAATGGCCGGTGTCGCAGCGCTCGAGAAGGCCCGCGACGACCGTGACCGGACCATGAAGGAGTTCCATCGCAAGGTGGAGCTCTTGGTGGCGGCCCTCGGGCGCGTCGTGGGCATCACGTGCGCCATGCCCGTGGGAAGCTTCTACGCCTTCCCCTCCGTGGCCGGCGTCTGCAACCGGCTCGGAATTACCTCACACGGGCTCGCCATGTATCTACTGGAAGGAGCCGATGCCAAGAGGGGCGTCGCCTGCCTCGGCGGGGAGTGCTTCGGTGAGGCCGGTGCGGGGTTCCTGCGCCTGAGCTGCGCCGAGCCGGACGATCGGCTGGCCTCGGCGGTGGACTTCATCGCGGAAGCGGTGACGCGGCGGGATCGGGTGACAGCGTACTTGGCGGAGCATCCGGAGTACGTCCTGCGGGTCACCTACGCGGTGTAGCGCCCGCTCCGGCCCACGAAGTCAGATGCGCCGGATTCCCGGCACGGCGTCGAATCCGCGGTCGAACGTCAGGATCTGTGACACGGAGTGGCGCTCCATGATCGCGACATGGATTGCGTCGCGGGCGGACAACTCGCGACGCTCGAGGACGAGGCCTTTGGCGCGCGCTACGTCGCGCGGCTCGAGGGCGAAGACCTCGTCGACGATACCCAGGAGAGCGTCGAACGCCGGTTGAATGGCGTCACGTCTGTCGATCGCGGCGTAGCGATGGAGGATCTCCTGCTCCACCTCGACATCCGTGACGAGGCGCTCCTGGCTCATGATCAACGCGTCGAGCTTTCGCTCCGCGGCCACCTTGTTGGGGTGGTCGGCCCCGACCAGGTACATCGGAATGTTGGCGTCGACGAAGATCACTCGTCCCCGCCGGCGTAACCCCGCTCGATCTCGGCGTTCATCTGGTCGATGTCGGCGGTGGGGTACGAGTGGCGGGCGGCCTCGCGCACCACGAGGAGCTTCCGCTCGATCGGGACGGTCGAAACGCCGCTGCGCGCCTGGCGCAGGGCCTGGCGTACCCACTCGGCCACGGTCATCCGCTGCTGCGTTGCGACCCGCTTGATATCCCGGAACTCGGCTTCGTCGAGCAAGACTTGCAAACGCTTACTCATGGCATGAGGCTATATGACTCATCTGCATGAGTCAAGAGGAACTCGGCGCGCTGGGTGGCGGCGGGCGCCCCCCCTCGCGAAACCGCCCCGGAGTCGCTCGCGTAGGGACCGCCATCGGACGCAGCGGTCCTGACCGGGCGGGAGACCATGAACGGATTCTGGGGAGAGGTTCGCTACGCCGGCAGGATGCTCCTCAAGCACCCCGCCGTCTCGGGCCTCGCGGTGGTCGCCCTCGGCCTCGGCATCGGGCTGCCGGCGGTGATGTTCAGCATCGTGTACGGCGGCATGCTCCGCCCGCTGCCGTTCGCGAACGGCGACCGGATCCTCACGGTCGCGTGGATGGACGCCGCGGTGGACGACGAGCCGCAAGGCGTGCCGGCCCACGACTACATCGACTGGGCGGCCCAACAGACCTCGTTCGAGGAACTCGCAGCCTACTACGAGGGCACGGTGAACGTGCGCTGGACCGACGAGCCCGAGCGCTTCGACGGCGCGTTCGTGACCCACAACTTCTTCATCGCGCTCGGCATCCAGCCCCAAGCCGGCCGCGTATTCCGCGACGAGGAAGACGACTTCGGCGCGCCGGCGACCGTCGTCCTCTCTCACCAGATCTGGATGGACCGCTTCGGCGGCGACCGCGACGTGCTCGGCCAGGTGGTGACGGTGAACGGCGAGCCCGCGGAGATCATCGGCGTCATGCCCGAGGGCTTCGCCTTCCCCGCGATCGAGAAGATCTGGGTGCCGCTGCGCCGGGACGTGCTCGGAACCCCGCGGGGCGAGGGCTTCCCTCTCACGGTGTTCGGCGCGCTGCGCGGAGGTGTCAGCCGCGACGCCGCCATGCTCGAGCTGGCAGGCATCATGTCACGGCTCGCCGCCGAGTATCCCGACACCAACGAGCGCCTCCTCACACCGGTGATCATGCCGTTTCAGGAACGGTTCATCGGACCGGAGGGGAAGGGTCTGCTCTACAGCATGCTCGCCACAGTCTCCCTGGTGCTCCTCATCGCGTGCGCCAACGTGGCCAACCTCCTGCTCGCGCGGGCGGCGGTGAGGACGCGCGAGGTCGGCATCCGCACGGCGATCGGAGCCAGCCGCACGCAGGTGGTCCGGCAGATGCTTCTCGAGGCCCTCGCGATCGCGGCGGTGGCGGCGGTCCTCGGGACGGGCGTGGCTTGGCTCGGCGTGACATGGTTCGAGCGCGCGATCGCGCCGACGAACCCCCCTTTCTGGATGGTATTTCGCGTCGACACCCCCATCCTGCTCTTCATCGTGGTGGGCGCCGTCGTCTCCGCGCTCGTGGCGGGAGGCCTTCCCGCAATCAAAGCGTCAGGGGCGGACGTGAGCTCGGTGCTCAAGGACGAGTCGAGAGGGTCGTCGAGCCTTCGGATCGGGCGACTGAGCCGAGTGCTCGTCGTCGGTCAGATCGCGATGTCGCTCGGGCTGCTGGTCTCGGCCGGCCTCATGACGAAGAGCATCGCCACGCTTCGAACCTACGACTACCCGTTCGAGACCGACGCCGTCTTCACCGCGCGCGTCGGGCTCTTCGAGGCGGACTTCCCCGACACGCTCTCGCGGCGCGCGTTCTACCGCGACGTGGAGGCGCGGCTCCGCGAGGTCCCCGAGGCGCGCTTCATCACGCTCGCCACGGTGCTTCCCGGACTCGGCTCCGGAGGCACGCTCCTCGCGCTCGAGGGCCAGACCTACGTGGAGGACACCGACTACCCCAGGGCCCGAGTCGGGCGTGGTCGGCGCGGGCTACTTCGCGACGCTGGGCGTCGAGGTCCTACGCGGGCGCGACTTCGATGCGCAAGACGGAGCTCAGTCCGAACCCGTAGCGATCGTGAACCAAAGCTTCGCGGACGAGCACTTTCCCGGCGAGAGCGCTCTCGGGCGTCGACTCCGCGCGGGCGACTCGGAGAGCAACGAGCCGTGGCGGACCATCGTGGGCGTCGTGCCCGACTTGCACATGCAGGGGATGAGCGACACGGCCGGGAATCAGTCGGGATACTACGTACCGATCGAGCAGAACGACGCGCGCTTCATGAGCATCCTCGCGCGCGGGCCGGGAGAGCCGATGGCGCTGACCGAAGCCGTTCGAGCCGCCGTCGCTTCCGTGCACGCGGGCACGCCCCTCTACTTCGTGCAGACGCTCCAGTCACGCATCGACGAGGAGACCTGGGTCTTCAGCATCTTCGGCGCGCTGTTCCTGGCGTTCGGTGGCGTCGCCCTCTTCCTCGCCTCGATCGGGCTCTACGGGGTGATGGCGTTCACGGTGGCGCGCCGCACCCCCGAGGTGGGCATCCGCCTCGCGCTCGGGGCGACCCGTGGGCAGGTGCTCTCGCTCGTCATGCGGCAGGGACTCGGGCAGGTCGCCATCGGCCTCGTGCTCGGCACGGGCGTGGCGGTGCTCGCGTCCCGTGGCCTCGCGCTCATCCTGTTCCAGGTGAGCCCCTACGACCCGCTCGTCTTCGGCGGGATCGCACTCGTGCTGGCCTCGACCGGCGCGCTCGCGACGCTCATCCCGGCCCGCCGCGCGAGCAACGCGGACCCGGCGGACGCCCTCCGCTACGACTGAGGTCTACAGAAAGAGCTCGACGATCCTGATGAGCGCGAACCCGGCGATCGTCACCAGCGTCACGACCACAGTGAACTTGGTCGCGAACGAGACCTCGTCGAGCCAGGACGGCTCGGGTCTCTCGGGGTCGCCCTTCGGGTGCTCGTCCATGGGCGCCGCCTACGCCTCGGGACGCCCGGCGTTGATGAGCACCTCGGCGACGGTGACCTCCACGGTCAGGCCTGCAACCTGCAGCGTGGTCATGAACGGGACCCACAGGCTCTCGATGGGGAGGAAGCTCGTCATGTCCATCTGGATCGTCAGCGCCTGACTGCCTGCGTCTGTGGCGGCATCGCCCTCGATCACGACCCGTCGCGTAATCATCATGGTCGCGTCCACGAAGAGCCGAAGGGACCTGGCGGTGAACGTCGCTTGATCCGCGCTGCCGGGGGGCACGATCCCGATGGTCGCGGCGTCGTCGACAGCGAGTACGTGCACCGAGAAGTTTCCGATCTGCTCGGCACCCTCGTATCGCGCGTGCTCCAGCAGGTCCGGCCCGTAGAGGAAGATGTCACCGAGACCGACGTCTTCACCGGCGAGGCTCAGGCTGAACCCGGCTCCGTCCGACATCTTCAGCCGGAAGACCGGTCGACCGTCGACGATCTCCTTTTCGAAGTAGTTGAACGTCTCGACGCCCATCACACGCTGAGTCAGCGTGTAGTCCTGGACGGGGGCCGCCTGACGCTCGGCAGCCGCGTACATCCCCTCGACGACCTCCGCCACCGATTGTGCGGACGCGCCGACCGGCGCGAGGAGGGCGAGCATGAGCGACGGGACGATGCCTCGCGTCATGCCTGGAACGATACGTCGCATGGGTTCTCCTGGCGGTCGGGCCGCAACGCCACAACGATGACGGCCCGCGAGGGGAATAAGCAAGCCGCACATCGGCCGGATTGCTTATATTGGCCGCCGTCCTTCCCTCCAATACACGTACATCCTCTACCCGTGGTCGGCCTCCGATGACATCCAAGTACGCGACGTTCGCCGCCGTGTTCGCCTTCTCCCTGGCGATCCCGGCTCGCGCCGTGGAGGCCCAGGGCTTCGCTTGGGAAAACGGGGTCTTCGCGTCTTTGAGTGGGTCTCGGCGAGCGTCGAGGGCACGGGGGCCCGCATGGCGTCAGGCTTTCCCTTAACTGCCTCCGGGTTGAAAGCTGCGCGGAGTTGAAGGTAGGTTGGTGAGATGAAGAGCCCTGCATCGATTCGC
>SHZR01000029.1 GCA_009692205.1 Gemmatimonadota bacterium | reverse complement strand
CGGCGTGACCTGGACTTCGCGACTCAACTCGCCCAGGTCTCCTCCGCGTAGTAGCCGCAGCACCACCTCGGCCCTCTGCCCCACACTCCATCGCTCGGGCAGCTCCAAGGGCTTCTCACGACCTTCGGTCGCCTTCCTCTCCATCGGCTTCGGGGACATCTCTCACACCTCTCTCGCTGGACCCCTTCGTTGTCGCCAATCTACTGTCCAGTGAAATCGGGGGCGCTAAAGGCGATACTGTTTCGGACCCTTGGCGATGCGCCTTAGGTGGGCGCTTCGCAGTCGAAAGGGAGGTTAGAGAGCCCTAGGAATTAGGCGGGAGTCTTCTCATAGCGACTCAGGCGCACCCCGCCATCTGGGAACACCGCCTCGACCTTCAGCTCGCCTCCCATGGCCTCAACCACCTGCCGGAGCGTGCTGACGAGGATGTCGTCACGGTGTTCGAGGCGCGACACGTTCGACTGCGAAATCTGCAGACGGTCCGCGAGCTCTTCTTGAGTCAGATTCCGCACGCCCCGCAGCTCCGCAAGGTCGATCGCTGCAATGAGCGCCGAAGTCTTCTCCGCATTCCGGGCCCGGCGCTCCGGGTCCATCCGCTTCCGCAACTCTGAGAACTTCTTAGCCATCGCTTGCCCCTTCCTCCCGAATTTCACGGAGGTGTTCGTCGTAAAGCTTGTCAGCCCTGGGCACGAACTTTTCGTACCACCGGTCATCACCCGTCTTCTGTCCTCCAATCAGCAAGATCGCGACCCGCCGTGGATCAAAGGCGTAGAGAATCCGATACGGCTTTCCCCTGTGCTGAATCCGGAGTTCTCGCCTGTGTCGGTGGCGCGACTTCTTAATCCCCGAACTAAGCGGAAACGGCAGCCCTGGACCCTTTTCCTCCAATAGCCCGACCGCCACGTCGATGGCGTTCTGCTCCTCCACGTCGAGCGTGTCCCACCACAGCCCGAAGTCGTCTGTGTACTCGACGTCTCATGTCATCGCTCAATATGCTGTTCTAGACATATGCGGTCAAGGACATACGCGCGAGGCTACCTGACCCGAAATTGCTGCTGACCGCGTAGGCCGCGTGGGTCCGCGACGCTCGCCTTGCAGCTCGCGCCTCGGGTAGCGATGCTGCTGCGGCAGCAGAATTCCAAGTCGTTGGAGAGCACCGCAGGCATCTCGGTACCTCTGGAACTTCGTGCCGCCTGCGTGTTAGTACCTTCACGTCTTACGTTTGTCCGATCGACCGAGGAGGCGCCTTGTCTAGAGTGACTGTGTCCAGCAAGTACCAGATCGTCATTCCCAAGGACGTTCGCGAGCGCCTGAAGATTCGCCCCGGCCAGAAAGTCGAAGCATTCGCCATCGGTGACCGCATCGAGTTGGTCCCGGTTGGGCCGATCTCCAAGATGAGGGGCTTCCTCAAGGGTATGGACGCCACCTTCGAACGTGAGCCGGACCGCCGGCTGTGAACGTCGTGGACTCCTCGGCGTGGATTGAGTTCTTCGTCGACGGACCCAATGCACGGGTCTTCGAAAGACCGATCCGCGACACCGAGGCCCTGCTGGTGCCCTCGGTCGTCGTCCTTGAGGTCTATCGCCACGTCCTCAGGCAACGAGGCCGGGAGCAGGCGCTCGTGGCCGCAGCGACGATGCGCCAAGGCCAGCCGATCGAACTCGATGAAGCCTTGGCAATCGAGGCCGCCGAACTCGGCGCAACCCATGGCCTGCCGCTCGCCGATAGCATCATCTACGCGTCGGCCGCACTCCATTCGGCAACTCTTTGGACGCAGGACGCCGACTTCGAGGGTCTCGATGGTGTTCAGTACCACCCGAAGTCGGGTGCTCTCTAACCAAGGTTTGGACCGGACGCGGCTCGCTTGTCAGGTGCCGCTCCACTCGGCTTGCACCTCGCGGCCCGGCTGGAGAGAGTTCATTCCAGGCAACCGTAGGGTTCGAGGACGAGGGAAGGGGAGGCAACCATGAAGACCAAGGTCCGAGACGAGAGCGCGGGCAAGTGCCCGTTCAACCACATCGCTGGCGTCGGCAGGACGAACCGCGACTGGTGGCCGAACCAGCTGCGGCTGGATCTGCTGCACCAGCACTCCGCGAAGTCCGACCCGATGGGCAAGGGTCTCAACTACGCGAAGGAATTCAGGAGCCTCGACTACAAGGCGCTGAAGAAGGACTTGGTCAAGCTGATGACCGACTCGCAGGACTGGTGGCCAGCGGACTTCGGCCACTACGGTCCACAATTCATCCGCATGTCCTGGCACGCCGCAGGGACCTACCGCATCGCGGACGGCCGCGGCGGAGGCGGCCGGGGCCAGCAGCGCTTCGCCCCGCTCAACAGCTGGCCCGACAACGTCAACATCGACAAGTCGCGCCGCCTGCTGTGGCCGATCAAGCAGAAGTACGGCAGGAAGATCTCCTGGGCCGACCTGCTCATCCTCGCCGGCAATGTCGCGCTGGAGTCGATGGGATTCAGGACCTTCGGCTTCGGCGGCGGCCGGCCGGACGTATGGGAGCCCGATGCGGACGTGAACTGGGGTGCGGAGATCGCCTGGCTGGGCGTCGATAAGCGCTTCAGCGGCGACCGCCAGCTGGATCAGCCGTTCGGCGCCACCCACATGGGTCTGATCTACGTCAACCCGGAAGGCCCGAACGCGAGCGGCGACTACATGGCCGCCGCCAAGGATATCCGCGCCACCTTCGGCCGTATGGCGATGAACGACGAGGAGACCGTCGCCCTGATCGCCGGCGGCCACACCTTCGGCAAGACCCATGGCGCCGCCCCGGAATCCCATAAGGGTCCGGATCCGGAAGGCGCGCCGCTGGAAGCGCAGGGCCTGGGCTGGATGAGCGGCTATGGCACGGGGCACGGCGCCGACACGATTTCGAGCGGCATCGAAGTGACCTGGACCAAGACCCCGGCGCTGTGGAGCAACAACTTCTTCGAGAACCTGTTCAAGTACGAGTGGCAGCTGACCAAGTCGCCGGCCGGCGCCAAGCAGTGGGTGGCCAAGAACGCCCCCGAGATCATTCCCGATGCGCACGTCCCGGGCAAGTTCCACAAGCCGACCATGCTGACCACGGACCTGACCCTGCGCTTCGATCCCGGATTCGGCGAGATCTCGCGCCGGTTCTACGAGGACCCGCAGACCTTCGCCGATGTCTTCGCGCGCGCCTGGTTCAAGCTGACGCACCGCGACATGGGCCCGCGCGCCCGCTACATCGGGCCGGAAGTGCCGAAGGAAGAGCTGATCTGGCAGGACCCGATCCCCGCGGTCAACCACAAGCTGATTGGCGAGAAGGAGATCGCCGACCTCAAGAAGAAGATTCTTGCCTCGAAGCTGTCGGTGTCGCAGGTCGTGTCGACGGCCTGGGCGTCGGCGTCCACCTTCCGCGACTCCGACAAGCGCGGCGGCGCCAATGGCGCGCGCATCCGGCTCGCACCGCAGAAGGGCTGGGCCGTGAACCGGCCGGCGCAATTGGCGAAGGTGCTGAAGGCGCTCGAGGGCATCCAGGCCGACTTCAACAAGAAGGCGAAGGGCGGCAAGAAAGTGTCGCTCGCCGACCTGATCGTGCTCGCCGGCTGCGCGGGCGTCGAGCACGCCGCAAAGAAGGGCGGCGTCTCCGTGAAGGTGCCCTTCGAGCCCGGACGCATGGACGCGAGGCGAGACCAGACGGACGCCGAGTCCTTCGCCGTACTCGAGCCGATCGCCGACGGCTTCCGCAACTACCTGAAGGGCAACTTCGATGTCTCCGCCGAGCAGATGCTGGTCGACCGGGCGCAACTCCTGACGCTCACGGCGCCCGAGATGACGGTTCTCGTCGGAGGTATGCGCGTACTGAGGACGAACGTAGGTAGCGCGAAGCACGGGGTTTTCACTTCCAAGCCCGAGGCGCTGACCAACGACTTCTTCATCAACCTGCTCGACATGGGCACCGAATGGAGGCCGACCTCGGGCGCCGAGGACGTGTTCGAAGCGCACGACCGCAAGACGGGAAAGGTCAAGTGGACCGGCACGCGCGTTGATCTCGTCTTCGGTTCGAACTCGCAACTGCGGGCCCTCGCCGAGGTCTATGCAAGCGACGACGCGAAGCAGAAGTTCGTGCAGGACTTCGTGGCCGCGTGGACCAAGGTGATGAATCTGGACCGCTTCGACCTCGCCTGATCGTGGCGGGAGCGCTGTGGGTCACGCCGATCACCGATCTCATGACCACTGAAGAGCTCGTGAACGGAGTGAGCCACGGCGTGGGCCTCCTGTGCGCCATCGCTGCGACCCCGTTGCTCATCGTTTCAGCCGTGGCTCGCGGCGGTGCTGCGGACATCGTGGGGGGAGCCGTCTTCGGCGCAAGCATGGTGCTGCTCTATCTGACCTCGACCACGTTCCACCTGGCGCGCAGCGAGGCGCTCAAGCTGCGCCTGCAGCGGCTCGATCACGCCGCCATCTTCGTGCTCATCGCGGGGACGTACACGCCCTTCACGCTGGGCGTCCTCGGCGGGCCCTGGGGATGGACGCTCTTTGGGCTCGTGTGGGGCGCGGCGTTCCTGGGGGTTTGCACGAAGCTCGTGGCCGAAGTCGGCTATAAGAGGCTGTCGCTCGCGGTCTACCTGGCGATGGGTTGGCTCGTGCTCATCGCCATTCGGCCGCTCCTGGCGGCCATGGACGGGCAGGGCATCCTCTGGCTCGTGCTTGGTGGCCTGGCGTACTCGGTGGGCGCGGCGTTCTACTCGGCGCCGCGACTCCGCTATAGCCATTTCGTGTGGCACCTGTTCGTGCTCGCCGGCTCGACGTGCCATTTCTTCGCTGCGCTTTGGTACGCAGCCTAGACTCTCGACGATAGCAGCGCGCGATGCAGCTCCTCACCATCAAGCTCCTTCACACGGCCGTGTGGGCCTTCTTCGCGCAGCCCATGACCTTCAACTCTGGAACGACCGATGCCTGACGGCTTCTTGGGCGGCCGTGGTGATCTCCTCACCGACGTCGTGTTCATGTGCAATCTGATCGCGCCAGTCTGGGGCGTCGCGGCGGCCAGGCAGGCGCGCCGCCGGGAGCACGACCGCCACATGCGTCTGCAGATGGCGCTCTGGATCATCATGCTGATCAATCTCCTCTTGCTCGAGGGTCACATCCGTCTGAGCGGAGGATCGGGGAGCCTCGTGGCCGGATCGCCCTACGAAGGCACAGCCCTACTCAGCGTGCTTTTCGTGTTGCACATCGTTCCGGCTGTCGCGACGTACCTGTTGTGGTCGGGGCTGGTGATCGTCTCCTATCGGCGTCGGGGAACACCGTTTCTCGGGTCGTTCTCGCCTCGCCACAAGGTCGTGGGCAAGATCGTCCTGGGCGGCCTTCTATGGACGGCGATCAGCGCGTGCTTCGTCTACTACGTCACGTTTTGGGCGTAACGTGATCAAGCTCCACAACCTCGAGAAGTCCTACCGGACCGGCGCGGGCGAGACCTTCGTGCTGCGCCGGATCTCCAACGAGATCCGCAAAGGCGAGTTCGTCAGCATCATGGGCCCGTCGGGGGCGGGGAAGTCGACCCTCCTGGCGATCCTGGGCATGCTCGACGGCGATTGGCGCGGCGAGTACCACCTGCTCGGCGAGCCTGTGCACGCCCTGAAGCCCAAGGCGCGCATCGAGCTGAACAAGCGCTACATCGGGTTCGTCTTCCAGCAGTACCACCTCATCGACGACCTGACCGTCTATGAGAACCTTGAGATCCCGCTCTCGTACCGGAACGTGAAGCGGAAGGAGCGCGAGGCGCTCGTCGCCGATTCGCTGGATCGCTTCCAGATCGTCGGCAAGAAGGATCTGTACCCGAGCCAGCTCTCCGGCGGGCAGCAACAGCTCGTGGCGGTCGCGCGCGCCGTGATCGCGGAGCCGGCAATGCTCCTCGCCGACGAGCCGACCGGGAGCCTGCACTCCACCCAAGGGCGCATGATCATGGACCTGCTCAAGCAACTGAATCGAGAGGGCACCACGATCATCCAGGTCACGCACAACGAACAGTATGCCGCGTACGGCGATCGCGTCATCCAGCTGAAGGACGGCTGGATCGTCGACGAGTAGCGGGTCGAGAGGCTGGGGCCGACACGACCGGCCCGCCCAGCCTGGGCGTTTCCCGTGGTCAGCGCGTCCTGTCTTCCGTTACCTCGGGAACGTATGATCACGCTCGGTGACGCCCGCGAGTGGGCCGAGACTCGTCGCAGCGCCCACCCGAAGCGTCGATGCGTACCTGCCTTCCCTGGGGTGAGTCCGCTTGCAGCACCGGCCCATCAGAGTCCTTCTCGTCGAATCCGACGAGGAATACATCGGTGAGGTGCGCGACGGCTTGTTCCGTTCACACGCTGCGGACCTGGAAATCGAGGCTGTCTGGGAGTTGAGCCAGGCCCTGTCCCGGCTCAGCCAGGGTGGAGTCGACGCGATCCTCTTGTCCCTCGACCTCGCCGACAGCCGGGGGATGGTGACGTTCGATCGAGCGTTCGCGTTCGCGCCGGATGTGCCCATCATCGTGCTCACGCGTGAGCCGGACGAGGAGGCGGCGGTCGCGGCCGTGCAGGGCGGGGCGCAGGACTACCTCGTGAAAGTCGAAATCACCCCGAACATGCTCGTGCGCGCGGTCCGCCACGCAATCGAGCGGCACCGACTCTTCTCCGCTCTACGGAGCCTGTCGTTGATCGACGACCTCACGGGCCTGTACAACCGCAGAGGATTCTCGGATCTCGGCGAGCAGTACCTGAAGTTGGCCCGTCGCTCGGGCCGCGGCGTCACGATGGCCTACCTCGACCGCGATCGGTTCAAGACGATCAACGACTCGCTCGTCCATCACGTGGGCGACCGAGCGTTGTTGATGGTGGCGGACATCTTGCGGGCCACGTTCCGCCGGTCCGACATCATCGCCCGGCTCGGAGGGGACGAGTTCGGCGTTCTGGCGCTCGAGGCCGCCGACGAGAGTTCAGAGCTCCTGGTACAGCGCTTGCGTGAGCGGATCGTAGACTTCAACCGTTCGAGCCCGGAGCCGTATCAGTTGTCGATCAGCATCGGTATGGCGCACCACGACGACGACCTGCGAGTCCGGCTGGAAGACATGGTGGCCGAAGCGGACAGCGCCATGTACCGCGAGAAGCACGGCAAGCGCGCCGCCGCCTTGAGGGAACGATGACCGACGACGCGCGCTCCGTCGCAACTCCGAAGGTCGCGGAGGCCTCCGCCCCGGTTGAAGGACCGCGCTACAAGGGCGCGCTGCATTGGCTCGTCCGCGTCGCGGAGAGGGCAGGGTACAGCGACAAGAGCCGACCGGAGCTCCCGGCGGGGAGCTCGGCTCCCGAAGCGTGGAGCGAGGTCACGAAGGCCTACGGGATCAGCGATCCTCAGCTGGCCGAGCTCGTGGCCGAGTACTTCCGTCTCGATGTGGCGGATATCAACCGAGCCGATCCCAACGCGGCTCTGTTGATCCCGGAGACTATGGCCCGGAAGCATCATGTCTTCCCGCTGAGCGAGGATGACCGCCAGCTCGTGGTCGCGACCTGCGACCCGACGAACGTCGAGGCGGAGCGCGCGCTGGGGTTCAGCACGGGCCGGACGCCGCTCTTCCAGGTCGCCGCACCGCGCCTCATCCAAGACGCCCTCGACCAGCGCTTCTCTCTGGAGAAGGCGGTGGACGCGCTGCTCGGCGGGCTCGCCGACGACATCAGCGAAGACGCGGTGCAGCTCGTGGAGGAGATGGGTCCCGAGTCCATCTCCGAGGACGACATCGTCTCCACGCCGGTGGTCAAGCTGACCAACCTGATCATCCGGGACGCGATTACTCAGGGCGCGAGCGACATTCACATTGAGCCGGGCCGCAAACTGGGTGCGGTGCGGTATCGCGTCGACGGGGTCCTCCGGAAGCACATGGACCTGCCGATGGCGGCCCTCAACCGTATCATCTCGCGAATCAAGGTGCTGTCGAAGCTCGACATCGCCGACCGGCTGCGTCCGCAGGACGGTAAGGCGCGCGTGCAGGTCCGAGGTCGCAGCTACGACCTGCGCGTATCCACGATTCCCGCGGGCAGCGCCGAGAAGTGCGTCATGCGCGTCCTCGACTCGAGCAGCGCGCTCTCGCTCGACGAGCTCGACCTGCCGAAGCACGAGCTGGATCGGCTGAGGGGACTGCTCTCGCACCGCAGCGGGGTCGTGGTGGTGACGGGTCCGACGGGGTCGGGGAAGACCACGACGCTGTATGGGGCGCTGCGCGAGCTCGCCGACGGGAAGGTCAACATCATGACCGTCGAGGACCCGATCGAGTACGAGCTCCCGGGCATCACGCAGACGCAAGTCCAGACGAAGCAGGGGATGACCTTCGCTGGCGCGCTCCGCGCCATGCTGCGTCAGGATCCGGACGTGATTCTCGTCGGCGAGATCCGCGACAAGGAGACGGCGGTGACGGCCTTTCAGGCTGCCATGACCGGTCACCTCGTGCTCACCACGGTGCACGCGAACGACGCGGTCAGCGCTGTCTCGCGTCTCGTGGATCTGGGGCTCCAGTACAGTACGATCGCGCAGACGCTTCGGGGAGCGGCCGCGCAGCGGCTCCTGCGCCGAGTGTGCGCCTCGTGCGCGGAGGCCGTGAGGGGGCAACTGACCCCGGACGAGCAACGGCTCACGGAGAGCCACGGCGTCGAGCCCGTTGTGCGCGCCGTGGGATGTCCTGAGTGCGGCTTCACGGGCTACCGCGGTCGGCTACCGGTGAATGAGGTGCTCGTCAGCGGCCCCCGGATGGCGCAGGCCATCGAGCAGCGCAAAGGATGGGCGACCCTGCAGCGCGTGGCCGTTCAGGGAGGCATGCGCACCATGCACGAGGTGGGTCTCGAGTGGGTCAAACAGGGCCGCACGACCCTCGTGGAAGTGGAGCGGGTTCTCGGCCAGGGACTCGACGAGGACTCGACGGACGGAGGCAAGAGCGCACCCCGGATCCTGCTGGTCGACGACGACCACGATGCGCGGCTCCTGATGCGCACGTTGCTCGAGACCGACGGCTTCGAAGTCGAAGAGGTGGAGGACGGCTACAAGGCGCTCGACCTCCTCAAGCAGGACCAGGAATTCCAGCTGGTCATCCTCGACCTCTCGATGCCGGGCATGGATGGGCGACAGGTCCTCCAGCAGATCCGGGGATCGATCGACTCCGCCGCGGTTCCGGTCTTGATTCGCACGTCGACCGGGAGCGACACCATCGAGACCGAGCTCCTCGAAGCCGGAGCGGACGACTACGTCGAGAAGTCGGTAGACGCAGACCGCTTCATGGCGCGCGTGCGCGCGGTGCTCCGCCGCTCGATGTGAGGTGGCGCGTCCGGTTGGCTGCGCTCGACGCGCGGCCCCGTCGTCAGAGCGCCAACTGGAGCTGCACCCGCAGCTGCGCGATCGAGAACGCCTGCGAGGCGCTGTCGATCTTCAGGAGGTCAGCCTGGAGCTTCATGGCGTGACCCTCGAAGTAGCGGCTGATTCCGACGCCTCGTTCCTTCTGGTCGTAATTCGCCGCGACGTGCGCATCGGGGACGATCGTGGAGTAGCGCACGGCGACTTCGTATCCCTGCGGGATCACGTATCCGGCCTGCCCGTACCAGCCGTGCGTGTCCACTTG
The DNA here is from genome assembly GCA_009692205.1 of Gemmatimonadota bacterium. Classification (GTDB taxonomy): domain Bacteria; phylum Gemmatimonadota; class Gemmatimonadetes; order Longimicrobiales; family Gaopeijiaceae; genus UBA2982. The sequence goes on along the minus strand of SHZR01000029.1, from coordinate 16,753 downwards.
CGTGGTGCCCGCCGTGAGGCGTTCCTGAACATACTCCGCGACGGCGCTGAAACCCTCCATCTTGAATGCAGCCTCTCCGCCGATCCGAAGGGCGTCGTAGGGGCTGGTCGTTCCGACGGTCGTGCTGAGCACCGCGGCGCCCAGGGCCAAGCGGGGGCTGTCGGGGAAATCCAGGGCGCTCTCCTCCATGGCGTACGAGCCGAGCGGCGTCCACATGACGCGCGCGACCCTCATGAAGTCCTTGTCGTCGTTTGCGAGGTTGATGCCCTCGCCGTTGAAGATGCCCGCCGAATAGGTCAGCTGAGCGTCGGCAATACCCCCGCTCACCCAGACCCCGGGTTGACGGGCGGGATTGAAGCGAGGGTCGAGGATGCCGCGATCGACGAACTGCAGCCCGGAGTCGGAAATCAGCTGCTGCCTCCCGAACGGTGCCTTCGCCTGCCCGGCGGTGAGGGTGAAGAGCGGGCTGAAGCGACGAGCGATCCAGCCGTCCACCATCCTCGCGGACGAGCCGGCGAAGTCGATCTGCAGGAGATAGGCGAAGTCTTCATGCGCCTCTCCGCGTAGCGTCACACGGGCGCGCCGGACGCCGAACGACCCCGTAAACGAGTCGTCATCGGGGTCCGTCTGCGTGTACCGAGGCTGGATGTAGCCGGACAAGCCCCAGGTGAAGTCCTCCTGAGCGGACGCGTGCGTTGGGGCGGCTCCGACGACCAGGCAGAGGAGGCCGAGGTGCGGAAGACGAGACGCGGATCGCGTCGGGGAAAGCGCCACGAAGGGCTCCGCTGTCGAGGATGGTGGTTGTCGGGCGCAGCTGTATGTGCGGCCCGCGTGGTACATTGTCCTAAACCCTAAGTCCTGGGCCTATTGTAGCGGAATGGTAACGGACCGGCGACGACGCCGGACCGACCTTCATAGGGAATCGATCGGACGATGGCACGTTGGGGGAGGCTCAAGCGGGTCGTTTGCTCGGCCCCATTGGTGTTTGCCGTCACCGGCTGCCGAGCGGAGCGACCGCCGGAGGGTGCCGCGAAAGCCTTCGTGGGATCCGCCGCCTGCGCGGAATGCCACCAGGACATCTACGATCGGTGGCAGGGGACGCTGATGGCGAACGTCATCCAGGATCCGGCGGAGCACCCGGAGGTGGTTCTCGGTGACTTCGCCACGCCGAACCCGCTGGTCACGTTCACGCTCGAGGACGTGGCCTTCACGTACGGCTCCAAGTGGAAGCAGCGTTACTTCACGCAGATAGGGAACGACTTCTACGTGTTTCCGGCCCAGTGGGACGTGGAGAATGCCGTCTGGCGCAGGTACGGGCCGCAGCCTGGGACCGATTGGTGGACGGAGCATTACCCGAACGACCAGATGCAGCGCCCGACCGGCCCATTGTGTGATGGGTGCCACTCGGTCAACTACGACGTGGCGACCAAGTCCGTCACGGAGTGGAACGTGGGGTGCGAGAAGTGCCATGGGGCCGGAAGTCTGCACGTCGAGTTTCCGGTCGCCGAAACCATCGAGAATGCGAGCTGGCCCGACGATCACGTACGCGCCGACGACGTATGCCTCCAGTGCCACACCCAGGGGCAGCCCCTCACGAACCCGATCGAGGGGCAGTACTACGACTGGCCGGTGGGCTACCAGCCCGGGGATCGGCTCGCCGACTTCTGGGCGCTGGACGAGCACCACCTCGGAGAGAACACCTTCACGCACTGGCCCGAGGGTAGCGCACACAAGAACCGGATGCAGGGGAACGACTACGTCCAGAGCCTGATGTACGCGCGGGGGGTGACCTGCGCGGCGTGCCACGACGTACACGGCACGGAGAACGAGGCCGACCTGAAGCTTCCCGGGAATGCCGTGTGCACCGAGTGTCACAGTCCCCAACTCCAGGCCGGCCCGCGCGGGACGCTGGCGTACCACACGCAGCACGAGGAGGACAGTGAGGGAAGTCAGTGCGTCGCCTGCCACATGCCTCGCATCGCTCCGACCGTCGGCGACGTCTCCGTGCGGAGTCATACGTTCCGCTTCCTCACGCCGGCGCTCGCCGAGCGGTACGGCATGCCGGATCCGTGCACTTCCTGTCACACCGACAGATCCGCCGAGTGGGCCACGGAAGAGCTGAAGGACTGGCCGGACGTGTCGCCATGGCGAGTTCAGGACTGATGAACCCGCGGAGATGGGTGCGGATGGGAGCCGCGGTCTGGCTCCTTGCACCCGGGCTGGCTGCGGCGCAGGAAAGCGACGGATGCGCGCTGCTCTGCGTCCCGGAAATGAAGATCGAGCCGACGCTCACCTTCGAGAATCTGGTGGGAGCGGCTCGAATCGAGAGTGCGGGCGTCGTGGCGGAGGCCGAGCGGGAGACGCTCTTCGAGCTGGTATTCGCCGTGGAGGTACCCACGGAGATTCCGCGCGTGTCGCTCACGTTCGAGGCGATCTTCGCTCCCCTCGAGGACACCGACAACGCGCCCGAGCTCGAAAGCGAGCTGAACTTCGACCTGGTCGACACGGACGACACGGGCGGTTGGCTCTCCTCGCACCTCGACATCATCGACAAGTTCAGCCCGGCTGAGACGCCGGGTGCCGGCGGCGAGTACACTCACAAGCTGAACTTCGAGTTGGACACGGCCATCCATGTCTTCAGCCGGCTGCCGGATGATCGCTGGTTGCACGACGCCGAGCTCGAGGCCTCGATCGACTATGTCGCGACAGGGCTCCCCGCGGCGGGCGATCTGATAGGCGGCGAGCTCTTTCTGGATGACGCGAGCCCCTGGTCGCTGTCCCTGGTTTTCGTGCTCCCGTTCGCTCCGCTGAAGCCGTAGCCCGGCCCGTTGATGCCCCTGCTTCCCCCCTGGGCCCCGAATCTCCACCCGCTGATCATTCACTTTCCGATCGTGCTCGTGCTGGTGGCGTGGGCGGTGGACGCGGCCTCGCTCTTCGGGAAGCGTGCGGAACGGCTCGCCGTCGCCTCGACGTGGTTGTACGTCGGGGGCGCTCTTTCCGCGGTGGTGGCGGCCTATACCGGCTGGGCGGGCGCACGCACCGTGTTCACCCCCGGCATGGCTCACGGTCTGATCGACGACCACCGGAAGTGGGCGCTGGTGACCACAGGGCTCCTCGTCGGCTTCGTCGTGCTGCGCCTGGCTTTGAACGCCTGGATCTCGCGGGCGCGGGCGGGACGCGTTCTCCTCGTGGGGCTCGGCCTGGTCCTCGCCGTCCTGATCCAGCAGACGGCAGAGCGGGGTGCCCGGCTCGTGTACGAGCAGGGCGTGGGTGTCATCTCCTCCGATTGACACCCTTCGGGGGCAGCCGCAGCTTTCCCTGCTGCCGCACCGTTTGCGGGCGCTATAGCCCGCAGGCCCGTCGCGGCCCATCTCGCTGAACCCACGCGCCGAATGTTCAAGACACTCCGGGGCCGCATCATCACTACCGTCATCCTCGTGGCGGTCGCCGTGTGGCAGCTGTTCGCGCACCGGCAGGAGACCGGAGACTGGCTGAAGCTCGGTCTCGACCTCCAGGGCGGGATGCACCTGGTGCTCGAGGTCGACGATCCCGATGGCACCATGACCAGCGAGGCCCGGGCCGACATGATCGAGCGGGTCGAGATGATCATCCGCACGCGCATCGACGAGTTCGGCGTCGACGAGCCGCTGATCCAGCGCGTCGGGAGCGAGCGCCTCATCGTCGAGCTCGCGGGCGTCACGGACGAGGAGCAGGCGAAGGGCATCGTCACGCGGAACGCGTTCCTCGAGTTCAAGCTGGTTCAGCCGACCGCGGAGATGGAGGCCTCGCTGACCCGGGTGGATCGCGCCATCGTCGTCGCGCTGGGTGTCGACTCGATCCGCGCGATCCGCGCCATGGGTCGGGCGGTCGAGGAGCGCGGTGAGACGGTCGAGGACATTCTCTTCCGCCAAACCGACTCGACCGTCGTGGACAGCACGTCCTCGGCCGCAACCGCGGCCGCCGACAGCGCACAGGCGGCCGACGACGCGCTCCGGCCGTTCTCCTCTCTTCTCGGTTACGGGGACATTCCGGGCACCTTCATGGTGGACGCCCAAGATGTCCCGGAGGCCCAGTACTTCCTGAGCCTCCCGGAAGTACAGCGCTCTCTCCCGCGCGATATCGCGCTGCATTGGGGCACCGACATCGTCCCCCGGGGAGTGCGCACCTACCGGCAGCTCTACGTGCTGACGGAGGAGGCGTTCCTCACGGGCGACCAGCTCGAGACCGCCACCGCAGAGCGCGACCCCCAGTTCAATCAGTCGATCGTTCGCTTCGAGCTGTCCCGCGCTGGCGGGCGTGAGTTCTCGCGCTTCAGCGGCTCGAATATCGGCAACTACCTCGCCATCGTGCTCGACGGCCAGGTCATGAGCGCGCCCGTGATCCAGGCTCGTATTGGGGCTCTCGGACAGATCGAGATGGGGCAGGGCACGCCGCTCGAAGAGGCGCGTGACCTCGCGCTGGTGCTGCGTGCCGGCGCGCTCCCCGCGCGCATCAACATCATCGAGGAGCGCACGGTCGGCCCCTCGCTCGGGCAGGACTCGATCGACCAGGGCGTGCTGGCGGGCGTCGTGGGGACGCTCATCGTCGTGGTCATGATGATCGGGTACTACCGCATGGCGGGCACGCTCGCGGTGGGCGCGCTCGGCGTCTACGTGCTGCTCATTCTCGGCGGCATGGCCGCCATGGATGCCACGCTCACGCTTCCGGGGATGGCAGGGATCATCCTGTCCATCGGCATGGCCGTGGACGCGAACGTGCTCATTTTCGAACGCATCCGGGAAGAACTCGAGGCCGGCCGCGCGACTCGAACCGCGGTCGACGAGGGGTTCGTCAACGCGCTCTCCGCCATCGTGGACTCGAACATCACGACCTTGATCACGGGCCTCGTGCTCTACCAGTTCGGAACCGGACCCGTGCGTGGCTTCGCCGTGACGCTCTCGATCGGCATCATCGCGTCCTTCGTATCAGCGATCTACGTGACGAAGACGTTCTTCCTCATCTATCTGATGGGGAAGAAGGCTTCGGATCCCATCAGCATCTAGGACCTCCCGTATATGATGCGCGTATTCCACCACGCCGATTACCCCTTCATCGCACGCCGCAACACGGCGTACGTGTTTTCTGCCGTCCTGACGTTGGTGAGCGTGGCTGCGATGGTGTTCAACATCGCGACCACCGGGAGTTGGATGAATTACGGAGTCGATTTCACGGGTGGCTCCCTGATCCAGGTGCGCTTCGCCCAGGCCGTCGACGAAGGCGAGTTGCGCCAGGCGTTGGGTGGCGCGGATGCCCCACCCATCACGCGGTTCGGTGAGGCGGATCTGCACGAGTTCGTGGTCCGGGCGCCGCTCGACGAAGGCGCTTCGATTACCGCGGTCGCCGACGCCGTCGAGGCGCAGATCACCGCCGGGCTCCCCGGCCAGGGCTTCGAGGTCGTGCGCACGGAGTTGGTCGGGGCGAAGGTGGGTAGCGAGCTTCAGCGGCGCGCGGCCATGGCCATCCTGATCTCGTTCGTGCTGACGCTCATCTATCTCGCGGTGCGCTTCGAGTTCCGGTTCGGGGTCGCCGCCGTCATTGCCACCGCGCACGACATCGTCCTGACGCTCGGCGTTCTCGCGCTCTTCCGCATGGAGATCTCCCTCTCCACCGTGGCGGCACTCCTGACGATCCTCGGATACTCGCTCAACGACACCATCGTGGTGTTCGACCGGATCCGCGAGAACATGCACATGAAGGGCGCGCGCAAGCGCGATCCCTTGGAGCTCGTCAACCGGTCCGTGAACGAGACGCTACCTCGCACGGTACTCACCGGTGGCGCGACACTGGCAGTACTCACGGCATTGACTGTGCTGGGTGGGCCCGTGATCCGTGACTTCGCAGCGGTGATGATCTTCGGCATCATCATCGGGACGTACTCGTCGATCTTCATCGGGTCGGCAGCGCTCATCGAGATCCAGAAGCGCTGGGGCGTCGGTCACATCGGGGAGAAGCCGCAACGCCCCGAGCCCGCGACGGTGTGATCGAGTACTTCGACAGTCACTGCCATTTGACGGATGCCGCCTTCCGGGACGACCGGGAGGCGGTGCTGCATCGGGCGGCGGAGGCCGGTGTGACGCGCATGGTCACCATCGCCTCGGATGTGGCGGACGCACGCGCCGCGCTCGACCTCGCGCGCGGCCGCAGCGGAGTCTGGTGCACCGCCGGTGTGCACCCGCACGAGGCGGGCAAGGCGAGCCCCGGTGACTTGGACGCGGTGCGCGAGCTCGCGACCGGCCACGACGAGGTGGTCGCCATCGGCGAGACCGGCCTCGATTTCCACTACGACCACTCGCCGCGGGCGGTGCAGATCGCGCTCTTCGAGGCGCAGCTGGCGCTCGCTGCGGAAGTCCATCTGCCGGTCGTCGTGCATGCGCGAGAGGCCGACGACGAGATCGCCGGAGCGCTGCGCGCGATGCCCCGGGGAACGAACGGCGTCCTGCACTGCTTCACAGGTGGTGACGCCGCCTTTGCGGAGGCCGTGGCCGCGGGGTGGTACGTCTCGTTCTCCGGTATCGCGTCGTTCAAGAGCTTCCGCGCGGCCGACCGGCTTCGCGACGTCCCGCCCGACCGCCTCCTCGTCGAGACCGACTCGCCCTACCTGGCCCCGGTCCCGCAGCGGGGGCGACGCAACGAGCCGGCGCTGGTCGTCCAGGTCGTCGACGCCGTGGCCCGCCTCCTCGACGTCCCTCCGACGGAGCTGGCTCACCGGACCACCGAGAACGCTCGGCGCTTCTACGGGGTCACATAGGAATGGCGCGTCGCATCCAGGTGCTTCCGGACGCCGTGGCGAACCAGATCGCCGCGGGCGAGGTCGTGGAGCGCCCCGCGTCGGTGGTGAAGGAACTGGTCGAGAACGCGCTGGACGCCGGCGCGACCCGCGTGGAGGTGGCCGTCGAGCGCGGTGGCAAGCGGCGCATCCGCGTGAGCGACGACGGCTGCGGGATGGGGCGCGAGGACGCGCTCCTCTGTCTCGACCGGCACGCCACCAGCAAGATCGCGGTGGCCGCGGACCTGGAAGGGGTGAGGACGTTCGGATTCCGCGGCGAGGCACTTCCTTCGGTCGCCGCGGTGTCTCACCTAACGCTAGAGACGAGCGACGGCGAGGGCGGGACTCGCATCGTGGTCGAGGGCGGGCGCATCAGCACGATGGACGACATCGCCCGGCAGCGCGGCACCACGATCGAGGTCCGCAACTTGTTCTATAATGCGCCCGTGCGGGCGAAGTTCCTCAAGGCGGTCGCCGTGGAGACGCGGGCGGTGAGCGAGGTGGTCACCGCTTTGGCCTTGGCGAACCCCCGCGTCGCGTTCACGCTCACGTCCGACGGGCGGGAACTCCTCGATCTACCGCGCGTCGATGACGCGGTCGCGCGCATCGCCCAGGTCTGGGGCGGCGAACAGGCGTCGACGCTCGTGGCGGTAGGCACGTCCGCCGATGGCCTCGAGCTTCTCGGGCTCGTGCAGCGCCCCGACGCGGCCAAACCCGGCGTGCGGCGGAGCTATCTCTTTGTGAACGGCCGTCCGTTCCGTGCGGTGGGCCTGATCCGCGCGGCGGACCGCGGCTACCGCACGACCGTGCCACAGGGCGCGCGTCCGTGGGTGTTTCTGTACCTGCGCGTCCCCGGCGCGGACGTGGACGTCAACGTCCACCCCACCAAGGCCGAGGTGCGCTTCCGTGACCACGCGCGCGTGGAGGGCCTCGTCGAGGCCGCGGTACGTGGCGCGCTGGAGGGTGAGGCGAGCTCGGCGACGCTCGACCTGCGGGTGACGCTCCCTCGGCTCGCGGTGCACGAGCGCGCGGAGCCCTCGAGCGCCGGCACGTCCGCGGCGGACGCGCAGATGGCGCTCTTCGTGCAGGGTGCCGCCGGACGCTCGCTGGCGGACGACGTCTCCGGGGAGGCACCCGTCTCTGTGCCGGCGGGACGGCCCCGCCTCTGGCAGGTGCTCGATACCTACGTGCTCGCAGAAACGCGAGACGGCATCCTGATCATCGACCAGCACTCGGCGCACGAGCGGATCCTGTTCCAGCGGCTCATGGACGCGTTCGCCGCGGGCGGACAGCACGGCCAGAGGCTGCTCTTCCCGCTCACGATCCGCCTCACCGCCCCCGAGGTCGCCTGCCTCGAAGACCTCGCGGGGCTGCTCCGGCGCGCCGGCTTCGAGGTGGAGCCTTTCGGCGGAGACACCGTGATCGTGCACGCGGTGCCGAACCCCCACCCGTACTTCAACGCGGAGCGAGCGATCCGCGAGATGGTGCACGAGCTGACCCATGGATCGGAGCTCGTGCGCGCGGCCAAGAACCAGCACGAGCGCATCGCGATGACGTTCGCGTGCAAGAGCGCCATCAAAGCTGGGCAGCGGCTCTCGGATGCGGAGATGCAGGAGCTCTTCGATCAGCTCTTCGCGACCGAGCTTCCCCATCACGACGTGCACGGCAGGCCGACCATCGTTCGCCTGTCGACGCATGAGCTGGCGCGGAAGTTCGGGCGCGCGTGAGCGAGCGGCCTCCGCAGTTCCTCGCGCTGGCGGGGCCGACGGCCACGGGGAAGACGGATCTGTCCCTGGCCGTCTCCGCGGCGGTGGACGTGGAGGTGATCTCGATGGACTCCCGCCAGGTCTACCGCGGGATGGACATCGGGACCGACAAGGTGAGCCGCTCGGCGCGCGCGCGCGTCCCGCATCACGGGCTCGACTTGATCTCGCCGGACGAGCGCTACTCGGCGGGGCGCTTCGCGCGCGACGCGCGCGCCTGGATCGACGAGATCCGCACGAGGGGCCGTCTCCCTCTGCTGGTGGGCGGCACGGGCTTCTTCCTGCGCGCGGTCGTCGATCCGGTCTTCGCCGAGCCGCCGCTCGATCCCCAGCGGGTGGACGCGCTCCGGACGTATCTGCGCGGCCAGAGCCGCGAGCGACTCTCGCGTTGGGTGGAGCATCTCGACCCGGAACGGGCGCCCCTCGCTCGGGAGGGAGGACCCCAGCGCCTCGCGCGAACGCTCGAGGTGGCGTTGCTCTCAGGGAGACCGCTGAGCTGGTGGCACCGGGCGGCCCCCACCGAGGCGAGCGGGCTTCCGGGCGTGATTGTCGTGCTCGATCTTCCCCGGGAGGAGATGCACCGGCGTATCGACGAGCGCGTGGGAGGCATGGTCGAGCGCGGGCTGGTGGAGGAGGTGCGTGGGCTGCTGGCCGCCGGCTACCGTGAGGACGCGCCCGGAATGACCGGAACCGGCTATCGTGAGATCGCAGCATACCTCCGGGGGGAGGTGTCGCTGGAAGGCGCGGTCGAAGAGATCCGGAGCAACACCCGCAAGTATGCCAGGCGGCAGCTCACCTGGTACCGGCATCAGATGCCGGACTCGGCGGTGCGCGTCGACGCGACGGCGCCGCTGCACGAGCAGGTCGATGTAGCTCTCGCGGCATTCGAGCGCGCGGGTGGGACGCTGCCGTGGAAGGATGGGGTCCAACACGAGGTGGGAACGTGAAGATCGGCATCACATGTTATCCGACGTACGGCGGCTCGGGTGCGGTGGCGACGGAGCTCGGGCTCGCGCTCGCTCAGCGCGGACACGAAGTGCACTTCGTAACCTACGCGCAGCCGTTTCGACTCGTGGGCCTGCACGAGCGGGTGTTCTATCACGAAGTGGAGATGGAGGACTACCCGCTCTTCGAGCATCCTCCGTACTCGCTCGCGCTCGCGGTGGCGCTCCATGACGCCGCGCGCAGAGAGGAGCTCGACGTGCTCCACATGCACTATGCGATCCCGCACGCGGCGTCCGCGTATCTCGCCAAGCAGATGCTCGAGGCGGAGCGCGACATCAAGATCGTCACCACGCTGCACGGCACCGACATCACGCTGGTGGGCCTGCACCCGTCGTTCCGGGCCATCACGCGCTTCTCGATCCTGCAGTCCGACGGGCTCTCCGCGGTGTCGCAGTTCCTCAAGGACGAGACCGTGCGCAGCTTCTCCGTCCCGGAGGATCGGATCGACGTGATCCCTAACTTCGTCGACACCGAGGTGTGGCGCCGCGATCGGGAGCCGTGTCACCGATCGAAGCTGGCGCCCGAAGGGCAGAAGATCGTCATGCACGTGTCGAACTTCCGCCCCGTGAAGCGCGTGCTGGACGTGGTGGAGGTGTTCGCCAAGATCCGCGAGAAGGTGAAGGCACGCCTGGTCCTCGTTGGCGAGGGGCCCGACCGCCCGCGCGCGCTCAGCCGCGCGGCCGACCTCGGCCTCGGGGACGACGTGCTCTTCCTGGGGCGCCACGGCTCGGTCGAGGAGCTGCTGTCGTGCGCGGACCTCTTCCTTCTCCCCTCCTCTTCGGAGTCGTTCGGCCTGGCCGCGCTCGAAGCGATGGCGTGCGGTGCGCCCGTCGTGGCGTCGAACGCCGGCGGACTCCCCGAGGTCATCGAGGACGGTGTGTCCGGCTACTTGTTTCCGGTCGGCGCGATCGACGAGATGGCCGCGGCGGGCGTGCGCATTCTGTCGGATGACGCGTTCCGGAAGCAGATGTCGCTCGCGGCACGGAGGCTCGCCGTCGAGCGCTTCTCGGCCGATGCGATCGTTCCGATGTACGAGGCGCTCTACGAGCGCGTGCTGGCCGGCAAGTGACCGTCTGGGAGTCGATCGTCCTCGGGTTCGTCCAAGGCGTCACCGAGTTCCTCCCCATCTCGAGCGACGGGCACCTGGTGATCGTCCAGACGCTCCTCGGGGTGGACACCCCGGGCATCGTCTTCGAGGTCGCCGTCCACGTGGCCACGCTCGTGTCCATCTTGGTGGGCTTTCGCACGCGCGTGTGGGATCTCGGACGCGGGGTGCTTCAGAGAGAGGCAAGCGCGCTCCGGCTCTTGGGGTTGCTCCTCGTGGCCAGCGTGCCGGCCGGGCTGGTGGGCGTCTTCTTGAACAAGCAGTTGGAGGCGCTGTTCGAGAGTCCGTCGGCCGCGGGCATCGGACTGCTCATCACCGGGACCTTCCTCTGGACGAGCCGGGCCGCGCTTCCGCGCGCCACGGGCACCGTCTCGGGGTGGGTGCCGGCGCTTCTCATCGGTATCGCCCAGGCCCTCGCGATCGCGCCGGGGATCTCCCGGTCCGGAACCACGATCGTGGTCGCCATGTGGCTCGGCGTGGAAGCACGCGAGGCGGCGGCGTTCTCGTTCCTGATGGCGATTCCCGCGATCGCCGGCGCCGCGGTGCTCGAACTCCCGGACATCGGGGCAGGGAGTGTCGGGTGGGCACCGCTGATCGTCGGGAGCATCGTCGCCGGCGCGACCGGCATCCTCGCCATCCGCTTGCTGGTCGAGCTCCTGGCCCGGCGCGCGTTCCACGCGTTCGCCCCCTATTGCTGGGCCGCCGGTTCGCTCTTTCTGGTCTACCTCGCGCTGCGGTGAGCCGGGCCTTGCTGGCGGAGTGGCAGGGCGGGTCCGCGGCGGAGTGGCGCGCCGCGTGGGGCGTACCCCTCGTCGAGGCCTACGCGAGCATCGGCTCGACGAATGACCGGGCGCTGGAGCTGGCGGCCGGGGCGGGGAACGCGTTCGCGGTCGTGGTCGCCGATGAGCAGACCGAGGGGCGAGGGCGGCGGGGCGCCACGTGGCACTCCCCGGCGGGCTCGGGCCTCTGGATGTCGACCGTGCTCCCCGGGTCTCGGCCGGCACCCCACGTGACGCTGCTCGTGGGGCTGGCGGTCGCCGAGGCGATCGAAGCCGCCACCGAGGGCGTGCGGGTCGGGCTCAAGTGGCCCAACGACCTCTTCGTGGGTCGGCGGAAGCTGGGCGGCGTGCTCTGCGAGTCGGCAGGCGCCGCCGTGGTCGCGGGGATCGGCATCAACCTCCGTCCCGTGCCCGTCATCGACCGTGCGACATCACTGGAGACGGAGAGCGGCAACGCGTTGCCCGCGAGCATCTTGGCCGGATTCATCGTGGCCGCCCTCCGGCGTCGCCCACTCGATGGAGCCACGCTCGACGCCGGCGTCCTCGCCGACCTGGGCGCGCGCGACACGCTGCTTGGTGCCGAGGTCGACACCGACGAGCACGGCCGCGGAACCGCCCGTGGAATCGACGCGTTCGGAGCCCTTCTCCTGGAGCGGCCGGACGGGTCCAGGGTACGCGTGGTGGCCGGAAGCATCCGTCCGCTGTAGATCCTCGTCAGATCCCGCCTGCCAGGAGGTCGCTTGCAGCTCGTCGTCGACGTCGGCAATACGGAGACGGTCGTGGGGGTCGCCCCTCGAGTCGACAAAGTGGTCGCGCACTGGCGCATCAGCTCGAACGTGCCGCGCACCCCGGATGAACTGACGGCACTCCTCAGGGCGTTGCTCGCCGGGGAGTCGATCGAGCCGTCGACCCTCGGACGGGGGGTCATCGGCTCGGTGGTGCCGGCGCTCAACCAGGTGTGGACCGAGTCCCTGAGCAAGATCGTGCAGGGCCCCGTGGTGTCGGTGGGCCCGGGGTCCAAGCTGCCCATTCGGCTCGACGTGGACGAGCCGCAGACGGTGGGCGCCGACCGCATCGCCAATACCCTGGCCGCACGGGAGATCTACGGGAAGGACACGATCGCGGTCGACCTCGGCACCGCGACGACCTTCGACTGCATCACGCGCGAGGGCGTCTTCATAGGAGGCGTGATCTCCCCGGGCCTGCAAGCGGGACTCGATTGGCTCTCGGCCCGCACGGCCAAGCTCCCTCGTGTGGAACTCCAGCCTCCGAAGGTCGTGATCGGGCGGCGCACCGAGGCGTGCATCCAGAGCGGCGTCTTCTACCAGGCGGTGGACGCGGTCGACGGCATCGTGCGCCGCATCAAGCAGGAGTGGAAGAAGCCCGATGCGTTTGTCGTCGCCACGGGCGGGTTCTGCCACGTCATCGGCCCGCACCTCACCACGGTGGACGAGGTCGAGCCCTACCTGACCCTCTACGGTCTCGCGATGGCGGGCGAGCGTATCGGCGGGTAGCGGTGGACGACTAAGTTATCCAGCCGCAGCGCCAAGTCCTGAGATCAACTCGCCCCGATGACACTTTCGCCGGTATTCCGCTCCCGAGACGCCGTCGAGCTCCTCGCGCAGCGCGGCGTCTGGTCGCGCCTCGCGGGCGACATGGAGGCGCAGGCCGACGCGGTGCGAACGGTCTATCGGGATTTCGAGGGCGTGCTGGGCGAGGAGTTCCGGAAGACTCCGTCGCACGTCCCCGAGGCCGGCGAGATGACGACGCCGGTGGGCCTCGGGTTCCTGCAGGAGTACTTCTTCCTCATCCTGTTCCGTTCGATCTTCGGCGCGATCGGCGTGGGCCGCGACCGGCTCCGGTTGTACACGGAGCTGAACTTCTGCATCAAGGGCACGATCACGGCCGCGGACAACCTGTTCGACGACCAGGCCAAGTCGCTGCTGCCCCTCGCCGAGCATGCCGGATCGCGCTTCATGTCGATCCTGCAGCTGATGGCCTTCGAGCGGCTGTCGCGGACGGTGCTCGACCGGGGCGAGGCAGCCGGGGTGGTCACGGCCGCCGAGCGGGACCGCGTGCAGCGCGGGCTCCTCGATCGCATGGCGAAGATCGGGACGCTCGAGGGGTCGGAGGAGGGGGGTGTCGCCGAGGTTCCGACGCCCGACGACATGGTCGAAGCCGTCCATCGCATGCGGGGTGGGTCGCTCTTCGCGCTCGCGTTCGTGGCGCCCCAGGTGCTGGAGGGAGGAGACGTCGCCAAGCGGGTCGCCGCAGCCGAGGTCGCCGTCGCGCAGCTCGGGACGGCCTTCCAGATCGTCGACGATCTGACGGACTTCGAGTTCGACCTGGGCAGGCGGAGCCACAATCTGCTCGTCTCGCAGATCTCGCACCGGGGCACCCCGGAGGAGCGCGCCGCGCTCGCCCGCCTGCGCGCCGGCCCCGGTTCGGCCCGGGGAGGCGACGTGGTCGAGAGTCACTTCAAGGACTCCGCGCGCGCGGTGCTCGAGCGGGCCTACCCCGAAGCGCGCGCGTCGTTCGAGGGCCTGCGGGCCCTCGGATTCTGGCTCGAGGTCGAGCTCGCCGAAGAGGTGGTCCACGCCATCGTAGGCCTGGACGGGACGCGGCGCATGGAGGCGCTCACCTCGCCCGAGTAGGGCTGCCGCAGGCTGCGGCGCCCCCCCCGTTCGTGGCTTGACAGAGGGCTTCCTGCCGCCAGATTCCCCCCGTCGTTAGCACTCTGGGTCCATGAGTGCTAACGACGGAATTCTCACTGGCATGGCCCAACACGTAGGAGGAGGCCTGATGGCTAAGGCAAAGGTCAAAGTCACGGTCCAGCCGCTCGCTGACCGCGTCGTGGTGAAGCCCCTGGACGAGTCCGAGCAGATGCGCGGCGGGCTCTACATCCCGGACACCGCGAAGGAAAAGCCGTCGCAGGGCGAGGTCATGGCCGTCGGTCCGGGGAAGATCTCGGACGAGGGCGCCCGCCTCGAGATGGATGTGAAGGTCGGCGACAAGGTGCTGTACGGAAAATACAGCGGCACCGATGTCACGCTCGCCGGCAACGAGTACCTGATCCTGCGGGAGTCCGACATCCTCGCGATCATCCCCTGAGCGCAACGCAATAGACGACTAGGAGATAGGAAATCATGTCAGCAAAGAATCTCGTGTTCGACGTCGAGGCGCGCGCGCGTCTGAAGATCGGCGTCGACCGGCTTGCTCAGGCCGTCAAGGTGACGCTGGGTCCCAAGGGCCGGAATGTGGTACTCGACAGGAAGTTCGGCTCGCCCACGGTGACCAAGGACGGAGTGTCCGTCGCCAAGGAGATCGAGCTCGCGGATCCGGTGGAGAACATGGGTGCGCAGATGGTGAAGGAGGTCGCCACCAAGACGTCCGACGTCGCGGGTGACGGCACCACCACCGCCACCGTGCTCGCGCAGGCGATCTTCGGCGAGGGCCTCAAGAACGTCACCGCCGGCACGAACCCGATGGGCATCCGTCGCGGCATCGACAAGGCCGTAGAGGTCGTCGTGGCCGAGCTCCACAAGATGTCCACGCCCACGAAGGGCAAGAAGGAGATCGCCCAGGTCGGTGCGATCAGCGCCAACAACAACCTCGAGATCGGCAACTTGATCGCCGACGCGATGGAGAAGGTTGGTAAGGACGGCGTCATCACGGTCGAGGAAGCTCGTGGCCTAGAGACCACGCTCGAAACCGTCGACGGCATGCAGTTCGATCGCGGCTACCTCTCGCCCTACTTCGTGACGGACCCGGAGAGGATGGAAGTGGTTCTGGAGGACGCGTCGATCCTGATCCACGACAAGAAGATCAGCTCGATGAAGGACCTCCTGCCGATCCTCGAGAAGGTCGCCCAGATGGGCCGGCCCCTGTTGATCGTGTCGGAGGACGTGGAGGGCGAGGCGCTCGCCACGTTGGTGGTGAACAAGCTGCGCGGCACGTTGAAGGTCGCGGCCGTGAAGGCGCCGGGCTTCGGCGATCGCCGCAAGGCGATGCTGCAGGACATCGCGGTGCTGACGGGCGGACAGGTGATCTCGGAAGAGGTCGGCTTCAAGCTCGAGAACACCGTCGCGAGCGATCTGGGCAAGGCCAAGCGCATCGTGATCGACAAGGACAACACGACGATCATCGATGGCCGCGGTGATGCCAGCAAGATCAAGGGCAGGATCGAAGAGATCCGCGCCACGATCGAGAAGAGCACGTCGGACTACGACAGCGAGAAGCTCCAGGAGCGGCTGGCGAAGCTGGCGGGTGGCGTCGCGGTCATCAACGTAGGCGCCGCGACCGAGACCGAGATGAAGGAAAAGAAGGCTTTGGTCGAGGATGCGCTGCACGCGACGCGCGCCGCGGTCGAAGAGGGCATCGTGCCCGGCGGCGGAGTCGCGCTGCTGCGTGCGCAGGGCGTGCTGAGCAAGCTCAAGCTGGAGCGTGAGGACGAGCAGATCGGCGTGGAGATCCTGAGGCGGGCGCTCGAGCACCCCATCCGGCAGATCGCGGAGAACGCGGGCGCCGAGGGCAGCATCGTGGTCGCGACCGTCAGGGGAGGCATCAAGGAAGGGAAATCGGCTGGGTTCGGCTTCAACGCACAGACCGACAAGTACGAGGATCTGGTGAAGGCGGGCGTGATCGACCCGACCAAGGTCGTGCGCACGGCGCTGCAGAACGCGGCTTCGATCGCGGGGCTGCTGCTCACCACGGAGTGCGTGGTGGTCGAGGTGCCGGAGGAGAAGGCGGCGGGCGGTGGTGGTGGGATGCCGGGTGGGGGGGGTATGGGGGGCATGTACTAAGGGGTTAGCGACACCGCCGTCCGCGGGCAGGCTCTGTCGAGCGGCTCGCGGCGGCGTCGCTAACCCGGCCGGCGGATTTCCGACGCCGCGGTACCTGCGGGTCTACGTGGCCTGGCAGGGCGGTGTCGGAAATCCGCCTCGTGGGGCGGACGTCGTTTCGACGTCGCCCACGGAATGGCACGAGAGGGCTCAGTCACCGATAAGGGTGGCTGGGCCCTCTTGGCTTTGCGGAATGGGGGGGAGGCGGGTAGGGTGGGGGGAGGGTGCCGCCATTACGCGGTGCACTGTTTCGCCAATCTGCAGTTAAGAGACAGCGCGGCGGCGGTGTGATGCCGTGCGCGATGTTGCTCTGTACCCCAATTCGGCGAGGCAGTTTGGGAAGCGTAGGTTGGCTTCTCAAACGGAGGACGTCGGATGGAAACGCATCGGCAGGGATCGGATGGTCGCCGGATCTTCAGCGCGCAGTTCAAGCAGGAGCAGGTCGCGCGGGTTGT
>SHZR01000028.1 GCA_009692205.1 Gemmatimonadota bacterium | reverse complement strand
CACAGGGGGGACGAGGCTCCGGCAACATTCTAGGCGACATCGCACCCGAATCTGCCGGCTACCTGTGGGCCGGCTTCGGGCTCTTACGTGGTTGTTGCGCTTACCAGTGGGCCCGCCAGGGCTCGAACCTGGGACCTACCGATTATGAGTCGGCTGCTCTAACCGGCTGAGCTACGGGCCCTGCGCGCCTAAGATAGCCCGCCGCGTGTGAGCCCGGCACCGACCCTTCAGATCGTCCCGAACAGTCGGTCCCCCGCGTCCCCCAGCCCGGGCACGATGTACCCGTCCTCGTTCAGCTCGCGGTCGAGCGCAGCCGCGAAGATCGGCACGTCGGGGTGAGCGGTCTCGAGTTCCCGGACGCCCTCGGGCGCGGCGACGAGGCACATGAAGCTGATCTGCCGGGCCCCCCGGCGTTTGAGCCCGGCGAGGGTCGCGATCGCGGAGCCGCCGGTCGCGAGCATGGGGTCGAGCACGATGAAGTGCCTCACGTCCCGAGCGTGCGGAACCTTGAAGTAGTACTCGACCGGCTCGAGGGACTCTTCGTCCCGGGACATGCCCACGTGACCCACTCGCGCCGTCGGGATCAGCCGGAGGACGCCCTCGACCATGCCGAGGCCCGCCCGCAGGATCGGCACGACAACAATCGCCTCACCCACGACGCGCCGGCCGACGGTGCGCTCGAGCGGCGTCTCGACCTCGGCCTCCTCCTCCTCGAGCCCGCGTGTGACCTCGTACGCCATCAGCATGGCGATCTCTTCCACCAGTTCGCAAAAGAGCTTCTTCGGTGTCGACGCGGCGCGCAGTAAACGCACCTTGTGACGGATCAACGGGTGGTCGATCACGTTCAGGTTCGCGAATGGCATCATTGGCTCTCGCGTCATCGTTTGCTCCGCTTCTTCGGGACGTCCCCGGACAGCGCCTCGCGCTCTTGGTCGCTCAGCTCGCGCCAGGCACCCGGCTCGAGGTCTCCGAGGCGCACCGGGCCGAAGCGGATGCGCTCGAGCTTCAGCACGGGGTGCTTGATGGCGCTCATCATGCGCCGGACTTCCCGCTTTCGCCCCTCGGTGAGGACCACCGTGACGGTCGAGCGGACGGGTCCCGACTCGAGAACGGACGCGCGGAGCGCGGCCGCCACCCCGTCCCCGAGCTCGACGCCGTCGACGAGGCGCTTCATGTCCGCCTGGCCCACCGTGCCGGCGATCTCCACACGGTACTCGCGTTCGACTTCGCCGCTCGGATGCTGCAGCCGGTGCGCCGCGTCGCCGTCGTCGGTGAGCAGAAGAAGTCCTTCGGCGTCCTTGTCGAGGCGCCCGACGTACTTGAGCCGCGCGAAGTCCTTCGGGAGCACGTCGTAGATGGTGGCACCCCCGTGGGGATCGCTGCGGGTCGTGAGGACACCGACGGGCTTGTGGAATGCCACCCACACCGCGCCGGCTCCCCCGGGATCCCTCACCGATTTCCCGTCGACTTCGACCACATCGCGACCCGGAACCACGCGCACGCCCAGCTCGGTCACGACCTCGCCGTTTACGCGGACGCGCCCGTCGAGCATGAGGAGCTCGGCCTCCCGGCGGGAGGCGCGGCCCGCCCGCGAGAGGTATTTCTGGAGTCGGACCCCCTCCGTCACTGCTCGGGCCCGGACTCTCCCTCGGCCACGGCCCCGTCCATGACGCCCACGGCGGCACCCTCGTCGTCGGGCGCGAGGTCGAGTGTGACCTGGGCGGGATCGATCACGGCGGGGAGGGCAACGGGCATGCCCAGAACCTCTCCCTCGACCCCGAGCGGGATCCGCTCGCGGAGCACGATCGACAGTTCCTCGGGTCTCGGCAGCTCCTCGAGCGAGCGGAAGCCGAAGTGCTCGAGAAAGTGGCGCGTGGTTCCGTAGAGCAG
Source organism: Gemmatimonadota bacterium (assembly GCA_009692205.1). GTDB lineage: Bacteria > Gemmatimonadota > Gemmatimonadetes > Longimicrobiales > Gaopeijiaceae > UBA2982. The sequence goes on along the minus strand of SHZR01000028.1, from coordinate 24,841 downwards.
CGGACGGCCCAACCCCTCCGACCGCCCCACCATGTCGATCAAGTGGCGCTCCTGCAGCGTGCGGATCACGCCCGACGCTCCGACCCCCCGCACGAACTCGATCTCGAGCCGGCCGATCGGCTGTCGGTACGCGATGATCGCGAGCGTCTCGAGCGACGGCCCCGAGAGGCGCGACGGACGCGGCACGTTGTCGAAGCGCTCCAGGTAGGGCGAAAACTCCGCGCGGGTGAGGATCTGGTGGCCCTCAGCGACCTCCACCACCTGGAAGGCTCGAGCGCCCTCGTCGTACTCGGCTTTGAGGAGCTCGAGTGCGGCCTCGACCTGGTCCTCGTCCAGGGACTCGTCCGCGCGCGCGATCTCCTCCGCAGTGAGCGGTGCGTCGGAAGCGAAGAGCACGGCCTCTACGATCTGTCGAACGTTCACGCCTCCACTCCTGTCTCGACGATGGGCTCGGGATCCGGGCTCGCGCTTCCGTCATCTTCGCGTCGGTACATCCACAATTCGGCGAACGGCTTCGACTGGCGAAGCAGCAGCACGCGCCGGCGCGAAAGCTCGAGGCCGGCCAGGAATGTCATCACACCATGACTCCTCTCGCGGAAGCCGTCGAGCAGCTTGCTGAACTGCACGCGCGTGCTGTCCCGGAGCGCTTCCAGGATCAGCACGGCCTTCTCCTCCATCGTCACACTCCGCTGCGTGACACGATGGTCGACGTGTCGCGGAGTCGGCATCTGCACGCGCAGCGCGGCCTCCATCACCTCTTCCCACGTCGTCTCCAGCGGGACGTCCGCCAGGTCCGGCTTCGGGCGGATGGGAATGTATCCCTTGGCGAATCGGCGTTCACGATCGGCCTCGGCGACGCGGAGCCGAAGCGTGATCTCCCGGATCTGCTCGTACTCCAGGAGCCGGCGCACGAGCTCCGCGCGCGGGTCGTCGTCCTCGTCCTCGCCGAACCGCGGGAGCAGCATCTGCGCCTTGATGCGGATCAGCGTCGCCGCCATCTCGATGAACTCCCCGGCACCATCGAGGTCGCGCGGGTCCAGGTTCTTGATGGACCGGAGGAACTGGTCGGTGATGCTCGCGATGGGGATGGCGAAGACGTCGATGTCCTGCGTGCGGATCAGGTGCAGCAGGAGATCGAGCGGTCCTTGGAACCGGTCGATCTCGACGACCATGAAGCCTTCGCGCTCGGCGCGTCCGACGACGGTCAGATCCACAGGCGGATGAACTGGTCGGCGAAGCCGCGAAGCAGCGAGACGGGCGCGAGGAAGAAGTCCATGAAGCGCGGCGCGAGGAACAGGAGCGCCATCACGATCAACAGCCCATAGCGGCCCATCTCGCGATACCTGGCCGCGAACTCCCGTGGAAGCGCGTGCGCGAGGACGTGCGAGCCGTCGAGCGGAGGAATCGGAATCAGGTTGAAGAACGCCAAGATGAGGTTGATGTAAATCGCGTAGTCGAGCGTCATGATGGCCACGTCCGTGACGCCCCCCATGGATCCCACCAAGCTCCTGAGCTTGACCACGAAGCCGGCCGCCAGAGTGGCCAGCGTCGCAAGCAGGAGGTTCGATGCGATTCCCGCCAGCGATACGCGGATGTCACCCGCAACGTACTGGCGATACTGGAGCGGATTCACGGGAACGGGCTTGGCCCACCCGAAGATCATTCCCTCCTGCCAGGCGAGGAGCCCGGGAAGGATGATCGATCCGATCGGGTCGATATGCCGGAGCGGGTTCAAGGTGATGCGGCCCAAGCGCTCCGCCGTGTCGTCCCCCTCCCTCCTGGCCTGCCACGCGTGGGCCACTTCGTGGACCACCACGGACATGATCAGAACGGCGACGAGAACGGTGGCTTCGAGCAGCGGCATGGCCCAAAACCTAGCGGTGTCCCCCCGGGGCTCCCCAGCCCGTTGATCGACCGGGCCCGCTCTCCTACCTTTGCCTGCTCATCATACCAGGTCAGAAGCCTCAGAGCGCCAAGCCAATGCCTAATCTCAAGAGCTCCAAGAAGCGGATGCAGTTGAGTGCCCTCGCCAAGGGCAGGAACCGCTCGGAGCGCGCGCGTATTCGCACGGCGATCAAGAACGTGCGGCAGGCGACCTCCGCCGAGGTTGGAGAGGCGCGGCTTCGCGAGGCAGTGGCGCTGCTCGACAGGGCGGCCACCAAGAGGCTCTATCCTCCGAACCGCGTTGGGCACCTGAAGGGCGCCCTGACCAAGTTCGTGCGGGCGCTCGCCGCCTAAGCGCCCCGCAGCACCCGCGGCCACCCGGTGGCCGCGTTACGGAGCCCCGAAGACGATTCGGCCGCCGACGATCGTGAGCTTCGGTCGTCCCTTCAGCTCCCACCCGCTGAATGGCGTGTTCCGGCTCTTCGAAAGGAACGCACGGGGCTCCACGGTCCACACCTCGTTCGGATCGAAGACCGTCACGTCCGCGGGGTTACCCTCGGTCAGCGTGCCGCCTGGTAGATGGAACGCGCGCGCCGGACCGCAGCTCATGCGCTCGACCAGCGTGGACAGGTCGATGACGCCCTCTCCGACGACCCGCGTGAGCATGATCCCGAGCGCGGTCTCGAGACCCACGATGCCGTTCGGGGCCTCGGCGAAGGCCGCTTCCTTCTCGTCGTAGTGGTGCGGAGCGTGATCGGTCGTCACGGTGTCGAGCGTGCCGTCCGCCAGCCCCGCGCGCACCGCAGCCACATCCTCCGCGCACCGGAGTGGCGGATTCATCTTCGCTTCGGTGCGGTATCCGTCCACCGCGTCCTGGGTGAGCACCAAGTGATGCGGCGTCGCCTCGGCCGTGACGCGTACGCCCCTTGCCTTGGCCTGCCGAATGGACTCGACACCGAAGCGCGTGGATACGTGCTGGAGGTGAATGTGCCCGCCCGTGAGCTCCGCGAGCAGGAGGTCGCGCACGATGTGGACGTCTTCCGCCGCGTTCGGCTTCCCCGCGAGGCCGAGCCTCGTCGCCACCAGCCCCTCGTTCATGTGTCCGTTCCCCGAGAGACCCAAGTCTTCGGGGTGGTCCGCGACCGGGATCCCGAACGCGAGCGCATACTCGAGCGCCGTGCGCATGAGCCCCGAGTCCATGACCGGGTTGCCGTCGTCCGTGACTGCCACCGCGCCGGCCTCGACCATCTCGCCGATGAGCGCGAGTCTCTTGCCCGCGCGTCCAGCCGAGATGCAACCGACGGGATAAACCCGGGCCGCTCCGGCACGCCGCCCCTCCGCCACCACGAACCCGACCGCTGCCGGATCGTCGATCGGCGGGTCGGTATTCGGCATCGCACAGATCGCGGTGAAGCCTCCGGCGGCCGCAGCCGCCGCGCCGGTCGCGATCGTCTCCTTGTGCTCCTCGCCGGGCTCGCGCAGGTGCACGTGCACGTCGATCAGGCCGGGCGTGACCACGAGACCCGCGCAGTCCACCACGCGAGCGTCCTCTGGCGCGTCGATGCGCGCCCGCACCTTCGCGACCTTTCCGTCCACCAGCAACACGTCGCGCTTCGCGTCGAGGTTCTGGCTGGGGTCGACCACGCGCCCCCCGCGGAGGAGCAGGGGCTTGCTCACGTCTCGCCTCCCTGCTTGGCGGCCTCGGCCTTCTCGGGCTGCCCGCCAGCCAGCAGATAGAGGACGGCCATGCGCACGGCGACACCGTTGGTGACCTGGTCCAGGATCACCGAGTGCGGGCCGTCGGCGACGTCCGAGTCGATCTCGACGCCGCGGTTCATCGGCCCGGGGTGGAGAACCACCAGGTCGCGCTTCGCGGCCTCCAGGCGCGCCGTCGACACGCCCCAAATACGGTTGTACTCCCGCAGGCTCGGCACGTAGCCCGCCTCCATGCGTTCGAGTTGCAGTCTGAGCACATTCAGGACGTCCGCCCACTCGATCGCCTCTTCGACGCGCGTGAAGACCCGCACGCCGAGCTCGGTCGCGGCCGGCGGCATGAGCGTCGGGGGACCGCACACGGCTACCTCGGCACCGAGCGTGAGCAGACCGTAGATGTTCGAGCGCGCCACGCGAGAGTGCAGGATGTCGCCGACGATGCACACCTTGAGCCCTTCGATGCGGCCCATGCGGTCGCGGATCGTGAGCAGATCGAGCAGGCCCTGCGTGGGGTGCTCGTGGCGCCCGTCCCCGGCGTTAATCACGTTCGAGGGGATCCGGTCGGCGAGGAACTGCGCTGCCCCCGACGACCCGTGGCGCATCACCACCATGTCGATACGCATCGCCTCGAGGTTCCGTGCGGTATCGACGAGCGTCTCGCCCTTCTGAAGCGATGACCCCGCCGCGACGATGTTCACGGTATCGGCGCTGAGGCGCTTCTCCGCGAACTCGAACGAGATGCGTGTCCGCGTCGAGGCCTCGAAGAAGAGATTGACGATGGTCTTGTGGCGCAGCACCGGCACCTTCTTGATGCGCCGCTCGGAGATCTCTTTGAAGTGTTCGGCCGTATCGAGGATGGTCCGAAGCTGATCCGCCGAAAGACGTTCGAGGCCCACCAGGTCCTTGCCGAGGAAGGCGGGCGTCGGGCTCATGCCGCCTCAGGCTTCACGGTGCGAAGCTCCACTCCGAGCTTCCCGTCGAGGTCCGGAACGTAGACCTCGACGCGTTGGTCCTTCCGCACGGTGACCGCGCGGCCCGTGAAGTCCGGCTGGATGGGGAGCTCGCGGCCACCCCGGTCCACGAGCACGCAGAACTGGATGCGCTTCGGCCGCCCCCAATCACTCAGCTCGTTGATGGCCGCGCGCATCGTCCGGCCGGTGTAGGCTACGTCGTCGACGAGCACCACCGTGCGGTCGTCGATCCCACCGAGCGGGAGATCCGACTCCCCGACGATCGGCAGGGGACCGATCGTGCCGAGGTCGTCGCGGTAGAGCGTGATGTCGATGGACCCCGCCGGAACGCGGACCCCGGATTGCGACCCGATCTCGTCGCGCAGGAGGTTCGCGATCTGAATGCCACGCCGATGGATGCCCATCAGCACGAGCCCCTCGGTGCCCTCGTTTCGCTCCACTATTTCACGGGCCATGCGGGCGATCTCACGCCTCACATCGGCCTCGTCCATCACGTGGATGCGTTTTTCCTTGGGCATGCGGTCCGGGAAAGCGTGGCGGCGTTAAGTTCGGCGCTCGCCGCGGTCCGGTCAACGATCGCCGAAGCGCTCTCGCCCGAGCCGCCGCAGGAACGGGCCGCCCGGGTCACCCCGACCCTCGCCGACCAACCAGTCGTACGAGAAGAGGACCACACCGCCCGCGTCCAGCCTACGAGACACGTCGATCTTGTCGATGGTCCCGTTGGCCGAGTCCAGATAGGCCCCGATCCCCGCCCACAGGCGCTCCCGACTCCCGGCCGCCGATCGAGCCTGCCGCAGGAGGCCCTGGAACTGGTCCGTGCTCGCGGTATACGCCATCGGCACCGCGACGTCCAGAATGCCGTCCCGGAGCCACTCGTCCCAGTCCTGGAAGCGTGCGTCGTGGGCGGTCGCCAGGTCCGGGACCACCGCCGCCGACACCACCAGTTCGGGCCGCCGGGCTTTGACCTCACCGTAGATCTCGGCGACGAGGCTCGTGATCTGGGCGCGCCGAAACTCGTCCCACTCCTCCGGCAGCGCGGTCGTCCACGCGAGCGCATCGATCTCGGCCGCTCGATCCAGCTCGGCGATTCGGTTCAGCGGGAGCCTCGGGCCCACCCAGCCGCGGAAGCGCTCGAGCGCGCCCGCCGAGTAGTCGAAGTCCGCCGACGGATAGCGGATGTAGTCGAAGTGCACTCCGTCGAGGTCGTACCGCTCGACGAGGTCCATCCAAACCGCGCGCACGCGCGCCCGCACTTCGGGGTCCGAGGGACTCGTGTAGATGCCCTCCACGGTCTGAGGCCGGTCGGCGGCATACTGGCGCAGCGCCGTCACGAAGCGTGGCGAGCGGGGATCCACCCCGTGCAGTTCGCGCACGAGCGAACGCGGGACAGCCAACCACTCCGGATGGGCGTTCACCAGGTGGTCGGGGCTCAGGGGCGGCGCCGCGGGCCCCCAGACCAAGTGGGTGTTCAACCATGCGTGCACCGCCATGCCCCGGCGGTGCGCCTCTTCGATCGCGAGTGCGAGCGGGTCGAAGTCCGGCGGCCCCTGCACCCCTTCGGCACGGGGCTCGATCGCCGAACGGTAGTAGGCGTCACCTCGCCCGCGTACCTGGACGATCAAGGTGTTGAAGCCCGCGGCGTCCGCTTCGGCCACCATCTCGCTCACCTGCTCCGCGCTGGTCATGGTCCAGCGCACGACCCAGAGGCCGCGGACCTCCGAGAACGCTCGGACCGGGCGCGCGGTCGGTGTGCGCGCCACCGCCTCGAGCGGCGGGGCCGCGGCGGGCGCGCGAGGCTCGGCGGTGTGGGCCGGTTCCGGCGGGCTCGCAGGGGCCGTCAGCCCGACGGGCGCGCACCCAGTCACCGCCAGCGCGAGCCACGCCACTATCCGCGCGCTCTTCATCGCCTCTCCCTGAAGAAGCCCTTGAGCAGCTCGGACGACTCCTCCGCGAGCACGCCCGCCGCCACCTCGCAGCGGTGGTTGAGCCGCGGGTCCCTCAACAGGTTGCCGAGCGAATCGACCATGCCCGCCTTCGGGTCGCGCGCGCCGTAGACGACACGGGGGATTCGGGCCAGCACGATGGCGCCCGCGCACATCGCACACGGCTCGAGCGTCACGTAGAGCGTGCAATCGATCAGGCGCCAGTCACCGACCGAGGCCGCGGCCTGCCGGATCGCGACGACTTCGGCGTGCGCCGTGGGGTCGGCATCCGTGATCGTGCGGTTGTGCCCTTCCCCGAGCACGTCCCCGGCGCGGACGATCACCGCGCCGACGGGCACTTCGGCACGCGCTGCTGCCGTGCGTGCCTGCAAAAGGGCTCGCGACATCCAGAAGACGTCGGCAGAGACCTCGGGAGTGAGCTCGATCGGCATGGAAGCCATCGAGCTATAAGTGCACTAGTGTTGGGTCAGGTTCAAGGCTGCGGTGTCGTCGAGCCTCCGGTACAGCCCCGTGACGCGTCCGATCAGATGAAGTCCGTCGGCGTCGTCCACCACCGTGGTGTCCCCGCCCGGACGAAGCGCCTCGAGTTGCAGCCCCTTCCCGTTCTTCAAGAACCTGTGGAAGAGGGTCCCCGACCCCACACGCGCCACGACGATATTGCCGCTCTCGACGTCCTCGAGCGCGGTGGGCGTCACAAGCACGTAATCACCTTCGTTCACACCCAGCACCGCGAGATCCCCCTGGTGCGCCCGCACGAAGAACGACTCGCTCTCTCCGCCGAAACGGCGATCGACCGAGACGTACATCTCGGGGCGGCTGCCCTTCGAGGCGCCGTCCGGGACTTCGGCGAAGCAAGGGACCGAGACGGTCTCGGCGCCGAGGTCCACGCCGAGGATCTTGACCCCGCGAGAACGGGATGAATCGCGTTCCAAGAAGCCCTTATCCGCGAGCGACTGTAGATGCTCGGAGACGGTCTTGGTGCTCTTGATCCCGAAGCGCTCCCCGATTTCGCGAATCGAAGGTTGATACGTATTCGAGCGAAGGTACTGGACCATGAAGTCGAGAATCTTGCGCTCAATATCTGTGAGCGGCTCGACCTGCTGGCCGGCGATGGAGCTATCGCGCGATGCAACCGTGTCGGTGCGTGGCACTGTGGACGCCTGAAGGGGGGGGGGCTGTTCAGCGCCCGAGCCGTGGTCGAGCGCTATCCTAATGTGCGCGTCTCAACAGTGTCAAGAAAGGTTTTTCTGCTGCGCCTATGCGCTCGTCAACCGCGCAGTCGCTCGCCGAGCAGGCGCTTCGCGGCAGCGGGATCCGCTGCGCCGCGCGTCTGCTTCATCACTTCGCCCACGAAGAGACCGAGCAGACTCTCCTTGCCTGCCCGGAACTCGGCGACCTTTTCGGGCCAACGCGCGAGCACGGCATCGACGGCCGCGCCCAGCACTCCGGGATCGGATACCTGCGCGAGCCCCATGGACTCGACCAGGGCCTCAGGATCCCCGCCCTCGCTGACCATGCGGGCGAGCACGTCCTTGGCGGCCCGCCGCGAGATCCGGCCCTGCGCGACCAACCCCACCAGCCGACCCACGGCCGACCCGTCGAATGGCAGGTCGGTAAGCGAGCGCCCTTCCAGGAGTCCACGAAGGTCGACGGCGATCCAGGAGGCCACGTCGGGGGCGTTCGTGTGCGCGGCGAGCGCACGCTCGAAGAAGGCGGGTGAGTCCGCCAGCACCTCGGCGTGCTCCTCGGGGACGCCGAGCTCGTCGCGGTAGCGGGCGACGCGCGCCGCCATCGCGGGATCCTGCACGCGGGGCCGCGGCCGTTCGTCACCGGCGCCCGCCTGCGGCGGTGCAGGCATCGGCTCCGCGACGGCCGGCTCGGACTCCCGCTTGGCCCAGGTGTCCTTGAGCGGGACGATGCGATTGAAGACGAGTCGCCCGCCCACCGCATCCACCGGGTCACGCCAGAAGTACCCGGTCCGCTCGAACTGGTAGCGCGTGTCGACCGGGTCGGCGCCCACGGAGGGCTCGACCCGGACGTTCGGAAGAACCATGAGCGACTCGGGGTTGAGCGGCGCGGCCGTCACGCCGCCGTCTTTGGCGACCTCGCCCTCGTGGTCGTAGTCGAGGAAGATCCGGCCGAAGATCCGCACCTCCGCCTCGAGCGCGTGGGCGGCCGAGACCCAGTGGATCGTGCCTTTCGTCTTACGGCCCTCCGGGCTCACCCCGCTGCGGATGTCGGGATCGTAGGTGCAGCGAAGCTCGATGATCTCCCCGCTCGGGCCTTTGATGACCTCGTCGCAGCGGATCACGTACGCGTAGCGGAGCCGAACCCCCCCCCCGGGCACCAGGCGCCGAAATCCTTTCGGCGGACGCTCCGCGAAGTCCGAGCGCTCGATCCATAGCTCCCGCGAGAACGGCACGGGCCGCGAGCCCTCGCGCGGCACGTCGTGCGGGAAGTAGGGCGCGTCGATCTCCTCCGCTTTGCCCGCGGAGTAGTTCGTGACCACCACCTTCAGAGGATCGAGTACCGCCATCACGCGCGGCGCCAGGGGGTTCAGCACCTCGCGGATCGCGAAATCGAGCTTGGCCTCCTCCGTCTTCGCGCCCGTCTTCGAGACGCCCACCAACTGGCTCAGCAGCCTCAGGGCTTCGGGCGGAACGCCTCGCCTACGATACGCCGCGAGCGTGGCGAGACGCGGGTCGTCGTAACCGGAGACGACGTGCGCGTCCACGAGCGGCTTGATGTTGCGCTTCGACAGCACCGCGCCCTCGAGGTCGAGTCCGGCCCACTCGTACTGGTGCGGGCGCGGCTCCTCGAAGCCGACGTTGTCGAGCACCCAGTCGTAGAGCTCTCGGTTGTTGTCGAACTCGAGCGTGCAGATCGAGTGCGTGATGCCCTCGAACGCATCCTCGAGACAATGCGCGTAGTCGTAGAGCGGGTAAATGCACCAGGCGTCGCCCTGCCGGTAATGAGGTGCGTGCCGGATGCGGTACAACACCGGGTCCCGCATCAACATGTTCGGCGACGCCATGTCGATCTTGCCCCGGAGCACGTGCGCGCCGTCCTCGAACTCCCCCGCGCGCATGCGACGGAACAGGTCGAGACTCTCGTCGGGCGAGCGGCTCCGGTACGGACTCGGCACCCCCGCCTCCGTGACGGTCCCTCGGCCCTCGCGGATCGCGTCCGTCGGCTGTGAGTCGACGTAGGCGAGACCCTTCGCGATCAGGACCTCCGCGCACTCGTACATCCGCTCGAAGTAGTCGGAGGCGAAATACAGGTGCTCGCCCCAGTCGAAGCCGAGCCACCGGATGTCTTCCTCGATCGAACGGACGAACTCCTCGTTCTCCTTCTCTGGGTTCGTGTCGTCGTAGCGAAGGTGGCAGCGGCCCCCGAACTCCCTTGCGATCCCGAAGTTGAGGCACACGCCCATCGCATGGCCCACGTGCAGGTAGCCGTTCGGCTCCGGGGGAAAGCGCGTGACCACGCGACCCCCGTATCGGCCGCTGGCGACGTCCGCAGCGACGACTTGGCGAATAAAGTCCGCTCCGGGACCCGACGCGGCCTTGGGCGATTCCATGGGCGATCAAACTAGCGAAAAGAAACCGCGCCGGGGCACCTGCCCCGGCGCGGTACGGGCCTCGCCCGACCCGGATCAGTTGCGCGGCTGAGCCGTCCGTCCCGACGAGCTCGATCCGCCACCGCCGCCCCCGCTAGAGCCACTGCTACTGCTCGAGTCCCCGCCGCTGCTGTTGCTTCCACTCCCGCTCGACTGCGCCGGAGGCGTCGCGCCACCCGAGGAGCCGCTGCCGGAGGAGGTGCCCCGCGTGTAGCCGCGCCCCGGAACCATGCGCCCGGTCGGCTGTGGCGTCGCGGGCGCGACGATGATCGTGGCGGGAACGTAGCCCCAGTAGCCGCCGTTGCCTCCGAAGCCGTTCCCGTAGTAGCCGAAGCCGTTCCCGTACCCGTACTGGGAGTAGTAGGAGCTGTACCGATAGCCGCCCCCGTAGAACGGGTCGAACAGGTAGGCCCGGTACCCACGGCGCGGACCGACGGTATATCCCGCCGGATAGCCGTCCGCCATCGCGGTGGATTCGGCCTCGCTCGTGGCGCCCTCGGGCGACACCATGAAGCGTTCGGGGTACGAGACCGCCACCATCACGTCGATCACGCTCTCGGGCACGCCGCCATCCGCGAGGCGGACCAACTCGGAGCCGCTCAACTCGAAGCGCGTCTCGTGGGCGGCCACCCACACCTCGACCGCTCGCGCGTCGAGGCGCGTCGCGGCTTCCTCCACGTCGGCCACCTCGATCTCGCGCGACGCCCTGATGCGGGCCGCGCGCACGAGGTTCGGGTCGCCGGCGGCTGGGTCGACGATGCCCAGAGCCTCCAGGTCGGCCGCCGCGATCTCATAGCGCTGCACCCAGGCGACCGGTTCTCCGGCCACGGACAGCGCGCGCACGTCGATCCACTCGCCCGGCGCGACGAACGACATGACACCGCTCCCGGAGCGCGCCTCGCCGGCGCAGGTGAAGTCCGAGCGGGTGAACGCCCGTAGGCCGTTCGCGGAGAACTCCACGCGCTCGGTCCCCGTGCAGCCCTCTGCAGTCACGGGACGCGCCACGCCATCTGCGACGAGAGGCTCGCTCGCAGCCACCTCACCGTTGACCACATTGAACATCTCCACGCCCGCGCCTGTGGGACGGAAGCACAGAAGGCCGGCTTCCTCCGGCGCGCCCGCCGGCACCCAACACCCTAGGAACGCCGCCCAGCGCGGGTCCACCTGAGCCGACGCCCCCGTCGCGAGCACGCCCAACAGAAGCGCGCCGCCGAGGAGTGCCCCACCGCGTGTCCGACCGTTCATCGTCTGATCCTCCTTACCAGCGCAGGGAAATGCCGGTGGTCAACTGCAGGCCGGAGAGGTCCATCCGGTCGTACAACGAGTATGAGTCCCGCACCCCGGCGCTCGCGAGGTTGTAGCGCGCCTCACCGGTGAGATAGAACTGTCTGCCGATCGAAATGTCCGCCCCGGCGCTCCCGTATACGCTCGCGCCGCTGCCGCTCGTCTGGAGATCGTCGCCGTAGATGTCGCCCGTCTGGAAGTCGACGAAGTCGCCCGTCTGCTGGAAATCGTACCACATCATGCCGACGCCGCCGCCCACGAACGGGGAGATCCTCGATGGGACCCAGGCGAAACGCCCGACCGCGCGCCCCCGGTCGGAGAAGTAGTACCGCCCACCCAAGGCTACGGAGGCGGTTTCGAAGGTCGTCTCCTGCTCGATGGGGAGCTGGTTCTGCGCCGGGCACGGGGTGGCGACCACGGAACACTCGATCAAGTCACGATACTCCGAGGGGCCATTCCCTCGGGCCCAGCCCCCCGTGAGCGAGACGTCCCACCGGTCGGACACCCGGGCGGCCAGGTCGCCTCCGACGTAGGGACCGGCGAAGTCCCAACGGTTCAGCGTGAAGACGTCCCGGGACTGGTCGAACAGGTTTAATCGACCCAGGGTATCTATAGGATTCAGGTTGCTCCCCATCTTCGGGATGGTGTAACCCGTTCTGAATCCTATAGATACCCTGGGTCGATTAAAGAGGAATCCAGGGCCGCCCTGGGCCGAGGCCCACGTCGGAAGCACCAGGGTGCAGGCCAACGCCACGATGAGCGCGATCCGTTTCATCTCCCCCCCACTCGGATGAGCGCAGCGAACTGCGGTCTGGTACCTGATTTGGCAAGGCATGTGCCATGACCCGACCGGCAGGGAATCCGCGTCATCTCGCCGAAGGCCCCCAGGGCCCGCCACGAAGCCCGCTCCCAGCGCGAGGACAGGGCGTCCCCCCTGAGGGACGGCGATGGGGCCGTCTACTTGGACGGGTTGCCCGCCGAGACCTCGGCCCCGTAAGTGCGACGCACATAGTCGAACAGGATCCCCTTGAACTCCTCGACCAGCCCCTCGCCCCGGAGCGTGACGGCGTGCTCCCCATCGATATAGACGGGCGCCGTGGGCTCCTCGAACGTGCCCGGCAAGGAGATGCCGATGTTGGCCTGCTTCGACTCGCCCGGTCCGTTGACCACGCACCCCATGACCGCCACGTCCATCTCCTCGACGCCGGGATACTCCCTCCGCCAGATCGGCATCATGTCGCGGATGTAGGAGGTGATGTCCTGGGCCATCTCCTGGAAGAACGTGCTCGTCGTGCGCCCGCAGCCCGGGCAGGACGTGACCTGCGGCTCGAAGTGGCGGATCCCGAGCGACTGGAGGATCTGCCGCGCCACACGGACTTCCTCGGCGCGGTCCCCGTCCGGCTTCGGCGTGAGCGAGACGCGGATCGTGTCGCCGATCCCCTCGAGGAGGAGGGGCGCGAGCGCGGCGGTGGTGGCCACGATCCCCTTCGTTCCCAGACCCGCCTCGGTGAGCCCAAGGTGGAGCGGGTGGTCCGTGCGCTCGGCCAGCGCGCGGTACACGGTGACGAGCTCCCGCACGGAGGAGACCTTCGCGGAGAGCACGATCCGGTCGTGGCCCAGACCCGTCTCTTCGGCCAGGGCAGCCGAGCGGACCGCGCTCTCGACCAGCGCGTCCATGAGGACGGCCTGGGCCGGTTTGGGGCGCGGGCTGGAGGCGTTCGCGTCCATGAGCTCGGTGAGCATCCGCTGATCGAGCGAGCCCCAGTTCACGCCGATGCGGACCGGCTTGCCGTGCTCGATCGCGACCCGGACGATCTGTGTGAAATTCGCGTCCCGGTGCTTGGTGCCGACGTTGCCCGGGTTGATGCGGAGCTTGTCCAGCGCACGCGCGGCGGCCGGGAACTTCGTCAGCAGCAGGTGGCCGTTGTAGTGAAAGTCTCCGACGATGGGCGTGGCGTACCCCTCGTCACGGAGCCGGTCCACGATCTCCGGAACGGCCGCGGCCGCGGCGTCGTGGTTGACGGTCACGCGCACGATTTCGCTGCCGGCATCCGCGAGCAGCTTGATCTGCTGGAGGGTGGACAGGACGTCGGCCGTGTCCGTGTTGGTCATCGACTGGACCACCACCGGGGCATCGCCGCCCACGGTGACACCGCCCACGTCGACCGCCACGGTGCTCCTTCTCTCCAGCGAACTCACACGCCTCTCTTCCCGCGAACTTGGGTCTCGATGTGTCCGCACCGGCCGCCGGTATGCGAGCGGTAATCTACCCCGCTGCGGAGCGCGAGGAAGAAGAAAACATTTGTTTACGACGAAGGCCCGATGTATCTTGCCGAAAAATGGCGGGCCAGACCAAGACACCCAAGACTCCCTCGGCACATGGCCCCGTTCGGCCCCCGTGCGGTCGTCTCCCTGATTGTTTCTGGGAGCCATCGGATGCTCGGGGCCGAACCCCCGGCCCAAGGACGACCTCGTCAGGCAGGGTAGTCTGTACCTGAGCCCCGAGACGCTCGAGCCCTATTCGGGACCTGTCTTCACGACCTTCCAGGGGTCCCCACCTCGCATCGAGCAGCGCGTCAGCCTGCGCGACGGGCACTACGAGGGGCCGTTCGAGTGGTACTTCGGCAAGGGGCAGCTGTCGCTTTGCGAGCTCTATCGGAACGGCCAGAAGGAAGGGCCGTACGAGTGGTACTTCGAGAGCGGCCGGATCTATTCTTCGTGGTTCCAACCTTCGGGATGCGACTCGACGAACGCCTGCAACCGTGCCGTCATCGTATGGTTCTCACTCATGAGTTCGGATAGCCCTCCGAGAGGCCTAAGGCAAGTTCCACGCCGCGGTAACATCCCCAGGATGGGGGCGTAACGGCCGCGTCACGCCAACCTACGGATCGGTAACTCCACGCTGTCCCGCCAGGATCTTGCAGGTGGTGACAATCTGCCCCGTGTGACGGGACGCGTGCTCCGCCGCATGGAACACCAGGCCGAGCACCGTCGATGGTAGCTGCGCCCGGCCGACGAAGCGCGGCGTCAGGAGCGAGTCCTCCGGCATCTCGGACAGTTGTCGCAGCGTGACCGCCACGGTGGCACGCCAGTCGGCGAGGAGCTGCTCGAGCGTCGGACGCGCGCCCGGGTCGGGGCGTTCCGCCCTGAGCTTGGCCTTCTGCCCGTCGTTGAGCCTCTCTCCCTGTGCGTACGTCAGGAGGCGGTCCGTCGCCCCCGACAGGTGCGCGATGTGGAACCCCACCGACGCCGCGCCGCCCGGCTCGGCCCACAGTTCGTCCGGGTGGAGTCCTTGCACCGCCCGCTCGACATCCTCCTGTGCCATGACGAACGCGTGCGCCGCCGGCTGGAGGAGCGCAGGCACCCCGCGAACGGGGCCGCGCAACCAGGGCTCGGGCTGGGTGTCGGTCATCGCCATGCGAGTGCCTCCGGGTGAAGTCGTCCGTGTTAATCTCTAGCCATGCGCACACGAGTCGTAGTCCTGGGTGCCGGATTCGGTGGTCTCGAACTGACGACGATCCTGTCGAGCACGTTCGGCGAGGCGATCGATGTCGTCCTCATCGACAAGGCCGACTCGTTCGTCTTCGGCTTCTCCAAGCTCGACGTCATGTTCGGCCGCCAGACGCCCGTGCAGATACGCTATTCCTACACGGACATCGTGAAGCCGGGCGTGCGCGTCGTGCAGTCCGTCGTGCGGTCCATCGATCCGGCCGCACGGCGCGTGGTCACTGACGCGGGCGCGTTCGATGCGGACGTCCTCGTGGTGGCGCTCGGTGCGGACTACGATGTCGCGGCGACGCCCGGCCTGGCCGAGGGAGGCCACGAGTTCTACTCCGTAGTCGGAGCCACTGCGCTGCGTGAGGTCCTGCCCCGCTTCGAGGGCGGTCCCGCGATCGTCGGCGTCACCGGGAAGACATTCAAGTGCCCGCCCGCCCCGAGCGAGACGGCGCTGCTGCTGCACGACTATTTGACCGCGCGGGGGCGGCGCTCGGCCACGGAGATCTCCTTGGTCATGCCGTTCGGCACGCCGGTCCCGCCCTCGCCCGATACATCTCAGGCGCTCCTCACCGCCTTCGCCGAGCGCGGCATCCGGTTCGTGAAGGACAACGTCGTCCGCTCGCTCGACCCGGGGCGGAAGGTCGCCGTGCTCCAGGACGGCACCGAGATGCCCTATGCGCTCTTTCTCGGCGTTCCGGTCCACCGCGTGCCGAAGGTGGTCGCGGAGTCCGGGCTCGCCGCGCCCGACGGCTGGATCCCCGTCGACAAGAAGACCCTCGCGACGAGCTTCCCCGGCGTCTATGCCGTGGGCGACGTGAACGGCGTGGGAACGCCCAAAGCCGGAGTCTTCGCCGAGGGTGCCGCCCGAGTGGTCGCGAAGGCGCTCATCGCGGAGATCCGCGGCGAAGCAGCGCCGGCGGCGTACGACGGAGCGGGCTCCTGCTACGTCGAGTTCGGGCACGACCTCGTGGGCCGCGTGGACGTCAACTTCCTGAGTGGTCCAAAGCCCACCGGCACGTTCCGGGCGCCGTCCGAAGCGTTGGTGGCCGAGAAGAAGGAGTTCGGGTCGAGTCGACTGGAGCGCTGGTTCGGGCGTCCTAGGTAGTCGAGCTGCGCTGTGCGGCGCGGCCCTCTTCAGCCGCGCGCGCGTCGGGTCGATTTTCAGCTGAAAATCCTCGTCGCATAACACGCGGCACCGCGACGGATTCGCGACACGGTCTCCCGGTCAGGCGTTCCGGTCGAACGGCAGCTCGAGCGTCTCACCGGCCGGCAGCGCCTCCCACAGCGCGAACACCTCCGCGCGCCGGGCGCGCACCGCGTCCAAGTCCGTTTCCGTCAGTGTGGTGGGAATTGCGGCTGCCACCATGGGGCCCCGGCCCCGTAGAGCCAGGAGATCCGACACGCTGAGCCGCACGCCCTGTGCGCGCTCCGCGTCGAGGAGCCCGACGATCGCTTCACTCGGGTCCATGTCGCGAGGGAGGGGTCCCTTGGGCCACGGCGACCCGAAGTCAGTGAAGTCCCATCCATCGGCGACCAGACCGTAGAAGCCTGGGCGGTGGCGCAGCACCGTCTCCACGGCGTATTGCGTGAGATCGTGCAGCGGGAAGAAGCGAGCGAGCGGACCCTCCTGACGCTGCCACGTGACCGAGCCGTCCGCCCGCGCGCAGCTGAGCGCCGCGTCGCCGTCCGTCTTTGATGAGGAGCTCGGGCATTCCCGGACTTCCCTCAGGCCTACGCGTCGATCGGCAAGAGTCGTAGAGACGACGCATGGCGGGGTCGGACCGCTCGGAAGTGACGTTCATCGAGAGTGGCCAGTTTCTTCTCGTCGAGCCTCTCCACCACGGCGAGCACCGCAGCGTCCACGAACCCGAGGTCGCTGTCCCCGTATTGGTCGCATAGCTCGCGCACTCTTCGGTAGTCGTCGGGGCCCAGATCCTCTACTTGATAGGCACCCGCCAGCACGTCGTTGAGCAGAGCCACGAGGACGCCAACGTTTAGGCGCTGGTGGATCCAATAGTCCACTTCGACCAGCACGGGCGACGGAATGATGAGTGGCTCGGTCGCCGTCTCGATCAACCTCCTGCACCGCGAGTGGTCCTGGTCGCTGCGGTCGAGGGAGGCGTAGAGCGGTCCGGTATCCAGGATCAACGCCACGCCCGGGGCTCCGGCCGTTCCAGCCCCGAGCGACGTGCGGTATCGGAGTGTCCCGACTCGCCGATCCCGAGACTGCGTGGGCTCGGCCGATGCGTTTCAAGCTTGCGCTCGACGGCCTCCCGCACGAGGGAGGCTATAGATGTGTCCTCCTCCGCCGCAATCCGCCGGAGGCGCCGCAGGAGATCCTCGGGCAGGGTGATAGTGGTGCGCGTCATGCATCATGATGCCCTATCTGATGCACTACCGTCAAGCATGACCCGATTCCTGCGGGGGGAGGCGCAGATAGTCCTCGACTCCGAACGGCTGGGCCTCACCGTCTCGGCTGGCCCTACCTCCTGTTGTAGCGGACGAAGGACCTCGGACCCACCTCGGCCCCGTAGACGACCGCCCCGCCCCTGATCGCGGCGACGCCCTCCGACGTGCTGCTGCCGCCCTGGGGATCGGGATCCGGAATGAAGTACCTCACGGATCCATCCCTGGCGCTGCCGATGCGGATGCCGCGCTGCCATCCGGCGTGAGCCAGGTCCATGCCGTTGTCGGCGCCGTCCCTCGACTCGGAGTCGGTGACGAAGATGTTGTCGTCGGCGTCGATGTAGATCCCGCTCGGGCGGCTGAACTGGTACCAGCAATCCAGGTAGTTGCCGTTCTGGTCGTAGATCTGGATGCGGTTGTTGTCGCGATCGCCGATGAACAGCCGGCCCTGGGAGTCGATGTCGATCGCGTGCAGGCTGGAGAACTCACCCGCTCCACACGGGCCGTTGCCCGGCCCGCCCCATTGCATGATGAAGGTCCCGTTCCTATCGAACTTCATGATGCGCTCCCTCGTGCCCTCCGCATGTCCGTCGGCCACGAAGATGTCGCCATTCCTCCCCACGACCACGTCGGAGGGGGAGCTGAACTGATTCGGGCCGGTCCCCGTCACCATGCGCGTCCCGAGCTGCAGGAGAATCGTGCCGGTAGGGCTGAGCTTCGTGACCTGCTGGCCGACGTTGCCGCCGGCGCCACGGCCGTCGGGCGGAAGCGGATCCGTCACCCAGACGTTGCCCTCTTGATCGACGTGGATGCCGTGCGGGAAAGCAAACAAGTCGGCGCCCATTTGGCCGATCAGGTTCCCGTTTGCATCGTAGTGCAAGAGAGGATTCGCATGGGAGCCCACGCAGGTGTTGCTCCCGCACCGGTCGATGGCCCAGATGTCGTCGCGCCCCTTGGCTGCATCGACACCGGCGGTGGAACCCCAGGTACGGGCGTTGGGCAGCGGCATCACCTGCCTCGCCGAGTACGGACTTGGAAGATCGTTGGTCGGCCGCATGTTCAGGTCGCTGTAGTTCTGCGCAGCCGTCGGCGCCGCCCACGCGCCGAACGTCGCCATCACGAGCGGGAATGCCCGCCGGCCGATCCTTGCTCGCCTCATGAAGTCCTCCGGTGTTTGTGATCGTGTCGCTCGGCCCGAACCCACAAGTAGGCCAGCAGGCGGCGCCCTCGTGGGTTCGAACGTGGAGGGCTTCTCTAGCGGAGGTGGTGGGACACTTACGTCCCACCACCAGCTGAGGGCCGCCTGCTCACCCAATAGTCCCGAAAACTCTGCAAGCGCGGCAGGGACTCGCGATCCTTTGCGCGATTCGTAGCGAGTTGGCTGCGAATGATATCGTCTGGATGGCAGACCGGAAATTCCTCGACCTCGACCTCGACGCGTCGCGCCCACGCCTCTGCGAAGGTCTCGATGCCATCCGGTGCGAAGATGAGGTCGAGATCGAATGGCCCGTTCTTCAGCTGGATGAAATCCTTCCCGCGCCGAATGTCCGAGGCTTGCGGCTCGGTGAGATCGAACCCGAGCTCGCAGAGCGCGACGACGAGCGCGTTCCCGTTGGCATCCGATCTGTCGACAAACACGGCGGCATCTTGGGTGGTGTCGGGAAAGCCAAGAAGAATCGCACCCGACTGTTCCCAGGAACAGGTAGCGAACCCCGAGGCGAGCGAACGCGTCTCGGATCTCTTCGGCCTGTGTGTACTCAAACCGAGCGCCCATACCCCAGCCAGCTCGGCAGGTTGGTCTCGCACCACTCGCGATAGGCCGCGGTCGTCTCGAACGCTCGGTACGCGGCGTCGTCTAATACCGGTTTGTGGGTCCGAATGAACGCATACCGAAACCGCGTTCGGAGCCACCGTTGCGCGGCGGCTTCAAATTCCTCATGCCACGCCGCTTGCTCCTCGGGGGTTGGCTGCCGAATGGATTGTATGGATCGCGGGTCGCTCATCGAATTGAAACATAACATCCCTCCACCAAGGGGCCGCGGGCGCTAATCCCGCGCATCCACGACAGGTTTGCGACGTCGATTTTCAGCGGTAAATCGAGAACGCGTTGAGGCACGGCCCTGGCCCCTACCGCTCCACGAGCGAGTAGCTCGTGCTGCGCCCGCCCGCCGCTTCCTTGCGCAGGATGTCTCGCGCGACGAGGTCGTCGATGTCGCGCAGCGCCGTATCCTGCGAGCACTTCTCGATCAGCGCCCATTTGGACGTCGTGAGCTTGCCTTCGAAGTCGTTCAGCAGCCGGCTGAGCATGGCGCGCTGACGTTCATTGAGGACCGCTCCGGCATGCCTTTCCCAGAAACGGGCCTTCTTGAACACGTCGGCGAGCGTGTGCTCAGCGCGGTCAAAAGCCCGATCGAGGCAACCAAGGAACCAGTCCATCCAGGGCGTGATGCTCAGTTCGGCCTTCTGCGTGTGTTCCAGAATGTCGTAGTACTCGTCGCGCTCCTGCCGGATTTGTGCGGACATACTGTAGAAGCGCTGCGCGGTCTGTTCGGATCGCGCCAGCGCCATGTCAGCTATCGTGCGCGCGATCCGCCCGTTGCCGTCATCGAAGGGATGGATGGTGACGAACCAGAGATGCGCCATGGCGGCCTTGAGCACGGGATCGATGGCGGCCGCGCCATTGAACCACTCCAGGAAGGATGTCATCTCCTCCGGCAGGCGGGACGCCCGCGGCGCCTCGTAGTGAACGCGCTCGCGCCCTATCGGCCCAGAGACGACCTGCATCGGGCCGGACGTGTCGTCCCGCCAGGCGCCGACCTTGATGCGCGCCATGCCGGTGCGGCCGGCCGGAAACATCGCCGCGTGCCATCCGAACAGCCTCTCCTCGGTCAGCGGTTCGGCGTACCTCTCCGTCGCGTCCAGCATCGTCTCGACGACGCCCTCGACATGCCTATCCGCTGCCGTGAGGCCACCGATGTCCATGCCGAGGCGCCGCGCGATCGAGGACCGCACTTGTTGCCGGTCGAGGATCTCGCCCTCGATTTCGCTGGACTTCAGGATTTCCTGCGTGAGGTTCTCGAGCGTCGCTTCGCCGCGCAGAGAAAAGCCCAACCCTTCCATGCGACCGACGAGCCGGCCCTGGCGATGGCGAACCGCCGTGAGGCGCTCGACCAGACGGGTCGAATCCCAGCGCAGGCCGGGCCAGTGCGGCAGTTCGTGAATATAGGGCATTCTCCGCATCCTTTGCGGAGAATGTGCCCCCTATTCGACGCACGCGCAAGGGAATCACCGCAGAACTTGCGGAGAAAAGGCGCGGGCGTCCGACCCTGCGGCCCGGCTCGTCGGCTTGGTTGTGGCTCGCCTCGAGTGGGGTCGGATCCCGCAGGCCGCAGGCCGGAACTTACCGGGGTGTGTCCATATTGATGGCGATGTAGCCGAACGAGTCCGGGGGACCAAATGCATTGTTCCCCGTCTCCACCCACTGATGTGGTGTCGTGGCCGGCACGATCATGATACCACCCTTCCTGATTCGATGATGGACCGTAGGCCCGACCGGACGTCCGTCAACGATGGCCGCGCCGGGTGTACCGGTCATGAAGGACGCCTCGCCGTCCATCAGCAGGAAGATATGGCTGTGGTTCGGATGCGCTTCGGCGCTGTCATCCGGCCCCACCCGCTGGCCATAGAACACGACACCAGGGTTGCGGAGCAGCGGATCGCGGGGTCCTCCCGGCTCCGACATTCTCGTCCGGATCCTCTCCGAGCCGATGAGCTGCACGGCGTCTGGAAGTCCCCACGTATTGCCGGATCTCGGCGTCTCTTTGTGTACAGCGAGATACGCGATCGTTCCCGTCGGCACCTCCTTCCACCAGTACGGCGTACCTGCCGGAATGACGATCAAATCGCCCTCGGTCAAATGGCGATCGCGCCCTCCCCGGATCACACCGTTCGAAAGTGTTCCTTCGGTAATGAGAGTCGCGGAGCCCTCCTCGACGAGAATGATGTGATTCGTCGTCTGGTCCACGGAGGCCATGGGAGACGCGGAGATCCGTTCGGCCGCAATCGTTAGCCCCGGATCTCGAAGCAAGACGCCGCCCTCTGCCAGCGCTGCCTCGACTTCTGTCTCAGAGATGTATCCAGGCGACACCGGAGCGGCGAACTGAGCCGCGGCCGCCGTGGGAAAACCGCCGCCGAGCGCTGCAACAGCCGTTCCTAAGACTGCCGAGAGCAACCTCGTCATCAGTTCATCCTCCTTGGTGTGCCGCTCTCACCCCCACGGGCCTCCAGAAGCACATCTCGGTTCGCCTCCAACAAGTCTCGGGCTGTGGTACCAGGCTCTCCAGTGATGTCCCTGAAGTGAGTCGTCAGGGTGGTGCCAGAGGGCCGGGGTCCCGGAACCTCGTCCTGTGGCCCCGCCTCGATCACCTCGACTTCGATGCCGCTGATCTCGCTGGCGATCGCGGCGAGGTCGCGAACTCGGACGAGCGCCGGACCCGTGATCTCATAGACCCGGTTCTCATGGCCAGCGGTCATGAGCGCGACGGCTGCCGCAGTAGCGCAGTCCCTCCGGGTCACGAACGCGGTCCCAGGATCGTCCGGGAGCACCATCACGCGACGGTCCTCAACCATGCGCGCGGCCTGGGTCACGAGCCCGTCTGCATACCACTGGTTCCTTAGCGCCGTCCAAGTGACCCCGCTCTCCCGCAGTGCTGCCTCCGTCGCTCGGTGCCAAACCGCGATCGGGGACACGCTGGTGTCAGCGTCCACGATCGAGGTATAGACGATGTGCTCCACCCCGGCCGCGATGGCGGCGTCGATCGCGATCTGCTGAAGCTCGACCCGCCGCGCCGGCACTTCTGGATCCGGGTTGTCGCTGTCGAGGCTGATCAGGAGCATCCGGTCACCGCCCTCGTAGGCCGTCTCCAGCGACTCGGGCTGGAGGAAATCGCCAAACCGGGTGCTCGCCCCGAGCGCTGCGTATTGTTCGAGTCGCTCGGGCGTTCGGCTCACCAGGATGAGATCCGCGGGTTGAACTCCCCGAGCGAGCAGCTCCTCCACGACCAGACCGCCGAGCTGACCGGACGCGCCCGAGACGATGATCCGCGGCGCCGGATCGTCCGTTTCCATTGCACATCCACCCGCTGCGACGCTACCAAGGAGGGCGATCCCGACGCCGATGCTACGTCGCGCGGCCCGTCGTGAGAGCGGTCGCCCAGTGCCATTTCTCATAGTCCTCGCTCCCTGTCTGTTGGACGCAGTCCCGTTCGCGATCTGTCGGGGCGCCTTCCCTCGCCGATGACCCTTTCGCCGATCTCACGCTCGATGCGGTAGCGGCGTTCGAGGGCAGCGTTCAGGCGGGTGATGGGATCCGTCATCGGCGCAACATGTCACAGAACGGGAGGAATCGCGAATAATCAGCAGTGGTTCAGGCTCGTCTGACTTCTAGCGGCTGTCGGGCGAGTCGATCTTGCAGCCCCCAGTCCCGATCCACGGGTCCGAGACGGCGTACCCGGACGTCACCTACAGCCCGTCCGCTCCCTCAACGCCGGGCTCGATTACAGTCAGCTCCTCGAAGGAGTTGAGTACGAGCACCTCTCGTAACTCCCCTCCAGAGCACCCAGCGCGATCGCGGCACCGCACCATGCTCCCGCGCTCGCCGCGGCGGCGGACGTAGCCACGCCGTGCGCCAGTGGCGTTCAGATGCGATCGAGCCCACCCGCGGTGCCTCCGCGAGCGGGCTTCGAGACTGCTCTAGTTGCCCTGCCGGGTCCTCATCTGGAAGCCGGGCCCGAGCGCCGGGTTGGTGTAGTCGTCGGGCAGGACCCGATCGGGATCCGGCCGAACGCTGAGATAGTCGACGCCGACGGGAACGTCGAGCCAGCCGTGAGGGGTGCCGGCGGGCATGATGACGATGTCGCCATCGTACACGTGCTTCGACACCCAGTCGCCGACGATCTGGCCGCTGCACGACGGACCGTTGAGCGTGGTAGTGACGCTGCTCTCGGGGGCCGAGGGGCGGCCGTTCATGATCTGGCCGCCCGTCACCAGAACGCCCGATCCCTGGACGACGATGTAGGTTTCGGTCTGGTGCATGTGCATGATGCCCGACGCACCGCTGTCGCGGCCCAGGTCGCTCGTCACGCCGCAGCGCTGGTCGGCCGCGATCGCCGGCGCGCCACCGCCACCGCCACCGCGGCCGGCGGTCTGTCGTGTCGAGCCCCTGTGGATGATGCCGACGGAGAGGTTGAGCTTACCGATGTCCCGACTCACGATCTGCCGGTCGACACCAGGCTCCTCGTTGACGGCCATCCACTGCTGCCTGGTGATGTAGGTGGCCCACCCCTGCTCGAACTCCTGCGCGGCCGCCACGGCAGGCTGCGCGAGCAGGGACACGGCGAGTAGCGACTCGATGACCTTCCTCATCTGGACTCTCCTCCGGTGTCTTCCTGAGCTGATCCTTCGGCGTACCTCGAATTCGAGGGGGGAACAACGTAGGCGCGGCCGTGGAGGCCCGCCAGGCAGGACGGCGGCGGGTTCCTAGGGGCTCGTGGTCACGGGCATCAGAGCGCCGGACGGAGCTCCGCAATCGGCGGCCGGCCAGTGGTGGCGTCAGCGTACATGAGTGGCTGGGGCATCGGGGAGATCTCGTCGCTTACATGGGCCAGCGTGGACCTCGTGGGCCGGACCATCCGCCTGGAGGGGCGCAAGACCAAGGCCGGGAAGCCCCGGGTGTTCCCCTATCGGCAAGTTCCCCGTCCTAAAAGCGCTGCTCGAGCAGCAGCGTGAGTACACGTCGGCCTACGAGCGGCGCCTGGGCCGGTTCATTCCGCACGTGTTTTTCCACCGCGAGGGCCACCCGGTCAAGAAGTTCAACAAGACGTGGCGGCAGGCGGTGGACCGTGCCGCGCACGGAGCGAAACGGTGTGCGCCTTTGTGGTGCGTCCCAACCTCGTCGGCCGAATCCTCCACGACTTCCGGCGGACGTGCGCGCGGGACATGCGCCGCTCCGGCCTGTCGAAGTCCGACATCATGGACTATGTGGCTGGGAGACGCGCGCGATGTTCAAGAGGTACTGCATCGTGGACGAGGACGCCCTCGCCGAGAGTGTGGCGCGGTTCGGCACGACCATCCGGCTTTCGCTACCGGCCCCAAACCGGCCCCAAAAGGCGGTGGGACGCTGAGGGCTACCGAACGCGCTAGGCGCGCAATCCGTTGTGGCACAACAACGGAGGGGGTGGGATTCACGGCGCTTCGCGCCGTGGCCTCGCTTCGCTCGGCTCGAACCCACTCTGCGATCTTCTGCGAAGATCGCGTGGGTTCGAACGCGTAGATTTCGAGGACCGCGTAGGGCCTGATTGCGGAGTGATATGAAGTACGGAGGGGGTGGGATTCGAACCCACGAGGGCTTGCGCCCGCCGGTTTTCAAGACCGGTGCATTGAACCGCTCTGCCACCCCTCCCATGTCGCTCTAAACGTAAGGGACTCGTCTCGTCGGTCGCAGTCCGCACGATTCGGGTATGGGT